>NZ_JBYTEL010000003.1:0-141147 GCF_058789195.1 Cupriavidus sp. FW216-B1 | reverse complement strand
CCTACCAAAAGCATTGCAGCAGGCAGTAACCCCGCAGTAGCGCAGTACCAATTCGCAGTACCCAGTTTCGCAGTACCGGTTCAACCCGCTCACAGGAACGGAAGGCGCCATGATGAAGACATCGCGAACTACTACCGCTAATTAGCGACAGTAGTCGAGGTGCGCCTTGATCCCGGTCCGGCCGGAGTTGAAATCGAGAAAAACGCAGCCTTGGCTGCGTTTTTTTTCGTCTGTCGCTCGTTAGCCGCCTGCTATGCTGCCGGTCGCCGGCCGATGCGACCGCGCGAAATCCCCGCTGCCTGGCCCGTGCCCCGCATGGCTGCCCGGTGCTACAAGATGCTTTTCATCCGCTTGCCGCCGCGCAGACGCCGGCGGGCGGATTCCTGATGAGGTGCAAGATGATCGCAATCACGCTGCCGGATGGTTCCCGCCGCGAGTTTCCCGGCCCGGTGACGGTCGCAGAAGTGGCGCAGAGCATTGGCGCCGGGCTGGCCAAGGCGGCCCTGGCCGGCAAGGTGGACGGCCGCATGGTCGACACCAGCTACCGGATCGAGCAGGACGCGAGCCTGGCCATCGTGACGGACAAGGACGCCGACGGCGTCGACGTGATCCGCCACTCGACGGCGCACTTGCTGGCCTACGCCGTCAAGGAGCTGTACCCGGACGCGCAGGTGACGATCGGCCCGGTGATCGAGAACGGCTTCTACTACGACTTCTCGTACAAGCGCCCCTTCACGCCCGAGGACCTCGCCGCCATCGAGAAGAAGATGGCCGAGCTCGCGAAGAAGGACGAGCAGGTGACGCGCGAAGTCTGGAGCCGCGACGAGGCCGTGAAGCTGTTCGAGTCGATGGGCGAGAAGTACAAGGCCGAGATCATCGCGTCGATTCCGCAGGACCAGGAAATCGGCCTGTACCGCGAAGGCAAGTTCGTCGACCTGTGCCGCGGCCCGCACGTGCCGTCCACGGGCAAGCTCAAGGTCTTCAAGCTGATGAAGGTGGCCGGCGCCTACTGGCGCGGCGACGCCAAGAACGAGATGCTCCAGCGCATCTACGGCACGGCCTGGGCCAGGAAGGAAGACCAGGAAGCCTACCTGCACATGCTCGAGGAAGCCGAGAAGCGCGACCACCGCAAGCTGGGCAAGCTGCTCGACCTGTTCCACCTGCAGGAAGAGGCGCCCGGCATGGTGTTCTGGCATCCGAAGGGCTGGCAGGTGTGGCAGGCCGTGGAGCAGTACATGCGCGGCCGCCTGACGCAGGCCGGCTACGAGGAAGTGCGCACGCCGCAGGTGATGGACCGTTCGCTGTGGGAGAAGTCGGGCCACTGGCAGAACTACAAGGAAAATATGTTCGTCACGGAGTCGGAAAAGCGCGACTACGCGATCAAGCCGATGAACTGCCCGGGCCACGTGCAGATCTTCAACCACGGCCTGCGCTCCTACCGCGACCTGCCGCTGCGCCTGGCCGAGTTCGGTGCCTGCCACCGCAACGAGCCCTCGGGCGCGCTGCACGGCCTGATGCGCGTGCGCGGCTTTGTGCAGGACGATGCGCACATCTTCTGCACGGAAGAGCAGATCGTGGCCGAGGCCAAGGCCTTCAACGAACTGGCCTTCTCGGTCTATGACGATTTCGGCTTCAAGGACGTGGCGGTCAAGCTGTCGCTGCGCCCCGACCAGCGCGCCGGCTCGGACGAGGTCTGGGACCACGCCGAGGAAGGCCTGCGCCTGGCGCTGCGCGCCTGCGGCGTGGAGTGGGAGGAACTGCCGGGCGAGGGCGCTTTCTACGGCCCGAAGGTGGAGTACCACATCAAGGACGCGATCGGCCGCTCGTGGCAGTGCGGCACGCTGCAGCTCGACCTGGTGCTGCCGGAGCGCCTGGGCGCCGAATACGTCTCCGAGGACAACGCGCGCAAGCGCCCGGTGATGCTGCACCGGGCCATCCTGGGCTCGTTCGAGCGTTTCCTGGGCATCCTGCTGGAGAATCACGCCGGCGCGCTGCCCGCGTGGCTGGCGCCGGAACAGGTCATCGTGATGAATATTGCCGACTCGCAGGCGGAATATGCCGAAAACGTCGTGCAATCACTGCTAAAACAAGGATTTAGGGCCAAGGCGGATTTGCGTAACGAGAAAATTACGTATAAAATCCGCGAGCATTCCCTTCAGAAGATTCCCTACCTGCTGGTAGTGGGCGACAAGGAGCGGGATGCCAATCAAGTGGCCGTGCGTGCCCGTGGCAATGCGGATCTGGGTGTGATGCCCGTTTCCGCGTTTGTGGAGCGTCTGCAACAGGACGTTGCCAGCAAAGCCTGATGGGATGAGCACGGCTTGTTTTTTGTCTTCTTGAGGTAACGCAACATCGCTACAGACAAAGGTCATCGCATCAACCGCGAAATCAGCGCACCCGAATTGCGCCTGGTCGGGGTTGATAATGAGCAGCTCGGCATCGTCAAGTTCATGGACGCGCTTCGCCTGGCTGAGGATAAGGACTTGGACTTGGTGGAGATCGCGCCGACCGCGGTGCCGCCGGTTGCCCGTATCATGGACTACGGCAAGTTCAAGTACGAGGAAGCCAAGCGCGCGCACGACGCCAAGCTGAAGCAGAAGATCATCCAGGTCAAGGAAGTCAAGTTCCGGCCGGGTACGGATGACGGCGACTACAACGTCAAGCTGCGCAACCTGAAGCGGTTCCTGGAAGACGGCGACAAGACCAAGATCACGCTGCGCTTCCGCGGCCGTGAGATGGCGCACCAGGAAATCGGCGCGCGTGTGCTCGAACGCCTGAAGGCGGACCTGGAAGAAGTCGGCCAGGTCGAGCAGATGCCGAAGATGGAAGGGCGCCAGATGGTGATGGTGCTGGCTCCCAAGAAGAAGAAGTAAGATTCTGCGCGTCGCCGCGGCCAGGTGGAGAATTCCGCCGGGCGCGGCGGTGCGCGAATACGGCGCGGACAGCCCCTCGTGGCGCCGCGCAACAACAAGTGGATGCGGGTCATGCAAGCGTCGGCGCCAGCCGGCCACCTGCATGCATGTCATAGAGCTGGAGTTTTTCATGCCGAAGATGAAGACCAAGAAAAGCGCTTCCAAGCGCTTTACTGCGCGTCCGAACGGTTCGTTCAAGCGTGGCCAGGCCTTCAAGCGTCACATCCTGACCAAGAAGACCACCAAGAACAAGCGTCAACTGCGCGGCACCCAGGACGTCCATGAGACGAACCTGAAGTCCGTTCGCGCAATGATGCCCTACGCATAACCCCTAACGAAAACGAAAGGAGCATTTCATGCCTCGAGTCAAGCGTGGGGTCACTGCACGGGCCCGCCACAAGAAAGTCATCGACGCTGCCAAGGGTTTCCGCGGCCGTCGCAATAACGTCTACCGCATCGCCAAGCAGGCGGTCATGCGTGCCGGCCAGTACGCGTACCGCGATCGCCGCAACAAGAAGCGCGTGTTCCGCGCGCTCTGGATTGCGCGTATCAATGCCGCGACGCGCGAGCATGGCCTGACCTACAGCGTGTTCATGAACGGTCTGAAGAAGGCCTCGATTGAACTGGACCGCAAGGTGCTGTCGGACATGGCCATCCATGACAAGCCTGCCTTTGCCGCCATCGTCAACCAGGTGAAAGCCTCCGTTGCCTGATGCCGGCTCCGGCCCGGCGCGCTAGCTGCGCGGCGGGCCGGGGGCAAGCACCGACCGCAAGGTCGACAGCATCTCCACCGGATTCGCGTCCGGCGGACCTGCAAGAACGGGGCTCCTCACCGAGCCCCGTTTTCATTTCGAATGCCGTTTGTGTCTTCTTGCGTGCCCGCCGGCCAGGCGGGCGCGGCGGGCGAGACGGCATCCGAAACGAGCCCCGCGCCGCTCCCGGTGCCGCGCGGGGCCCGGCACCCACATCGCACCTAGTGCCAACCCACGCCCGGGCCCTTCCCGTGACCCGGACGCCAAATTTATCGCCGACCGCCGCCATGTCTCTGGATCCGGATCAAATCGTCGCCGACGCCCAGGCCGCCTTCGCCGCCGCCAACGACAACGCCTCGCTGGAAAACGAAAAAGCCCGCTTTCTCGGCAAGACCGGCGCGCTCACCGAGCTGCTCAAGAGCCTCGGCAAGCTCGACCCGGAGGCGCGCAAGAGCGAAGGCGCGCGCATCAACCAGGCCAAGCAGCAGGTCGAGGCCGCGCTCAACGCGCGCCGCCAGGCGCTGGCCGACGCGCTGATGAACGCGCGGCTGGCCGCCGAGGCCATCGACGTCACGCTGCCCGGGCGCGCCGTGGCGCGCGGCAGCCTGCACCCGGTGATGCGCACCTGGGAGCGCGTCGAGCAGATCTTCGGCTCGGTCGGCTTCGACGTGGCCGACGGCCCCGAGATCGAGACCGACTGGATGAACTTCACCGCGCTGAACAACCCGGACAACCATCCGGCGCGCTCGATGCAGGACACCTTCTACGTGGACGGCCGCGACAGCGAGGGCAAGCTCCTGCTGCTGCGCACCCACACCAGCCCGATGCAGGTCCGCTACGCGCGCATGCACGTGGAGAAGTACAAGGGCCGCGCGATGCCGCCGATCAAGGTGATCTGCCCGGGCCGCACGTACCGCGTCGACAGCGACGCCACGCACTCGCCGATGTTCAACCAGGTCGAGGGCCTGTGGATCGGCGAGGACGTGAGCTTCGCCGACCTGAAGGGCGTGTACACCGACTTTCTGCGCAAGTTCTTCGAGCGCGACGACATCCAGGTGCGCTTCCGCCCGTCGTACTTCCCGTTTACCGAGCCGTCGGCGGAAATCGACATGGCTTTCGGCAACGGCAGATGGCTGGAGATCTCCGGCTCGGGCCAGGTGCACCCGAACGTGCTGCGCAACATGGGGCTGGACCCCGAGCGCTACATCGGCTTCGCCTTCGGCTCCGGCCTCGAACGCCTGACCATGCTCCGCTACGGCATCAACGACCTGCGCCTGTTCTTCGAAGGCGACGCGCGTTTCCTGCGCCAGTTCGCCTGAGGCGCCCGCGCGCCAGAGCCTAACGTCACCGACTCAACAGAACAGAATACTTACCGGATCAGAAGCGCCATGCAATTCTCGGAATCCTGGCTTCGCAGTTTCGTCAATCCCGACAAGGTCACCACCGACGCGCTCTCGCACAGCCTGACCATGGCCGGGCTGGAGGTGGAAGAGGTCGGCCCGGTCGCGCCGCCGTTCGACAAGGTGGTGGTGGCCCGCGTGCTCGCCACCGAGCGCCATCCCAACGCCGACCGCCTCAACGTCTGCCAGGTCGATGCCGGCACCGGCCAGACGCTGCAGATCGTGTGCGGCGCGCCCAACGTGGCGCCCGGCATCCTGGTGCCGTGCGCGCTGGTCGGCGCGGTGCTGCCGCCGGCCGAGGCGGGCGGCAAGCCGTTCGAGATCAAGGTCGGCAAGCTGCGCGGCGTGGACAGCTTCGGCATGCTGTGCTCGGCGCGCGAGCTCAAGCTGTCGGAAGACCACGGCGGCCTGATGATCCTGCCGCCGGACGCGCCGGTCGGGCAGGACATCCGCCAGTACCTGGACCTCGACGACCAGGTCTTCGTCATCAAGCTCACGCCCAACAAGGCGGACTGCCTGTCGATCCACGGCGTGGCGCGCGAAGTCGCCGCGCTCACCGGCGCCGCGCTGACGCTGCCGGAGATGACGCCGGTCGCGGTGACGCTGGCCGACAAGCTGCCGGTCAAGGTGTCGGCGCCCGACCTGTGCGGCCGCTTCTCCGGCCGCGTGATCCGCGGCGTGAACGCGCGCGCGGCCACGCCGGCCTGGATGGTGCAGCGCCTCGAGCGTGCCGGCCAGCGCAGCATCTCCGCGCTGGTGGACATCTCCAACTACGTGATGCTCGAGCTGGGCCGCCCCTCGCACGTGTTCGACCTGGACAAGATCCACGGCGGGCTCGACGTGCGCTGGGGCCGCAAGGGCGAGCAGCTCAAGCTGCTCAACGGCAACACCGTGGAGCTCGACGAGCAGGTCGGCGTGATCGCCGACGACAAGGAAATCGAGAGCCTGGCCGGCATCATGGGCGGCGACAGCACCGCGGTCTCGCTCGACACTGCCAACATCTACCTCGAAGCCGCGTTCTGGTGGCCCGAGGCGATCCAGGGCCGCTCGCGCCGCTACAACTTCGCCACCGACGCGGGCCACCGCTTCGAGCGCGGCGTGGACTACGCCACCACGGTCGAGCACATCGAGCGCATCAGCGCGCTGATTCTCGAGATCTGCGGCGGCCAGGCCGGCCCGGTCGACGACCAGATCGTCAACCTGCCGCAGCGCAAGCCGGTGCGCCTGCGCGTGGCGCGCGCCGAGCGCGTGCTCGGCATCGCGCTGTCGTCGGCGGAAATCACCGACGTGTTCCAGCGCCTGCGGCTGCAGTTCACGCGCGAGCAGGGCGCCGACGGCGAAGTGTTCGTGGTGACGCCGCCGAGCTACCGCTTCGACATCGAGATCGAGGAAGACCTGATCGAGGAAGTCGCGCGCATCTACGGCTTCGAGCGCATCCCGGCGCGCCCGCCGGTGGCCGAGAGCGAGATGCGCCCGACCGGCGAGGCGCGCCGCTCCAACCACGTGGTGCGCCACGCGATCGCCGCGCGCGACTACCAGGAAGTGATCAACTTCGCCTTCGTCGAAGAGAAGTGGGAACGCGACTTCGCCGCCAACGACAACCCGATCCGCCTGCTCAACCCGATCGCCAGCCAGCTTGCCGTGATGCGCTCGACGCTGATCGGCGGCCTGCTCGACAAGGTGCGCTACAACCTCAACCGCAAGGCCTCGCGCGTGCGCCTGTTCGAGGTCGGCCGCGTGTTCCACCGCGACGCGTCGGTGGCGGACGGCGGCCTGACCGTGGCGGGCTATCGCCAGCCGCTGGTGGCCGGCGGCATCGCCTACGGCCCGGCCTTCGAGGAACAGTGGGGCGTGGCCACGCGCCCGGTGGACTTCTTCGACGTCAAGGGCGACGTCGAGGCGCTGCTGCATCCGCGCGTGGCGCGCTTCGAGCCGGTCTCGCATCCGGCGCTGCACCCGGGCCGCGCCGCGCAGGTGCTGATCGACGGCAAGCCGGCCGGCGTGATCGGCGAACTGCATCCGCGCTGGCTGCAGGAATACGAGCTCAGCCAGGCGCCGGTGGTGTTCGAGCTGGACCTGCAGGCGCTGCGCGAAGTGGGGCTGCCGGGCTACACCGAAATCTCCAGGTTCCCGGCCGCGGTGCGCGACCTCGCGCTGGTGGTGAAGCAGGCCGTGCGCGTGCAGGACCTGCTCGACACCATGCGCGCGGCGCTCGAAAAACAGGGCTACGGGCGCTACTGCCAGAGCCTCGCGCTGTTCGACGAGTTCCGCCCGAAGGCCGCTTCCGCGGCCATCGGCGCGGACGAGAAAAGCCTTGCGTTCCGCCTGACCTTGCAAGATACTGGGGCGACCCTCCAGGACGAAACCGTCGACAGCGCGGTGCGCTGCATGGTCGAAGCCGCGGGCGCTGCCTTCCAGGCGCGGCTGCGCGGCTGAACCAGCGGGCACGCCGGCTGGCGTGACGACATGACAATGGAGCGCCCGGACATCCGCATCCGGGCGGATCGCACACTGAATGACAATGAACGATCGACACGCGCATCTCATGGCCGCAGCAATGGGTGAGGCAGGCGACCGGCAGGCAGCATCGCTCGACGACGAGGCCACCGACGCCCGCGCCGCCGAGGTACCCACGCTCACCAAGGCCGAGCTCGCCGAAATGCTGTTCGACCAGGTCGGTCTCAACAAGCGCGAATCCAAGGACATGGTCGAGGCCTTCTTCGACGTGATTCGCGAAGCGCTGGAACACGGCGACAGCGTCAAGCTGTCCGGCTTCGGCAACTTCCAGTTGCGCGACAAGCCGCAACGCCCCGGGCGCAATCCCAAGACCGGCGAGATCATTCCCATTACCGCGCGGCGCGTGGTGACGTTCCATGCCAGCCAGAAGCTCAAGGCGCTGGTGGAGGAACGCGCCGGCATCGCGGTGCCGGGCTGACGCCGCGAACTGGCGTCGCGCGTTCACGTCGCCGGTTGACGCCGGTTTGCCAGCCGCGCCGCCAGTCGCTATCCTGCTCATCTGTCCGTCGTTTCGATTGCCGCTTCGGTTGCCGTACCGAATCGCCCCGCGTGCCCGCGCACCTGTCCGCGCGGGCATGCCAACCACTGCCGGCACGGCCTGAAGCCCGCCCATTCACCGTATGTCGGAAAGACCCAGCGAACGCATTTCGTTGCCGCCGATTCCCGCCAAGCGCTACTTCACCATCGGCGAAGTCAGCGAGCTTTGCGCTGTCAAGCCGCACGTGCTGCGGTACTGGGAGCAGGAATTCACGCAGCTCAAGCCGGTCAAGCGGCGCGGCAACCGGCGCTACTACCAGCACCATGAAGTCCTGCTGATCCGCCGCATCCGCGACCTGCTGTACGAGCAGGGCTTCACCATCAACGGCGCGCGCAACCGCCTCGACGAAGGGCGGCAGCACGGTCATGCGCCGGCCGAGGAAGAACAGGCCGCGGTCGCGGCGGCGGCCGACGAGGCGCCGGTCTTCTCGCTCGACATCAACAACCTGCGCAATGAGCTGGTGGAAGTCCAGCACCTGCTCGCGCAGCTTCGGCAGATCGCGCGGCACCAGTAAAAAGTGCATCAAGGGTCTAGCCAGCGAGCAAATGCTTCTGATATAATCTTTTTCTTTCGGGGCGTAGCGCAGCCTGGTAGCGTACCTGCATGGGGTGCAGGTGGTCGGAGGTTCAAATCCTCTCGCCCCGACCAGTATCATGAGAAACCCGCACAGTGAAGACTGTGCGGGTTTTTTCTTTTTGTCCGCGCTTCTTTTTGCATCCGCAAAATGTTCGAATATCCGCAATACCCGCGCATCGGTCAATTTACGTAATTGCCGGGCCATTGCCGCGAAGGATCGAAGCCATGTCGTCATGGCCGGAAAAACATCGGCACTTTGCGCGAACGCGGGCAGATGATCGGGTTTGTAGTGCTCCGGCGCTGACTCTACAATCAAGGCGTGGCCGCGCGCTCTGCATGTCTTGCGGAACAGACGTTTGTTCGCTGCAGGCGCCGGCATCGCCGCGGCCTTTTTTCGCGGCATCGGGTTTCCGCAGCATCCGGTCGCAACGACGAGGAGTGGACGATGGCCAAACGCGAACGCTCTGCACGGGCCTTGCAGGACGAGGTGAGCCGGCGCATCCAGCGTATCGACGACATCATCGAGGACGGCGCGAAGGTGCGCGTGCCGTTGCCGCAGGCGCAGCCGCGCGACGCGCGCGGGCGCAACTGGGACATGAAGGCGTTCGGCAATGCCAGCGGCTTCGAGAAGAGCATCCGCATCGTGGTGGACAAGGCGCGCGACGAATTCGACCTGGCCGAGTTGCCGGGCCAGGGCGCGGCCGACCCGTTCGGCGGCGCTTCGTGAAGCGGCCGCCGGCGGCCTCGTTGGAGTAACGGCATGCAGGCTTGCGATCCCTGCCATCTGCTCGTCGGCGCGCCGGCCTCGGTGCTGCCGCACGAGAACCTGGCCGCGTCCGGCGCGGGCGCGCTCGGCCTGGAGATCAACTCGCGCTGGGTGGACCGGCCGTGGCACTGCACGGTGTGCGGCGCGTGGATGTTCCAGAACGCGGCCCACGGCGACCCGCCCAATGTCTGGCGCATGGGGCGGCGCCCGCACGAGCGGCCGCTGGAGTGTGTCTGACCCGCTGCCGGCGCCGCGCTCCCGTTGCGCCGCGGCATGCTACGATGCCCGGCAAAGGGAGACATCATGAGCGAATCGAGAACGCTGCACTACCGCGGCCACGTGGTCCTGATCTCGGTGCAGCAGCACGCGCGCGGCTGCCTGGTGAGCGCGTCGATCGTGCGGGAGGGCAAGGGGGAGGTGCGCAATCCTTCGCCGCTGCAGTCGTGGATGGGCCATGAGCAGGGCGATCTGCTGGCGGTGGCGGACCGTGCCCAGGCGCGCGCCTGCCGCCTGATCGATGCCACGGTGGACCATGTTGCCTATGCGGCGGACTGAGCGGCGGTGCCGCGCGCGCCAGAAGTTTTGCGTCCCGGCCTACATGGCGGCGGGTCGCGGTCGTTAATCGGGGTATGAACTCATTCGATGCATCCGAAAAGGGCGCGGCCAACGCCGACGCCATAGGCTGGGGTTCGTCGCCGCCACACGTGCTGGCGGCCGTGCTCAACACCGCCCTGGCCGCCGAGGACCTGCACGGCTTCGCCGCGCTGCTGTCCGACATGGCGCGCGACCGCGGCCTCAAGGGCACGCGCGGTGCCCACCAGTCCATCTACGACATGCCGTACGCCAGCCTGCTGCCGCGCCAGCAGCATCTGCTGGCGGATGCGTTCGAGCTGCTGATCCGCCTCGGGCTGGAACTGCAGCCACGCCGCCCGCGCGTGCTGGGCGACGGCCCGGCCGACCTGCTGGTACGCGGCAGCCACGACATTCCCCCCACCTGAGGCGGCCGGCACCGCTGGCAGAACCGCCGCGCCGCATGCTAGCATCACGCAAAAATCAGGGGGGCCTCCAGCCCTGACCGATCAGATCGCCGCAAGACGGCGACACGCTGCCCGTGCCGAAGCCGATCGCGGCCGGACAGCCTTGCTGGCACCGGCCGCCCGCGCACGGCCGTGTTGTCCGAGGGGAGCGATCACGAGTCTTGGAGGTATGTGTGATGGACGAAGACGAACCTTTCGGGGTTGTGTTCGAGGATTTCCGCGTCATCTGGGTGGCCGAACGCCTGCAGGACGGCACCTGGACGGCGCGCTACTGCTGGCACCCGGGCACCTCCGAGGCTTCTGCCAAGGCCTTGCAGGCCGCGGTGCTGAGCGGCAAGTCCAAGCGCCTGCTGGGCGAATTCCGCAGCGAGGAAGAGACCGTCGCGGCCATCAAGGCCGCGGTGCTGCTCGAGGCCAAGTGGGTGCGCTGAGCCGGCCGCCTCCCGCGCGCTAGCGCGCGGGCAAGGCGACGTCCGGCAAGGCGATGCGGCTCCATTTCCAGCGCCACAGGCCGTCGCGCGTGAGGCCGATGACGATGCGCTCGCCGTTGTCCTTCGTGGCCGACGCCTCGACCGTGTTCAGGCCGCGGTAGGACAGCGCATACCTGATCGCGTCCTTCGCGGCTTCGCGCTTCGGTGCGCTGTCTTCCGCGCCCGGCGAGTCCTGCCGCGGGGCGGGGGCGGATGCCGGCGGCGCCGAAGGTGCCGAAGGCGCGGCGGCGGGCTTCTCGCCGGCCATCAGCGCCATCACGCCGGCCGGCGACACCATCGTGTCGATCATGGTGTGGATGACGGCCTGGCCGATGGCCTGGCCGATGCCGGCCAGCGGCGTGTCGCGCAGGGCCGGCGCCGCGCCGAGCTTCTGCTGCAGCGACGCGGTCAGTTGCTCCTTGAGGTTTTCGCGCAGGGCGGGGTAGTCGACGTAGCGCGAGAACTTGTCGGCATCGTGCGCCTGGATGGCCGCGCGCATCTGGTAGAGCGTCCAGTAGGGGCTGGCATAGCTGGTGGCGGCGACGGCGAGCGCCGCCGCGATTGCGGTCTTGAGGGTTCGGTTCATCGCGGGTCCGGTTGGCGCCGCCGCGGAAGGCGGCGGGCGCGATGCGCCCATTGTCCCCAAAGCCCGGCGCTCGCGTCCAGCTTCCGCGCGGCGCCGCCTGCCCGGATGTCCTCAACGTCCCAACGCCCGAGCGCCCGAATGCCCGATCGTCCTAGCAGCCGGGCTGGCTGCGCTCGAGCAGCCCGATCTCGCGGATCGCCACCGACAGCATCGACAAGCCCGCCGCGCCCGAGGCGCGCTGGTCCGCCAGCATGCGCGAGAAGCGCTCGATCTGGGCTTGCCGGCCGTTGCGCCAGGCTTCGATCAGTTTCTCCGTGGTGTCCAGCTCCACCGGCTGCGACAGCACGCTCACGGTCAGTGCGCGCTTGAGGCGGCCCAGGTCTTCCAGCGCCGTGGTGCGCGCCAGCAGGTCCCAGTGGCTGTCGGCGGGCAGGGCCTGGGCGCGCTCGCGCAGCCAGCCGAAGCTGAACTCGGTGTCGAGCGCGAAGTAGACGCTGGCCACCAGCGCCAGGCCGCGCTGCGTGGCGGCCGCCACGTCGGCGATGTCGAGCGCGGCCGCGCAGATTTCCCCGGCGGCCACGCGCAGCGCCAGCGCGTCGTCCACGCCGGCCTGCGCTAGCGCCTGGCGCCGCTCGGCCAGCGCCGCCGCCTCGGGCGCGGCCAGCAGCGCCGGCAACTGCGGCGTGAGCCAGGCCGCGGCCTCGGCGTAGCGCGCGCTTTCGCCGCCGTCCTGGCCGCCGCCGGCGCGCGCATGGCGCAGGAACCAGAGGCTGGCGTGCTCCAGCAGCCGGCCCACGGCGGCGAACATGCGCGCCTGCACTTCGTCGTCGACGCGGTTGTCGAGCGCGTCGATCTCGGCCCACAGCGGCTCCAGCCCGAACACGTCGCGGCCGATCAGGCAGGCGCGCACGATGTCCGCGGGGCCCGCGTCGGTCTCTTCCAGCATGCGGTGGACGAAGGTGGCGCCGGCGCGGTTGACCAGCGTGTTGGTCAGGTGCGTGGACAGGATCTCGCGCCGCAGCGGGTGGCGCAGCATGGCCTCGGCATGCCGCTCGCGCAGCGGCCGCGGGAAGTAGGCCGGCAGCAGGCCCGCCACCAGCGGGTCCTCGGGCAGGCTCGATGCGAGCAGTTCGTCGTACAGCCACATCTTGCTGTAGGCCAGCAGCACCGCGCGCTCGGGCGAGGTCAGGCCCAGCCCGGCCGCCTTGCGCTCGACCACTTCCTCGTCGGCGGGCAGGAACTCCAGCGCGCGCTTGAGGCGCCCGGCGCGCTCCAGCCAGTGGATCAGGCGCGCTTCCTGGTCGAGCAGCGCGGCGGCGCCGCGGCCGGCCACCGAGAGTGCCTGGGTCTGGTAGTAGTTATCCTCCAGCACCAGCAGGCCGACTTCGTCGGTCATCTCCGCCAGTTGCTTGTTGCGCTGCTTCTCGGTCATCTCGCCGTCGGACACCGCCAGGCCGAGCAGGATCTTGATGTTGACCTCGTGGTCGGAGCAGTCCACGCCGGCGGAATTGTCGATCGCGTCGGTGTTGATGCGCCCGCCGTGCAGCGCGAACTCGATGCGCCCGAGCTGGGTGAAGCCGAGGTTGCCGCCTTCGCCCACCACCTTGCAGCGCAGTTCGGCGCCGTTGACGCGCACCGCGTCGTTGCTGCGGTCGCCGACCTGCGCATGCGTCTCGCGGCTGGACTTGACGTAGGTGCCGATGCCGCCGTTGTAGAGCAGGTCGACCGGCGCCAGCAGGATCGCGTGGACCAGGTCGGCCGGCGACAGCGCCGCGGCGCTGGTGCCCAGGCAGGCCTGCACCTCGGGCGTGAGCGCGATGGCCTTGGCGGTGCGCGGGAACACGCCGCCGCCGGCCGAGATCAGGCTGGCGTCGTAGTCGGCCCAGCTCGAGCGCGGCAGCGCGAACAGGCGCTGGCGCTCGCGCAGGCTGGCGGCCGGGTCGGGCGCGGGGTCGAGGAAGATGTGGCGGTGGTCGAAGGCCGCCACCAGCCGGATGTGCGGCGACAGCAGCATGCCGTTGCCGAACACGTCGCCGGACATGTCGCCGACGCCGGCCACGGTGAAATCGGTGGACTGGATGTCGATGCCCATCTCGCGGAAATGGCGCTTGACCGATTCCCACGCGCCGCGCGCCGTGATGGCCATCTTCTTGTGGTCGTAGCCGACCGAGCCGCCCGAGGCGAAGGCGTCGCCGAGCCAGAAGCCATATTCGGCGGAGATCGCGTTGGCGTAGTCGGAGAAGCTCGCGGTGCCCTTGTCGGCGGCCACCACCAGATAGGGGTCGTCGCCGTCGTCGCGCACCACCTCGGGCGGCGGCACCAGCGCGCCGGCGACGCGGTTGTCGGTCACGTCGAGCAGGCCGCGCAGGAAGGTCTGGTAGCAGGCGATGCCTTCCTGCAGCACCGCGTCGCGGTCGCCGGCGGGCGGCAGGCGCTTGACCACGAAGCCGCCCTTGCTGCCGACCGGCACGATCACGGTGTTCTTGACCATCTGCGCCTTCATCAGGCCGAGCACCTCGGTGCGGAAGTCCTCGCGCCGGTCCGACCAGCGCAGGCCGCCGCGCGCCACCGGGCCGCCGCGCAGGTGCACGCCTTCGACGCGCGGCGAGTAGACCCAGATCTCGAACATCGGGCGCGGCTCGGGCAGGCCCGGCACGCGGGCCGGGTCGAACTTGAACGACAGGCACGGGCGCGGCCCGCCGTCGGCGCCGTGGCGGAAATAGTTGGTGCGCACGGTGGCGTTGATGACGCCGAGGAACAGCCGCAGGATGCGGTCTTCGTCCAGGTTCGGCACCTGGTCGAGCGCGCCGCCGATGGCCTGCAGCAGCCGCTCGCAGTGCGCCGCGCGCGCGGCCTCGGTGGCCGGGTCGAAGCGCGCCGCGAATAGCGCCACCAGTTGCGCGGCGATGGCCGGGTTGCCGGTCAGCGCGCGCTCGATGTAGGCGTCGCTGAAGGTCGAGCCGACCTGGCGCAGATAGCGCGCATAGGCGCGCAGGATGGTGACGTCGCGCGCGGCGAGCCCGGCGCGCAGCACCAGGCGGTTGAAATTGTCGTTCTCGATCTCGCCGTTCCAGGCGCGCGCGAAGGCATCCTCGAACAGCGCCTTGATGCGCTCGATGTCGGCGCCGAGGTCGGCACCGGCGCCGGCGGCCACGCCGTCGGCCATCTCGAGCCCGAAGTCGTGCACCCAGACCGGCGCCGCGCCGCTGGGCTCGATCAGGTAGGGCCGCTCTTCGTCCACGCGCACGCCGAGATGCTCCAGCATGGGCAGGCTCAGCGACAGCGCGATCGGCTCGCGCGCGCGGTAGACCTTGAAGCGGAACGCGCCGGGCGCGGCCTCGATGGGCCGGTACAGGTTCATGGCCACGCCGCCGCTGGCCAGCGCGGCCTCCATCAGCTCGATGTCGCGCACCGCGGTGCGGGCCGGATAGTCCTCGCGGTAGCCGGCCGGGAACGCATCGCCGTAGCGGCGCAGCAGGCGGTTGCCCTGTTCCTCGCCGTTGCTGTCGAGCAGCGCGGCGGCGAGGTCGTCCTGCCAGCGGCGCGCGGCCTGCACGATGCGCGCCTCGAGCTCGGCCGGGTCGACCTCGGGCATGGTGCCGGGCTCGCCGCGCACGATGAGCTGGATGCGCGCCAGCGGCGACTCCGACAACTGCGGCGTGAACTCGCAGCCATTGCCGTGGAACGCGGTCATCAGCAGCTTCTGGATGCGCTGGCGCAGGTCGGTGTTGTACTTGTCGCGCGGCACGAACACCAGGCAGGAGACGAAGCGGTCGAAGCGGTCGCGGCGCACGAACAGGCGGATGCGCTGGTGCTCCTGCAGGCGCAGGATGCCCAGCGCGATGTCGGCCAGCTCGTCCTCGTCGGCCTGGAACAGTTCGTCGCGCGGATACTGCTCGAGGATGGTCACCAGCGACTTGTACAGGTGGCCCTTGGTCAGGAAGCCCGCGCGCGCCAGGACGTTGGCGAACTTGCGCCGCACCAGCGGGATCTCCGCGCACGACATCATGTAGGCGGTGGAGGTGTAGAGCCCGACGAAGCGGCGCTCGCCGAACAGCTTGCCGTTGGCGTCGACCAGCTTGACGCCGATGTAGTCCAGGTAGCCGGGCCGGTGCACGGTCGCGCGCGAGTTGGCCTTGGTGACGAAGATCGGCGAGCTGCCCTCGATCACGCTGCTGGCGGCCGCCGGCAGCTCGGTGAGCGCGCCGGCCTCCGCCGGGCGCAGGCTCTCGCGCAGGATGCCGGCGCCGGACCCGGCCACGCCGCGCAGGTAGAAGCGGCCGTCCCGGGTGATCAGTTCGTAGTCGCGCTGCCCGAGGAAGGTGAAGTGGTCGTCGAGCATCCATTGCAGGAAGGCGCAGGCTTCCTGGGTCTCCGGCTGGCGGCCGTGCGGGGGCTGGGCCAGCGTCTCGACGGTGGCGGCGGCGGTGGCGGTCATGCCGGGCCAGTCCTCGACCGCGGCGCGCACGTCGCCGAGCACGCGCGCGATGCCGTTGCGCAGCGCTTCCTGCGTGGCGGCGTCGCCGCAGCGGTCGACCTCGAAGTGGATGAACGATTCCAGCCGCGGCCCGCCCGCGGCTGGCGTGTCCGCCGCTGTGTCCGCCGCTGTGTTCGCCGCTGTGTTCGCCGGCGGTGCGCCGGCCTCGCCGTCGCCGGGCAGCGCGACCCTGGCGATGCTGCCGTCGGCCTCACGCCAGACCCGGAACACCGGGTGGATGGCGGAGTGCAGGGCCAGCCCGAGCCGGTTGATCTCCATCGTCACCGAATCCACCAGGAACGGCATGTCGTCGTTGACGATCTCCACCACGGAGTGGTCGGAATGCCAGCCGTGCTGCTCCAGGTTGGGGTTGTAGACCCGCAGCCGGGCGCTGCCGGAGACGAAGCGCTGCGCGGTCTGCCAGTGCGCCATCACCGCGCCGTACAGGTCGGCCACTTCCCGCTGCAGCAGGTCGTCGGCGTCGGCCAGGTCGTAGTAGTGCCGCAGGAACGGCTCCGCCCTGGCGAACATGTCGCCGGGCAGGCGCCCCTGGGCGAACTGCATCAGGTCGGCCAGCAACCGGGCCAGTCGCGTTTCGCTTTCCGCCAGCATGGTGTCTCCCCGGGGTCGTTTCGGCAGGTCCATGCGCGCCGGGCCCGCGCGGCGCCGTGGTGCGGTGCCGGGCCGGGGGCGGCATGAGCCTGCTAACTACTGTAGAGCATAAAGAGGCGCGCGGCGTGTCAGTCGTGTGATGGCCGGGTGGCGCCGGGGCAGGTATGAATTTAGCGACTAGGATCCATGACTTTATATCGCCGCTGGAATATGTCCGCTCTGGCTACACTGCTTATCTGCGCCTTACCGTCGGGTAGCCAGCGCGAGCCGGACGGGGGGCAAGGCCCATCCACGGCGTGCGCCAGCCAGCGGCCGGTCGGGGCAGGTTTCATGGAGACATATAAGATGTACAAGGAACGAATCCGGCTGGCCAGCCTCCTCGACAAGATCATGCCGGCGGATGCCGCCGCCGCGCTGATCCGGGATGGCATGACCGTGGGCATGAGCGGCTTTACCCGGGCCGGCGACTGCAAGGCGGTGCCGGAGGCGCTGGCCCGGCGCGCGGCGACCGAGCCACTGCGCATCACCTTGATGACCGGCGCCTCGCTGGGCAACGACACCGACAAGATCCTGGCCGAGGCCAACGTGCTGGCGCGGCGCCTGCCGTTCCAGGTCGACCCGACCCTGCGGCGCAAGATCAACGCCGGCGAAGTGATGTTCATCGACCAGCATCTGTCCGAGACCGTGGAGCAGTTGCGCGGCCGCCAGATCGCGCCGGTGGACGTGGCGGTGGTGGAGGCGGCGGCCATCACCGAGAGCGGCGGCATCGTGCCGACCACCTCGGTGGGCAATTCCGCCAGCTTCGCCATGCAGGCCGAGAAGGTCATCGTCGAGATCAACCTCAACATGCCGGCCGAGCTGGAAGGCCTGCACGACATTTATCTGCCCACGCCGCGCCCCGGCCGCGAGCCGATCCCGCTGACCGCGGTGGACCAGCGCATCGGCCTGACCTACATCCCGGTGGACCCGGCCAGGATCGCCGCCATCGTCATCACGCAGAAGGACGACAGCCCGTCCAGCGCGCTGCCGCCCGACCAGGACACCCGGCAGATCGCCGGGCACCTCAACGAATTCCTGCTGCACGAGGTCCGCGCGGGCCGGCTGGCGCCGTCGCTGCAGCCGCTGCAGGCCGGCATCGGCACCATCGCCAACGCGGTGCTGCACGGCCTGGTCGATTCGCCGTTCCGCGACCTGAAGATGTATTCGGAGGTGCTGCAGGACAGCACCATCGAGCTGCTGGACGCGGGCCGGCTGAGTTTCGCCTCGGCCTCCTCGGTGACGCTGAGCGGCCCGGTCTATGCGCGCTTCCTGGCGGACTTGGCGCGCTACCGCTCGCGCGTGATCCTGCGCCCGCAGGAGATCAGCAACCATCCGGAGCTGGTGCGCCGGCTGGGCCTGATCACCATCAACACGGCGCTGGAGTGCGACATCTACGGCAACGTGAATTCCACGCACGTGGGCGGCACGCACATGATGAACGGCATCGGCGGCTCCGGCGACTTCGCGCGCAACGCGCATATCTCGGTGTTCGTCACCAAGTCGGTGGCCAAGGCGGGCGCGATCTCCAGCATCGTGCCGATGGTCTCGCACGTGGACCATACCGAGCACGATGTCGACGTCATCGTGACCGAGCACGGCCTGGCCGACCTGCGCGGCCTGGCGCCGCGCGAGCGCGCGCAGCAGATCATCGCCAATTGCGCGGACCCGCTCTACCGCGACCTGCTGCAGGACTACGTGACGCGCGCCGGACGGCGCGGCGGCCAGACGCCGCACCTGATCGAGGAAGCGCTGGCCTGGCACGCGCGCCTGCGCGAGCAGGGCACCATGAGCGCCACCCCGGCGCTGGCGGCGGCCTGAGCGCCTGATGGCCCGGGCGGCGGGGCGGACGCGCGCCGCGCCGTTCCGCCGTCTTGCGCTGGCTGCTATCCCTTGAAGATCAGCACCGCCAGGACGAGGGAGGAAGCCATGAGTATCAGGACATCGAGCATGATGGTCTCCACGGAAGGAGCGGGGCCGGGAGGCAAAGCCGCGGGCGCGATCGCGGGCGAGGATGCGCGTACGGGCGCGGCCACAGCCTGACGGGACGCCGCGTGGCTGCCTGTCGGCGGCCTTTCTGCAGCCTTCCTGCTGCTTTCCAGTTTTCCTGCCGGGATATATCTCACACTTCGCCACGCGGCGTCATCCGCGCGATGGCGTTTCAAGCGGGCGTTGCAATCTCGGCTATGCCGATGCTGCCGCCGGGGACGCGCGCGGACGGTGCGCTGGCGCACCATCCGCGGCAATGCCCGCGCAATGCGGGCAGGCTGGCGATTACTGCTTGGGCGCGGCCTTGGCGCCGTCGGTGTACGGGTCGAACTTGCCCGACTTGGCACCATCGGTGTACGGATCGGGCTTGCCGGACTTGGCGCCGTCCGTATAGGGATCAGCCTTCTTCTTGGCGCCGTCCGCGCTCAGATTGGACTTGGTCGACTTCTTCGCGCCATCGGTATACGGATCGAACTTGCCGGATTTGGCCGCGTTCTTGTTCGGATCGCCCTTGTTGGTGTGGGCGCCGCCATACAGGTCGCCACCATCGGTGTAGTTCTTCTGGGCGTGCGCCAGCTGCGCGCCCCCGAAAGCGGTCACGGCGACGATCATCAGAGCGGATACGGTCTTGTTGCGCATTGCTTGTCCTCATGGGTTTGGCCGTGGGCAGGGGGCACGGCCGTCGTACTGGTTGTCTGACCCGGTTACTTTACCGACTCGGGAGGGCCCTGCGATGTCAATTTCCTTCCCGTTATATTGAAGCACCAAGGACGGGTACGAATACTGCGCCAGATCAAGTGGTGCGGCATGGCAACAACAGGCGGGCGGCAAGGGCCGGCGGCCCCCCGCCGCATCGGGCCGGGGGCCGCCGCGAGGCTTACTCGAGCGTGATGTTCTGGTCGTGCGCGATCTTCTTGCGCAGTTCCAGTTCGCGCTTGATCTGCGCGGCGTACTGCTGCGGCGTGTTGCCGTCGGGATAGGCCCCGCTTTCGGCCAGCCGGCGCTTGACGTTGGGGTCCTGCAGCGTCTTCACGGCAGCGTCGTGCACCTTGGCGATGACGGCGGCCGGCGTGTTGGCGGGCGCCACCAGGCCATACCAGGCCATGTTGTTCATGTCCTTCATGCCGGCCTCGGCGAAAGTCGGCACGTCGGGCAGGCCTTCCACGCGCTTGGGCGCGGCCACCGCCAGCGCGCGCAGCTTGCCGGCCTGGATGTGCGGCATCGACGAGGGCAGGTTGTCGAACTGGCCGCTGACCTGGCCGGCCAGCGTGTCGTTCAGCGCCGGGCCCGAGCCGCGGTAGGGGACGTGGACCATGTCGGTCTTGGTCAAGAACTTGAACAGCTCGCCGTCCAGATGCGAAATGCTGCCCTTGCCGGCCGAGGCGTAGCTGTACTTGCCGGGGTTGGCCTTCACCAGCGCGACGAATTCCTGCACGGTCTTGGCCGGCACCTTCGGGTTGACCGTCAGCACGTTCGGCACATTGACCAGGTTGGTGATCGGCGCGAAGTCCTTGAGCGGGTCGTAGGGGTTGCGGGCGTTGGTGGCCGGGTTGGTGGCCATCGTGCTGACCGTGGCGATGCCGAGCGTGTAGCCGTCCGGCGCGGACTTGGCCAGTGCATCGGCGCCGATCGCGCCGCCGCCGCCGCCGCGGTTTTCCACCACCACGGGCTGGCCCAGTTCGCGGCCGATGCCGTCGGCCACCGAGCGCGCCACGATGTCGGTGGTGCCGCCCGCGGCGAACGGCACGATGAGGCGGATCGGCTTGGTGGGATAGCTTTGCGCCATCGCGCCCTGGCACAGGCCGAACAGGGCCAGGCAGGCTGCACTGCTGATTTTCAGGACTGCTTTCAAGAGAGGCTCCGAAGATTCCAGGTTGGCTTGCGGGTGCGGCAACGGAGGCGCGGGCATGGCGGGTTCCCGTGTCTGGTCCCGTCTTGTTGTTGTGATTCCCTGCTGGCTTGCCGCAGTGTTCCGGGCGGCAGGGCGCGCCCGGATTTGCCGAAGCGACCGGAGTTGTTCCGTGATGCGGAACTATGTTCCGCGATGTGCTTCAGGTGCAATTCAACCGTGAAAGCGGGCGGGGCGGAATCAGTATCAACCCGGTATCAAGTTGGCGGAAATCCGGTATTCACCCGGGGCCGCCGCGGCCGGGAATCGACACGGCAAGCCGCGGCCCGCGTGAAAATCGAAGCGGACAAGCGCGTGGGGAAAGCGTGGGGAAAGAAAAGGAAGGGGAAATGAAAAGCGGAAAAGAAAAAAGCCGGGAGCATTTCTGCTACCGGCTTCTTTGAATTCGCTGGTGGGGCGTGAGTGACTCGAACACTCGACCTACGGATTAAGAGTCCGCTGCTCTACCAACTGAGCTAACGCCCCAACGAAGTCAAAAATTATATCAAGGCATTTTCGATTGCGCAATAGCTGCGTGCATTTTCTTGTGAATCCGATGACGGGGCGGCGGCTACAATGCGCTCGTTCCGGCCATCGCCAGTCCCCGCACACGGAGAACCCTTCATGCATGCCAGAGTCCTGCGCTACCTCGACGAGGTGGTGAGCCGCGGCTCGATCCGCCAGGCCGCGCTGCACCTGCATGTGGCGCCGACCGCGATCAACCGGCAGATCCTGGATCTGGAGGCCGAGCTGGGCGCGCCCTTGTTCGAGCGCATCAACAAGCGGCTGCGGCTCACGCCGCTCGGCAAGATGGTGCTGGCCCACGTGCGCCAGACCCTGCGCGAGCACGAGCTGCTGCGCAGCCGGATCGAGGCCGTCAAGGGCATGCGCCAGGGCGAGGTCACGGTCGCCACCACGGCCGGCCTGGCCGGCTCGCTGATGCCGTCGCTGGTGCATGGTTTCCGCCAGCAGTACCCGGGCATCCTGGTGCGCCTGCTCGACCTGCCGGTGGCGGAAATCGCCGCCGCCGTCGAGCGTGGCGACGCCGACCTCGGCCTGGGCTACGACCTGCCCGACGTGGCCGCATTCCGCATCCTCGCCGGCAGCGACTGGCCGGTCGGCGCGGTGGTGGCGCCGGGCCACGTGCTGGCGGCGCAGCCGTCGGCGCTGCTGGCCGAATGCCTGGCGTGGCCGGTGATCCTGCCCGCGCCCTCGATGTCGCTGCGCGGCCTGCTCGACGAAGGCTTCGCGCGTGCGGGGCTGGCGGTCCTGGCGGCCACGGAGACGACCTCGACCGCGCTGATGCGCAGCCTGGTCATGCTCGGCGACGGCATCGCCTTTCTCAATCCGCTCGACGTGCTCGACGAACGCGCGCGCGGCACGCTCGCGTGGCTGCCGCTGCGCGACGGCAACCTGCCGCGCCAGACCCTGCGGCTGGTGGCGCGGGCGCGCGGCGAGCCAGGCGCGGCCGCCGGCCTGATGGCCGGGCGCATCGGCGCCGCGCTGGCCGAGGTGTTCGGCGCGGCGCGCTAGCCCGCAAATCTCCGGCCGGCGCTGTGCTGATTTTGCGCACAGCATCGGCGCAATTCGATGCTTTGCCGGGCGCGGCCGGCGCCGTAGACTGCCCGGGCCTTCCACAACCGCTCCGGAGATGCCGCCATGCCGCTGATCCTGCTCCACGCCGACGTGCTCGTGACGATGGACGAACGGCGCCGCGAGATCGCCGACGGCGCGCTGGTGGCGCAAGGCCCGGCCATCGAATGGGTCGGCGCCAGCGCGGACCTGCCGCCGCAGTACCGCCGCCTGATCGACGAGGGGCGGGCCGAGGTGCTCGACATGCGCGGCCATGTGGTCACGCCGGGCCTGGTCAACACGCATCACCACATGTACCAGAGCCTCACGCGCGCGGTGCCGGCGGCGCAGGACGCCGAGCTGTTCTCCTGGCTGGGCAGCCTCTACCTGCTGTGGTCGCACCTGACGCCGGAGATGATCGATGTCTCCACGCGCACCGCGATGGCCGAGCTGATGCTGTCGGGCTGCACCACCACCAGCGACCATCTCTATCTTTACCCCAACGGCGCGCGCCTCGACGACGCCATCGCGGCGGCGGCGGACATGGGCATGCGCTTCCATGCCGCGCGCGGCTCGATGAGCGTCGGCCGCAGCAAGGGCGGCCTGCCGCCCGACTCGGTGGTGGAAGAGGAGGGCGCCATCCTTGCCGACAGCCAGCGGCTGATCGAGCGGTATCACGATGCCTCGCGCCACGCCATGCTGCGCGTGGTGGTGGCGCCGTGCTCGCCGTTTTCCGTGTCGCGCGACCTGATGCGCGAGTCGGCGCGGCTGGCGCGCAGCTACGGCGTGTCGATGCACACCCATCTGGCCGAGAACGACAACGACATCGCCTATTCGCGCGAGCGCTTCGGCCTGACGCCGGCGCAGTACGCCGAGGCACTCGGCTGGGTCGGTCCCGACGTGTGGCACGCGCACTGCGTGAAGCTCGACGGCGACGGCATCGCGCTGTTCGCGCGCACCGGCACCGGCGTGGCCCATTGCCCGTGCAGCAACATGCGGCTGGCGTCGGGCATCGCCCCGGTGCGCGCGATGCGCGACGCGGGCGTGCCGGTCGGGCTGGGCGTGGACGGCAGCGCTTCCAACGACGGCGCCCACATGCTCGGCGAGGCGCGCCAGGCCATGCTGCTGCAGCGCGTGGGCTACGGCCCCGCGGCCATGAGCGCGCGCGAGGCGCTGGAGATCGCCACGCTGGGCGGCGCGCGCGTGCTCGGGCGCGACGACATCGGCGCGCTGGCGCCCGGCATGTCGGCCGACTTCGTTGCCTTCGACATGCGCGCGGTCGCCTACGCCGGCGCCGGCCACGACCCGGTGGCGGCGCTGGTCTTCTGCACGCCCGGCAATGTTGCCGCCAGCGTCATCAACGGCAAGGTGGTGGTGCGCGGCGGCGAGCTGCTGAGCGCGGAGTTGCCGCGCGTGCTGGCGCGGCACCGCGGCCTGGCGCGCGCGCTGTTCGAGCGCGCCGCCGCGCCGGCGTAAGCCTGCGCGGCGGGCGCCGCGCGCGCAGGACCGGAATGCCACGTGCGCGCGACCCCACTCGAGTGGGGCAGCATCATGTTTCCCATGTATTCACACTTGTCCCCGGGACGTTCCCCGAACGCCCCTGACCCTTCCCGAGCCCGCAGACCCGCGGGCTTTTTTTTGCGCGCGAGGATGGCGTGCCGAGATGCCGCGGCGGCCGATCGTGCCGATGACATCTGTCACATTGATGCGGTATCAATGTCGGGACGACGCAGACACCGAAGCGGACAAGAGGCGCGCGCAGCGGCAACGAAAAAACGGGGAAAAGCGGCAGGCGCGGGAAACAAAAAAGGAAAGCGGAAAAGAAAAAAGCCGGGAGCATTTCTGCTACCGGCTTCTTTGAATTCGCTGGTGGGGCGTGAGTGACTCGAACACTCGACCTACGGATTAAGAGTCCGCTGCTCTACCAACTGAGCTAACGCCCCAACGAAGAAAGAGATTCTATCATCGTTTTTGAGTTTGTCAAACGTTTAGTGCTTTTTCTTCGTTCCGCGTTGGCGGCGCTTGCGCGGCGATCACGCATGAAGCCGGCGCACGCGGCGGGAACTTGCCCGCGCCTGCGGCGGTCACGTCCGGAGGCGAACGAAGCGTAGGCCTTTGCGGACGAGTCGGGCCGACCCATGTTAGGATGTTTTTTCACTTGCAATGGAGGGCTGTACCGATGGATATCAAGTTCCAAGAGCAAGAGCGTTACGATATCAACAATGAAGGCTTGCTGTTCCACGCCGTCGTCGACGGCCAACCCGTCACCTGCGTGGTGACGCGCGAGGCGCTGTGGGAAGGCTTCAGCGCCGACCAGGTGCTGTCGCTCGAAGAAGCTTTCCGCGCCGGGCGCGAGACCATCGAGCGCGCCGCCGTGGTGCTGATCGAGCAGGGCGCCGCACAGCCGGTGGTAGTCAAGCGCGCCCACGTGGCGCCGCTCTGAAACGGGTTTCAGTCCGGGCCGGTCATCGGTCCGATCCCGGGCGCCCGTTTCATGTGTTTGCGGCTGCCGGCGATTCGCCAGCAGTTGCCTGGCGCCGGATTCTCCGGCGTTTCTCTTTTCGTTTCACTCCCCGTCGCTACTAGCCGCCATCGTGCCGCATGCCGTGCCGCGTGCCGTGGCAATGCCGCATTGCGCGCGCTTCATGCCGGCTGCGCGGCGGCGCCGGGGCGGCTGGCGCATTCCTCGAAGATGCGCGCGCGGCAGGCGCGGCACACCGCCGGGTCGAGCCGGGCGATGATGGTGTGCAGGGCCTGCCGCTTGGTCGGGAAGATGTGGTCCTCGCCCAGCTTGGCGGTGAAGCCGGTCTGCTCCCAGGTCTGCAATACCTGCGTGCGCGGCCGGTGGAAATAGAGATCGCCGCCGGCCGCGCGCCGCTCGGTCAGTTCGCTCTCCCACATCTCGGCGCCGGCCAGGTCGATGAAGTTCATGCTCTTGGTCATGGCCAGCAGGTGGATCTGCCCGGGGTGCGCCGTGCGCGCGTGGTGCAGCCGGTCGGTGACGTACTGCACGGCGCCGAAGTAGATCGCGCCTTCCATGCGCAGCAGTTTCAGTTGCGGGCATTCCGGCTGCGGCCGGCGCAGTTCGTCGAGCGGGGTGAAGCGGCGCTCGGGGTCGTCCGCGTCCGGCACCAGGCTGCGCACGGCCGGGCGCGAGGTGCGGTAGAGATAGGCCACCAGCGACAGGATGGTGCCGAGCAGGACCGCCATCTCCAGGCGGATGGCGAGCGTGGCGGCGAACGTGCTGATGGCGATGGCGAACTCGGCGCGGCTCAGGCTGGCGATGCGCCGCAGCCGCGCGAAGTCGAACAGGCCCCACGCCACCAGCAGCAGCATCGCGGCAATCGCCGCCAGCGGAATCTGCGCCAGCAGCGGCGCGCTGGCCGTCACCAGCACGACCAGCAGCAGCGCCGAGAACACGCCGGCCAGCGGAGTCTGCGCGCCGGCCTCGTAGTTGGGCATCGAGCGGTTCAGCGAGCCGCACGAGATGTAGGCCGAGAACAGGCCGCCCGCGATGTTCGACAGGCCCTGGCCGATGAACTCGCGGTTGGCGTCGATATGCTGGCCCGAGCGCAGCGCCACCGCCTTGGCGATCGAGATCGACTGGCCCAGCGCCACGATGGTCAGCGCCGCGGCGATGCCCAGCAGGTCGGGCACGGCCTGCCAGGCAATGTCCGGCAGATGGAAGGGCGGGATCGCCGAGGGAATCGGCCCGACCACGTTGACGTGGCGCGCGCCCCGGCTCCAGCCCGGCGCGTTGAGCAGCAGGGCCGTGCCGTAGCCGGCCAGCAGGCCCAGCAGCATGAACGGCAGGCGGCGCCAGACGCGCTTCACGGCGAGCGTGACGGCCAGCGTGACCACCGCCACGGTAAACGCGCTCCAGTTGATGGCGGCGGCGTTGTCCAGCAGGAAGCGCACCACGCCGAAGGCGCTGGTGCCGGTGGGCACGGCCAGCCCGAACAGGTCCTTGAGCGCGTAGAGCCCGATCAGCGTCGCCGCGCCGCAGGTGAAGCCGAGCAGCACCGAGGGCGAGATGAAGTTGGCCAGCGAGCCCAGCCGCAGCGTGCCCACCGCCAGCTGCAGCACGCCGACCATGATGGTCACGGCCAGCGCGAGGTTGATGTAGGCCGGGCTGCCGGCGAAGGCCACCGGGCTCAACATGGCGAACAGCGCCAGCGAGTTGGCGTTGGTCGGCCCCGACATCACGTGCCAGCTCGAGCCGAACAGCGCGGCCACGATGCAGGGGATGACCGCCGCGTAGATGCCGTACTGGGGCGGCAGCCCGGCCAGCGTGGCGAAGGCCACGCCCTGCGGCAGCACCAGCACCGCGCCGAGCAGGCCGGCCACCAGGTCGGCGCGCAGCGAGGCGGCGCCGACCCGGTGGCGCCACGCCGGCAGCAGGCGCGCCAGCATCGCGCCGGGGCCGGCCGCGCTCATGCGCGCGGGTCCTTCGCGTCGAAGCTCTCCAGCAGTTCGTCGAGCGCGCCGTAGACCTTGCCGAGCCGCTCGGCGCCGATCATGCGCTCCAGCTCCGCGTAGCGCCGCTCGATCAGCGGCTCCATCGCGGCGATCATGGCGCGGCACTTGTCCGTCAGCGAGATCTGCTGGCGGCGCTGGTCGGTGGCGCAGCGCGAGCGCAGGATCAGGCCCGCCTCCTCCATGCTGGACAGCATCCGGGTCAGGCTGGGGCTGAGGATGAGGCAGGCGTCGGCGAGCTGGTTCGGCTCCATCTCGCCTTGCTCGTTGAGTGTGCGCACCACGCGCCATTGCTGCTCGGTCAGGCCGTGCTGGCGCAGGATCGGCCGGAAGCCGGCCATGAGCGTTTCGCGGGCCTGCAGCAGCAGGTGGGGCAGGTTGCGGTGGCGGAAGGTAGCCGGTTTCATGCCCGCCAGTGTAGCCGCGCGGAGGCCATCGCGCGAGCCGGTGGCGATACCGATGGCGCCGGCCGCGCGGGCCGGTTCCGCGCCGCGCCGCGCGGGCTCAATCCAGCGTGGCCACCACCGGCGTGTGGTCGGACGGCTGCTCCCAGGCGCGCGGCACGCGGTCGATCACGCAGCCGCGGCAGGCCTCGCGCAGCGCCGGCGACAGCAGGATATGGTCGATGCGCAGGCCGGCATTGCGGCGGAAGGCGAACATGCGGTAGTCCCACCACGAGAAGCTCTTCTCCGGCTGCTCGAACAGGCGGAACGCATCGGTCAGGCCCAGCGCCTCCAGCGCGCGGAACGCCTCCCGCTCCTGCGGCGACACCAGGTTCTGGCCTTCCCACTTGGCCGGATCGTGCACGTCGCGGTCCTCGGGCGCGATATTGAAGTCGCCCAGCAGCGCCAGCTTCGGGTACTTCGCCAGCTCGCCGCGCAGCCACGCCGTCATGGCGCGCAGCCAGTCGAGCTTGTAGACGAACTTGTCGGAGTCGGGCGCCTGGCCGTTGGGGAAATAGGCGCACACCAGGCGCACGTCGCCATAGGTGGCCGCCACCACGCGCTGCTGGGTGTCCTCGAAGCCGGGGATGTTGCGCACCACGTCGGCGGGCGCCGGCATGGTCGCGCCGCGCGCCAGGATCGCCACGCCGTTGTAGGTCTTCTGGCCGGTGAACACGCTGTGGAAGCCGGCGCTTTCCAGCTCGGCCAGCGGGTATTTGTCGTCCGGCATCTTCAGCTCCTGCAGGCACAGGGCGTCGATGGGCGTGTCGGCTTTTTCCTGCTCGTTCAGCCAGTCCAGCACCTGCGGCAGCCGGACCTTGAGCGAGTTGACGTTCCAGGTGGCGATTCTCATGGGATAGGGGAAACTCTTTTCATTTGATGTTGCTCCGCCGTCAGGCCAGAGCCTCGATGACAGCCTGCGGGTTGCGCTCGATCACGTTGAGCAGCACCAGCGCCGGGCCGCGCGGCGTGCGGTCGCCACGCTCCCAGTGCCGCAGGGTTGCCGTGGAAAAGCCGAAGCGCGCGGCGAACTGTTCCTGGGTCATGCCCACCTTGGCGCGCACGGCCTTCACGTCGATGGCGCGGGGGCGGTGCACGCGCACGCCGTGCTCGTCGCCCTTGGCGTGGGAGATGGCCTCTTGCAGGCCCTGCTTGATGCTTTCGAATGCCGTGCTCATGATGGTGTCCTTTCCTTCCAGATGCCTGTCAGCACATCGACCAGGCCGGCCAGTTCGTTGCGCTCGGCCTTGGTCAGGTTGGCCTTGTCACCCTTGGCGAAGAGCGTCAGCAGGTACAGCGGCATGCGGTCGTCATGGTAGTAGTAGATGACCCGCACGCCACCGCTCTTGCCCTGGCCGCCACGGCGCCAGCGCAGCTTGCGCACGCCGCCGGTGCCTTCCATGATGTCCCCGGCCCTGGGATGCCCGGCGAGGTAGTCGATCAGGTCCTGGCGTTCTTCCGCGCTCAGGAGCTTGTCGGCCAACCGGCTGTACGTGGGCAGTTCGGCAATGCCGCGCAGGGCTTCGTTCATGGCCCATTCTAATCCAGTGGATTAGCTTTCTCAAGGGCAACCCCCAGCCTTGCCATTTTCCCCGGCAGTCAGTGCGCCGGCGCCGCGGTCCCGCCGGCCTGGGCGGCCCGCGCCGCGCGGGCATTGCGCCTGGCCTTGCCGGCCTCCACGGCGACCGCCACGATGGCCGCCGCGCCGACCGACACCGCCAGTTCCAGCGCATCCAGCGGCCGGGTGTGGAGCAGCGCCTGGAACACCGGCAGATAGATCACCGCGAGCTGCAGGCACAGGGTGAGCAGGACCGCGCCGAGCAGCGGCAGGTTGGTGGCCAGCGGCAGCCGCCACAGTGGGACGTGCTCCGAGCGGATCGCCATCACGTGCGCCATCTGCGCCAGCGTCAGCGTGGTGAACACCATCGTCTGCCAGCCGTCGCGGCCCTGGCCGAGGGCCCATGCCTGGACGCCCAGCGAGACCAGGCCGATCAGCAGGCCGATCCCGAGGATGTGCTGCCACATGCCGTGCGCGAAGAGGCTCTCGCGCGGATGGCGGGGCGGCCGGCGCATGACGTCCGCCTCGGCGGGCTCGGCGGCGAGCGCCAGGCCCGGCAAGCCGTCGGTGACGAGGTTGATCCACAGGATCTGCGCCGGCAGCAGCGGGATGGGCAGCAGGAACAGCGGCGCCAGGGTGATGACCCAGAGTTCGCCCGAGTTGCCCGTCATCGCATAGCGGACGAACTTGCGGATGTTGTCGTAGATGCGGCGCCCCTCGCGCACGGCGGCCACCACGGTGGCGAAGTTGTCGTCGAGCAGCACCAGGCTGGCGGCTTCCCGGGCGATGTCGGTGCCCTGCCTGCCCATCGCCACGCCGATGTCGGCGCGCTTGAGCGCGGGCGCGTCGTTGATGCCGTCGCCGGTCATGGCGACGAAGTGGCCAAGGTCCTGCAGCGCTTCGACGATGCGCAGCTTCTGCTCGGGATCGACCCGCGCGTAGACCCGGACGTGGGCGACGGCGGCCTGCAGCGCCGCGCGGTCGAGCTGCGCCAGGGTGGCGCCGGTGAGGACCTCGCCGCCGTGCTCGCCGAGGATGCCGAGCATGCGGGCGATGGCCAGCGCGGTCTCGGGATGGTCGCCGGTGATCATCACCGGCATGATGCCGGCGGTGACGCAGTCGCGCACCGCGGCCGCCGCTTCCGGGCGCGGCGGGTCGAACAGCGCCACCAGGCCGAGAAAGGTCAGCGACGACTCGGCGCCGGCCACGGCATCGGGGGCGGGCAAGGCATCGTGCTCGCGCATGGCCAGGGCCAGCACCCGCAGGCCCTGCGCGGCCAGGGCCTGCGCGTCACGCAGCGCGTCATGCAGTGCGGCTCGCGGCGCCATCGGCAGCGTGCCGTCCGCGGTCTGGCGCGAGGTGCAGCACGGTATCACCGACTCCGGCGCGCCCTTGGTGAAGGCGATATAGCCGGCGGCCTGGCGATGGAAGGTGGTCATGCGCTTGCGCGCCGCGTCGAAGGGCTGCTCCTGCACGCGCGGCAGCCGCGCCTCCAGCGCCAGCTTGTCGATGCCGGCGGCGGACGCGGCATCCGCCAGGGCGGTCTCGGTCGGGTCGCCAATCCAGGTGGTGCTGATGTCGGTGCCGGCGTCGGGATCGGGGCGCGCGTCATTGCACAGCGCGGCGGCGACCAGCAACTGGCGCTGGCAGGGGGTGGCCAGCGCCTCGCCCGGCAGCCACGGCCGGGCGTCGGCGAGCAGGCGTTCCAGCCGCATGCGGTTCTGCGTCAGCGTCCCGGTCTTGTCGGTGCAGATCACCGTCACCGATCCCAGGGTCTCGACCGAGGACAGCTTGCGCACCAGCGCCTTGCGGGTGGCCATTTTCCTGGCGCCGAGCGCGAGGATGATGGCGACGACGGCCGGCAGCGCCTCCGGGATCGCGGCCACGCCGAGGCTGATCGCCGTGAGCAGCATCAACACGGGCGGCTCGCCGCGCAGCAGGCCCAGCCAGAACACCGCCACGCACAGCAGCAGGATGGCCACCGAGAGCCGCCAGCTGAACGCGGCCAGCCGCTTCTGCAGCGGGGTGTCCGGCCGCGCGGGCGCGAGGTGCCGCGCCAGCTTGCCGAGCTCGGTGCCGGTGCCGGTGGCGACCACGATGCCGCGGCCGTGGCCCTGCGTGACCGAGGTGCCGAGGTAGGCCATGTTGTGGCGGTCGCCGAGCGTGGCGGCCGGCGCGGCGATGGCCTCCGCGTGCTTGGCGACCGTGGCCGACTCGCCGGTCAGCGCCGATTCGTCCGCCATCAGTTGCGCCACCTCCACCAGGCGCAGGTCCGCGGGAACCTGGTTGCCCGCCTCGAGCAGGACCACGTCGCCCGGAACCAGCTCGTGCGCCGGAATGGCATGCGGGTGGCCGCCGCGCAGCACGGTGGCCTGCGCCGCCGCCAGCTGCTGCAATTGCGCCAGGGCCCGGTCGGCGCGCCAGGTCTGGCTCAGCCCGAGCGCGGTCGTCATCAGCACGATGGCCAGGATGACCAGGGCGTCCAGCTTGTCGCCGAGGATCGCGGAGGCGATGGCCGCGATGACCAGTATCACCACCATCGGGTCGGCCAGCTGGGCCGCCGCCAGGGCGAGCACGCTGCGGCGCGGCGCCGCCTGCAATGCGTTCGGCCCGTGCGCGCGCGCGCGTTGCGCCGCCTGTTCGCTGTCCAGCCCGCGCGCCGGATCGACCGCGTATTCGCGTGCCACCTCATGGCATTCGCGGGCATGCCAGGGAGTGGCGCCGGTTGCGCCGGAAGGCGTGCCGGCGGCTGGGGTCGATGGCGATGGAGACAATGGAGGCGCTCCCGGGCAATCGCCTCGGCGGGGCTGGCCCGCGCCGGCGACGGCCGCTGTGTCGGGGTGGATGTGATCCGTTACAGCATAGGACGCGCGGGCGCGCCGGCATTGATGTGACGCAAGCCGGTGCCGTCAGGGCTTGAACGAGCCCTCGATGGTGTAGCGCGAGCCGGGATGCACCAGGCGCGCCAGCGTGATCGGCGAGCCCTGGCTTTCGGTGCGGCGGACCACGATCAGGCACGGCTCGCTGGCCTTGATGCCGAGCAGCCGCGCCTCTTCCGCGGTGGGCAGCTGCGCTTCGATGGAGTACTGGGCCTCCCACAGCGGCGCCACGGCCAGCAGGTAGTTGGTGGGCGTGGTCCGGGTGAAGTCCACGCCGAGGTAGTCCGGCGCGCGCGCGGGATTGACGTAGCGGTCTTCGCACAGCAGCGGCACGCCGTTCTCGCTGTGGACGATGAGCGTGTGGAAGACCTGGCTGCCGACCGGCAGGCCGATGCGCGGGGCGAGCGCCTCGCTGACCGTCTCGGCCCGCGCCAGGTGCACGTCGGAGCGGTGCTTGTGGCCGCGCTCGGTGATCTCGTCGTGGAGGTCGCGGATGGTCAGCGTGGACGAGGCGCGGTAGGGCTGGCTGGCGAAGGTGCCCACGCCCTGCACGCGCTCGACCAGTCCCTCGGCCTGCAGCTCCCGCACCGCGCGGTTGGCGGTCATGCGGCTGACGCCGAACTGGGTCACGAGCTCGGATTCCGACGGCATCAGCGTGCCCGGTGGCCAGCGGCCCGCGCTGAGGCCTTCCTTGAGGTAGTTCTTGATGTGCGCGTAGGCGGCGGCGGGAGGGAGGTAGCTCATGGCCCGCATCTTACTTGACCGGGCTTGTCTAGCCAATTCGGACCGGCGCGCCGGACTGGCGCGCGCGTGCGCCGCGCGGGTCGCTTCGGGGCGCTTCCTGGGCTGCTTTCCGGGTCGCTTTTCGAGTCGTCTCCCGGGCGCCGGCGCGGCTCCGGCCGGATGCCGGGGCCGCGCCATGCGCCGGGATCACGCCACGGCCATGCCGCCGTGGCGCAGCAGCGCGTCGATCTGCGGCGCGCGGCCGCGGAACGCCGTGAACGACTCCATCGCCGGGCGGCTGCCGCCGACCGAGAGGATCTCGCGGCGGTAGCGCGCGCCGGTCTCGGCGTCGAGCACGGAGCCCGACAGCCCGGCGGCTTCCTCGAAGGCAGCGTACACGTCGGCGGACAGCACCTCGGCCCACTTGTAGCTGTAGTAGCCGGCCGCGTAGCCGCCCGCGAAGATGTGGCTGAAGGTGTTCGGCCAGCGCGACAGCGGGTGCTGCGGCACCACGTGGGCGTGGTCGTTGATCTCGCGCGACAGCGCCAGCACGGTTTTCTCGCCGGTGGGGTCGAAGTCGGTGTGCAGGTGCATGTCGAACGACGAGAACACGATCTGGCGCAGCGTCATCATGCCGTTCTGGAAGTTCCTGGCGGCCAGCATGCGCTCGAACAGCGCGCGCGGCAGCGGCTCGCCGGTGTCGGCGTGCGCGGTCATGCCGGTCAGCACCTCGTATTCCCAGCAGAAGTTCTCCATGAACTGCGAGGGCAGCTCCACCGCGTCCCATTCCACGCCGTTGATGCCGGACACGCCCAGCTCGCCCACCTGGGTGAGCATGTGGTGCAGGCCGTGGCCGAACTCGTGGAACAGCGTGATGACTTCGTCATGGGTGAACAGCGCGGGTTTGCCGCCGACCGGCGCCGAGAAATTGCAGGTCAGGTAGGCCACCGGCGTCTGCACGCGGCCGTCGCCGAGCAGCTTGCGGCCGCGCGCGTCGTCCATCCAGGCGCCGCCGCGCTTGCCTTCGCGGGCGTACAGGTCGATGTAGAACTGCGCCAGCAGGTTGCCTTCGGGCGAGACCACGCGGAAAAAGCGCACGTCCTGGTGCCAGGTCTGGGCCTGGTCGGCCTCGATGCGCACCGAGAACAGCTTCTCGACCACGCCGAACAGGCCCTTGAGCACCTGCGGCTCGGGGAAGTATTGCTTGACCTCCTGCTCGGAGAAGGCGTAGCGCTGCTCGCGCAGCTTTTCCGAGGCGTAGGCCACGTCCCACGGCGCCAGCTCCGCCAGGCCCAGCTCGCCGGCGGCGAAGGCCTTGAGCTCGTCCCAGTCCTTCTCGGCGAACGGGCGCGCGCGCGCGGCCAGCTCGTCGAGGAAGCGCAGCACCTCGGCCGGCGACTCCGCCATCTTGGGCACCAGCGAGACCTCGCCGTAGGAGGCGTAGCCGAGCAGGTGCGCCTCTTCCTGGCGCAGCGCCAGCTGTTCGCGCATGTTGTCGGTGTTGTCCCATTCGGCCTTGCCCTGGCCGTATTGCCCGGCCAGCTCGGACGCGCGGGTCACGCTGGCCTGGTACATGGTCTGGCGCAGCGCGCGGTCGTCGGCGTACTGCAGCACCGGGAAGTAGGACGGGAAGTGCAGCGTGAACTTCCAGCCGGCCTTGTCGTCCTTCTCGGCGGCGGCGCGCGCGGCTTCCAGCGCGTCGGCGGGAATGCCGGACAGGCGGCTTTCGTCCTCGATCACCAGCGCGTAGGCGTTGGTGGCGTCGAGCACGTGATCCGAGAACGCCTTGGACAACTGCGCCTGCTGTTCCTGGATGGCGGCGAAGCGCGGCTTCTTGTCTTCCGGCAGCTCGGCGCCGCCCAGGCGGAAGCCGCGCAGCTCGTTCTCCATCAACTGGCGCCGCGCCGCGCTCATGGCGGCGAACTCGGGGCTGGCGGCGATCGCCTTGTACTTATCGTACAGCGCCAGGCTCTGGCCCAGCGAGGACCAGAACTCGGTCATGCGCGGCAGGTTGTCGGCGTGCGCCTGGCGCAACGCCGGCGTGTCCGCCACCGCGCTCAGGTGGCCGACCACGCCCCAGGCGCGCCCGAGCGGCTCGGTGGCGGTTTCGAGCGCTTCCACGGCGCTGGCCCAGGTGGCCGGGGTGGCGGGGTCCTCGGCGCGCTCGACCGCGGCCTGCGCGGTGGCCAGCAGCGTGTCCAGCGCCGGCCCGATGTGTTCGGGGCGGATCTCGGAGAAACGGGGCAGGTCGGTAAAGTCCAGCAGCGGATTGGCGGCGTTGGCGGTGGCGGCTTGGTCCATGACGTCTCTCTTGGCGGGGGCCATAAAGGCAATACCCCGCACATTGGGGCGGGGCGGGGTTTTTCCAGTACCGCGGCGGCGCGTGCGGCGTTCAGCCGGCGGCGCGCTCGGCGGCTTCCAGCGTGTTGATGAGCAGCATGGTGATGGTCATCGGGCCGACGCCGCCGGGCACCGGCGTGATATAGCCGGCCACTTCCCTGACGCCGTTGAAGTCCACGTCGCCGCACAGCTTGCCGTTGTCGTCGCGGTTCATGCCCACGTCGATCACGGCCGCGCCGGGCTTGACCATGTCGGCCGTGATGATGTTGCGGCGCCCCACGGCGGCCACGATCACGTCGGCCTCGCGGGTGTGCGCGGCCAGGTCGCGCGTCTTGCTGTTGCAGATGGTGACGGTGGCGCCGGCCTGCAGCAGCAGCATCGCCATCGGCTTGCCGACGATGTTGGAGGCGCCCACCACCACGGCGCGCGCGCCGCGCAGCGGGAACTGCACCGATTCGAGCATCTTCATGCAGCCGTAGGGCGTGCACGGGCGGAACAGCGGCGCGCCGGTCATCAGGGCGCCGGCATTGGCCACGTGGAAGCCGTCCACGTCCTTTTCAGGGGCGATCGCCTCGAGCACTTTGTGGCTGTCGATATGCTTGGGCAGCGGCAACTGCACCAGGATGCCGTGGATGTTCGGGTCGCGGTTCAGGGCGTCGATGCGGGCCAGCAGGTCGGCTTCGCTCAGGTCGGCCGGATAGCGGTCCAGCGAGGAGTGGAAGCCGTTGTCGTCGCAGGCCTTCACCTTGTTGCGCACGTAGACCTGGCTGGCCGGGTCCTCGCCGACCAGGATCACGGCCAGGCCCGGGCGGTGGCCGCGCTCGGTGAGGCGGGCGGCGCGCTGGGCGGCTTCCGTGCGGAGTTGCTTGGCAAGGGCGTTGCCGTCGATCAGTTGGGCTGGCATGGGGATGGGAGGGGGAAGGTGGGGAAACAGGGAACAAAGCGGAATTATAAAGGTTGACGCAACCCGGGGCGAACTCGGCGGGGGCGCTGGTAGCATCTGCCCATGCATGTACCGATCGATTCACTGAGCGAGGCGCTGGCCCGCCTGATGGCGCCGGACGGCCCGGCCGCGCAGGCCTGGCTGGCGGCGTGCGGGCTGGCCGGGCTGGCCTGGGCGCTGTGGCGCCGGCCCTGGCACCTGCTGCGGCGCGGCGACCTCCAGCACGGCTGGCTGGGCGCGCTGCTGTTCGTGACGCTGCTGTGGACGGCGCGCGTGGCGCTGCCGGGCGGGCTGGTGTTCCAGTTGTTCGGCGCCACGCTGATGGTGACGCTGTTCGGGCTGCCGCTGGCGCTGCTGTCGCTGTTCGTGGTGGACCTGGTGTCGCTGCTCGGCCTGGGCTACCTGGCCGGCGCGAGCTGGAGCGGCGTCGACTGGGCGGCGCTGTGGCCGCGCTATGTGTGGATGGGCCTGCTGCCGGCGCTGCTGTCGGCGGCGCTGCAGGGCGCCATGCGCCGGCTGCTGCCGCGCCATCCGTTCGTCTTCATCCTCGGCCACGGCTATTTCGCCGCCGGGCTGGCGGCGCTGGGCGCCGGCGCGGCGCGCGCCGTGTGGCACAGCCACGGTGCGCGCGGCGGCGTGCTGACGCTGCCCGACACGCTCACCGCGGTGCTGATCCTGGCGTTCGGCGAGGCGTTCCTCACCGGCATGCTGGTGGCGGTGTTCGTGGTCTACAAGCCGCAATGGGTCGTGACCTTCCGCGACGAGGAATACCTGAAGGGATAGGAAGGCGGGGCGGCCGCCGGCGCTCCGGCGGCGGGTTGCGGCGGCCCCGTTGCGGGACCGCGGGCGGGGCTCAGGCGTTCTTCGACAGCGCCAGGCGCAGCAGGTCGGCCACGGTGTTGACGTTGAGCTTTTCCATGATGTTGGCGCGGTGCGCCTCCACGGTCTTGATGGAAATGCCCAGGTCGTCGGCGATCTGCTTGTTCAGGCGGCCGGCCACGATGCGCTCGAGCACCTGCTGCTCGCGCGTGGTGAGCTTGCCCAGCAGATCCTTGGCGGCGCGCTGCTCGCGCGCGGCGGAGTGGTCGGTGCGCGCCTTCTGCAGCATGCGCTCCACCAGCGAGCGCAGCTCGGACTCGTCGAACGGTTTCTCGATGAAGTCGATCGCGCCTTTCTTCATGGTGGACACCGCCATCGGCACGTCGCCGTGGCCGGTGATGAAGACGATCGGGATGTTGATGTTCTCCGCGATCATGCGCTCCTGCAGCTCCGGCCCGCTCATGCCCGGCATGCGCACGTCCAGGATCAGGCACGAGACCTGGCCGGCGTCGTAGGCGGAGAGAAACTGTTCGGCGCTGGTAAAGCTGCGAACCTGGTAGCCATTGCCCTCCAGCAGCCAGGTCAGCGAGTCGCGCATGGCTTCGTCGTCGTCGACGATGAAGACGGTTTCGCCGCGGTGGGAGGTGGGGTTTGGCGTCACGTTCATGAAGTCTCCTGGGACATCGAAGTCATTTGCCGCCAAGTGTAACCGGCCCGGGCGGCTAGCAACAGGGGCCGGCGCCCGGCGCGGGCGCCCGGACTGCCGCGTTGCCGGGGCGCCGCGCGGCGCCGCGGTGGCGCTACCGCGGCGCTACTGTTCAGCCAGCGCCGGCAGCAGCGGCAGCATGATCTTGAAGGTGCAGCCGATGCCGTCGGCATTGTTTTCCACCCACAACCGTCCCTGGTGGGACTCGATGATGGAGCGGCAGATGTTCAGGCCCATGCCCATGCCGTCCGACTTGGTGCTGAAGAACGGCTCGAACAGCCGCTCCTTGGTGGCCTCGTCCACGCCCGGGCCCTGGTCGATCACGTCGATGCGCACGATCTGGCCGAACTCGCCGGGCTCCACGCGCGCGTGCAGGCGCACCACGCCGGTCGAGCGCATGGCGGGCAGGCCGGCCATCGCCTCCACCGCGTTCTTGAGCAGGTTGACCAGCACCTGCTCGATCAGTACCGGGTCCACGTACAGCAGCAGCGGCGGCGCCGGCAGGCGGGTCAGGATGGTCACGCGGCGGCGCGTGGCTTCCAGGTCGGCCAGGCCCACCGCATCGGCCACGATGTCGTGCAGCGCGGCCTCGCGCCGCTGCGGCTGGCTGCGCTTCACGAAGCCGCGGATGCGGCTGATGATGGTGCCGGCGCGTACCGCCTGCGCCGAGGTCTTTTCCAGGATCGGGATCAGGTCCTCGGCGTTGCTGCGCCCGGAATTGAGCCGCGCCACCGCGCCCATGCAATAGTTGTTGATGGCGGCCAGCGGCTGGTTGAGCTCGTGCGCCAGCGACGAGGCCATCTCGCCCATCGTGGTCAGGCGGCTGGTGAACTGCAGGCGCTCCTCGTGCTGGCGCGTCATTTCCTCGGCCGCCTTGCGCACCGTGATGTCGGTGGCGATCTGCATCTGCGCCAGGTGGCCGTCCACCCACTGGATATAGCGGCGGCGCACCTCGAACCACTTCTGCATGTCGGGCACGAAGACCTCGCGCGCATCCGACGAGTACGGCATCAGCTCCGACGCCGGCAGCCCGGCGTAGGCGTCGATGTAGTCGGTGGCGTCGCTCGACACCTGTTCCTTGTCGACCTCGCCGCCGGCCAGCTTGAGGTGGCCCTCGGCCTCCCAGCCGAACAACTGGCGGTAGTAGCGGTTGGCGAACAACAGCTCGGCCTTGTCCGTGGCCAGCACCGACACGGCCGCGTCCAGGCTTTCCAGCACGGTGGTGAAGCGGTCGTGCGCGGCGGCCAGCTCCTCGCGCGCGCGCTTGGGCTCGGTGATGTCCGTCATCGAGCTCATCCAGCCGGTATGGCGGCCGCGGCTGTCCACCAGCGGCGACACGTACATGCGCGCGTGGAAGCTGCTGCCGTCGCGGCGCATCACGCGCATCTCGTAGCCGCTGGCCGGCGACTTGCCCTGCAGCGTGAGGTCGATCTGCTTCTGCATTTCCTGCTGGTCGTTGGGCGGCCAGTAGGGGAAGGGCGGCATGCGCCCGACCAGTTCGGTGTCCTGCCAGCCGGTCATGCGGCAGAACGCCGGGTTGACGTAGGTGATGCGGCCGTTCAGGTCGAGCGCGCGCAGCCCGATCAGCATGGAGTTTTCCATCGCCCGGCGGAACGAGGTCTCGGCCAGCAGCGCGCGCTGCGCCTCGGAGCGGCGGCTGGTATGGCGCCACATGCTCCACAGGCTCCACAGCAGGAAGCACGACAGCCCCACCACCAGCCACAGCAGCATGTTGTTGGGCAGGTTGGAGGCGGGCGGGTAGGCGTCGGCGCGCAGCGACAGCGAATGCCCGGGCGGGTCGAGCAGCACCTCGTAGGACAGCGCGTTGCCCGGCACCGGCCGCAGCGAGGTGCTGGCGCGGATCTGGTTGTTCTTGTCGATCAGCGAGAAACGGTAGCGCTCGGTCAGCTCGGGCGGCAGCAGGTGGGTGAGGATGCCGTTGATCGAGTAGAGCGCGCCGAGCGTGCCGAGGAACTCGTTGTCGCGCACGATCGGCACTTCCATCAGCATGAAGCTGTCGCCGCGGTCGTTGACCAGCGGGCGCGAGTACACCACGCGCTGGGTCTCGCGCGCGGCGTCGAAGGTGTCGAGCACCTCGGGCTCGAGCGGCTGGTCCTGGGTCTCGCGCAGCCGGCTGGCGAACTCGGAGGTGGAGGGCAGCGACCAGCGCCCGCGGTGGGTGGCGTCGAGCCAGTTGACGAAGACGATCTCGGGGTTCTCGCGCAGGATTTCCTGGGCCGCGGTGCGGTAGGCGCCCTGGTCGAGCTGCGCGGCGGCGATGTCGCGCGCCAGCGAGGCCATCTGGTCCTGGTTGCTCAGCAGGGACAGGCGCACGCGCTGCTGGGCCCAGGCCGCGTCGCGGTAGAGCGCGTCGCGCTGCTGCTGGCGCTCGGTCTCGTGCAGCGACCACAGGATCACGCCCATCGCCGCCGTGAACAGCACGATCGCCACCAGCGGGATGAACATGAACCAGCTGGTCGCCACCAGGTTGCGCCAGCGCAGCCACCACAGGCCGCGCGGCGGGCCGCTCACGGCGGCCGGCTCGTCAGCGTGGCCGAGCGATTCGAGCGGCGGCAGCGGCGGCAGCGGTGCGAGCGGCGTGAGCGGGCCGGGCGGCGCGGCCGCGGCGGAGTCGCCGCTGGCCGCCTGGGCGGTGCCGGAAGCGGAGGGCGGCACGATGGCGGTGCGCAGGCGGGACAGAAAATCGATGAGGGAAGGCATGGCGGGATTGACGACTGACGGGCCAGTGTAGCGGGATTGCCGTGCCGCGTCGCTTGGGGTAAGCGCCAATGCGGCACTGCGTCATTCCTGCCGACGAGGGTACCGCCGCGAAGCCCCTGCCTGCAAGGCTTCGCGCCGCCCGTGATGCGCCGCCGCAATATTCCGCATTATGAGAAACAATATCGCAATTTGAAAATTTGGCTTGTCTTGCCCTATCTGCTTCCATAGAATCGGTCCGACCGAAAAGCACGGACGGCGGGGCTGCGCCTGCTGCAGGCGACAATGCCTGGCAGGGTTTTCGCAGGGCCCGCGCCGTACCGTAGCGACACCGTCAGGACGGGGTTCCCACGACACCAATCCGGGAGCGCCGCGGCATGCATTCACCAGGAGACAGTCATGTCAGCTGTACCAGAGCAGATTCTCGGCGCCAGCAGCGCCAACGACGCCGATCCCCAGGAAACCCACGAATGGCTCGCCGCCCTGCAGGGCGTGCTGGCCGCCGAAGGCACCGAACGCGCCGCCTTCCTGATCGACAAGCAGATCGAATACGCGCGCGTGAACGGCGTCACCCAGCCGTTCCACGCCGAGACGCAGTACATCAACACCATCCCGGTTGAGCAGCAGGCCCACATCCCCGGCGACCAGGACGTCGAGCACCGCATCCGCTCGTACACGCGCTGGAACGCGATGGCGATGGTGCTGCGCGCCAACAAGCACACCAACGTCGGCGGCCACATCTCGTCGTTCGCCTCGGCGGCCACGCTGTATGACGTCGGCTACAACCACTTCTGGCACGCTCCGTCCGAGAACCACGGCGGCGATCTCGTGTTCGTGCAGGGCCACTCGGCTCCGGGCGTGTATTCGCGCGCCTTCCTGCTCGGCCGCCTGACCACCGAGCAGCTCGACAACTTCCGCCAGGAAGTGGACGGCAAGGGCATCTCGTCCTACCCGCACCCGTGGCTGATGCCGGACTTCTGGCAGTTCCCGACCGTGTCGATGGGCCTGGGCCCGATCATGGCCATCTACCAGGCCCGCTTCATGAAGTACCTGGACAGCCGCGGCCTGGCCAAGGCCGGCGACCGCAAGGTCTGGGCCTTCCTCGGCGACGGCGAGACCGACGAGCCGGAGTCGCTCGGCGCGATCGGCATGGCCGGGCGCGAGAAGCTCGACAACCTGGTCTTCGTCATCAACTGCAACCTGCAGCGCCTGGACGGCCCGGTGCGCGGCAACGGCAAGATCATCCAGGAACTGGAGTCCGAATTCCGCGGCTCCGGCTGGAACGTCATCAAGGTGGTGTGGGGCAGCCGCTGGGATTCGCTGCTGGCGCGCGACACCAAGGGCCTGCTGATGAAGCGCATGATGGAATGCGTGGACGGCGAGTACCAGACCTTCAAGGCCAAGGACGGCGCCTACGTGCGCGAGTTCTTCTTCAACACGCCGGAACTCAAGGCGATGGTGGCCGACTGGTCCGACGACGACATCTGGCGCCTGAACCGCGGCGGCCACGATCCGCACAAGATCTATGCCGCCTACAAGGCCGCCAGCGAGCACAAGGGCCAGCCCACGCTGATCCTGGCCAAGACCATCAAGGGCTATGGCATGGGCGACGCCGGCCAGGCCATGAACGTGGCCCACCAGCAGAAGAAGATGCCGGTGGAGGCCATCCGCACGTTCCGCGACCAGTTCAACATCCCGGTCGCCGACGACAAGATCGAGGAAGTGCCGTACCTCACCTTCGAGGAAGGCTCGAAGGAACTCGAATACATGCGCGCGCGCCGCATGGAACTGGGCGGCTACCTGCCGGCCCGCCGCCTCAAGGCCGCGCCGCTGCCGATCCCCGAGCTGTCCGCGTTCGACGCGCTGCTCAAGGCCACCGGCGAAGGCCGCGAAGTGTCCACCACGATGGCCTTCGTGCGCATCCTGAACACGCTGCTCAAGGACAAGCAGATCGGCAAGCACGTGGTGCCCATCGTGCCGGACGAGTCGCGCACCTTCGGCATGGAAGGCTTGTTCCGCCAGGTCGGCATCTGGAATCAGGAAGGCCAGAAGTACGTGCCGCAGGACCATGACCAGCTGATGTTCTACAAGGAATCGCAGACTGGCCAGGTGCTGCAGGAAGGCATCAACGAAGCCGGCGCCATGTGCGACTGGATCGCCGCCGCCACGTCGTACTCGACGCACGGCGTGCAGATGATCCCGTTCTACATCTACTACTCGATGTTCGGCATCCAGCGCATCGGCGACCTGTGCTGGGCCGCGGGCGACATGCGCTCGCGCGGTTTCCTGCTGGGCGGCACCTCGGGCCGCACCACGCTCAACGGCGAAGGCCTGCAGCACGAAGACGGCCACTCGCACGTGTTCCACGCCGCCATTCCGAACTGCATCTCCTACGACCCGACCTTCCAGTACGAGCTGGCGGTGGTGATGCAGGACGGCATGCGCCGCATGTACGTGGAGCAGGAAGACGTCTATTACTACCTGACGGTGATGAACGAGAACTACGAGCATCCGGAAATGCCGGCTGGCGTGGAGCGCGACATCGTCAAGGGCATGTACCAGTTCCGCAAGGGCGTGGAGAACAGCAACGCGCCGCGCGTGCAGCTGCTGGGCTCGGGCACGATCTTCCGCGAGGTCATCGCCGCGGCCGAGCTGCTCAAGAAGGACTGGGGCGTGGAGTCGGACCTGTGGAGCTGCCCGAGCTTCACCGAGCTGGCCCGCGAAGGCCACGACGCCGAGCGCTTCAACCTGCTGCACCCGACCGAGACGCCGCGCGAGTCGTTCGTCGCGCAGAAGCTCAAGGGCGTGCGCGGCCCGGTGATCGCCTCGACCGACTACGTCCGCGCGTTCGCCGAGCAGATCCGTTCGTTCGTGCCGCGCCGCTACGTGGTGCTGGGCACCGACGGCTTCGGCCGCTCGGATACCCGCGAGAAGCTGCGCCACTTCTTCGAGGTGGACCGCCACTGGGTGGCGCTGGCCGCACTGAAGGCGCTGGCCGACGAAGGCGCGATCGGCCGCGACAAGGTGGCCGAAGCCATCAAGAAGTACAACCTCGACCCCAGCAAGCCGAACCCGATGTCGGTCTAAGCCGGCTGACTGCACGAAACCCCCGCAGGAGCGGCAGCCGCGCCGGGGCGGCCGGGCTGAAAGCCCGGCGCCTTGCGGCGCGGCGGCGTGACAGATCCGGGCGGTGAGGGTACCCTCGCCGCTGGTGCTTGCCGTGCCCGCCGTCCTGCCCAGGAGACACTGAATGAGTCAAGCGATTGAAATCAAGGTGCCGGATATCGGCGATTACGACGCCGTTCCCGTCATCGAAGTGCACGTGAAACCGGGCGACACCATCCAGGCCGAGGACGCCCTGGTGACACTGGAGTCGGACAAGGCCACGATGGACGTGCCGTCGCCGCAGGGCGGCGTCGTCAAGGAAGTCAAGATCAAGGTCGGCGACAACGTCTCCGAAGGCGCCGTGCTGGTGATGCTGGAACCGGGCGGCGCCCCCCCCCCCCCCCCCCGCCGCCGCACCCGCGCCGGCCGCGCCGGCCCCGGCCCCCGTGGCCGCTGCGCCCGCGCCCGCTGCCGCGCCGGCCCCGGCGCCCGCCAGTGCGCCTGCGCCGGCCGCCGCCACCGGCCCCATCGAGGTCAAGGTGCCGGACATCGGCGACTACGACGCGGTGCCCGTGATCGAAGTCCACGTCCAGCCCGGCGACACCATCAAGGCCGAGGACGCGCTGGTCACGCTGGAATCCGACAAGGCCACGATGGACGTGCCTTCGCCCGCCGCCGGCGTGGTCAAGGAAGTCAAGGTCAAGATCGGCGACAACGTGTCCCAGGGCACGCTGATCCTGATTCTCGAAGGCGCGGGCGCCGCGCCTGCCGCCAGCGCCCCGGCGCCGGCCGCCGCCGCGCCCGCGCCGGCTGCTGCCGTTGCCGCGGCACCGGCGCCGCAGGCCGCGCCGGCGCCCACTGCCGCGCCCGCCGCCGGCGTGACCGGCGCCGCCGCCCACGCCAGCCCCTCGGTGCGCAAGTTCGCGCGCGAGCTCGGCGTGGACGTGTCGCGCGTGCCGGGCACCGGCCCCAAGGGCCGCATCACGCAGGACGACGTGCAGCGCTTCGTCAAGGGCGTGATGAGCGGCCAGACCGCCGCCCCGGCGCAAGCCGCGGCCGCCCCGGCCGGCGGCGCGGGCCTGAACCTGCTGCCGTGGCCGAAGGTCGATTTCACCCGCTTCGGCGAGATCGACAGCAAGCCGCTGTCGCGCATCAAGAAGATCTCGGGCGCCAACCTGCACCGCAACTGGGTCATGATCCCGCACGTCACCAACAATGACGAGGCGGACATCACCGAGCTGGAAGCCTTCCGCGTGCAGCTCAACAAGGAAAACGAGAAGTCGGGCGTCAAGGTCACGATGCTGGCCTTCATCATCAAGGCCACCGTGGCGGCCCTGAAGAAATTCCCGAACTTCAACACCTCGCTCGACGGCGACAACCTCGTCTACAAGAAGTACTTCAACATCGGCTTCGCGGCCGATACGCCGAACGGCCTGGTCGTGCCGGTGCTGAAGGACGCGGACAAGAAGGGCGTGCTCGAGATCAGCCAGGAAATGGGCGAGCTCGCCAAGGCCGCGCGCGACGGCAAGCTCAAGCCGGACCAGATGCAGGGCGGCTGCTTCTCGATTTCGTCGCTCGGCGGCATCGGCGGCACGCATTTCACGCCGATCATCAACGCGCCGGAAGTGGCCATCATGGGCGCCAGCAAGTCGTACATGAAGCCGGTCTGGGACGGCAAGCAGTTCGTGCCGCGCCTGGTGCTGCCGCTGTCGCTGTCGTACGACCACCGCGTCATCGACGGCGCCGAGGCGGCGCGCTTCAACGCGTATCTCGGCCAGTTGCTGGCGGACTTCCGCCGCATCATCCTTTAAGGCGGGCGGGGCGCGCGCGGCCCGCCGCGCGCGCCTGTCGCCGGCCCGGGCGCCGCCCGCCGGCAGGCCCACGGCCCAACAGGAAGCGAACAGGAAGCGAAATCCATGACCACCTGCGTCGTCGTCAAGAAGGCCGGTGAAGTGGCGATTGCCGCCGATGCGCTGGTGACGTTCGGCGACACGCGGCTCACGCGCGCCTACGAGCGCAACCAGAAGGTGTTCCCGGTGGGCGAGAGCTTCGTCGCGCTGGCCGGGACCACGGCGCATTTCCCGGTCATGCGCAGCCTGCTGGCCGGGCTCGGCGAGGACTGCCGGCTGGGCTCGCGGGACGAGGTCTTCCGGACCTTCCTCAAGGTGCATGAAAAGCTCAAGAACGAGTATTTCATCAACACCAAGGAAGACGAGGACGACCCCTACGAGTCATCGCAGATCGTCTGCCTGATCGCCAATCCGGCGGGCATCTTCGGCGTCTACTCGTATCGCGAGGTGTTCTCGTTCGACCGCTTCTGGGGCATCGGCTCGGGGCGCAACTACGCGCTCGGCGCCATGCACGCGGTGTTCGAGCGGCCCGGGCTGGGCGCGGCGGACATCGCCCGCATCGGCGTGGACGCGGGCGTGGAGTTCGACAAGAGTTCGGCGGGGCCGATCGAAGTACAGGTGGTGCAGTTGCGCGACATGCCCGGCGACGGGGCAACCAATAACGACGGCGCGGCCCGCATCTGAGGCGGGGCGCGTTCTTGAGGAGCAAAGCATGAGTGTGATCGAAGTCCAGGTGCCGGATATCGGCGATTTCGACGCGGTGGAAGTCATCGAGGTGCTGGTCAAGGCCGGCGACACGATCGAGCTGGAGCAGTCGCTGATCGTGCTCGAGTCCGACAAGGCCAGCATGGACGTGCCCGCCTCGGCCGCCGGCAAGGTGGTCGAGGTGCGCGTGAAAGTGGGCGACAAGGTCGCCAAGGGCGCCGTGATCTGCACGGTGGAAAGCGAAGCTGCAGCCAAGCCGGCCGCCCCGGCGCCCGCGCCTGCAGCCGCGCCCGCCGCCGCTCCGGCCCCGGCAGCGGCTCCCGCCGCCGCCACGCACGCCGGCAGTGCCGACATCACCTGCGAGATGCTGGTCCTGGGCTCGGGCCCCGGCGGCTATTCGGCCGCCTTCCGCAGCGCCGACCTCGGCATGAACACGGTGCTGGTCGAGCGCTACGGCACGCTCGGCGGGGTCTGCCTGAACGTGGGCTGCATCCCGTCCAAGGCGCTGCTGCACAACGCCGCCGTGATCGACGAAGCCAAGGCGCTGGCCGCCCACGGCATCCTGTTCGGCGAAGCCAAGATCGACCTCGACGGCCTGCGCCACTACAAGGACACGGTGGTCGGCAAGCTCACCGGCGGCCTGTCCGGCATGGCCAAGACCCGCAAGGTGCAGGTGGTGCGCGGCATCGGCACCTTCCTCGACCCGCATCACCTCGAAGTGCAGGAAACCGAAGGCGAGGGCAAGGCCACCACCGGCAAGAAGACCGTGATCCGCTTCGAGAAGGCGGTGATCGCGGCCGGCAGCCAGGCGGTCAAGCTGCCGTTCATTCCCGAGGACCCGCGCATCATCGACTCGACCGGCGCGCTGGAGCTGCCGGAAGTGCCGAACAAGATGCTGGTCATCGGCGGCGGCATCATCGGGCTGGAAATGGCCACCGTGTACAGCACGCTGGGCGCCAGCATCGACGTGGTGGAAATGCTCGACGGCCTGATGCAGGGCGCCGACCGCGACCTCGTCAAGGTCTGGGACAAGATGAACAAGCAGCGCTTCGGCAAGGTCATGCTCAAGACCAAGACCGTGGGCGTGGAAGCCAGGCCGGACGGCATCTACGTCAGGTTCGAGGGCGAGCAGGCGCCGGCCGAGCCGCAGCGCTACGACCTCGTGCTGGTGTCGGTGGGCCGCGTGCCCAACGGCAAGAAGATCGGCGCCGAGAAGGCCGGCGTGGCCGTGACCGAGCGCGGCTTCATCGACGTCGACAAGCAGATGCGCACCAACGTGCCGCACATCTTCGCCATCGGCGACATCGTCGGCCAGCCGATGCTGGCGCACAAGGCGGTGCACGAGGCGCACGTCGCCGCCGAGGCCGCGCACGGCGAGAAGGCCTACTTCGACGCCAAGCAGATCCCGTCGGTGGCCTTCACCGATCCGGAAGTGGCCTGGGCCGGCGTGACCGAAGACCAGTGCAAGGCGCAGGGCATCAAGTACGCCAAGAGCGTGTTCCCGTGGGCCGCCTCCGGCCGCGCCATCGCCAATGGCCGCGACGAAGGCTTCACCAAGCTGATCTTCGACGAGGAAACCCACCGCATCATCGGTGGCGGCATCGTCGGCACGCATGCCGGCGACCTCATCAGCGAAGTGTGCCTGGCGATCGAGATGGGCGCCGACGCGGTGGACATCGGCAAGACCATCCATCCGCACCCGACGCTGGGCGAATCGATCGGCATGGCAGCCGAGATCTACGAAGGCGTCTGCACGGACGTGCCGCCGCCGCGCAAGCGCTGAACGGCGCGGTAGTCCTGGTCCGCCGCGAGGCCCGCCATTGCGGCGGGCCTTTTTCTTGCCCTTGAATCGCAATTAACGGCCAGATAATCAAGCCGACCGACCGCGCGGCCATGCCGCGGCATGCCGGCATGCATGGCCGGGGAGGGGATGTGCGGGGGCAGCGGCGGGCGCGCCCGCGATGGGGCGCGGCCTTGCCGCGGGGGCGCTTTGTTCCTGCTTCACTTGTTTCCCTTCAACGGGCAGGTGCTGAAGCCCAGGATGGGATACAGCGGGCAAAAGCCAGCCAGGCCGGTGAGCAGCGGCACCAGGCCCAGCCAGCCCCACCAGCCCACCGTGCCCGTGGCCGCGAGGGCAACCAGCACCACACCCACGAGGATGCGCAGGACACGATCGATACCGCCGACATTGGATTTCATAAGACCTCCTGTTGACAACGAAAAAACGGACAAAAAACGGATTAGGAAGCGGACAAGAAAGACGGCTCAGTTCGCCATGACCCGGCGATTCCACGGTGCCTTCATCAACACGCGCGCCAGCCCGCAGTAGCCGGAAACGCCCGCGAACAGCAGTCCCGCGCCGACGAAGCCGGCCAGTGCCAGGAACCACGGCGACACGGTGATGCCCAGCGCGGTGCCCAGCAGGACCAGCGCGCCCGCGGCGATCTGCACCTGGCGCTGCAGCTCCAGTGGCTGGCGGGCGTCGGCCACCACGGGCAGGCCGGCGCGCTTCCAGCCATCCAGCCCGCCTTCGAGCAGATAGCCTTCCCCGGCCACGCAGGCGCGCAGCCGCTGCGCGTTCATCTGCGTGCGGTTGCCCGAGCGGCAGTAGAAGATGACCACCGCCGCGCCGTCGGCCGGCAGCGGCTGCGCCGCAAGCCGGTCCAGCGGCATGTGGCGCGATTCGGCAATGTGCTCGCGGGCGCGTTCGTCGGCGGCGCGGATGTCCACCAGCACCGCGCCGTGGTCCAGGCGCTGGCGGGCCGCTTCGGGAGACAGGGTCTTCAGGGTCATGTCGGGTACGTCGCAACAATGGTGGATCAGGGGCAGAAGATGTCCTTGAGCGTAGCGATGAGCTTGGCCACATTCGGGTCCTCGACCCGGTAGTACAGCGTCTGCGCTTCGCGCCGGTACATCACCAGACCTTCCTCGCGCATCCGGGCCAGATGCTGCGACAGCGCAGAAGGACTGAGGGCGACGAATTCATTGATCGCGCCCACGGTCATCTCGCCGTGCTCCAGCAGCAGGCACAGCACCAGCAATCGGTTGGGGTTGCCCACCGCCTGCAGCAGCGCGGCGGCCTGTATGGCACTGTCCTGCAAGCGTTCAAGATCGGATTTGCGTTGGGTCATGCTTCGGGGGCTCTTTCGGCGTACATCATATTTTAGAAACTTCTAAATTAGAATAAACTAAATTAAGCGTTTCGGGAAGGGTTGGCTCGCCATCCGGTCCGCCGCGCGATCCGCCATTCACCCTCGACAAGGAAGCTCCCCGTGACCACGCAATACAAGCAACTCACCCAGCGCATCTCCGGCAACCTCGCTCAATTGCACACGACCCAGGCCGGCGTGATGAAAGGCTTTGGCGACCTGGGCAAGGCCGCGATGGCGGGCGGCGCGCTCGATCCCAAGACCAAGGAACTGATCGCGCTGGCCGTGGGCGTGGCCGCGCGCTGCGACGGCTGCATCGGCTTCCACACCAGGGCGCTGGCGCGGCTGGGCGCGACCACGGAGGAGGTGCACGAAGCGCTGGGCGTGGCCATCTACATGGGCGGCGGCCCGGTGGCCATGTATGCCGCCAATGCCGTGGCCGCCTTCAATGAATTCGCCGCGCCCGCGCAGGCCTGAACAGGAGGGGAGGAAGGATGCGGACCGCCGCATCAGGGTGGCCGCATGGCCGCGCGCGAATCAGGCGTGCCGGCGCAGCCGGTCGATGCGCGCCCGGCGCCGGGCAGAAAAAAACCCGGCGCATGGCCGGGTATTAACGGTATTGGAATACAAGAAACCGGATACCGAGGAGACATCGGTGGAGGGCGGGGAACCGGTGGTTCGTGGTTCCCGCTTGCCTTCGTTGGCAAAACGCGCCGGCGCGTGCCATGCGTGCTTTGCCAACGAACCGGCCGGAGCCGGTCCGTCTGCCGCGTGCGCTGCTTAGGCGGCGGTGGTGGTGGCCTTCTTGGTCGCGGTGCGAGCCGAGGCGCTGGCTTGCTGGGCGGCCTTGGTGGCGGCCGAGGCGGCTGCCTGGAAGTTGCTTTCAGCGATTTCCACAGCCTGCTTGGTGGCCTTCTGGACCGACTCGTAGGCGTTGTTGGCGGCGCTGATCGCCGACTTCACAATGGCCACGGTGGATTCCGAACCGGCCGGGGCGTTCTTGGCGAAGTTCTCGACCAGGGCTTGCACCTTCTTCGAGCTCTCGGCCAGCTGGGCTTCGGCGACCTTGGTGAATTCCGACTGGGTTTCCGAGGCGATTTCGTACAGATGGCGGCTGTAGGCCAGGGTCTTTTCGGCGACCGGCTGGACCAGCGAAGCCTGGATGGCCAGGAATTCCTGGGGATCCTTGGCGGACAGCGCCTTCTTGGCGTTGTCGACGTTTTCTGCGAAAGTCGCCTTGACCACTTGCAGGTTCAGCTCGACCAGCTTTTCAACGCCTTCGAATGCCTTGGTGGTCAGGCCGAAGATGGTTTCCAGGTTGGCTTTTTGCGCTGCAGCGACTTGTTCCGGGGTGAAGTTCATGCGAGTCTCCAATGATGAAGTTCAAGATCATGCAAAATTAGGCCGCCCAGATGTCAAAGCCATGACGAATAGCAGTCTCTCGTCAGCCAGCCCCAGGCGCAGGAGGTTGCCGACACGCTCCGCCTGCTTGGCAAAGTCGGATGGTGCGCCGCAACAATTCCAATTGTAGGGAAAAGAAAAAGGCTGTCAAGGTCTTCTTGTGCATTGCACAAATAAATCTCCCCGAAGTCCTCGCTGACCGTCCTCCCGGAAGCCGATGCCGGTGGCGCATGCCGCACGTGAAACCGTTGCCGGCACGGTGTTTCCCGGGCCGGGGCGGGGCGCCTGGCGCCGTACGCCCGCGGCGCGGCAGTGCTACCATCGCGGTCTGCCGGAAGCGCCGTTTCCGCAGGCGCAGCCGGCCGCGCCACGCCGGTTTCCCGTTGCCCATGCTTGCCTTCTACGCCGATCATTTCGTCCTGCCGCTGCCCGAGGGCCATCGTTTCCCGATGCGCAAGTACAGCATGCTCAGGGACGCGGTCGGGCGCGAGGTGCCGGGGCTGACGCTGGCCGAGGCGCCGCGCGCCGGGGACGACGCCCTGCTGCTGGCGCATACCCGCGAATACGTCGACAGCGTGTCGCGCGGCCAGCTCGATCCGGCGCGCCAGCGCGAGATCGGCTTCCCGTGGTCGGAGGCGATGGTGGAGCGCTCCCGGCGCTCGGCCGGCGCCACCATCGCGGCCTGCCGCGCCGCGTGCCGGGAGGGCATCGCCGTCAACCTCGCCGGCGGCACGCATCACGCCTATGCGGACAAGGGCGGCGGTTTCTGCGTGTTCAACGACGCCGCCGTCGCCGCCCGCCAGTTGCGCCGCGACGGACTGGCCGGGCGCGTGGCGGTGGTGGACCTCGACGTGCACCAGGGCAACGGCACCGCCGCCATCCTGCGCGGCGATCCCTTCGTCTTCACGCTGTCGCTGCATGGCGAGAAGAACTATCCGTTCCGCAAGGAAGCGAGCGATCTCGACGTCGGCCTGCCGGACGGCTGCGGCGACGACGTCTATGCCGAGGCGCTGCAGGGCGCGCTCGATACGCTGTTCGCCCGCTTTGCCCCGGACCTCGTGATCTATCTGGCCGGCGCCGACCCGCATGAAGGCGACCGCCTCGGCCGCCTCAAGCTGACGCTGGCCGGGCTGGCGCGGCGCGACCGCATGGTGTTCGACGCGGCCTGGCAGCGCGGCCTGCCGGTCGCCGTGGCGATGGCGGGCGGCTACGGCAACCGCATCGAGGACACCGTGGCGGTGCACGCCCAGACGGTCGCGCTGGCGGCGCAATATCACGCGCGCCGGCGTGCCGCCACGGCCGCGATGGCGTTGCCCTGACGACGCGCCGCCGAAGCCTGCCCTCCCGCCACCGATCTGCCACCACGCTCCCGCCACCGATGAAACCGACCGCCGACACGCGCAGCGCCTACCGCCACTTCCAGCCCATCACCACGCGCTGGATGGACAACGATGTCTATGGCCACGTCAACAACGTCGTCTACTACAGTTATTTCGATACCGTCGTGAACACCTACCTGATCCGTCAGGGCGTGCTCGACATCGAGGCGGGCGAGACCATCGGGCTGGTGATCGAGACGCGGTGCAACTACTTTTCCGCGCTGAGCTTTCCCGATACGGTGGTGGCGGGGCTGCGCGTGGCGCGGCTCGGCAATTCCAGCGTGCGCTACGAGGTGGGCCTGTTCCGCAACGACGAAGAGATTGCCGCGGCACAGGGGCATTTCGTGCACGTCTACGTGGACCGCGCCACGCGCCGTCCGGTGCCGCTGCCGGCGGCGCTGCGCGATGCGCTGCGGCCCCTGGTGCATGAGACGCCGGGAAATGGGGCCGGACAATGAGACCGGACCATAAGGCCGGGGCAGTGAGACAACAAGGATAAACGTATGGATTCGCAGCAAAGACGCGACGCCGCGGCGGTTGACCAGGCGATCATCACGCGGCGCTCGGTGCGCGCTTTTCTCGATACGCCGGTGCCGCGCGAGATGGTCAGCGAGATCCTGGCCGTGGCCAGCCGCGCGCCGTCGGGCACCAATGTGCAGCCGTGGCGGGTCTACGTGCTGACCGGCGAGGCCAAGCTCAAGCTGTCGGCCGACGTGCTGGCGGCGTATGACGATCCGCAGCGCGACAGCAAGTACCGCGAGGAATACCCGTACTACCCGCGCGAGTGGGTCAAGCCGTATATCGACCGCCGGCGCAAGGTGGGCTGGGACCTGTACAGCCTGCTGGAGATCAGCCGCGAGGACAAGGCGCGCATGCATGCGCAGCATTCGCGCAACTTCACCTTCTTCGACGCGCCGGTGGGCATGATCTTCACCATCGACCGCATCCTGGAGCAGGGCAGCTGGCTCGACTACGGCATGTTCCTGCAGAGCATCATGGTGGCGGCGCGCGCGCGCGGGCTCGACACCTGCCCGCAGGCCGCGTTCACGCAGTTCCATGCGGTGATTTCCAGCCACCTGCGGCTGACCGGGGACGAGATGGTGGTGTGCGGGATGGCGCTTGGCTATGCCGATCCCGCGGCCATAGAGAATACCCTTAGCACGGAACGTGAACCGGTAAGCGAGTTCGCGCGTTTCCTTTCTTGAGGGCGATCGCGGGACGGCGCGATGCGGGCCGTCCCGGTTGCATGCCGCCGCGCGTTGCCGGGGGCGGCGTGCGGTGGAATTACCACAGTCCGAGTCGGGCGCGCAGCACGTGTTGTGTGATGCTTGGCTCGCTTTTTCCGTAATGCGGAATTGTTTGCAAATCGAACTTTAAAGAGGCTTCGTAAGTCTTTAATCTTGCTAACAATTTCTTTTTTTCCTAAACTGGCGCCATCCTAGCTGCGCGCTGAATGAATCATGTTCCGGTCTGATTCCTCCCTATTTTCCAGATTCTTCGGCTCTGTCCCTTTGACTGCGGTCGCGGCTTCAGTGCTGCTGTCCGTTTCCATGCTGGCCGTTCCCACGGCCGATGCCGCCACCAAGGCGGAAACGACAAAGTCTAAAAAGTCGGCAAAAATCTCGAAGTCCGAGAAAAAGCCGGCAACTCCTTCTAAAACTGTCGCTGGGCGCGCTGCGCCGCGCAAGGTTGTCGTGCTCAAGAACGGCCGGCACCAGGTGGTCGCGCAACGCCAGGCAGCGCCGGTGCGCGCCGCGTTCACGCCGGCCAAGCCGTCGCTGGGCGAGGCGCTCGGCCTGCGCAACACCGAGGACTCGCTCGCCCTGCGCTCCAGCGTGGCGCTGGTGATGGACCAGAACAGCAACGAAGTGCTGTTCCAGAAGAATTCCGCCGCGGTCCTGCCGATCGCCTCCATCACCAAGCTGATGACGGCGCTGGTGGTGATGGACTCGCACCTGCCGATGGATGAAGTCCTGACCATCGGCGAGGAAGACCGCGACAACGAGAAGCACAGCAGCTCGCGCCTGCGCTTCGGCACGCAGCTCAGCCGCCAGGAACTGCTGCTGCTGGCGCTGATGTCCTCCGAGAACCGCGCCGCTTCCGTGCTCGGCCGCAGCTACCCGGGCGGCCTGCCGGCCTTCGTGCAGGCGATGAACCGCAAGGCGCGCGAGCTCGGCATGAACGACAGCCACTTCGTCGATTCCAGCGGCCTGTCGAGCGGCAACGTCTCGAGCGCCGTGGACCTGGTGCGCATGGTCAACGCGGCCTACCGCAACCCGACCATCCGCGAGTTCACCACGCAGACCGAGCATGAAGTCAACGTGCTGGGCCGCACCCAGCACTACGTCAGCACCAACCGCCTGGTGCGCGGCGGCAACTGGGAGATCGGCCTGCAGAAGACCGGCTTCATCTCCGAGGCCGGCCAGTGCCTGGTGATGCAGGCGCGCGTGAACGGCCGCAACGTGGTGATGGTGTTCCTCGACTCGGTGGGCAAGCTGTCGCGCTTCGCCGATGCCACCCGCGTCAAGGACTGGCTGGAGCATTCGCCGTCCGGCCCGGCGCCGCATCCGTTCCCGGCCTCGCCCAACCTGACGCAGGCGCCCGCCAACAGCCCGCAGGCCGTGCTGGCCGCCCAGCAGGCACGCGGCATCTGATGGCCGCGGCGGCGGCGGGCTGAGCCGCTGCGCGGCTCGGGTCGTCCGCCGATGTCCCGTAATGAAAAAACGCGCCGTCCCCGGCGCGTTTTTTTGTCGCCGTCACGGCGGCGATGCGCTTACAGCAGCTTGCCGGGATTCATGATGCCGGCCGGGTCGAGCAACTGCTTGATGCCCTGCATCAGGCGCAGTTCCAGCGGGTCCTTGAGGCGCAGGAAATCGTCGCGCTTGAGCTGGCCGATGCCGTGCTCGGCGCTGATGCTGCCGCCGTAGCGCGCCACTTCGTCCAGCACCTCGGCGGTCAGCGCCTTGCCGTGCACGGCCGCCCAGTCGCGTTCCGCGTCGGCCGGGCGCGACAGGTTGTAGTGCAGGTTGCCGTCGCCGAAGTGGCCGAAGATGAACGGGCGGATGCTGGGGCTGGTGGCTTTCAGGCGCGCTTCCATCGACGCCATGAAGGCCGGGATCTGCTCGATCGGCAGCGACACGTCATGCTTCAGGTGAGGGCCGTCCGCGCGCTGCGCCTCGGAGATTTCCTCGCGCAGCTTCCACAGGCTCTGCAGTTGCGCCAGCGAGGCCGAGACCGCCGCGTCGAGGCACAGCTCGCGCTCCAGCGCTTCGTTGATCACGCGCTCGAGCAGGGCGCCCAGCGCGGCCTCGTCGGTGGTGTCGGCCAGTTCCACCAGCACGTAGGCGGGATAGCGCTGGCCGAACGGCTCCTGCACGCCCTCCGCGTGGCGCAGCACGAGGTCCAGGCAGTCGCCGGTGAAGAACTCGAACGCCTGCAGCCGCGCGCCGCATTGCTCGAACAGCAGCTCGAACAGTTCCAGCGACTGCTGCGGCGACGCCACCGCCGCCAGCACCACCGAGCGCGCGTCGGTGCGCGGGAACAGGCGCAGCGAGGCGGCGGTGATGACGCCGAGCGTGCCTTCGGAGCCGATCAGCAGTTGCTTGAGGTCGTAGCCGGTATTGTCCTTGCGCAGCGCGCGCAGGCCGTGGAAGACCTCGCCGTTCGGCAGCACCGCTTCCACGCCCAGCACCAGCTCGCGCGTCATGCCGTAGCGCACCACGTTGACGCCGCCCGCGTTGGTGGCGAGGTTGCCGCCGATCTGGCACGAGTCCTCGGCCGCCAGGCTGAGCGGCAGCAGGCGGTGGGCCTCGGCCGCGGCGCGGCGCAGGTTGCCGAGGATGCAGCCGGCCTCGGCCACCATCGTGTTGGCGATGGTATCGACCGAGCGGATCGCGTTCATGCGGTCCAGGCTCAGCACCACGTTGGCGGGGCTGCTGTCGGGCGCGGCGCCGCCGCACAGGCCGGTATTGCCGCCGCGCGGCACTACCGGCACGCCGGCCTGCTGGCACAGCGCCAGGCAGCGCGCCACTTCGTCCACGCTGCGCGGGCGCACCACGGCCTGCGCGTTGCCGCGGTAAAGGCCGCGCCAGTCGGCCAGCCAGGGTGCGACCTGGTCGGGCTCGGTGGCGGCCACATCGGGGCCGAGGGCTTCGACCAGGCGGGGCAGGAAGGCGGAAGTTTGCATGGTGCTGTCCGGTAAGGCGGCGCGGCTCAGGCCGCTGGATGGGAAGGATCGGGGTGGCGCGGCGCGACCGGCAGGCCCAGCCGCGCGGCGGCGCCTTGCAGGTGCGACACCGCGGCCGCGCGCGCCAGGCCGGCGTCGCCGGCGCGGATGGCATGGAAGATCGCCAGGTGTTCCTGGTGGACCTGCTCGGACAGGCCTTCCTGCTGACGCGTGTTGCGGCGCGCGGCATGCACGGCCTGGTGCAGCTGCAGGTTCAGGTATTGCAGCAGTTGCAGGTAATAGGGATTGTGGGTGGCGGCGGCGATCGCCACGTGGAAGGCGGTATCGGCCTCCACGCTGCGGTCCGGGTCGTGCAGTTGCGCGCCGAGCTGCGCCAGCAGCGCCTGCATCCGCGCCAGTTCCTCGGCGGTGCGCCGCTGCGCCGCGAGCGCGGCGGCGGCGCTTTCCAGGTCGAGCCGCAGCTCGTAGAGGCTGGCCAGCCCGCCGCGGTCGATGCCGATTTCCTGCGGCAGCCGGAAGCCGCCGCTGCCGGTGCGCGACAGCACCGTGCTGCCGAGCCCCTGGCGGCTTTCCACCAGCCCCTGCGAGCGCAGGTGCTCGGTGACTTCGCGGATCACCGCGGGGCTGACGCCGTAGCGCTCGGCCAGTTGCTTGCCCGAAGGCAGCCGGGCGCCGACGGGATAGACGCCGTCGGCGATTTCCGCGCGCAGTTGCTGGGCGACCTGTTCGGTCAGCGTGATGGCCTTGGTTCGCATGCCCGGCAGGATACTGCTAATCAGGTTATCTGAAAACTAAGGGTAAACGCTTGATCGAACAAAGGGCAGAACAAAGGGCAGACCAGGGGGAGGGGACGCCATCGCACGGGAAAGCCGCCGCACGAAGCGGTGGCACGAAGCGGCGGCAGGCGGGCATGATGCACGGCGCGCGTCCGTGCGACGCGCGCCGCCCAGGTCAGGCCGCGGCGACGTCGGTCGCGTAGCCCATGCCGCGCGAGATCTGCAGCGCGGTGTCCTTGAGATTCTGCAGCCAGCTTTCCTGCAGGCGGTCGGCCGGGGCCGACAGCGAGAGGCCGGCGACCAGGCGGCGCGAGTCGTCGTAGATGCCGGCGGCGATGCAGCGCACGCCGAGCTCCAACTCCTCGTTGTCGCGCGCGTAGCCGTTGGTGCGCACCCAGTTGAGCTCGCGCTCGAGCTTGATCAGGTCGGTGATCGAGGTGCGGGTGTGCCCGGCCAGCCCGGTGCGGGTGGCGTAGTTGCGCACGCGGCTGAGCTCGTCGGCCGCCAGGAACAGCTTGCCGACCGAGGTCAGGTGCAGCGGCGCGCGCCCGCCGATGGCGCGCACCACCTGCATGCCGGAGCGCTCGCTGTAGGCGCGCTCGATATAGACGATCTCGTCGCCCTGGCGCACCGACAGGTTGACGGTCTGCCCGGTCACGCGGTGCAGCGCGCGCATCGGCGCCAGCGCCGCGTCGCGCACCGACAGGCGCGCCTTGACCAGGTTGCCCAGCTCCAGCAGCCGCATGCCGAGCCGGTAGCTGCCGGGATCGGAGCGGTCGACGAAGCGGCAGGCCACCATGTCGTTGAGGATGCGGTGCGCGGTGGAAGGATGCAGGCCGGTGGCCAGCGACAACTCCTTCAGGCTGACGGGATCCGCGTGCTGCGCGAGCGAATCCAGCAGGGTCATCATGCGTTCGATGACCTGGATGGATGTCTTGCCGGGTTCTTTGTCTGCGTCTGCCATGAGGAAATGTTGCCATGCGGCAAATTAAGCGGTTGCCTGATTCTATCTCGCATTGTGAAAATTTCAATAGGTGAAATGCGATTGCCGAACAAAACCTTGCATGCGCCGGCCTCGGTATAAGCCCTAGGAAATGCGCTGACACGCACTTTTCAATGGCATGAAAGTGGTTCCGACGGCTGTCCGACAGGTGCGGCACGGTGCGCGAAAGCGCATAATTGCGGGGTTTCGGGGTCTGGAAAAGGGAAACAATGCGAGTCGGCCTGTTCGCCACCTGTCTGGTGGACCTGATGCGTCCGGAAATCGGCTTCTCGGTGCTCAAGCTGCTGGAAAAGGCGGGATACGAAGTGCTGGTGCCCGAGGCGCAGACCTGCTGCGGGCAGCCCGCCTACAACTCGGGCGAGCGCGCCGTGGCGCGCGACCTCGCCGAGAAATTCCTGCGCGAGTTCGAGATGTTCGAGTACGTGGTGATCCCGTCCGGCTCCTGCGGCGGCATGGTGCTGCATCACTACGCCGACCTGCTGCGCGACGACCCCGAGCTCAACGGCCGCTACGAAAGCCTGCGCGCGCGCGTGTTCGAGCTCACCGATTTCCTCGTCAACGTGGCGAAGCTGGGCGAGTTCGATTCGACGTTCGCCGGCCGCGTCACCTACCACGATTCCTGCTCCGGGCTGCGCGAGCTCGGCGTCAAGAGCCAGCCGCGCGCGCTGCTGGCGCACCTGCCCGGCGTGCAGCTCAGCGAGATGAAGGACTGCGAGGCCTGCTGCGGGTTCGGCGGCACCTTCTCGGTCAAGTACGGCGATATCTCGACGGCCATCGTCGACGAGAAGTGCGCCAACATCAAGGCCAGCGGCGCCGATGCCGTGGTGCTGGGCGACCTGGGCTGCATCCTGAACATCGAAGGCCGGCTGCGCCGCACCGGCGACACGCGCACGCAGGTGCTGCACATCGCGCAGGTGCTGGCCGGCGACGCCTGAGTCCGCCGGATCGGAAAACAACTTCAGCGAGATCCCCGCTATGCAAGTTCGCAGCATGGAATTCAAGGCGCGCGCGGGCCAGAAGCTGGCCGACCAGCGCCTGCAGCAGAACCTCAAGAAGCTCTCCACCAAATTCGTCACCGCGCGCGCCGACGCGATGCGCGACATCGACTTCGACGCCACGCGCGAAGCGCTCAAGGAGCGCCGCAACCGCGCGCTCGACAATCTCGACGTGTGGCTCGCCACCTTCGAGGAAAACGCCACGCGGCGCGGCGCCACCGTGCTGTTCGCCGAGACCACCGCGGACGCCGCGCGGCTGGTGGCGGAGATCGCGCGCAAGCACGGCGTGAAGAAGGTCATCAAGAGCAAGTCGATGGTGACGGAGGAAATGCGCCTGAACCAGGTGCTCGGCGAGATGGGCGTGCAGAGCATCGAGACCGACCTCGGCGAATACATCCTGCAGATCAACGACGCCGAGCCGCCGTCGCACATCATCGCGCCGGTGGTGCACAAGGACAAGGAAGAGATCGCCGACCTGTTCGCCCGCGTCCACCACAAGCCGCGCCTGACCGACATCCCCGAGATGACGCGCGAGGCGCGCGAGGTGCTGCGCCCGCAATTCCTCTCGGCCGACATGGGCGTGACCGGCGGCAACTTCATCATCGCCGAGACCGGCTCGGTGGCGGTAGTGACCAACGAGGGCAACGAAGGCATGTGCACGGTGATGCCGCGCGTGCACGTGGCCGTGACCGGCATCGAGAAGGTGCTGCCCACGCTGGAAGACCTCGCCACCGTGATGCGCCTGCTGCCGCGCTCGGCCACCGGCCAGGCGATCTCGAACTATTTCTCGCTGCTCACCGGCCCGCGCGCCGCGGGCGAGCGCGACGGCCCCGAGCACATGTATTTCGTGCTGGTCGACGGCGGTCGCAGCGGCCTGATCGGCGGCGAGTTCCAGGAGATGCTGCGCTGCATCCGCTGCGGCGCCTGCATGAACCACTGCCCGGTCTACCAGAAGATCGGCGGGCATGCCTACGGCTGGGTCTATCCCGGGCCGATGGGCAGCGTGCTGACGCCGAGCTATGTCGGCCTGGCCAACGCGCTGGACCTGCCGCAGGCGGCCACGCTGTGCGGCGAATGCAACCGCGTGTGCCCGGCCTCGATCCCGCTGTCGGACCTGCTGCGCAAGCTGCGCGAAAAACAGATGGAACGCGGCCTGCGGCCCTGGCAGGAGCGGCTCGGCCTCAAGGCCTGGGGCTACGTGGCCAGCCGGCCGGGCCTGTACGCGTTCGCCACCCGCATCGGCGCGCGCCTGCTGGCGCGCATGGGCGGCAGCAGCAGGCTGATCGCCAGCCTGCCGATGGCCGGCCGCGGCTGGACCGAGACGCGCGACATGCCGGCCCCGAGCGGGCGCACGTTCCGCGAGCTGTACAAGGAAAGGAGGGCACGCCGATGAGTGTTTCTGTCTCTTCCACCGGCAACGCGCCCGCGCTGGCGGGCATGCGCGCGGCGCTGGATCAGCACCTCGGCGGCACGCTGGCGGCCGACGCGCTGGTGCGCAACTGGCGCGCGGCGGCGCCCGCGCTGGCGCTGCCGCCGGTGTTCGGCCAGGCGATGGAAGAACTGCTGCGCCGGCTGGAGATGTCCGCCGTGTTCGCGCAGGACAGTTGCTCGTTCTCGGGCTCGGCGGTGACGGACCAGATGAAGCGGTGGCTGGAGAAGGCGGCCGCGGCGTAGACGGCCTGCCGATGGTTTTGCGCCCCTCGCCCATGCATGGGCGAGGGGGCAGAACCGCAACGCTCGAATCAGCTCAACAGCAACGCGTCGTCATCCAGTTGCTCGTGCCGCGTCTGCTCGAACATGCGCAGCAGGTCGGGCACGTCGAGTCCGGCGCGCTGTTCGCCGGACACGTCCAGCACCACCTGCCCCTGATGCAGCATCACCGTGCGCTGGCCGTAGTCGAGCGCCTGGCGCATGCTGTGCGTGACCATCATGGTGGTGAGCTTGCTGTCCTCCACGATCTTGGCGGTCAGTTCCAGCACGAAGGCGGCGGTCTTGGGGTCGAGCGCGGCGGTGTGCTCGTCGAGCAGCAGGATGCGCGAGGGCTGCAGCGAGGCCATCAGCAGGCTCACGGCCTGGCGCTGGCCGCCGGAGAGCAGGCCGATGCGGTCGGTCAGGCGGTTTTCCAGGCCCAGGTTGAGCAGGCGCAGCTTGTCGCGGAACAGCTCGCGCGAGGGCTTGTTGAGCGCCGCGCGGAAACCGCGGCGGCTGCCGCGCGCCATCGCCAGCGCCATGTTTTCCTCGATCGTCAGCGCTTCGCAGGTGCCCGCCATCGGGTCCTGGAACACGCGCGCCACCAGGTGGGCGCGGTCCCACGCCGGCTTGCGCGTGACGTCGGTGTCGTCGATCGTGATGCTGCCGCTGTCCACCATCTGGTCGCCGCTGATGGCGTTGAGGAAGGTGGACTTGCCGGCGCCGTTGGAGCCGATCACGGCCACGAACTGGCCGGTGGGGATGTCCAGGCTGAGGCCGCGCAGCGCGCGCGTCTCGATCGGGGTGCCGGGATTGAAGGTCAGTTTCAGGTCTTGCGCGCGCAGCATCTCAGGCACCTCCCTTGCGGCCGAACAGCTTCTTGCGGGTTCCCGGCAGCACCAGCGCGCCGGTGACGAGCACCGCGGTGACGAGGTTCAGGTCCTGCGCCTTGAGGCCGATGAATTCGCTGTTGAGCGCCAGCGCGATGAAGAAGCGGTACAGGATGGCGCCGAGCACCACGGCCAGCGTGGTGTAGACCAGCCGGCGCGCCGGCAGGATGCTTTCGCCGATGATGACCGCGGCCAGGCCGATCACGATGGTGCCGATGCCCATCGAGATGTCGGAGCCGCCCTGGGTCTGCGCGAACAGCGCGCCGGCCAGCGCGACCAGGCCGTTGGACAGCGCCATGCCGGCCAGCGTGGCGCGGCCGGTGGCGATGCCCTGGGCGCGCGCCATGCGCGGGTTGGCGCCGGTGGCGCGCATGGCCAGGCCGAGCTGCGACGAGAAGAACCAGTCGAGGCCGAGCTTGGCCACGACCACCACGACCAGCAGCAGCGCCGGGCGCAGCACGTAGTCCGGCAGCCAGTCGGGCTGCAGGATGGTGAAGATGGTGGATTCGGTGATCAGCGGCACGTTGGGCTTGCCCATCACGCGCAGGTTGACCGAGTACAGCGCGATCATCATCAGGATACTGGCGAGCAGGTCCATGATCTTGAGGCGCACGTTGAGCCAGCCGGTGACGAAGCCGGCGAAGGCGCCCGCCACGATCGCCAGCGCGGTGGCCAGGAACGGGTCCTGGCCCGAGGCGATCAGCGTGGCGGCCACGGCGCCGCCCAGCGGGAAGCTGCCGTCGACGGTCAGGTCGGGGAAGTTGAGGATGCGAAAGGAGATCAGCACCCCCAGGGCGACGAGGCTGAAGATCAGGCCGATCTCCAGTGCACCCAGGATGGAAAAGAGGGACATGGGGAAATCCAGTTGCTGTTTCCGGCACGGGAGGCCGGATCTGAAACGCCCGGCGCGCCGCCCGGGTCAGGCGGCGCGGCGCGGGCGTTCCGGGGGGCGGCCCGGATAGAGCCGCCTGCGCGCGTGCGCGCAGGCTCGGCGTGCCGTCTTACTTGATGACGGTCTTCGCTTCCTTGATCAGTTCGGGCGAGAGCGTCACGCCTTGCTTCTCGGCCGCGCCGGTGTTCACGAACAGTTCGAGCTTGTCGCTGGTCTCGGAGGCGATCGCGCCGGGCTTCTCGCCCTTCAGGATGCGCACCACCACCTTGCCGGTCTGGTGGCCGAGGTCGCCGTAGTTGATGCCCAGCGCCGCGATGGCGCCGCGCTTGACGCTGTCGGTATCGGCCGCCACCAGCGGGATCCTGGACTCGTTGGCGACCTTGACCAGGGCCTCGTAGGCCGATACCACGTTGTTGTCGGTGTTGGTGTAGATCACGTCGACCTTGCCGATCAGGCTCTTGGCGGCGGCGCCGATGTCCACCGTGCGCGGCGCGGCGGCTTCCTTGAGCGCCAGGCCTTCCTTGGCCAGCAGCGCCTTCAGTTCCTTGACCACGACCACCGAATTGGCCTCGCCGGGGTTGTAGACCATGCCGACGGTCTTGACCTTGGGCACTACGCGCTTGATCAGGGCGACCTGCCTGTCCAGCGGCAGCTTGTCCGACACGCCGGTCACGTTGGTGCCGGAGGCGCTCCAGCCCTTGACCAGTTGCGCGGCGACCGGGTCGGTCACGCCGGAATACACCACCGGCACCGACTTGGTGGCGGCCACCACGGCCTGCGCCGACGGCGTGGCGATGGCGACGATCACGCTGGGCTGATCGCCGACGAACTTGCGGGCGATCTGGGCGGCGGTGCCGGTATTGCCCTGCGCGCTCTGGTATTCCCACTTCAGGTTCTTGTCGGCGTCATAGCCGGCGCTCTTCAGCTCGTCGCGCACACCGTCGCGGATGGCGTCCAGCGCGGGATGGTCGACGATCGAGAGCACCTTGACGGTCTGGGCCTGCACGGCGCCGCCGTACAGCAGCGCGAGGGCCACGGCGCTGGCCAGGATGGTCTTGGTCGATGTCTTCAGGCACTTCATGGTTATGATCTCCCCCGGATATGGGTTCTGGGTGGTGAGCCGCTCATTGTTTTTCACCGGTCTCAGGTCCGGTCCGCCGTCCCGGCCGGCCGCGGATCCGTGGCGGATCGGCGCGGGCCGGCCGCAGCCGTGGCGCGGCGACTTGCCTGGCGGCGGGCAGGCAGTCGCCGTGGCGCGACGGTTTGCGACGGCGATAAGCCTGCGAGGATACCATTTTCGCCGCCCGATTTGCCCGCTTTGCCCCGTTCCAGTGCGCCGGAAGGGGCCAGCCGCGGGTAGGGCGGGGCGCGGGTGGCGCGGCGCCTGGCGCGCGCCCGGCGCCTGCTTGCTGCGCGTTCTTATTGCGCCGGGTTGTTGATTTCGGCGTGGATGCGCTCGATCGCCGCGGTGACGTCTTCGGGCAACGAGCGCGCCTGCCACGCATCGATGTCCTCGCGCAGTTGCTCCAGCGAGGTGGCGCCGATGATGGTGCTCGCGGCGAACCAGCGCGAGTAGCTCCAGGCCAGCGCCAGCGTGGCCGGCGAGATGCCGTGCGCGCGCGCCAGCTTCACGTAGCGCGCCGACGCGGCCAGGCTTTCCGGGCGCAGGTAGCGCGGGCTCCAGTCGGCCGGGAAGCGGGTCAGGCGGCCCTTGGCCTGCGCGTCGAACGCGGGCTGCTCCGGCGTGCCGGCGAGGTACTTGCCGGTGAGCTGGCCGAACGCCAGCGGGCTGTACACCAGCAGGCTCACGTCGGTGCGGAAGCAGGCCTCGTCCAGGCCCTGCTCGAAGCTGCGGTTGAGCAGGTTGTACGGGTTCTGGATGGTGGCGATGCGCGGCAGGCCGTGCAGCTCGGCCTGCTTGGCGAACTCCGCCACGCCCCACGGCGTTTCGTTGGACACGCCCACGTAGCGGATCTTGCCGGCGCGCACCAGTTCGCCCATTGTTTCGAGCTGGGCCTGGATCGAGGTGCACTCGCGCTCCTTGGCCGGATCGAACTGCTTCTGGCCGAAGTTGGGCGCGTTGCGGGCCGGCCAGTGGATCTGGTAGAGGTCGATGTAGTCGGTCTGCAGGCGCGCCAGCGAGGCGTCCACCGCCTCGCGGATGCTCTGCGGCGTGAGGTCGCCGCCGTTGCGGATCCACGGCATGCGGGCCGGGCCGGCCACCTTGGTGGCCAGCACGATGCGGTCGCGCTGCTGGCGCTTGAGCCAGGTGCCGACGATGCGCTCGGTGCTGCCGTAGGTTTCGGCGCGCGGCTTGACCGGATACATCTCGGCCGTGTCGATGAAGTTGATGCCGCGCGAGACGGCGTAATCGAGCTGGCTGTGGCCTTCGGCTTCGGTGTTCTGCTCGCCGAAGGTCATGGTGCCGAGGCAGATGCGAGAGACTTCCAGGTCGCTGCGGCCCAGACGGATGGTTTCCATGACGTTCTTTGTCCTTGTCACACGGAGGAGAGTGGGATGGGGATGATACGGCGATTGGGAAAACCGCGTATGAGGCGCACATCGGGCCCGCATCGGCCCCACATCGGGCCCTGCACCAGACCCGTGTCAGCCCCGCAGCGCCTCCGCGCATTCCTTCACCAGCACCGGCCCGCGGTAGATCAGCCCGCTGTAGACCTGCACCAGCTGCGCGCCCGCGGCGATCTTGGCGCGCGCGTCGGCGCCGCCGAAGATGCCGCCCACGCCGACGATGGGCACGGCCTCGCCGACCACCGCGCGCAGGCCCTCGACCACCCGCGTGGAGGCCGCGAACACCGGCCGGCCCGACAGGCCGCCGGCTTCCTCGCCGTGCGGCAGGCCCTTGACCGCGTCGCGCGCGATGGTGGTGTTGGTGGCGATCACGCCGTCGATGCGGTGGCGCACCAGCGCGTCGCCAATGTTCCCGATCTGGTCGGCGTCGAGGTCGGGGGCGATCTTCAGCGCCAGCGGCACGTAGCGCTTGTGCTGGTCGGCCAGGCGCTGCTGCGCGGCCTTGAGCGTGGACAGCAGGCTGTCGAGCTCGCTCGCGCCCTGCAGCTGGCGCAGGTTCTTGGTGTTGGGCGAGGAGATATTGACGGTGACGTAGCTGGCGTGCGGGTAGACGCGCTCCAGGCAGTGCAGGTAGTCGTCCACCGCGCGCTCGATCGGCGTGTCGGCGTTCTTGCCGATGTTCAGGCCCAGCACGCCGCCCTCGGCCTTCCACCGCGAGGCGGTGACGTTGGCGATGAAGGCGTCCACGCCGCCGTTGTTGAAGCCCATGCGGTTGATCAGCGCGTCGGCCTGGGGCAGGCGGAACATGCGCGGGCGCGGGTTGCCCGGCTGCGCGCGCGGCGTCACGGTGCCCACTTCGATGAAGCCGAAGCCGAACGCGGCCAGCGCGTCGATGTACGCGCCGTCCTTGTCCAGGCCGGCGGCCAGGCCGACCGGGTTGGGAAAGCGCACGCCCATCACGGTGCGCGGGTCGTCGGCGATGGTGTTGCCGATGCAGCCCGCCAGCCCGAGGCGCTTGGCGCGGCGCAGGTTGTTCAGCGTGAAGTGGTGGGCGTCCTCGGCATCCATCGAGAACAGGGCGGGGCGAAACAGGGGATAGAGCGCGTTCAGCACAGGGGATCAGCTTGGAAGTCGGGGCCAGGCCGGCATTGTAACGGCTGGGCCGCCCCGCGAGCGCACTGCGCGCCGCGCGTGGCGGCTAGAGCGTGCCGCCGGGCCCGTTCTCGCCGGGCTGCGGCGGGATCACGGGCGCGGCGGTGGGCGCGCCCTGCGGCGCCGGCGCGGCGGGCGCGTCGAACGGCCGCCACTGGTTGCCGGTCAGGACCTGGAGCGGCTGGTAGCGTGCCTTGTAGGCCATCTTGCGGCTGTCGGCGATCCAGTAGCCGAGGTACAGGTGCGGCAGCGCCAGCTCGCGCGCCTGGCGGATCTGCCACAGGATGTTGTAGGTGCCGTAGCTCGCGCCCATCTCCAGCGGGTCGTAGAAGGTGTAGACGGAAGACAGGCCGTCGTCGAGCACGTCGATCATGCTGACCATGCGCAGGCGCCCGGCCTCGGGCGAGCCCGGCGGCTCGCGGAATTCCACCAGGCGCGAGTTGACGCGGCTTTGCAGCAGGAACTGCTCGTACTGGTCGCGGCTGTCCTGGTCCATGCCGCCGCCGGCGTGGCGCATCGACTGGTACAGCAGGTAGAGCGCGTAGTGTTCCTCGACGTAGGTCAGCGGCGCCACCAGCGCCTGCAGGCCCTCGTGCTGGCGCCACGCGCGGCGCTGGCTGCGGTCCGGCGCGAAGCGGTCCACCAGCACGCGGCACGGCGTGCAGGCGTGGCATTCGTCGCAATAGGGGCGGTAGGTGAAGATGCCGCTGCGGCGGAAGCCCGCGCGCACCAGCCGCGAATAGACGTCCGCGTTGATCAGGTGGGCCGGGGTGGCCACCTGCGAGCGCGCCATGCGCCCGTCCAGGTAGCTGCAAGCATAGGGCGCGGTGGCGTAGAACTGCAGCGCGGAAAGGGGTAGTTCCTTTAGCTTGCTCATTTGTCTGCGGCGGCCAGGGATGAAACGGCGATGCAAGGGAAGCCGCCGCGCGGTGTGCGGCGTGCGCTCGCGGGCGCTAGCCGCAGGCCGTGTCCGGCGCCAGGGTCCAGTGCCGGAGCACTGTCTTGTCGAAGCGCCACGGCTCGATGTCCGGCTGGCGGGTGGCAAGGCGCACATGCGCCGCGAACTCCGCGCGCGGAATCGGGCTGGCGCCGAGCGAGGCCAGATGGTCGGTTTCCTGCTGGCAGTCTATCATCGCCACGCCGTGCATGCCGAGGAACGCGCATAGCGCGGCCAGCGCGATCTTGGAGGCGTCGGTGCGGCGCGCGAACATCGATTCGCCGTAGAACATGCGCCCCAGCGCCACGCCGTACAGGCCGCCCACGCGCTCGCCGCGGTACCAGCTCTCCACGCTGTGGGCCAGGCCGTTCTGGTGCAGCGCGCCGTAGGCGGCGATGATGTCCTCGGTGATCCACGTGCCGTGCTGGCCGTCGCGCGGCGTCAGCGCGCAGGCCTGCATGACCTCGGTGAAGCCGGCGTCGACGCGGATCTCCCAGTCCGGGTCGCGCAGCACGCGCCGCAGGGTCTTGCGGAAGGTGGCGGACACGCGCAACGCCCGCGGCGGCAGCACCATGCGCGGGTCGGTGCTCCACCACAGCACCGGCTGTCCTTCGGCGTACCACGGAAAGATGCCTTGCCGGTAGGCCAGCAGCAGGCGCTGGGCCGACAGCTCGCGGCTGGCGGCGAGCAGGCCGGGCGCGTCCGTGCCCGGGCCGAGCGCACGCTCGACCGGCGGAAACGGATCATGCGGATCCAGCCAGGTGATCATGCGGGATGGGCGGGTGCGCGGGCGGCGGGAGCGGCCTCGGGTGAAGGGATCAGGGCTCGACCGTGGCGCGGCTGGTGAGCGGGCGCATCGGCTTGTCGATGTCCAGGCTGTGCAGGCGGAAACTGCCGTCGGCCAGCCTGCCCGCCGCGCGGTCGGCGAAGAAGCAGCGCAGCGAGTGGATCACGGTGGGGAAGGCCAGCTCGTCCCACGGCACGTCGGCCTCCTCGACCAGCTTGACCTCCAGGCTTTCCTCGCCCGCGCTGATGTCGAGATCCTCCAGCGTGGCCAGGTAGAACAGGTGCACCTGGTGCACGTGCGGCACATTGAGGATCGAGAACAGCTCGCCGACCTGCACGCGCGCGCCGGCTTCTTCCAGTGTCTCGCGCGCGGCGCCCTGGGCGGTGGTCTCGCCGATCTCCATGAAGCCGGCCGGCAGCGTCCAGAAGCCGTAGCGCGGCTCGATGGCGCGCTTGCACAGCAGCACCTTGTCCTCCCACACGGGAATGGTGCCGACCACGTTGCGCGGGTTGACGTAATGGATGGTGCCGCAGTTCTCGCACAGGTGGCGCGGGCGCGAGTCGCCTTCGGGGATGCGCAGCACGACCGCATGGCCGCAGTTCGAGCAGAATTTCATGAGGGGCGTCCGGGAGGAATGGCGAAAGTGTATCACCGCCCGTGGACGCGGCCGGAGCCGTGCGATGCGCTTGCGCGGGGCGCCCGGGGAATGTCCGGATGCTGGTATGCGGTCAGGGCGGGGCGCCGGGCGCACACCACAAGAACGCCTGATCCGAATCGCAATGGGGTGCCGTTGAAGCCTGAACGGCATTTTTCTAGTCTGTGCCGAGGAGACGACAGGAAACCGTGCGCCGCGGTGTTAGCTTGGCTGCACTATATTGGTCGCACATCCGAACTATCTGCTGGAAGGCCGACTTCGCTACACGGAGTGCGCAGTCGATATGCCAGCCTCTTCTTCGTGCTTGCTCTATCGATGTCTTGTCTGCTTGGTGTGCTACCAAAAATACCTGTCTTCGAAGTCCTGGATCATCTGGCCCAGACTCAGTCCTTCCACGACAAGGCCGAGCACGATCAGCAACAGGGCAATCACCGGATAGACCCACCATGCCATGAACATATCCTCGGGCATCCCTTTGGCACACATGAAATCCAGCAGCCATCCGCCCCCGGAGAGGCCAAATATGGAGGCTACCCACGTTATCCCGGCATATGCTTGCGGGGGTGAGAGGGACAGGCCCGCGACCTCAGGTGCCACCACGTTCAGCGTCACGCCGAGTGGGTCCCGCGTGGCGATCAACTGTGAACCTTGCCCGTGATGGAGCATCTGCGCGGCCAGCACGGCGGGCAGCCAGTCGCTGGCGTGGCTCGCCTTCCCAAGGCAGCGGTCGATGTCCTGCAGGCCCAGGGTCAGCCCCGTATCCCTCACCGCCGTGGTCACCGCGTGCCGGGTCCGCTTTTCCAGCCGGCTGAACCAGAAATGCTTGAGGCGCTTGGGCGGGGTCTGCTCGGCGCGCAGCAACGTTGCCAGCGCCGTGTCGAGCGCATCGGTATCGACCGAGATCGGGCGATACAAGTAGGCCTGGGGCTTGAGCTTTCTTCGCGCCAGCCTATCCGGATGGCACAGCAGCAAGGCAAGCGCCAGTTCCGAGCAGTCCGGCGCTTCCTTCCCTTCGTGCAACTGGCAAGCCAGGACGAGCAGACTCCCGGATGGGATTCGGTCATCGGCCCACAGGAGGTTCATCGGCGCCGAATCGTTGCCGGAGACCCATGAGAGATTCGGCGGGGACATATCCAGCTTGCGCATGACCCGTTGCAGTTCGTCAAGATCGGCCTGCCGATCCGTTTGCAAGATGACGCGAAATTCGCCGGTCTGCTGCAATTGCCTGACCGTTTGCGCCAGCGGCCGGAGCATCAAGTCCAGGACGTAGGCCAATCGGGTCATGCCTGCGGGCACCGCCAGCTTCAGCGGCAGAATCTTGTCGGGGTTGGCCGGGGCACTGCCCTCCAGGCCGAGCATGCGTTCCGCGATGGCGTCCTCCGGAGCAAGCATCATGCTTGTCACGATGGCAAGGCGCGACCGCGCCCACCGGTGCCAGTAGTACCGACGCCGGTCGCATAGCCTGTTCCACTCGATGACCCTCGTCAGCGGTCTTTCAAACGAGAAGTAATGAAAGAAGCCGCCAACGATGATCGTGACGAACAGGGCTGGCATCAGCATGGCGAAGACGAAATCTGCCGTCGCTGTCGGCTTTCCTTTGGGCCATGCGGCGACCACAATCGCGGCGCTGATTGCCTGGATGACGATGTAGAAAATGATGTAGGGCCAAAAGCCGCCCCAAACGACTTCCGGCCGTTTTCTGGGCTCGGGATGGAACCACGGCGAAGTCATCCGATCTTGACTCCCGAGTAGCCCGGCAGGACGATACTGCCGCACTGTGAGCGGCAGCCTGTGACGACCAGCGGCCGGCCCTCGTCGGTCATACCCTCGCCACCTTCCATGAGCGGATTGTCGCCATGGATCGGGCAGGACACGATGTCGCCGACCAGGGCCGCGCGGCGTCCGTCCAGTACATAGGTCGATGAGGCGGTCTTGACCTTGCCGCCATGGCTGGTCGGGTCATCCAGCAGTGCAGGTTCTTTCATTGTTTGGCTGGCAGATTCTTGGGGCGGATGGAATCGTCACAGGACAGGTATTCCTGACCGGAAGGCGTGCGCAGGCCTTTGAGGTAGTCCGGGCGCCTGGAAGCGAGGAAACTATCTCCTCTCACGCTTGGCGGATACTCCTTTCGGAAATCGATTCCGGGGAAGAGCGGGTACTGATCAACGCCGTAGTCATCGACCGTATCACTTACCTTTCTCGCGACATAAATGCGATCTGACGTGGCTGCAACGATGTACTGGGCAGAATCCAGATAGGGATTTTGAGTATTGCTCATATACCACTCCCCCTGGAATGTACGGCCTCCGTCTGTGGAATAGGCAAACGAGACGCGACACCCTTTATCGGGGCATGCAAATTTCGGAGGTGTGGAATTCGGAATGACGATGTTCTGCCCGGTGGGGTCGGCGTTGATCAGCCGTCCGCGAAAGTTCTCTTTGTTTGCCCACCCCAGTTCGGTGCGAATACCTTGGTGAGTGTCGTTGTAGTACGTCGTGCCATGATGACAGTCGGAATAATTCTCCAACGAGAAAAAGCGGTGATCGTCGATCCGGTAGATGACTTGCGGCTGCACGTCGTAGTGCCGTTCAATCTCTGGCAGCTTCGCATTCTTTACAGCACACCCAGCGATCAATAGCATGGCGACGGCGCCCAGCAGTGCAGGTTCTTTCATTGTTTGGTTGGCAGATTTTTGGGGCGGATGGAATCGTCACAGGACAGGTATTCCTGACCGGAAGGCGTGCGCAGCCCTTTGAGGTAGTCTGGACGCTTGGACGCGAGGAAGCTGTCCCCTTTCACGCTGGGCGGGTATTCCTTTCGGAAATCGATGCCAGCGAAAAGCGGGAACTGATCGACGCCGTAGTCATTGACTGTATTACTCACCTTCCTCGCGATATAGATTCGATCTGTCGTAGCAGCCACAATATACTTGGCAGAATCCCGATATGGATTCCACGTATTGCGCATATACCATTCGCCCTTAAATGTACGGCCACCGTCCGTAGAATACCCAAACGAGACACGACATCCCTTATCGGGGCATGCGCGGTCGGGAGGTTCTGAATTCGGAATGACGATGTTCTGCCCTGTCAGATCGGCATTTATCAACCGCCCTTGGTAGTTCTCAACGCTATCGATCCCAAGCTCGGTTCGAATGCCCTGTCGCGTATCGTTGTAGTACGTCGTACCGTGGTGACAGTCCTTATAGTTCTCCAGCGAGATGAAGCGGTGCTCGTCGATCCGGTAGATCACCTGCGGTGGCACGTCGTAGTGCCGCTCAATCTCTGGCGGATTCACATTCTTTACAGCACACCCAGCGATCAAAAGTATGGCGGCAGTGCCGAGGATGTTTGTGCGCATCAGTGTCTCTCCCGCTTTTCTCGTTCGGCCTGTTCCCGTGCGATGGCGTCCAAGACCGTCTCTTTGTCGATATAGACTGTTGGCATGTCCGGCTTGAGCAATACATCTCTCTCGAAATAGGTATCAGTGCATTGCGTCCAGTCCGCGTCCATCATCAAGCCGCGCCAAAAGGCTCGGTCATCAAAGGATTCGCAGAATCCGATCGGCAGGTCATACGCAGCCACTCGGCTCATGAACTCCGGATTGGACGGCAGCGTGCTGTGGTCGGCGGGTTCGGCCTTGTAGTGCTTCAATCGATCCCGGGCCTCTTCCACGGTTTCCTTCGTTCTCACCCGGCGACCGTCGTTGTAGATGTCCTCGCCACGGTCCAGGTATTGCTCAGGCTCATAGATCGACTCAAAGTAGGGATAGTCCTTGTCAAGGTACTCACCGGTCCTCGGGGCAGTCGCGCCCATCTCATGGACCTTTGGGTTCTTGACTGATTCGTCAAAACCTTTCGTATCCTCGGCCGTCAGCGGATTCGGCACCTGCTCGGCGTTGATGGTCACCTTCTGGTTCGCGTGCGGCACGGCCCACAGCTTGACGGCGTTGAAGAACGGTCCCCGGTTGCCGTCCCAGAATTCCTTGGGGTGGTCCGGGTCATAGAGCCTGCCGCCTTTCATGTCGGGCAGGGTGCCGTACGGTTTCTGGCCGGGCGCATCGCCGCACGGCGTCAAGCGCGTCAGCATGCGCTGCTTGACCGTATCGCCAAGGGAGCCGATCAGCGCGTCGCCGAGGCCTTGCCAGCCGATGCTCTGGAGCGCAGTCATGCCCATCACGCGGTCGTGCGGACTGAAATAGACATAGAGGCGGCCATGGTTGTCACGTTCCTTGATCTCTGGCGTGATCTGGATATCCGGATGCCATCGCTTGCCGTCCGGGCCTTTCCCGACCGCCAGCAATTCCTTGAGGCGGTCGTCCAGCATGCGCCGGTCGTCCTTGATCCGGTTGACGATATTGCGGAACGTCCGGACACGCGCCCCGGCTGTGGGCCGGTCATTGCCGCACGCGGCAAAGTCCGTCGCCTTGTCATCCAGTGCGAACGGCGAGTTCATGACGAACAGGGCATCCGGGGCGCGTGTTTCGCATAAAGCGGTAGCCGCCATGGCAATCATCGTGCCCTGGCTGTGCGACATGAGCGTCACCGTGTCATGCGGATAGCTGTTGCGGATCTTGTCGATCAGGTTCGCCAGCCGCTTGGCGGCATGCGGGTAGTAGTCCCGCAGCGGGGCGTTCTGCAACTGACGTTCAGGCTCGGTGTTCAGTAACTCAAGGTCCACAACGCGTAGGATCGTTCGGTTGAACCCCTTGTGGCTCCACATCTGCTGAAGGTTGTTGGTGCCGTTCTGGAACGCGCCGCCGCCCCAGAACCACGGCCCAGCATCATTCTCGGTCCGCTTCTGGAAGTCCGTCCCCTTGAGGTTGCGCAGCGGCACCTTGTATTGGCCTTGGCCTTCGTCGGGCTCTCGGTAGCCCCAATAGAAGCGGATAACAGGCGAATTGCCCGGTTTAGTGGAATCGTATCGGCGTTCGTGCTTCTTCCCGGGCGGAGTCGGATCTTGATCGACATAGCTGTTTGGTATCAACTTGAAGTCGGTTTTCGTGAGCCCCAGGCGTTCGTTCAATCCGTCACACAGGGCCTCCTCAGCAGGGTCATACCACTCCCCCTCTGAGTTGACGCCATGCACGAAGATAATGATGCCCGGCATGTGCGGCGGAATCTGGGCTTCGGCACGCACGCGAAAGCTTGCGGGCGTCATGTACGATTCCCAGAACGGATTGCCATTCACGTCCCGTTGCATGGGCACCACTCGCGTGGCCTCTTTCCGCCAGTCTGGCTGCGGGGTCGCCGCTTCGTCGGAGGCGTTCACGCCGGCATTTTCGTTATTGCTGTTCGCGGTCATGTTCACAGGCCCGGTTTCACGCGCAGCAGTTGCATACCTTGCGCAATATCCTTGGCCAGCAGCGAGGTCTCACCACTGGCATTGGTCACGCCCTCGACAATCTCCCCGTTTGCCAGCTTCATCCGGTAGGCGCGATTGGCTGCCGGTTCGCCACTGACGGCATCGGTCAGGACGAATCGTTCATTGTTTGCCGTGTCCGTCTGGGCAAACTTCGGGCGCGGCAACGACAATGATCCCGGACCGGATTTCTGCACCTCGATGATCCTCAGGATCAGGTTGCCGGTGCCGCCGATCTCGACGTTGTCGCCCTGCACCTTCACGTAGGCGCTGCCCCCGCCATGCAGGACCACGCCGTTGGCCGCGTTGGCGATCAGCGTGCCGCTGGCGCTGGTCAGGTGCAAATTCTTGTCCGCGATCAAGTCCATGGCATCCGACTGGGCCTGTATCTGGACCTTGCCGCGCGCCGCGAAGAGCTTGATGCCCAGCTTGTGGGCGAACAGCGACAGGACGCCGCTGGCCGCCAAGACGACATTCTTCAGCGCGTTGACGTGGAAACCCGCCGAGGTGGCGACACCAACGTCCTTGCCTGCCGCAATCCCGACCCGTCCCGGCGTGGCCGCCGCGATGCCCGCTGGCGCGGACAGCACCATGACGGCCTGCTTCAGTTCCTTGACGCTGTCCCTGAGCCAGACGTTCTCGGCCTTCAGGTCGGCGATCTCGGCATTGGCGGTGCGCGCGGCCGCGGCCAGGCCCTGCGCCTGGGCCAAGGCGATCTCCAACTGGTTCAGGGCGGCGCTCGTATCGTTCTGCTTGCCGTTCGCCCGCTGCTGGAGGTCCGCCGACAACAGCAGGCCGCCACCGGCCCGTAACGCGCCTTGTGCGTCGGTACGCAACTCGAACCCCTCGCCGCGCTTTTGCCGCTTGCCGTTGACGATGTGGCCGAGGGTCAGTTGGCTCTTGCCCGAGTGCTCGGTGGACAGTTTGGCGTGCTCCTGGCCCTCCCAGTCTTCGATTTCCAGCTTGGTGTCGCTTTGCGTGCGGATGACATTGCGCGACAGCCAGCGATCCTGGCTGGTGATCAGGTCGGTGTGCTGGCTGTTGTGCTGCACGTGCGCGATATACGGCTTGTTCGGATTGCCGTCGCGGAAGGCCACGTCCACATACGTGCCGTCGACCAGCGGGAAATGGAAGCCCGTCTGGTTCGCCCCCGCGAACGGCTTGGCGAACGCGAGCGGCACGCTCTCGCCGCCGTTGGGCCATGCATCGAAGTCGAAGTCGAAACGGACGATGTAGCGGCCTTCCTGCGTGAGGTAGGCGTACTTGTACTGGCCGGGCGACGTGATGCGCGCGCTCAGGGTACCGGCGATACGCGGCCAGTTCGCCTCGTTCATCGGCAGACGATAGCGCCGGTCCGAGGGAATGGCCTGGTAGGTGTTGCGGTAGGCGGCATCGCGTCCGCCGCTGTGGATGACCTCGGTAATCACCTGTCCGTTGGGCGCATCGGGCAGTGCGCGGTCCAGGCGCAGGATGCGCGCCGGACACAGTGCCAGCACATTGCTCTCGCCCGCGTAGATCAGTTGCCCGGCATACTCCGCCTCATGGCGCAACTGCGCCTCCCACCGGGCCTCCCCGAAGTCCAGGTGGTGCGTGCCGTAGACGTAGGACTGGCCGTAGGTCGTCTTCTCCTTGCGGACGACGTTCGCCTCGCCAGTGGGACGCTCCCAGGCCTTGTCGGGGTTGTAGTCTGCGACGCGGAACGATTCCGGTATGGTCTTGGCGTGCGTCCTGAGCGAGAACACCGCTTCCCGGCCGGACTCCAGTCCGGCTGTCTCGCGGTAGGGCACCCGCAGTTCGGGCTGGTAAAGGTAATGGTCGATGTCGTCGCCGAACACCACCATCTCGCCGAACTCGCCGGGGGCGAAGTAGCAATACAGGCCTTCCTGCTCCATGAGCAGCCGGATATAGGACCAATCGTCCATCTGGTGCTGCATGCGAAAAGGGTGCTGCCTGTACGTGCGGCGTGTCTTGAAGGCGAACTGGTGGCCTTGCAGGCCGTGACGGCGCAGGATTGCCTCGATGATCTGCGGGGCGGTCTTCTGCTGATAGATGCGGCTGGCGCGTGTGAGCGACAGTCGCGCGACCAGCGGCTCGACCACGATCTCGTAGCCGTAGAAATCGCGGGTCTGCCGGGTCTGGCTGAAGTGGGTGATGCAGCCCGCAAACTTGCGTGGCTCAGTGCCGTCTGCGGGATCGATCAGGAAGGCCGCGGGCTTGCCCAGATAGTCCGCCCGTTCCAGTGCCAGCGGGTGTGTCAACTGGATGGTGACGCTGTAGGGGGAGCCCAGCCGTTCCACCACTTCGAACGACACCACGGACAGTGCGACGGCGTTTGCCGTGCCGGGCACTTCGAGAAAGTACGGCTGCCGTCCGGTAGTCAGTGCATTGAACGCGCGGGCGCCGATTGTCCTGACTTCGCTAAAACCTTCCGCCATCGGTGTTCACTCCGTTTTCGCCATGCCGTTACGCCTGGTGTGTCGTGCCAGGTTGGATAGCCGCCCTCGCAGTCCGCCGATGGCGGCTGTTTTGCGGGGCAATTTCTGCGCCCGCATGAAGGCATATCAATACGTATGGAATGGTACGGAAGTGACATCTAATGTGATATGGGACGTTTCCCAAAAAAAGCTCGAATTGATTGAAATCAGAATTAAGGAAATCGCAATTTACTCGAATTATTTCTATTGGCAGGTGTGGGCGGACGAACAAATTCCAGCGCGCGGGATATTCCGCTACGCCGTCGCAAATCATGCGCTACGGCGAGGAGACGCGAAAATGCACGCCACGGCTGGCCGTGGTCGAGAAAAATCTCTCGAATTTCGTGGAAGCGATGATGAGTTCGCCTGGGCACAGGTCAAAGCGGATGCTTTGCAGGCTGAGCAGCGGGAATTGAAAGCGGCGCGGGCCCATGTCTAGCGAAAGGCGGTGACTTCGTTCCCGGACTCACGCCAAGGTGACGCACTTGCGCGAACTGCTGAGGGAATTGTCAGTCGAGAGGATTGGGCTAGTCCGCGAGGCAGTCGCCCAACTGATCGGGTCGATTGTGCGGCAAGAGGGGGTATTTACGGGGTCTTTGGCGATCCCGTAGGCAAATGGCTAGCGATGTGAAATCTGCTACACATTTGGGATGTGGTTGCGGGGGCAGGACTTGAACCTGCGACCTTCGGGTTATGAGCCCGACGAGCTGCCAACTGCTCCACCCCGCGTCCGTCGAAGAAAAAGATTATAAGGCTATTCCTTTTGCATTGCAACACCCGATTCACAATTCCCTGCTAGGCGAGGCGGCGGCCCCGCCACGCGGACCCGACGGCGCTCAGTCCTGCGCGCCGTCCGCGGCGGGCGCCTGCCACGGCGCGGCGGGGAACTGGAAGCTGTCGCGCTGAAGCAGGTCGTCGCGCTGCCAGATCACGCGGTCGGGCCGCACCGTCAGCATCCAGGTGGTGGTGGTCAGCGGCTGCGGCTCGGCGAACGCGCGCGGCGTCAGCAGCGCGGCGCAGGGGGCGTGCTCGGGATCGCGCACCGAGCTGTAGCGGATCATGCCGAGGCCGGCCTCGCGCGCGGCGCGCGCCAGCGCATGGCAGGCATCGTAGTGGTCGGGGTCGGTCCAGCGGGCCGCGTGCTCGGACAGCGGCGGCGCGTCGAGCGCGATGCCGTCGGTGCGCACGCTGACCTGGAACAGCGTGTGCGGGCGCGCGTCGATGCGCGGCAGCGCCGGGCTGTCGCGCAGGAAGCGCCAGCGCCAATAGCCGAGCTCCGCGCACGCGGTGCGGACCTGCTCGGCGCCATAGAACACGCCCGGGTCCTGCGGGCCGCGAAAGCGCGAGCCCCACGACGAGGGCGGATAGCGGAACGGCGTGAACAGCAGGTAATGGAGATGGCGCGCCTCGGCCGGCACGGCGGGCTTGCCGGCGTCGAGCACGGCCTCCAGCACGGCCTGCTCCTCGAGGCTGTCGACCAGGGGCATGGTCGAGACCACGTGCTGCGCCTCCACCGCGCGCCAGAGCGTCAGCGCGAACGGCCGGCGCTCAGACGCGACCGCGGGTGGCATCCAGATAGTGGACGACACGTACCAGGCCCTCGGTTGTGCGGATCAGTTCGCCCGGCTTGCCGCCGAGCGCCAGGTTTTCGTTGGCCAGCCAGAGGCGGGCCTGGTCGCTGTGGCCGAGGATGGCGTCGAGCGAGCGGAACAGGCGCACGAACAGCACGCCGAACTCCCATTCCTTGCGATGCGCGTCGAGCACATAGCCGCCGGAGGCCATGCGCGACACCGAGGCCGTGCTGATGCCCAGCACGCTGGCCACGCCTGCCTGGCTGATGCCGAGAAAGCCGGCGGCGCGCATGACCGCCTTGGTCAGGGTGGTGCCGGGGTCGGGACCGCCGGCGGGATCGCGCTCGGGGAGTTGCCTGGTTTGCATCGCCTCGCTCCTGTTTCTTGAGAAACATTATAGGTGCCATGTTTCGCAAGGGAAGCACTAAAGCACACCTTTCGGGTATCTCCCATGCCCGCGTTGCCGGAGGTCTTTGCGGCCAAGGCGCGCACGGTCTGCCCGGATGTGCGCTTTCCATTCTTGCTTGTCTCGTGATATGCAAAATAATGCCTTTCGATGGGGCGGCTCTCCCGCGCGGGGTGCCCAAGGCATCCGGTCAAGCGGCAAAGGCAAGGCCGCTGCGATATGTCGGGGGCGGCGATGATAAGCGACGCATCGATCCTGCCATATAGTGCATTTCTCTGATTGCATAATGATTGATATGCAATAAAATGCATTGTCAAAAGAGGCAGACAAGCAGGCTGCCGACCAAGCACCAACCGGATGCCGCCACCCCGCCGCCCTTGCGCACAAGGCGGGGCACGGCTTGGAGGAGTGGAGACATGACGCCCCCAGTGGCCCCCCCGCAAGCGCCGGCCGGAGCGGCCGTGGCCGTGCTGCCGGCCCGCTACAACGCCGCCGCCGACCTGCTCGGCCGCAACCTCGCCGCCGGCCGCGGCGCCAAGACCGCCTATGTGGACGACGCCGGCGCGCTCGGCTACGCGGCGCTCGATGCGCGCTGCCGCCGCTTCGCCTCGGCGCTGCTGGCGTCCGGCATCCGCCCGGAGGAGCGCCTGCTGCTATGCGCGCTCGACACCGTCGATTTCCCCACGGCCTTTCTCGGCTGCCTGCTGGCTGGCGTGGTGCCGGTGGCGGTCAACACGCTGCTGACCGCCGACGACTACGCCTACATGCTGGAGCACAGCGGCGCGCGCGCCGTGGTGGTGTCGGCGCCGCTGGCGGCCGTGCTGCGCGAGGCCGCCGCCCGCGCGGGCACCGCGCCGGCCTTCATCCTCGCCGCGCCCGCGGATGGCGAAGCGGATGGCGAGGCGAGCGACGATACGGACAGTGTGGCCGCGATGGCGGCGCGGGGCGCGCCGCTGCCGCAGGCTGCCGCCACGCGGCCCGACGACATCGCCTTCTGGCTCTATTCGTCCGGCTCCACCGGCCGCCCCAAGGGCACCGTGCACACGCACGCCAACCTGTTCCATACCGCCGATCTCTACGCGCGCCAGATACTCGCGCTGCGCGAGGACGACGTGGTGTTCTCCGCGGCCAAGCTGTTCTTCGCCTACGGCCTGGGCAACGCGCTGACCTTCCCGCTGTCGGTCGGCGCCACCACCGTGCTGATGGCCGAGCGCCCCACGCCGCAGGCCGTGTTCCGCCGTCTTTGCGAGCAGCGCCCGACCGTGTTCTGCGGCGTGCCCACGCTCTACGCCGGCATGCTGGCGGCGGCCGAACTGCCGCCGCGCGCGCAGGTGTCGATGCGCGTGTGCACCTCGGCCGGTGAGGCGCTGCCGCGGGACATCGGCGAGCGCTACCGCGCGCATTTCGGCTGCGACATCCTCGACGGCATCGGCTCCACGGAGATGCTGCACATCTTCCTGTCGAACCGGCCCGGCGAGGTGCGCTACGGCACCACCGGCAAGCCGGTGCCGGGCTACGAGCTGAAGCTGCTCGACGAAGCCGGCCAGTCGTGCGCGCCCGGCGAGATCGGCGACCTGTTCATCAAGGGGCCGAGCGCGGCGCTGATGTACTGGGGCAACCGCGACAAGAGCCGCGACACCTTCGTGGGCGAGTGGACGCGCAGCGGCGACAAGTACCGGCAGGACGCCGACGGCTATTTCATCTACGCGGGGCGCAGCGACGACATGCTCAAGGTCGGCGGCATCTACGTCTCGCCGTTCGAGGTGGAGGCCGTGCTGGCCCAGCACCCGGCGATACTGGAGGCCGCGGTGATCGGCGTGAGCGATGCCGACGGGCTGGTCAAGCCCAAGGCCTTCGTGGTGCCGCGCCCGGGCCAGTCCTGGCACGATGGCATGGCGGCCGAGCTGCAGGCCTTCGTCAAGTCGCGGCTGGCGCCCTACAAATACCCGCGCCAGATCGAGTGCGTGGCGGAGCTGCCCAAGACCGCCACCGGCAAGATCCAGCGCTTCCGCCTGCGCCAGCGCGAGGAAGCCGGCGCGGCGGGCTGAACGCAGCGGATTGAAGACAACAGAACGGAAGCAGAGGCAAAGAGGCATGCAAAGCGAGTTGGTTGAGATTCCCTTCGACGGGCGCCGTATCCACATGGAAGTGCAGTGGCTCAGGCCGCAGCGCGAGGCGCGGCCGCTGCTGGTGTTCCTGCACGAGGGGCTGGGTTCGGTGAGCCTGTGGCGCGACTATCCCGCCGCGCTGTGCGAGGCCGGCGACTTCCGCGGACTGGTGCTGTCGCGCTACGGATATGGCCGCTCCACGCCGCGCCCGGCCGAGGAAAAATGGGGCGTCGATTTCATGCACCGGCAGGCGCGCGAAGCGCTGCCCGCGCTGTTCGACGCGCTCGACATCGGGCCCGGCCGCGGCCGCGGCGCGCCCTGGCTGTTCGGCCACAGCGACGGCGGCTCGATCGCGCTGATCTACGCGGCCAGCTTCCCGCAGGCGGTGGACGGCATCACCGTGCTGGCGCCGCACATCCTGGTCGAGGACGTCTCGGTCGAGAGCATCCGCGCCACGCGCGAGACCTACCTCAACACCGACCTGCGCGGCAAGCTCGCGCGCCATCACGACGACGTGGACTCCGCCTTCTGGGGCTGGAACGACATCTGGCTCGATCCCGCCTTCCGCGCCTTCGACCTGCGCCCGCTGCTGCCGCAGCTGCGCTGCCCGGTGCTGGCGGTGCAGGGCGAGGACGACGAGTACGGGACCATGATGCAGATCGAGGGTATCCATCGATATGCGCCGCAAACCGTCCTGCTTAAACTCGCGCGGTGCGCACACTCCCCGCACCGCGACCAGCCGGGACCGTTGACGGAGGCGGCGGTCCGGTTTATAACGGCACATACTTCATACCTAAAATAATTTCGCGCCCTGCGCGCCGGCCCGCGGCAACCCCGCCGTCCGGCGATGCCAGCCACGGCGACGGAAATCGGCTTGACCACCAGGAGACGTCCATGCATCGCTTCACAGCGCGCGGGCTGGCCCCCGCTTGCCTTGCCATCGCCGCATCTTTCGCCGCATCCTTTGCCTGCACCGCCGCCGCCCAGGGCAGCGGCAAGATCAAGGTCGGCTTCATGCTGCCTTACACCGGCACCTACGCCTCGCTCGGCAACGCCATCGAGAACGGCTTCAGGATGTACGTGCAGGAGCAGGGCGGCAGGCTCGGCGGGCGCGAGATCGAATACTTCAAGGTGGACGACGAATCCGATCCGGCCAAGGCGCCCGAGAACGCCAGCAAGCTGATCAAGCGCGACCAGGTCGACGTGGTGGTGGGCACGGTCCATTCGGGCGTGCAGATGGGCATCGTCAAGGTGGCCAAGGAAAACAACACGCTGCTGATCATCCCCAACGCGGGCGTGGACGAAGCCACCGGGCCGCTGTGCGGGCCGAACATCTTCCGCTCCTCGTTCTCGAACTGGCAGCCCGGCTACGCGATGGGCCACGTGCTGGCCGAGCGCGGCATGAAGCGCGTGGTCACGCTGACGTGGAAATACGCGGCCGGCGAGCAGTCGGTCAAGGGCTTCAAGGAAGCCTTCGAGGCCAAGGGCGGCAAGGTGGTGAAGGAACTGAGCCTGCCGTTCCCCAACGTCGAGTTCCAGGCGCTCATCACCGAGGTGGCGTCGATCAAGCCGGACGCCGTGTTCGTGTTCTTCGCCGGCGGCGGCGCCGTGAAGTTCGTCAAGGACTGGGCCGCGGCGGGCCTCAAGGAAAAGATCCCGCTCTACGCCTCGGGCTTCCTCACCGACGGCACGCTGGAGGCGCAGGGCGCGGCCGCGCAGGGCCTGGAAACCACGCTGCACTATGCCGACGGCCTGGCCAACCCGCGCGACCAGAGCTTCCGCCTGGGCTACGCCAAGACCTACAAGCTGCAGCCGGACGTGTACGCCGTGCAGGGCTACGACGCGGCCCAGCTGCTGGCCGCCGGCGCCAGCGCGGTCAAGGGCGACATGACCAGGAAGGCCGAAGTGGTCAAGGCGATGGAGCTGACCCGGGTGGACAGCCCGCGCGGCTCGTTCACGCTGTCGAAGGCGCACAACCCGGTGCAGGACTTCTACCTGCGCAAGGTCGACGGCCGCGAGAACAAGGTCGGTGGCATCGCCGTCAAGGCGCTGGCCGACCCGGCGCGCGGCTGCCGGATCTGAGCGCCCGGGCCGCGGCGCCGCGCTTTCCGCATCTGCGCGTCTTTCGCGCCAGCCGCGGGCGCGGCGGCCCGGTCCGGGTCCGGCCTGCTTCGCGCGTTCCGTCTTCCCGCGGTCCTTCTTCCCGCCTTCCTCGTTTCGCAACCGGGCTGCCGCCTTGCCGCATGGACATCGTTTCCTTCTTCATACAGTGCCTTAACAGCATCCAGTACGGCTTGCTGCTGTTCCTCGTGGCCAGCGGCCTGACCCTGATCTTCGGCATCATGGGCGTGATCAACCTCGCCCACGGCAGCTTCTACATGCTGGGCGCCTACCTGGCCTTCACGCTGGCCGGGCTGACCGGCAGCCTGCTGACCGCCATCCCGCTCGGCATCGTGCTGGCGGTGGCGTTCGGCTATGTGCTGGAGTGGGCGTTCTTCAGCTATCTCTACCAGCGCGAGCATCTGCAGCAGGTGCTGATGACCTACGGCCTGATCCTGGTCTTCGAGGAAATGCGCAGCATCCTGGTGGGCGACGACGTGCATGGCGTGACGGTGCCGCCGTTCCTCGACTGGGCGCTGCCGATCGGCAACGAGATGACCTACCCGGTCTACCGCCTGTTCATCTCGGCGGTGTGCCTGCTGGTGGCCGCGGCCATGTACGTGGTGATCCGCCGCACGCGGCTGGGCATGATGATCCGCGCCGGCGCCACCAACCGCGAGATGGTGCAGTCGCTCGGCATCAACGTGACGGTGCTGTACCGCTTCGTGTTCGCGCTCGGCGTGGCGCTGGCGGTGCTGGCCGGCATGATCGCGGCGCCCGTGTCGTCGGTCTACCCGGGCATGGGCGGGCAGGTGCTGATCGTGTGCTTCGTGGTGGTGGTGATCGGCGGCATCGGCTCGGTCAAGGGCGCCCTGGTGGCGTCGCTGCTGCTGGGATTCGTCGACACCTTCGGCAAGGTGTTCTGGCAGGAGGCCTCGGGCGTGCTGGTCTACCTGCTGATGGCACTCATCCTGCTCTGGAAACCCCAGGGCTTGTTCAAGGCGGGGTAGGCATATGCCGGGCGACATCAATGCACTGGAGGGCGCGCCGCGCCTGCGCGCGGGCGCGGCGCCGTGGCGCGGCGGCCTGGGCTGGCTGGCGCTGTTCGCGCTGCTGGCCGCGCTGCCGCTGCTGCTGGGCGAGCAGGGGCAGCGCTTCTATATCGAGCTGCTCAGCAAGGTCATGATCATGGCCATCTTCGCGCTGTCGCTGCAACTGCTGATCGGCTATGCCGGGCTGGTCAGCCTGGGGCACGCGGCCTATTTCGCGGTGGCGGCCTATGCCACCGCGATGCTGGCGCCGCAGGCCGGGCCCGGCAACGGCTGGCTGCTGCTGCTCGGCGCGCTCGCCGCGGCGGCGGCGCTGGCGCTGGTGGTGGGCGCGCTGGTGCTGCGCGCGCGCGGCGTGTATTTCATCATGGTCACGCTGGCGTTCGCGCAGATGGTGTTCTTCGTGTTCCACGACACCAGGATCGCGGGCGGCAGCGACGGCACCTATATCTATTTCCGGCCGGAATTCGACCTGCTCGGCGCGCGCCCGTTCGACGTCAACGACGTCGCGCATTTCTACTGGCTGGTGCTCGGCGCGCTGGTGCTCACCGTGGCGGGCCTGGCGCTGGTGCTGCGCTCGCGCTTCGGCCACGCGCTGGTGGGCATCCGCCACAACGAGCAGCGCATGCGCGCGGCGGGCTACGCCACCTACCGCTACCAGCTCGGCGCGTTCGTGGTGGCCGGCACCTTCGCCGGGCTGGCGGGCTATCTGTATGCGATCCAGTATGGCTTCGTCAATCCGGAGATCGCGTCCTGGCACCAGTCCGGCAATGCCATGCTGATGGTGATCCTGGGCGGCGCCGGCAGCCTGGCCGGCGCCGTGCTGGGCGCCTTTTCCTTCGTGCTGCTGGCGGAGTGGTTCAGCACGCTGACCCGGCACTGGCAGTTGCTGATGGGCGGCTTCATCATCGTGGCGGTGGCGCTGCTGCCGCACGGGCTGGTCAGCCTGGCGCGCGTGCTGGCGCTGCCGCGGGCGCGCCGCGGACAAGGAGAATCGCGATGAACGCACCGGTCCTGTCGGCGCGCAGGCTGACGCGCCGCTTCGGCGGCCTTACCGCGGTGGGCGAGGTGGACATCGACCTCGCCTTGCATGAGATCCACGCCGTGATCGGCACCAACGGCGCGGGCAAGTCCACGCTGATCAACATGCTGTCGGGCGAATTGCCGCCGTCCGCGGGCTTGCTGCAATTGCAGGGGCGCGACGTGACCGGCTGGGCGCAGCCGCGGCTGGCGCGCGCGGGCATCGGCCGCAGCTACCAGCGCAACAACATCTTCCTGCCGCTGACGGTGCGCGAGAACTGCCGCCTGGCGGCGCAGTCGCGCGCCCAGCGCGCGTGGCGGCTGTGGGAGGGCGCGCAGCGCTGCCGCACCAGCCGCGCGCTCGGCGACGAGGCGCTGGAATGCGCGGGCCTGGCCGCGTGCGCCGACACCGTGGCCACCGCGCTGTCGCACGGGCAGAAGCGGCAGCTCGAAGTCGCCATGTGCCTGGCCACCCAGCCAACCGTGCTGCTGCTCGACGAGCCGCTGGCCGGCATGGGCGCGGAGGAGTCGGCGCGCATGCTGGCGCTGCTGCGCTCGCTGCGCGACGGCCATGCGGTGCTGCTGGTGGAGCACGACATGGAAGCGGTGTTCTCGGTGGCGGACCGCATCACGGTGATGGTCAACGGCACCGTGATCGCCTCGGGCGATCCCGCGTCGATCCGCCTCAACCGCGAGGTGCGGCAGGCATACCTGGGGGAAGAGGACGCGGAAGGGGACGCGGAAGAGGGTGGGCACGGGAGCGCCGGAGGCATCCATGAAGGCGGGCCACGCCGCGGCGCGGGCCGGGAGCAGGCGGCATGAGCGAGATCATCGCGGCCACGGACGTGCACGCCTGGTATGGCAGCAGCCATGTGCTGCGCGGCATCGACTTCCGCGTCGGGCGGGGCGAGACGGTGGGCCTGCTGGGCCGCAACGGCATGGGCAAGAGCACGCTGCTGCGGACCCTGCTCGGGCACGTGCGGCAGCGCCAGGGCGCCATCTTCGCCGCCGGGCGCGAAGTCTCGCGCGCGCAGCCGCACGAGGTGGCGCGCCTGGGCGTGGCCTACGTGCCCGAAGGGCGCGGCATCTTTCCCAATCTGTCGGTGCGCGAGAACCTCGTGATGGCGGCGCGCAAGGGGCCGTCCGGGCGGCAGGACTGGGACGAGGCGAGGGTGCTGGACCTGTTCCCCCGCCTCAAGGAGCGCCTCGGCCACGGCGGCCAGCAGTTGTCCGGCGGCGAGCAGCAGATGCTGTCGATCGGGCGCGCGCTGATGACCAACCCCGACTGCCTGATCCTGGACGAGGCCACCGAGGGGCTGGCGCCGCGCATCGTGGCGGAGATCTGGCGGGTGATCGCCACCGTGCGCGCCACCGGCATCGCCTCAGTGGTGGTGGACCGCAACTACCGCGCCGTGCTGGCCAACGCCGACCGCGTGGTGGTGCTGGAAAAAGGGCTGGTCGTGATGGACGGGCCCGCGGCCGTGCTGGCCGCCCAGCCCGGCGCGCTGGATCGTTATCTCGGCGTTTGATTGTGATCCATGAGCCATTCCGTGTGGCGGTGCGGCAACGCAGCCCGCGCGCGGCCGCGCCGGGATTCGGCGGGCCGGCGCGCGCAAGCGCTTGACCGGGCGGGACTTCGCTCGCATGCTTGCCCGGTCACCAGCACCAGGCAGGTTCTGCAAGGCAGGATGCTCCCCAGTGGTCGTCACCCGGCACTTCATCTAGAATGGCGCGCGTTTGTGCAATGCAATAGCGCGAGCGGCCCGCTTTTGCCCGTTTTGCTTGTCCCGACCGTCCCGGCCCCCTGGCCCGGGCGTCCGGCGCGTTGCGCGAGCCTTTCAAACCAGACCCCTATCCATGACCCAGACCGCAACCAGTCATTATTTCGTCGAAAGTCCCAGCAAGCATGCACTGGTGATCGGCGCGATCGGCGTCGTCTTCGGCGATATCGGTACCAGCCCCCTGTATTCGCTCAAGGAGTGCTTCAGCACCGAGCATGGCATTCCGTTCAGCAGCGACGCGGTGCTGGGCATCATCTCGCTGCTGTTCTGGGCCATGACCATCGTGGTGTCCATCAAGTACGTGATGTTCGTCATGCGGGCCGACAATGATGGCGAAGGCGGCGTGCTGGCCCTGATGGCGCTGGCCCTGCGCACCGCCTCGCCGCGCTCGCGCACCGCCAAGATGCTGATGATGCTGGGCATCTTCGGCGCGTGCATGTTCTACGGCGACGCGGTCATCACGCCCGCCATCTCGGTGCTCTCCGCCGTGGAAGGGCTGGAGATCGCCGCGCCCGGCCTGTCGCATTTCGTGATTCCGATCACCCTGGTGATCCTGGTGGCGCTGTTCATGATCCAGCGCAGCGGCACCAGCGCGGTGGGCAAGCTGTTCGGCCCGATCATGATCGTCTGGTTCCTGGCCCTGGGCGCGCTCGGCGTGTACAACCTGGCGGGTGTGCCGTCGGTGCTGCTGGCGGTCAATCCGCTCTACGGCGTGCGCTTCCTGACCGAGCATTCGCTGCAGGCCTTCATCGTGCTGGGCTCGGTGTTCCTGGTGCTGACCGGCGCCGAGGCGCTGTACGTGGACATGGGCCATTTCGGCCGGCGCCCGATCCGCTTCGCCTGGTTCGTGCTGGTGATGCCCTGCCTGATGCTGAACTACTTCGGCCAGGGCGCGATGCTGCTGCGTAACCCCGAGGCGATCAGCAACCCGTTCTACCTGATGGTGCCGCAGGCGCTGCTGCTGCCGATGGTGCTGCTGGCCACCTGCGCCACCGTGATCGCCTCGCAGGCGGTGATCTCGGGCGCGTTCTCGCTGACCAGCCAGGCGATCCAGCTCGGCTTCGTGCCGCGCATGCGCATCCGCTACACCTCGGCCGCCGAGATCGGCCAGATCTACCTGCCGGTGATCAACTGGATCCTGCTGGTGCTGGTGGTGGCGGTGGTGGTGGCCTTCAAGAAATCCGACAACCTGGCGGCCGCCTACGGCATCGCCGTGACCACCACGATGGTGATCACCACCTTCCTGGCGGCGGTGGTGATGCGCAACGTCTGGAAGTGGAACCCGGTGCTGGTCACGCTGATCGGCGTGAGCTTCCTGCTGGTCGACCTGGCCTTCTTCTCCGCCAACCTGCTCAAGGTCGCCGAAGGCGGCTGGTTCCCGCTGCTGATGGGCGGCACCGCGTTCTTCCTGCTGATGACCTGGCACAGCGGCCGCAAGCTGCTGCGCGCCCGCAGCCTGGAAGACGGCATCCCGCTCGAGCCGTTCATCGGCGGCCTGCTGGCGCACCCGCCCCATCGCGTCGAGGGCACCGCGGTGTTCCTGACCGGCAATACCGAATCGGTGCCGGTATCGCTGCTGCACAACCTCAAGCACAACCGCGTGCTGCACGAGCGCGTGGTCTTCCTGAGCTTCGTCACGCGCGACGTGCCCTACGTGGACGACGACCACCGCCTGACCTGCAAGGACCTCGGCGGCGGCGTGTTCATCCTCAAGTCCGAATACGGTTTCAAGGAAACGCCCGACGTGCAGCGCGTGCTGGACCTCGCGCAGCGCAAGCTCGGCATGGCCTTCGAGCTGATGGAGACCTCGTTCTTCATCGCCCGCGAATCGGTGATCCCGTCCAAGCTGCCGGGCATGTCGATGTGGCGCGAAAGCCTGTTCGCGTGGATGCATCAGAACGGCGCCAAGCCCTCGGACTTCTTCCAGATCCCCGCCAACCGCGTGGTGGAGCTGGGCACGAAGGTGGAGATCTGATCGTTGCTGTGGCCCGGGGGCTACGGGATATCGTGAAAACGGGATTTCTGTAGCCCTAGGGCATCAAAATTCGGCTTCCGTTTTGTCGCCCACCGGCTACAATAAAGCGGAATCCGAACCGTTTTGATGCCCGGAGGCTACAGAATGACGACCCTGGCCGACATCGGCGAGATGCTGCGCGAGGTGCGCCGCGAAACCGGCCTGTCCCAGCAGGAACTGGCCGAGCGCGCCGGCGTGGCGCGCACCACCGTCGCCCGCATGGAAACCCTCGCGCGCGGCGACATGAGCGTGTCCGCGCTGGTGCGCCTGCTGGAATCGGCCGGCTACGACCTGAAGGCGGTCAGGCATGGCCACGGCCGCACGCTCGACGACATCCTGGCCGAGCAGCGCGAGGCGCCACCGCAATGAGGCTCGACGTCCATGTCATGCGGCGGCGGGTCGCCACGCTCTACCGCGAGCGCGACGAATACGTGCTGCGGTACCTGCCCGAGGCCCGGCCGCAGGATTTCGTCTCGCTGGCCATGCCGGTGCGCGAGGATCCGTGGCGCTGGCCGCGCGACCTTCATCCCTTCTTCCGCCAGAACCTGCCCGAGGGCTTCCTGCTCAACCTGATCCGCGAGCAGTTCGGCCCCTTGCTGGACGGCACCGATCTGTCGCTGCTGGCGGTGGTCGGCGCGATGGGCATCGGCCGCGTCACGGTGACGCCCGAGGGCGTGGCGCCGGGCACGGAACTGCGAGGCCTGGACGTGCAGCGCATCCTGCACGGCGACAACACCGAGGCGCATTTCGCCGCGCTGGTCAGGGAATACGCGCGCGCCGCCATCTCGGGCGCGGTGCCCAAGTTCATCGCGCCGGACGCGCAGGGCGCGCAGGCCGCGCCGCTGGGCAAGCCCACGCTGCGCACCAGCCGCTACATCGTCAAGGGCTCGGACGACAGCACGCCGTTCCTCGGCTTCAACGAGTTCTATTCGATGCGCGTGCTGGCGCGCCTGCAGGCGGTGCCGGTTGCCGCCACGCGCATGTCGGACGACGGCCGCGCGCTGGTGGTGGAGCGCTTCGACGTGGACAAGGACGGCCTGCCGGTCTACGGCGTGGAAGACATGTGCAGCCTGCTGGGGCTGCCGCCGCACGAGAAATACGCGGCCACCACGGAGAAGGTGCTGGCCGCGTCGCGCGCCTACCTCGCGCGCGACGCGCTGCACGCGCAGATGGAACACCTGGCCTGGCACCTGCTGGTCAACTACGTGGTGCGCAATGCCGACTGCCATGCCAAGAACATCGCGCTGTACTACTCGGGCGTGGACGACGTGAGGTTCAGCCCGGTCTACGACATCGTCACGACCCAGGCCTACCCGCGTTTCGCCAGCAACCCGCCAGGCCTGTTCATCGACGGACGCAAGACCTGGGCCGCGGGCAAGACGCTGGAGCGGCTGCTGAACACGCGCATGGGCATCCCGCCGCGCCGCTATGCGGCGATGGTCGAGGCGCTGTGCGATTCGGCGGTGGCGGTGGGCCACGAACTCATCGAGGCGTCGCGCAACGAGCCGCGCTGGCGCGGCGTGGCCAAGCAGATGCTGCACGCATGGAACGACGGCATGGAATCGCTGCGCAGCACGCGCAGGAACGCCGGCTTGCGGCAACTGACGCCGGCCATCGAGGCGGCCGGCTTCTCGGACCCGGCGCCGCCGGAGAAGACGGCGACGGTGATCGGGCGGTCCAGTCTGATGGGCGGGAGAGGAGGGCGGTGAGGGTGTTTTCGGATTGCTGGCGCGCCATCATATTGCCGAAGGCTGTCTCCCCTCTCACGCAGGCGGGAGAGGGGAGGCAACCTCGGTAATTTGCGGCCTGGAGGGCGTTCTTCCGCCCCGCGCGTTCAGCGCTTGAGCTTGGCGAACGCCGCCGCCATCGCGCCGGCCGGCTCGGTTTCGCGGCGGCCGCCGCCGAAGCTCTTGTTCTGGCCCTGGCGCGGACCATTGCCGCGCTCGCTCTGGCCAGCGCGCGCCAGGGCCTGGCCCGGTTCGTCGTCGAGGCGCATGCTCAGGCCGATGCGGTTGCGCTTGACGTCCACCTCCATCACCTTGACCTTGACGATCTGGCCGGCCTTGACCACCTCGTGCGCATCCTTGACGAACTTGGAGGACAGCGCCGAGATATGGACCAGGCCATCCTGGTGCACGCCGATGTCGACGAAGGCGCCGAACGCGGCCACGTTGGTGACGACGCCTTCGAGCACCATGCCGGGCTGCAGGTCCTTGATGTCCTCCACGCCGTCCTGGAAGGTGGCGGTCTTGAACTCGGGGCGCGGATCGCGGCCGGGCTTTTCCAGCTCGGCGAGGATGTCGCGCACGGTCGGCAGGCCGAAGGTCTCGTCGGTGAAGGCCGTCGGCGAGAGGCCGCGCAGCGCTTCGCGGTTGCCCATCACGTCCCGCAGGCCCTTCTTGATGTGGTCGAGGATGCGCGTGACCACCGGGTAGGCTTCCGGGTGCACCGAGGAGCGGTCCAGCGGGTTGTCGCCGTCGTTGATGCGCAGGAAGCCGGCGGCCTGCTCGAAGGTCTTGTCGCCCAGGCGCGGCACCTTCTTCAGCGCGTCGCGGTTGGGGAAGGCGCCGTTGGCGTCGCGGTACTCGACGATATTGCGCGCCAGCACCGAGTTCAGGCCCGACACGCGCGCCAGCAGCGGCGCCGAGGCGGTGTTGACGTCCACGCCCACGGCGTTGACGCAATCCTCCACCACGGCATCGAGCGCGCGCGCCAGCTCGCGCTGGTTGACGTCGTGCTGGTACTGGCCCACGCCGATGGATTTGGGGTCGATCTTGACCAGTTCCGCGAGCGGGTCCTGCAGGCGGCGCGCGATCGAGACCGCGCCGCGGATCGACACGTCGAGGTCGGGGAATTCCTTGGCCGCCAGCTCGGATGCCGAGTAGACGGAAGCGCCGGCCTCGCTGACCACGATCTTGGTCAGCTTGGCTTCGGGCAGTTGCTTCATCAGGTCCTGCACCAGCTTGTCGGTCTCGCGGCTGGCGGTGCCGTTGCCGATCGAGACCAGCATCACGTTGTGCTGCTTCGCCATGCGCGCGAGCGTGGCGAGCGAGCCGTTCCAGTCGCGGCGCGGCTCGTGCGGGTAGATGGTGGCGGTGTCGAGCAGCTTGCCGGTGGTGTCGACCACGGCGATCTTGCAGCCGGTGCGGATGCCCGGGTCGATGCCCATCACGGACTTCGGGCCCGCCGGCGCGGCCAGCAGCAGCTCGTGCAGGTTGCGGCCGAACACCTTGATGGCCTCGCTCTCGGCGGTCTCGCGCAACTGCGTCAGCAGTTCGGTTTCCAGGTGCGGCTGCACCTTGACGCGCCAGCACCAGCGGCACACGTCGCCGAGCCATTTGTCGGCGGGGCGGTTCTGGTTCTGGATGCCGAAATGGCGCGCGATCATGCCTTCGCACGGGTGCGGCACCAGCGCGTCCTGCTCTTCGCCGAGCCCCAGCTTGACCATCAGCACGCCCGCGTTGCGGCCGCGGAACAGCGCCAGCGCGCGGTGCGACGGCACGGTGCGGATGGTTTCGCTGTACTGGTAGTAGTCGCGGAATTTTTCTTCCTCCGCGCCTTCCTTGCCTTCCATCACCGACGAGCTCACCAGGCCGTTGCTCCACAGGTGCTCGCGCAGCCTGCCGAGCAGTTCGGCGGTCTCGCCGAACTGCTCGGAGAGGATGTCGCGCGCGCCGTCCAGCGCGGCCTTGGCGTCGGGCACGCCGCCGTCGGCGGTGGGATTGCCGTTGACGTACTTGGCGGCCTCGGCCTGCGGGTCCAGCGTGGGGTCGGCCAGCAGCGCCTGTGCCAGCGGCTCCAGCCCGCATTCGCGCGCGATCTGGGCGCGCGTGCGGCGCTTGGGCTTGTAGGGCAGGTAGAGGTCTTCCAGCGTCTGCTTGGTCTCGGCGCCTTCGATGGCGGCGCGCAGCTCGGGTGTGAGCTTGCCTTGTTCCTCGACCGAGGCGAGGATGGCGGCGCGGCGCTCTTCCATCTCGCGCAGATAGAGCAGGCGCTCTTCCAGCGTGCGCAGGTGCGTGTCGTCAAGGTTGCCGGTCACTTCCTTGCGGTAGCGGGCAATAAAGGGCACGGTCGCGCCTTCGTCGAGCAGTGCTACGGCCGCCGCCACCTGGCGGGGTTGGACGGACAGTTCGGCCGCGATGAGCGACACGATCTTTTGCGTGACGGAAGCTGGCAGATTGGACATCAGGAAAACAGTCAGTCGAAAGCGGGGCATTTTGCCACAAGCGCGCAGCGCCGCGACGCGGCGCGCGGCCGCACGCGCCGTGCCGCGGCGCGGCAGGAGGCAGGCCGGGTGATAGAATCGGGGCATGATCGTCAAGCCACATCCGGCCGCTCATCCGGCCGCGTTCCCCGCCCCCCGCGCCACCCGCGCGGTGGCCCGCGCGCCCCGCCTGCCGCGGGCGCGGCGCATCGTGCTGGCCGCCCTCGCGGCGGCCTGTCTATGCCCCGTGCCCGGCATGGCGCAGGCGCCCGCAGCGGCACCCGAGGCCACCGCGCCGCAGGCGCCGCCCCGGGACTTCGCCGCCGAGCGCAAGGCCATCGGCGACTCGCGCGAATGGACCAACTACCGCTACGGGCAGGCCGCGCACGACTGCTACAGCAAGTTCTTCGTCACCCACTGCCTCGACAAGGCCAAGGACGAGCAGCGCGCCGAGCTGCAGGTGCTGCGCAAGCGGGAACTGGAAGTCGGCGAGGCCGAGCGTGCCTTCAAGGCGGTCGAGCGCGATCGCCAGCAGGCCATCCAGCGCGCCGAATACGAGGCCGACCAGCCCAAGCGCGAGGCCAACGAGCAGGCCAGCCGCGAGAGCTTCGAGCGCAAGCAGCAGGAGCAGCAGTTGCGCGACGCCGAGCACGCGGCGGGCGCGCCGCAGCGCGCCGCCAACGCGCAGGCCTACGACAAGAAGCAGGCGGATTTCGATGCCCGCGTGAAGCAGGCGCAGGAGCAGGGCGCGCAAAAGGCCCAGCAGCGGCAGGAGAACGTCAAGGCCTTCGACGCCAAGCAGCGCGACGCCGAGCAGCGGCAGAAGGACCTCGACGAGCGCCGCGCCAAGGCCAAGGAACAGCAGCAAGGGCAGGGCTCGGCGCCGCGGCCCTTCGGCTTCTGAGCGGCGCGAGCCGCGCCCGGGGCCGGGGGCAATGCCGGCCAGGACAGGCAGCAACAGGCCATGACAGGCCACGATTGGCGACAACAGCCGGTGCCCGACACCATGCCGGCGCCGCCGGCGCAGCGCCGGCCTTGAGCAGGGGGAGCCTATGGACCGCAACCTGAATACCCTAGCGCGGCAGATCATGGAGTTGCAGATCGAGCACCGCGACCTGGACTACCTGATCGACCGCATGGCGGCCGACGCCGTGCACGACGAACTGCAGATGCGGCGCCTGAAGAAGCGCCGCCTCAAGCTCAAGGATGCGATCACGCTGCTCCAGCTTCAGCTCGAGCCGGACGTGCCCGCCTGAGCGCCCGCCGATCGACCTTTCCGACCTCGCGATCTCTTCATCCCTCTCATCCACGGGCCGGCGCCTAGCCGGCTCGCCAGAAAGCCCCGCCTTGCCTGCCTCCGAAGATCTCCCCGACACCGCCGACATGCCCGATACGCTCGCGGCCCCGGCCACGCCCGACGCCTCCGGCGTCTCCGAAGGCGCCGCCGCCGTGCCGGCGGGCCAGGTCGACCAGGCGGCCGCCCACGCGGCGCAGCTGGCCACCATCTTCGCCAGGACCGGCACGCTGGCGCAGGCCATCGACGGCTACCGCCCGCGCGACGCGCAGGAGCGCATGGCCGCGGCCGTGGCGGGCGCCATCGAGCGCAGCGACACGGTCATCGTCGAGGCCGGCACCGGCACCGGCAAGACCTTCGCCTACCTGGTGCCGGCGATGCTGTGGGGCGGCAAGGTGATCCTCTCCACCGGCACCAAGAACCTGCAGGACCAGCTTTTCCTGCGCGACATCCCCACGGTGCGGCGCGCGCTCAACGTGCCGGTGTCGGTGTCGCTGCTCAAGGGGCGGGCCAACTACCTGTGCCATTACCACCTGGAGCAGGCCGAGGCGCAGGGCCGGCTGGCGTCGCGCCAGGATGCGGCCTGGCTGCGCGAGATCGCCAGCTTCGCCAAGGTCACGGCGTCGGGCGACAAGGCGGAGCTGGCCTCGGTGCCGGAGAACGCGCCGGTCTGGCAACTGGTCACGTCGACGCGCGACAACTGCCTCGGCACGGAGTGCCCGCAGTACAAGGAGTGCTTCGTCATGCGCGCGCGCAAGGAGGCGCAGCAGGCCGACATCGTGGTGGTCAACCATCACCTGTTCTTCGCCGACGTGGTGCTGCGCGATACCGGCATGGCCGAACTGCTGCCGGCGGCCAACACCGTGATCTTCGACGAAGCGCACCAGTTGCCGGAAACCGCCACGCTGTTCTTCGGCGAGAGCCTGTCCACCAGCCAGTTGCTGGAGATCGCGCGCGACACCGTGGCCGAGGGCCTCTCGCATGCGCGCGACGCGGCGGACTGGGTGCGCATGGCCGCGCCGCTGGAACGCGCCGCGCGCGACCTGCGGCTGGCCTTCAGCAAGGACAACGTGCGCCTGGCGGTCAGCCAGGTCGAGGCCGATCCGCGCATCGGCAAGCCGTTCTTCGAGACGCTGGACGCGCTGGAAAGCGCGCTGGCGGATTTCGTGGCCCTGCTCGAGAGCCAGGCCGAGCGCGCCGAATCGCTGGAGCAGTGCCACCGGCGCGCGGTGGAGCTGGAGCAGCGCCTGGCCGCGTGGCGCAGCGACGCCAAGGCCGCGCCGAAACCGGCCCCGGCCCCGGCCGGCGGCGAGGGCGCCGAGGGTGCCAATGGTGCCGATGGCGCCACGCCGGAAGCCGCCTTCGGGCCGGACACCGTGCGCTGGGTGGAGGTGTTTTCGCACACCGTGCAGCTGCACCGCACGCCGCTGTCGATCGCGCCGATCTTCACGCGCCAGCGCGAGGGGCATCCGCGCGCCTGGGTCTTCACCTCCGCCACGCTGTCGGTGAAGGGCAATTTCAGCCACTACGCCGCGCAGCTCGGGCTGGACAAGGAGAAATCGCTCACGCTGCCGAGCCCGTTCGACTATGCCGAGCAAGGCCTGCTCTACGTGCCGCGCGACCTGCCGGCGCCGCAGTCGCCGCAGTTCACCGACGCCGTGGTGCAGGCCGCGCTGCCGCTGATCGAGGCCGCCGGCGGGCGCGCCTTCCTGCTGTGCACCACGCTGCGCGCGGTGCAGCGCGCCTCGGACCTGCTCTACGACGCCTTCGCCGAGCGCGGCCTGGAACTGCCGCTGCTGGTGCAGGGCCAGGCCAGCCGCACCGAGCTGCTGGACCGCTTCCGCGAGCTTGGCAACGCGGTGCTGGTCGGCAGCCAGAGCTTCTGGGAAGGCGTGGACGTGCGCGGCGAGGCGCTGTCGCTGGTCATCATCGACAAGCTGCCGTTCGCGCCGCCCGACGACCCGGTGCTGGCCGCGCGCATGGAAGTGCTGCAGAAGAAGGGGCTGAGCCCGTTCGCCGTGCATCAGCTGCCGCACGCGGTGATCACGCTCAAGCAGGGCGCCGGGCGCCTGATCCGCTCGGAAACCGACCGCGGCGTGCTGGTGATCTGCGATACCCGGCTGGTGGAGAAGCCCTACGGCCGCCAGATCTGGCAGAGCCTGCCGCCGTTCAAGCGCACGCGCGAGGCGGACACGGTGATCCATTTCCTGGAGTCGCTGCGCGGCGGGAGCGGACTGGCGGCAGAGGATGCGGGGGAGGCGGATCAGGCGGAAAGCGGCGCCGGCGGCGAGTCCGGCGGCGAAGCGCCCGCCGCGTAGGACGCGCGCGGGCGGGCGCGCAGGCAAGAAAAAGCCCGATCGGAATCGGGCTTTTTCGTCAGCGCTGGCTGTCGTTCAGAACACTTCCCACCAGGACTTGTCCTTGCGGCGCTCGCCGTACTTGATGTAATCGCTGTTCGGGAAGTTCTTTTCCATCACGCGCGCGGTGTCGTCGCGCAGATCCTTCATGCCCAGCGAGTCGTAGCTGCGGATCATGATGTACAGCGCTTCCTCGTTGGCCGGCGCGCCGTCATAGTCCTTGAGGGCCTGCTGGGCGCGGTTGGCGGCGGCCAGGTAGGCCCCGCGGCGGTAGTAGTAGCGTGCCGCGTGGACTTCGTGCTGGGCCAGCGAGTTCACGATGTACTGCATGCGCGCGGCGGCATCCGGGGCGTACTTGCTTTCCGGGAAGCGCGTGATCAGCGTATTGAAGGCATCATACGCGGCGCGCGCGGCCTTCGGGTCGCGCTCGCTGAGATCCTGGCCCGAGAAACGGCCAAGCCACCCGAGGTTGTCGTTGAAGTTGATCAGGCCCTTGAGATAGTAGGCATAATCGATGTTCGGGTGATTCGGGTGCAACTGGATGAAGCGGTCCACCGAGGCCAGCGCGGCGGCAGTCTCGCCGTCCTTGTAGTTGGCGTAGGCGGTATCGATCTGCGCCTGCTGCGCGAAACGGCCGAACGGATAGCGGCTTTCGAGCTTTTCGTACAGCTTGACCGCGCGGGTAAAGTCACCTGAATCGAGAGCGTCCTTGGCTTCCGAATATAATTTGTTGGCCGACCAGCCGGCAGTCTCGTCTGGTTGATCCGACAGCAGGCCGCATGCCGACAGCATGACGCAGCCGCCTGCGAGCAGAATCGCTCCAATTCTTGCGCGCCAACTGGCGCGCTTCATGCTCATCAATTGCATGGGCAACGTATCCCGGATGAAAAATAGCGTCAAGCATTATAGCCCAAGCCCCTTGCCGGAAACCGCCGCCAAGGGCACCACGCCGCGCGCCGCGGATCCGGCCGACGCCTTGAACGAGGTGGAGGACCTGGAAGACCTCGTCGACGTGGCCGCGCTGGGCGGCCTGCCGCCCGGCGCGCCGCTCACGCCGATCGAGACGGAGATGCAGCCGGTCTCGTTCGATGTCGACAGCGCTTCACATGGAGAGCGCCTCGACAAACTGCTGGCCCGCCATCTCGGCGGCTTCTCCCGCAGCCGCCTGCAGCAATGGATCGAGGGCGGCTCGGTGCTGGTCAACGGCGCGCCGCGCCGCTCGCGCGACGCCGTGCAGATGGGCGAGCGCATCGAGGTGAGGCCGCAGGCCGCGCCGGAATCGCGCGCCTTCGTGGCTGAGGACGTCGAGCTGGACGTGGTGTATGAGGACGCCGCGCTGCTGGTCATCAACAAGCCCGCCGGGCTGGTGGTCCACCCGGCCGCGGGCAACTGGGGCGGGACCGTGCTCAACGGCCTGCTGCACCGCTATCCCGAAGCGGTCGGGCTGCCGCGCGCCGGCATCGTCCACCGGCTCGACAAGGAAACCACCGGCCTGATGGTGGTGGCGCGCACGCTGACCGCGCAGACCGACCTCGTGCGCCAGTTGCAGGCGCGCACCGTCAAGCGGCGCTACCTGGCGCTGGTGTGGGGGACCACGCCCGATTCCGGCACCATCGACGCGCCGATCGGCCGCGACCCGCGCGAGCGCACGCGCATGGGCGTGGTGCTGACCAACAGCGGCAAGCCCTCGCGCACGCATTTCCGCACGCTGGGCACGGTGCCGCTGGGCCGCGGTCATGTCTCGATGGTGATGTGCCAGCTCGAAACCGGCCGCACGCACCAGATCCGCGTGCATTTCGAATCCATCGGCCATCCGCTGCTGGGCGATCCGGTCTACCACCGCGCCGCCACCCGGCGCGGCCAGCGCCCGGCCATCAAGGCGCCGCTGCCGCGGCCGCTGGACCGCCAGGCGCTGCACGCCTTCCGGCTCGGGCTGGTGCACCCGGTGACGGGCAAGGACATGTCCTGGGAGGCGCCGCCGCCCGAAGACCTGCAGGCGCTGATCGACGTGCTCGACTTCGAAGGCACCGGCGACGATGACGACGATGACGGCTGGGTCGAGGGCGAAGACGGCGTGTGGGTGTACGGCGATGACGACTGAGCCGGCATCGATCGACCCGGCATCGACCGAGGCGGACTGGCTGGTGCCGGACTGGCCGGCGCCGGCGCGCGTGCGCGCGCTGTCCACCACGCGCCAGGGCGGTGTCAGCGGCGCGCCCTATGGCCTTGCCGACGGCAGCCGCGGCGGGCTCAACCTGGGCACGCACGTGGGCGACGACCCCGCGGCCGTGGCCGCCAACCGGGCGCGCCTGGCCGCGCGGCTGCCGTCGGCGCCGGCGTGGCTGGAGCAGGTGCATGGCTGCGCGGTCGCGACCGCCGACCAGTTTGCCTCGGGCGGCGCGGTGCCGCAGGCCGACGCCAGCATCGCCACGGCGCCGGGGCGCGTCTGCGCGGTGATGACCGCCGATTGCCTGCCGGTGCTGCTGTGCGACCGCGCCGGCACCGTGGTCGGCGCCGCGCACGCGGGCTGGCGCGGCCTGTGCGCGGGCGTGATCGAGGCCGCGCTGGCGCGCATGGGCGCACAGGCGGGGCCGCGGCCGCAATGGCTGGCGTGGCTCGGCCCGGCCATCGGGCCGACCGCGTTCGAAGTGGGGGCGGAAGTGCGGCAGGCCTTCCTCGACGCGGCGCGGCCGGCGGAAATCGCGCAGGTCGGCGCGGCCTTCCGTCCCGGCGCGCCGGGCAAGTACTTCGCCGACATCTACGCGCTGGCGCGGACCCGGCTGGCCCGGGCCGGCTGCCTCGACGTCCACGGCGGCGATGCCTGCACCGTCACCGACGCGCAGCGCTTCTATTCCTACCGGCGCGACGGCGTCACCGGCCGCATGGCCAGCCTGGCCTGGCTGGAAGGCTGAACCCCTGCTGCTTCATTCGCGCGGTGCCTGCGCCGCGCCGGCAGGCGTGTCCGCGGGCGCGGCGGCATCCGCGGCGTCCGCCGCCGCCGCTTTTTCCGCTTTCGCTTCCTCGGCCTTGCGGCGCCGGCGGCGGCCCGGCGTGCCCATGATGTACACCAGGATGGCAACCGGCCCCAGGCCATAAAACACGAAGGTGGCCACGCCCGCCACCACGGTATGCTCGGTGATGGCCATCATCAGCACCACGTAGAGCCAGCCGATCGCAACGATATACATCAGAACGTCATCCTCCTCGGGCAAGCTCGCCCCTTCGCGCGGCGGGCCCGGTTCCGGGGCGCGCCCGGCGCAATCTGCCGGTGCCTTGCGCCCGCGCAGTTTTCCGCATTGACAGGCAGAACATTGCAAGGCAACAATGGCCTCGAATGTCTTGCGAGGCGGTCTGCTCGCGGTCATTCGCAGGCTCCGCCGGGACCGCCCGGTCCGCGGCGCGGCATATCCGGCAAGCATACCGCATGGCGCCACCAGCCGAGGGCGTCGGGGCGGGCCGGTCCCGGGGCTGGCGGCGGCGTAGCGCGCAGTGGCGGCACACCGTCCGGCCGGCCTTCAAATAAGTGACGGCAGAGAGACGAAACATCATGGCAACCGGCAAAGGTGCGGCAGCTTCCTCCAGGGAAGACAAGTCCCAACCGTTTTCATTTGCACCGGGGCCATTCGATCCAGCGGCATGGCTGGCATGGTCCCGTCAGGCGCAGGCCAACGGCAGTGGTAGCGGTAATGGCAGCGGCAACGGCGCGGCAATGCCCCAGGGCTTGCCCGGCATGCCGGGCATCCCCGGCTTCGAGGCGCTGGCCGGTTCCGCCGCGGCGGGCGTGAAGATCCCGCCCGATCAGCTTGCCGACATCCAGCAGCGCTACATGAAGGACTTCACCGAGCTGTGGCGCCGCATGGCCGAGGGCGATGCCGGTCCCGCCCCGGTCCTGGGCGACCGCCGCTTCTCTGGCGAAGCCTGGCGCAGCAGCGCCGCGTTCCACTACGCGGCCGCGTTCTACCTGATCAACGCGCGCGCCATGAACGAGCTGGCCGGCGCGGTCGAGGCCGACGCCAAGACGCGCCAGCGCATCCGCTTCGCGATCTCGCAGTGGGTCGACGCCATGTCGCCGGCCAACTTCCTCGCCACCAACCCGGAGGCGCAGCAGCGCCTGATCGAGTCGGGCGGCGAATCGCTGCGCGCCGGCGTGCGCAACATGCTGGACGACCTCGGCCGCGGCAAGATCTCGCAGACCGACGACTCCGCCTTCGAGGTGGGCCGCAACGTGGCCGTCACCGAAGGCGCGGTGGTCTACGAGAACGCCTACTTCCAGCTGCTGCAGTACAAGGCCACCACCAGCAAGGTGTTCGCGCGCCCGCTGCTGCTGGTGCCGCCCTGCATCAACAAGTACTACATCCTCGACCTGCAGCCCGAAAGCTCGCTGGTCAACTACATGGTGGGGCAGGGCCATACGGTCTACGTGGTGTCGTGGCGCAACCCGGACGCCTCGATGGCGGAGCTGGGCTGGGACGACTACATCGAGCACGCGGCGATCCGCGCGATCGAGGTCGTGCGCGAGATCAGCGGCCAGGACAAGATCAACCTGCTCGGCTTCTGCGTGGGCGGCACCATCGCCGCCACCGCGCTGGCCGTGCTGGCCCACCGCGGCGAGCGCCCCGTGGCCAGCCTGACGCTGCTCACCACGCTGCTCGACTTCGCCGACACCGGCGTGCTGGACGTGTTCGTCGACGAGGCCCACGTGCAGTTGCGCGAGGCCACCCTCGGCGGCGCGGCGGGCGCGCCCTGCGCGCTGCTGCGCGGGGTGGAGCTGGCCAACACGTTCTCGTTCCTGCGTCCCAACGACCTGGTGTGGAACTACGTCGTCGACAACTACCTGAAGGGCAACACGCCGGTGCCGTTCGACCTGCTGTTCTGGAACGGCGACGCCACCAACCTGCCGGGCCCGTGGTACTGCTGGTACCTGCGCCACACCTACCTGCAGAACGAACTGAAGGTGCCGGGCCGGCTGACCGTGTGCAACGCGCCGGTGGACCTGGGCAGCATCGACGTGCCGACCTATGTCTACGGCTCGCGCGAGGACCACATCGTGCCGTGGATGTCGTCCTACGCCTCGACCGCGCTGCTCGAGAACAAGGTGCGCTTCGTGCTCGGCGCGTCCGGCCACATCGCCGGCGTGATCAATCCGCCGGCCAAGAACAAGCGCAGCCACTGGATCAACGACAAGATCGCAGACTCCGCGCAGGCATGGCTGGACGGCGCGACCGAGCATCCCGGCAGCTGGTGGCCGGACTGGTCGGCGTGGCTGGCCAAACATGCCGGCGCGCGCAAGGCCGCGCCTGCGGACTACGGAAACAAGGACTACCGTGCCATCGAGCCTGCCCCCGGACGCTACGTCAAGGCCAGGGCATGAGACAGGTCCGGGCCGGCTGCCGCACGCGGCCGGCTGATTCACTTCCTACATGCAATTACCTCGAGAGGATCTCCCAATGACTGACATTGTCATCGTATCCGCTGCCCGTACTGCGGTTGGCAAGTTCGGCGGCTCGCTCGCCAAGATCCCGGCGCCCGAGCTGGGCGCCATCGTCATCAAGGCCGCGCTCGAGCGCGCCGGCGTCAAGCCCGAGCAGGTCAGCGAAGTGATCATGGGCCAGGTGCTCGCCGCCGGCTCCGGCCAGAACCCGGCGCGCCAGGCCTCGCTCAAGGCCGGCCTGCCGGTGATGGTGCCGGCCATGACTATCAACAAGGTGTGCGGCTCCGGCCTGAAGGCCGTGATGCTGGCCGCCAACGCCATCGCCGCCGGCGATGCCGAGATCGTGGTGGCGGGCGGCCAGGAAAACATGAGCGCCGCCCCGCACGTGCTGCCGGGCTCGCGCGACGGCTTCCGCATGGGCGACGCCAAGCTGGTCGACAGCATGATCGTGGACGGCCTGTGGGACGTCTACAACCAGTACCACATGGGCGTCACTGCCGAGAACGTGGCCAAGGAATACGGCATCACGCGCGAGGCCCAGGACGAATTCGCGGTCGGCTCGCAGAACAAGGCCGAAGCCGCGCAGAAGGCCGGCAGGTTCGCCGAGGAAATCGTGCCGGTGCCGATTCCCCAGCGCAAGGGCGACCCGGTGCTGTTCGCCACCGACGAATACGTGCGCCACGGCGTCACGCTGGACGGCCTGTCCGGCCTCAAGCCCGCCTTCGACAAGGCCGGCACGGTGACGGCGGCCAACGCCTCGGGCCTGAACGACGGCGCCGCCGCCGTGGTGGTGATGTCCGCCGCCAAGGCCAAGGAGCTCGGCCTGACCCCGCTGGCCACCATCCGCGCCTACGGCACCGCCGGCGTCGATCCCAAGGTGATGGGCATGGGCCCGGTGCCGGCCTCCAAGCGCTGCCTGTCGCGCGCCGGCTGGAGCGTCGGGGAGCTCGACCTGATGGAAATCAACGAAGCCTTCGCCGCGCAGGCCCTGGCCGTGCACCAGCAGATGGGCTGGGACACCTCCAAGGTCAACGTCAACGGCGGCGCCATCGCCATCGGCCACCCGATCGGCGCGTCCGGCTGCCGCGTGCTGGTCACGCTGCTGCACGAGATGAAGCGCCGCGACGCGAAGAAGGGCCTGGCCTCGCTGTGCATCGGCGGCGGCATGGGCGTGGCGCTGGCGGTGGAACGCCAGTAACAGAGCGCGAGCGCTGGAACGCCGGTAAGCAAAGCGATGGCCGGGCGCGGCATGCCGCGCCCGGCCGCTCAGAGGGGTGTGCCGGCGGCGAGATGGCTTTCCCGCCGCCGGCCTAATAACAACTAGCCATCAAGGAGTAGATATGACTCAGCGCATCGCATACGTAACGGGTGGCATGGGCGGCATCGGAACGGCCATCTGCCAACGCCTGGCCAAGGAAGGCTTCAAGGTGGTGGCGGGCTGCGGCCCCAATTCGCCGCGCCGCGAAAGGTGGCTCGAGCAGCAGAAGGCCCTGGGCTTCGATTTCGTCGCGTCCGAGGGCAACGTGGCCGACTGGGATTCGACCAAGGCCGCCTTCGACAAGGTCAAGGCCGAGGTCGGCGAGGTCGACGTCCTCATCAACAACGCCGGCATCACGCGCGACGTGGTGTTCCGCAAGATGACGCGCGCCGACTGGGACGCCGTGATCGACACCAACCTGACGTCGCTGTTCAACGTGACCAAGCAGGTCATCGACGGCATGGCCGACCGCGGTTTCGGCCGCATCATCAACATCTCGTCGGTCAACGGCCAGAAAGGCCAGTTCGGCCAGACCAACTACTCGACCGCCAAGGCGGGCCTGCACGGCTTCACGATGGCGCTGGCGCAGGAAGTGGCGACCAAGGGCGTGACCGTCAACACCGTGTCGCCGGGCTACATCGCCACCGACATGGTCAAGTCGATCCGCCAGGACGTGCTCGACAAGATCGTCGGCACGATTCCGGTCAAGCGCCTCGGCGGCCCGGAAGAAATCGCGTCGATCTGCGCGTGGCTGGCCTCGGACGAGTCGGGCTTCGCCACCGGCGCGGACTTCTCGCTCAACGGCGGCCTGCACATGGGCTGAGCGCGGGACCGCCTCGCTGCCGGGGCGGCCTGCCAGTGCCAGGGCCCTCTGCGGAGGGCCTTTTCTTTTCCGGCGCCGATATTGCGTTGCATTGCCCGCACCGCATCAATGCTGCGCCGGAAACCGCGGCCTTCCCCCGGGAATTCCCGCAATCCATTGCCCCGTGCGGGTTTTCCTTAAACGCGCCGGCTTTCAATAGTGCCTTGTTGGGCATAGAATCAGGGCAGCGGCATGCCCGCACCAAAATAGATCATGCGTTGCAGGTCAACACGTTGTATCCCCCGCTGGCGGTTCCCCCGATTGCGCACCGCACAGCATGCGGTGCAGCAGCATGCAACAGCGACGATAAAAGGATAGAGCACCGATGGCTACCACCAAGAAAGGCGCAGAGCGACTGATCAAGAAGTATCCAAATCGCCGGCTCTACGACACGCAGACCAGCACCTACATCACGCTGGCGGACGTCAAGCAGCTCGTGATGGACACCGAGGATTTCAAGGTGATCGACGCCAAGTCCGGTGACGAGCTCACGCGCAGCATCCTGCTGCAGATCATCCTGGAAGAAGAGACCGGCGGCGTGCCGATGTTCTCCAGCGCGATGCTCTCGCAGATCATCCGCTTCTACGGCCATGCGATGCAGGGCATGATGGGCACCTACCTGGAGAAGAACATCCAGGCCTTCATCGACATCCAGAGCAAGCTGGCCGAGAACTCCAAGGGCCTGTACTCGGGCGAGCCGTTCAGCCCCGACATGTGGTCCCAGTTCATGAACATGCAGGGCCCGATGATGCAGGGGATGATGAGCAACTACATCGAGCAGAGCAAGAACCTGTTCGTGCAGATGCAGGAACAGATGCAGAGCCAGGCCAAGAACATGTTCGGCACGTTCCCGTTCAATCAGCCGGAGAAGAAGTAGGGCGGGTGCTTGCCGGCTGGCCTGCCACCATCTCCGCCCCGGCCACGGGCGGCAGGTTTTCGCGCAAGGGCTGGCCGGACGATCGTCGAAATGGCTGGCCTCAGGCCGGGCCGGCGTGCAGACGGATTCCCAGTGCGCGCATCACCTTCCAGATGGTGCTGAATTCGGGGTTGCCTTCGCCTGACAGGGAACGATAGAGGTTCTCGCGCGACAGCCCCGTGTCGCGCGCCAGCTTCGACATGCCCCGCGCCTTGGCGATGACGCCCAGCGCATGCGCGATGAAACTGGGATCGTCGCCGGCTTCGGCCAGGCAGGCCTCGAAATAGGCGACCATATCCTCGTCCGTTTTCAGGTGTTCGGCGGAGTCCCAGGGGCGAGTGGATTCTTTCATGGCTTACTCCAGGTCGAGACGTGCGGCGATGGCATGGGCTTTGTCGATGTCGGCCTGCTGTGTCGCCTTGTCTGCGCCGCATAGCAGGATCACGAGCACCGCGCCGCGTTGCTGAAAATAGACTCTGTAACCGGGCCCGTGGTCGATGCGCATTTCGCTGATGCCGCCGCCGACAGGCTTGGCATCGCCGGGGTTTCCGTGCTCCAGGCGGTCGATGCGGACCTGTATGCGGATCCGGGCCTGCCGGTCGCGCAGCCCGGCGAACCAGGCGTCGAAGGTGGTCGTGGTCCGGATCTCGAACATGGCCAGACTGTAGCGTATGCGCTACGATCTCGCAACGGCTCCCCGCGGCCCGCGCCGAAGTCCGCCGCCGGGGGATCGGTTAGAATCACGCCGGTCCGGGCAGCGCCAGCAACGATCGCGGCGGCTGCCTCTCCCGAATGTGGCGATTCATCTGCGTGATCGTCCGCGCAGCGCCAATCCCGATGCCCTCCGAAATCCGAGCCATTCCCGCAGCACATGCCGCCCAGGCCGAGCCCGTCCAGGCGCCCGGTTTCGCGTTTTCCGCGGCGCCGGCGTATCGCCGGGGCAAGGGCAGCGGCTGCGCGCCCACTCCCGCATGAGCCGGCTCTTCCTCGCCCCGATGGAAGGGCTTGCCGACTACGTCCTGCGCGACGTGCTGACCGCCGCGGGCGGCTATGACGGGTGCGTCTCCGAGTTCGTCCGGGTGACGGGCTCGCTGCTGCCCGGGCGCGTCTACGAGCGGGACACGCCCGAGGTGCTGCACGGCGCCCGCACGCCCGGCGGCACGCCGATGGTGATCCAGTTGCTCGGCAGCGATCCCGAATGGCTGGCGCGGAATGCCGCCCAGGCCGCGGCGCTGTCGCCGCACGGCCTCGACCTCAACTTCGGCTGTCCCGCCAAGGTCGTCAACCGGCACGGCGGAGGGGCCATGCTGCTGGCGGACCCCGGCCTGCTCAACCGCATCGTGTCGTCGGTCCGCGCCGCGGTGCCCGCCGGCATCGCCGTGACCGCCAAGATGCGGCTGGGCGTGTCCGACACCTCGCTGGCCATCGACTGCGCCACCGCGCTGGCCGAAGGCGGCGCGGCCTCCATCGTCGTGCATGCCCGCACGCGCGACCACGGCTACCGGCCCCCGGCCCACTGGGAATGGATCGCGCGCATCGATGACGCGGTGGACGTGCCCGTCATCGCCAACGGCGACGTCTGGACCGTGGACGACTGGGAGCGATGCCGGGCCGTGAGCGGCTGTGCCGACGTGATGATCGGGCGCGGCGCCGTGTCCGATCCCTTCCTGGCCCTGCGCATACGCGGGCGCATGGAGCGCTCGCCCTGCGGCGAGGAATGGCCGCTGGTGCTCCGCCATATCGCCGACTACCTGAAGAAACTGCAGGACCGCATCGCCTCCTGCCATGAGCACGGCCGCGTCAAGCTGTGGCTCAGCTACCTGAAACGGACCTGGCCGCAGGCCGCCGAACTGCATGACGCGATCCGGCGCATGCAGGATTCGAGGGAAATACGTGGGGTGATAGAAAATGCTGTGGCGCCCTTGCCAGCATCGTCATCGTTAAAGTGATGTTTGCTTAGTATTTCTCCCCATAGCATAGTCTCGCCGTCATTCCGATTCGAACCCCTGATATTGCGGAGCGAGTTCGCTTTCCATCAGCCGTTCGACACTGTCCGCAATGTTCTCACTCCCACAGCCTGCGTGTCAGCTCACTACTGTCACGGCGCCGTCCCACCTCCAGCACGACGCTAGCTAACTACCTCCGGCGTCACATAGGCGGAGCGTTACTGCAGCACTCTGGATGTCAGCGTGTGCTCAGCAACCCAAAAGCGGCACCTAATGAGTGCGGAAGAATCCATCGGGTGCCAAAACTGTTCTCTGTGATCTTATCGACTCAGGGCGCTGAGATTTTTGTGAACTTCGGAATATGCCTAAGTTTTTTCCGAAATCAAATTACCGTTGAATTGGTTCCATAAAAATAATTAATTCATATTTAATTCCGGTAACAAAAATAAGATGGTCGGATTAAGAGTTGGCCGATTTTATCGCGATTGCAGAATCGGTATGCTGTCCCATTGTGCCCGGCTGTCTCTTGTTAATCCATGACTGGAGATGCCATTGTTGACTCGATTGGGGATAAAGAAAGTCAAGAAAGTCAAGAGAGGCGCGTGGTTGGAGTGGAGAGGCCAGTCCGTCGCGTTGCGCGCGTCGGAGCGAAGAGATTTTTCCTAGCTCGGGTCGGGCGACGTGAACAGGCAGCCTCTGCTTGTTCAGTGGGTTCATGCCTGTCAAGGTGGATTTAGACGGATTTTTGTTTCTCTATATCGAATTCAATTATTGCTGAGAAATTTCATGTCCATTGATATTGGTACTCTCCCGACCGTCACGGTCTATGCAAATCCGCCACAAGGTGATCCATTTTGGGGTACTGGTAGCAGCGGTACCTCGCCCGTCATGCCGCCCCCGGGTTCGCCTCCTACTAATCCGGCGCAGTTGGCCTACGGCTTAATGTACAACGGCGTGAAGGTTTTTGACCAGGCCCAATTGGGTAACCCTCAAGGCGTCCTTGAGGAATTCTGCAAGGGCTTGAGTGGCCGACCTGGTCCCTTTGCGTGGGGGCAGATTCGCTCGTGGGGCGAGTTTACTGATCACATGGCGGCTCACTCGCTGGATATCGTTGGTGGTTCGCAATATGGTCTGACATTGGAGCAGGCCATGCGCCCAAATTTCGTGGCCGAACTCGCCGGGTTGTATCAATGGCAGGCAAATGGCCGCTTGACCTCAGCGGATCCAGGGCGAAGCTGGTATGGTAATCCGCTGCTACCAATCAAGGCGTTGTGGCACTGGATTGACGGTGGTGGCCAGAGCGTGCGCGTCCCGGTCGAAGGTCTGCAGCTTTCTCTCGCACTCGATAGAATTCATGGTGATTTCAAAGCCCTTGTGCAATTGAACCGCACACCCGGTCAATATGCCATCAACGTGCCCTTTTCATACAATACCTTCGAGCCAATGCTGCAGAATGGTTGGGTCGGCGGTACGCTTGGTCGGGTTTCCGGTCGAATCGACGGCATCGTAACCGTTACGGAAAACGGTCACTATTCGTTCAGGGGGCGCTACACCCTGAATCCGGATCGCTACGATGCGGACCCGAATGTGCGCAAATTTTATCAGGAGGCTCTGACTACCTTCCTTCGCTGGATTGGCGATACCTTTGGCCATACTGACTACACCATCGAATTCACTGGAGCCGCTCCGCTCGAATTCGATGGTCCTTTGAGTAACCAATCGATGCCGCCGATCAAGTATCCCACACCGAAGGATCCCCCGCTCGGTCCTGGTAAGAAATAGAGAAGCAAAATTTCTTTTTCGGGGGGTATTATTTTATTTGTTTATTTTATACTTATGTGGATAATTTATTTATAGCAAATGAAAATAATATTGAAAATATTAAATCGGATGGGGGTTGCTCTTGTCGGTGTCCTGGTTGCTGCTGTGTTGGCGATCTTCTTGGTCCCATTTGTAATAGGGTTGCGCCACTATGATGGTAATACGGGGGCTTGCCCAGATGCGACTCCGCAGTTTTATGAATCAGCCGTACGCGATTATTTTATCCGCAACGGAAAAGGAGCTGACGATATCGAATTTGTCCCCGGCTCGGTGTATGACTCCACGCTGTCGAGCATTGCATTCCGCAAAGGCGGGCAGAAATACTTGGCATTGGTGGACTGCAAAGGAGGGCTGGAACTGAGCCTGCAATAGAGGGTATCGGTGAGGAGGCGCATAAGGGGCTGCATATCCGCCGACGGCTGACGTCGGCATGAGTGAACTGAGATAGTGGACCAGTGGACCCTGTCCCGATTACGGGCTCCCTGACGAGCGTGAGGCAGAAAAGCAATGTGCATATGGCATTGGAACTGGGCAACCGCCCCTCGGCAAACATGCTGCTTGTGGCTGCCCGATCTGGCCATAGTTCGGTACGGCAAGAACAAAAAAGGAACCGGCGCTCGCTGATATGGCATTGGCATAATGTTAATGTTAATTAAGAGTAGCTTTTCGTAGGGACTGGCAAGCGATCTGTCGCAGGTGCAAGAGCAGTCACCAGCTTGGTGGCTGCCGTCGAAGTGGAGTCTCGAACGATTTCAGCTGTTCGCAAGTGGGAGGGTGGGTGCACGGCCTCACGGCCGTGAGGCTCTAGAAGCCGTTTCAAAAGGATCCTGGCATCGTTGCGCGGCACGGCAAGTACCACTTGTACTGTCTGCGGCCGCACCCTTGCAGGGCGCGTCGCTGCGCAGGCGGATCACCGAATTCCCTGCTCGGCCTTAGCCAGGACCGCTTCGCTCCATTTTGAAACGACTTCTTCGGCGTCAAATGGGGAGAGACTTCGGGTGAATGGAGATGTGTGGCCTTAGCCGCCGGCAAACGCCGGCGAACGGTTAAAATGCGCGATTGGCTTCGTACGGCCCGGCGGCCATGTCCCGCCCGGCCCGCCCCACATCTGGAAGTAACCGTGAAAAACCCTGCAGAATCAACGACCAACAAAGACCGTATTCCGAATGTGGGGTTCGTCAGCCTGGGCTGCCCGAAAGCCCTGGTCGACTCCGAGCAGATCATCACCCAGCTGCGCGCCGAGGGCTACGCCATCAGCGGCACCTATGACGGCGCGGACCTGGTGGTGGTCAATACCTGCGGCTTCATCGACGAGGCGGTGCAGGAGAGCCTGGACGCCATCGGCGAGGCGCTGACCGAGAACGGCAAGGTCATCGTGACCGGCTGCCTGGGCGCGAAGAAGAACGCCAATGGCGAGGACATGATTACCTCGGTGCATCCCAAGGTGCTGGCCGTGACCGGCCCGCACGCGCTGGGCGAGGTGATGCAGGCGGTGCACGCGCACCTGCCCAAGCCGCACGATCCGTTTACCGACCTGGTGCCGCCGGCCGGCATCAAGCTCACGCCCAAGCATTACGCCTACCTGAAGATCTCCGAGGGCTGCAATCATCGCTGCTCGTTCTGCATCATCCCGTCGATGCGCGGCGACCTGGTGTCGCGCCCGGTGGCGGAGGTCATGCTGGAGGCGGAGAACCTGTTCAAGTCGGGCGTGAAGGAACTGCTGGTGATCTCGCAGGACACCAGCGCCTACGGCGTGGACGTGAAGTACCGCACCGGCTTCTGGGACGGCCGTCCGCTCAAGACGCGCATGACCGAGCTGGTGGCGGCGCTGGGCGAACTGGCGAGCCGCTACGGCGCCTGGGTGCGCCTGCACTATGTGTACCCGTACCCGCACGTGGACGAGATCATTCCGCTGATGTCGCAGGGCCACGTGCTGCCTTACCTGGACGTGCCGCTGCAGCACGCGCACCCGGACGTGCTCAAGCGCATGAAGCGCCCGGCCAATGCCGAGAAAACGATGGACCGCATCCGCGCGTGGCGCGAGATCTGCCCGGAGCTGACCATCCGCAGCACCTTCATCGCCGGCTTCCCCGGCGAGACCGAGGCGGAGTTCCAGACGCTGCTGGACTTCATCGCCGAGGCCGAACTGGACCGCGTGGGCTGCTTCGCCTATTCGCCGGTGGACGGCGCCACCGCCAACGACCTGCCGGGCGCCTTGCCGGACGAGGTGCGCGAGGAGCGCCGCGCGCGCTTCATGGAGGTGGCGGAGGCAGTCTCGGCGCGCCGCCTGCAGCGCAAGGTGGGGCAGACGCTGCGCGTGCTGGTGGACGAGGTCAACCAGGACGGCGGCATCGGCCGCTCGGCCGCGGATGCGCCGGAGATCGACGGGCTGGTCTATATCGATCCGCCGGCGGGCGCGGGGCAGCGCTACAAGGTCGGCGAGTTCGTCGAGGTCAAGATCACCGGCGCCGACGGCCACGACCTGTGGGGCGAGGTCTGACCCGCCCGGCGAGGCTTAGGTAAAAGTACGGTCGTTCGTTTTGCCCGGCGCGCCGCTATACTGTGCGCTGCAACATCAGCCCAGGAGACACAAGATGACACGTGAAGTGGTGGTGGTGAGCGGCGTCCGGACCGCGATCGGTACCTTCGGCGGCAGCCTGAAGGATTTTTCCCCGACCCAGATGGGCGCCCTGGTCGTGCGCGAGGCCTTGTCCCGCGCGCAGGTCGGCGGCGACGAGGTCGGCCACGTGGTGTTCGGCAACGTCATCCAGACCGAGCCGCGCGACATGTACCTGTCGCGCGTGGCGGCGGTGGAGGGCGGCGTGAGCATCGACGCGCCCGCGCTGACGGTCAACCGCCTGTGCGGCTCGGGCCTGCAGGCCATCGTGAGCGCCGCGCAGACCATCCTGCTGGGCGACACCGACGTGGCCATCGGCGGCGGCGCCGAGAGCATGAGCCGCGCGCCGTACCTGGCGCAGTCGGCCCGCTGGGGCGCGCGCATGGGCGACGCCAAGCTGCTCGACATGATGCTCGGCGCGCTGCACGATCCGTTCCACAGCATCCACATGGGCGTGACGGCGGAGAACGTGGCCAAGGAATACGACATCAGCCGCGGCCAGCAGGACGAGACCGCGCTGGAGTCGCACCGCCGCGCCTCGGCGGCCATCCGCGCCGGCCACTTCAAGGACCAGATCCTGCCGGTCACGCTCAAGTCCCGCAAGGGCGACGTGACCTTCGACACCGACGAGCACGTGCGCCACGACGTCACCATCGACGACATGGCCAAGCTCAAGCCGGTCTTCGTCAAGGAAAACGGCACCGTCACCGCGGGCAATGCCTCGGGCCTGAACGACGCCGCCGCGGCCGTGGTGCTGATGGAGCGCGGCGTGGCCGAGAAGCGCGGCCTCAAGCCGCTGGCGCGCCTGGTGTCCTACGCGCACGCCGGCGTGGACCCGAAGACGATGGGCATCGGCCCGGTGCCGGCCACGAAGAAGGCGCTGGCGCGCGCCGGCCTGAGCGTGGCGGACCTCGACGTGATCGAAGCCAACGAAGCGTTCGCCGCGCAGGCCTGCGCCGTGACCAAGGCGCTCGGCCTCGATCCGGCCAAGGTCAACCCGAACGGCTCCGGCATTTCGCTCGGCCACCCGATCGGCGCCACCGGCGCGCTGATCACGGTCAAGGCGCTGTACGAGCTGCAGCGCGTGCAGGGCCGCTATGCGCTGGTGACGATGTGCATCGGCGGCGGCCAGGGCATCGCGGCCATCTTCGAGCGCATCTGAGGCAGCGGCAGTGCGTCGTCCCGCGAACCGATCGTTCCGCGCCCGGCTGCCGCTGGCGGCCGGCGTGGCCGCGGCCATGCTGGCCGGCGCCGCGCTGGCCGCCGGCGGCACCGAGCTGTCCACGGCGCCGCCGGCTGGCGACGGCAAGGGCTTCGGCATCAACCAGGCGATCCGCGACGGCGAGGCGAAGCGCGGCGCGCAGCTTTCCACGGGCGCGCCCCGGCCACTCGCGCCGCGCCCCGAATACGCTTCGCTGCCGGTCTACGTGGGCACGCTGGGCGACCAGCCGGTGCGCCTGCGCATCGGCCCCAAGCCGGACGAGCGCGACAGCGTGCACGGCGAATACAGCGCGGGCGGCGGCGGCGTGCGCCTGCTGGCCGGCGAATACGAGAACGGCGGCTTCCTCATGGAAGAATCCAGCGACGGCACCCACGTGACCGGCAGCTGGGAGGGCGCCATCGACGCCACCGGCGCGGTGCGCGGCAACTGGACCGACCCGGCCAACCCGGCCATCGTGCTGCCTTTCATGATCCGGCCGCTCGGCGTGCTGGTGATCCCGCCGTTCGACATGAGGCCCGGCAGCGGCATCACCTACGCGCCGCCGCCGCCGAAGTCGTCGATCTCCGACCACTAGCCAGCCGGGCGCGGGCGGAGGCGAAGAAGGCACCCCGGGCCAACGCGCGCCGGAATGCTGGTAAGCTCGAATGCTTATCGAGTCATCGCCAGACAAGGAACCATCGTGTCCGACCGCCAGCCGCCGGAGCCGTCCGCTTCTCATCCCGCTCCCCAACCCGCCTTCCTGCAAACCGTGGCCGTCCAGCCGGAGCTGGACCTCGCGCCCGGCTTCGCCTCGTTCTCGCCGCCCACGCACCGGGGCTCCACCGTGGTCTTCCGCAACCTCGCGGAGCTGCGCGCGCACGGCGACGGCGCCACCACCTACTGGCGCTACGGCCTGCACGCCACGCCCACCAGCGAGGCGCTGTGCCAGCATCTGGCGCTGATCGAGGGCGCGCGCCACACGCTGCTGCTGCCGTCCGGCCTGGCGGCGATCTCGCAGGTGTATTTCGCGCTGGTCAAGTCGGGCGACGACGTGCTGGTGCCCGACAACGTCTACGGCCCCAACCGCGAGCACGGCGAATGGCTGGCGCGCGATTTCGGCGTGTCGGTGCGCTACTACGACCCGATGATCGGCGCCGGCATCGCGGGCCTGATCCGCCAGAACACGAAGCTGATCTGGATGGAGTCGCCCGGCTCGGTGACGATGGAAATCCCCGACACCGAAGCCATCGTGGCCGCGGCGCGCGCGCGCGGCGTGCTCACCGCCATCGACAATACCTGGTCGGCCGGCGTGTATTTCCGGCCGTTCGACAAGGGCATCGACATCTCGGTGCAGGCGCTGACCAAGTACCAGTCGGGCGGCAGCGACGTGCTGATGGGCGCGGTGCTGACCCGCGACGACAAGCTCCACGACCGCATCAGGCGCTCCCGCATGCTGATGGGCTGGGGCGTGTCCGCCGACGACTGCTACCTGGTGCTACGCTCGCTGCCGAGCATGCCGGTGCGGCTGGCCGCGCACGACCGCGCCGCGCGCGAGGTGGCCGAATGGCTGTGCCGGCGCCCGGAAGTGGCCAAGGTCCTGCACCCGGCGCTGCCCGACTGCCCGGGGCACGAGTTCTGGCGGCGCGACTTCACCGGCGCCAGCGGCCTGTTCTCGATCGTGCTGCGCGAGCGCTACACGCGCGCGCAGGTCGACGCCTTCGTCGAGGCGCTGCGCCTGTTCGCCATCGGCTGGTCCTGGGGCGGCGCGCACAGCCTGGCGGTGCCGTACCACGTGCAGACCATGCGGCCGGCGGGCAGCTGGCCGCCGGCCGGCTGGGAAGGCACGGGCGAGCTGGTGCGCCTGTACATCGGCCTGGAGGACACGCGCGACCTGATCGCCGACCTGCGCGCGGCGATGGAAGCGACGCTGCGCGCCTGAGTCCGGCGCGCATGCGAAAACGGCCCCGCCGAAGCCTCGGCGGGGCCGTTTTTCATGGCGCGCGCGGAAGGCGCCGGCGGCGCGGTCAGAACTGCACGCTGGCGTTGGCCAGGAAGGTGCGCGAGGCGCCCGGCAGCACGAAGCCGTCGTAGGTGGTGGTCCAGAAGCGCTTGTCGGCCACGTTGTTGACGCCGGCGCGCAGCGTCACCGCCTTGCCGGCGACCTTGGTCAGGTAGCGCGCGCCCAGGTCCACGGTGGTGTAGGACGGCACCTTCTGCGTGTTGGCCGAGTTCACGTACATGTCGCCGGTGATCTTGGCGCCGGCCGACAGCGTCAGGCCGCGCAGGAACGGCGTGTCGTACTCGACGCGGGCGGTGGCGATGTAGCGCGGCGTGGCGTACACGCGGTTGCCGTCGATGGCGGGATCGTCCACGCCGTGCGCCTTGGCGTTGAGCCACATCACGCCGCCCAGCAGCCGCACGTCGCGCGCGATGCGCAGCCAGCCGCTGGTGTCCAGGCCGGTGAAGCGCTGCGTGCCGTCCTGCACGAACACGTTCGCGGTGTTGGTGTACTCGTAGCCGCGGTCCACGCGGAACAGCGCCACGTTGGCGCCCCAGTCGCGGCGCTCGGTCTTGAAGCCGATCTCGTACTGCTTGCTCTTGAGCGGGCCGTAGACGGCCGGGTAGTTGGCGTTGGTGATGCCGGCCGAGCCGCCTTGCTCCAGCGCCTGCACGTAGCTGAAGTAGGCGGTGGAGAAGTCGTCGGTCTTGTACATCAGCGCCACCGTCGGCGAGACCGGGCTGGCCTTGTAGCGCGAGGTGGTCTGGGCCGAGGTGTCGTAGCTGCTCTGGGCGAAGTCGGTGTAGCGCAGGCCGGCCAGCACCGAGAAGCGCTGCGTGAACTGGATGGTGTCGCTCAGGTAGAGCGACTTCTGCGTGATCTTGTAGTCGCGGTAGGGCACGTAGTCCTTGCCCACGCCGGCCTGCTCGGGCAGCGGCACCGGGTTGTACAGGTTGCTCTCGCCGAGGTAGATGCCGTTGCCGCCGAGGCCGGAATCCAGCTCGCGCACCTGGGTCTGGTAGCCGACGCCGGCCACCACCTCGTGCTTGATGCCGCCGGTGTCGAACTTGCCCTGCACCATCGCGTCGTAGGCCTGGTAGTAGTAGGCCGTCTTCCAGCGGTACTGCGTGTCGGCGAAATTGCCGGCGGCGTCCTCGACGAACAGGAAGCTGTCCGCGTTCAGGCGGTTCTCGCGCGCGAAACGGTACTTGAAGCTGGCCTTCCAGGCGTCGTTGATGCGGTAGTCCAGGCCGGTGCCCACGGTGGTGGTGTCGGTCTCGTGCGAGGAGTAGGGCTGCACGATGTCGCGCGCGACCTTGCTGGCGCCGGGCACGTCGACGCCGGGCGCGAAGGACATGCCGAAGAGCGTGCCGCTCGTCTTGCGCTTCCAGTACATGACGTCGGCCGACCAGGTCAGGTCCGGCGTGATGCGGAAGTCGGTGGCCAGCGAGAAGACCTGGCGGCGCACGCGCACGTTCGGGTCCACCGAGTTGCCTTCCTCGTTGACGGCATTGATGCGGTAGCCGAAGCGGTCGTCGACGCCGAAGCGGCCGCCGAGGTCGAGCTTCTCGCTCCAGATGTTGTTGGCCTGGTAGCCGAAGGTGAACTGGCGATAGGGCGTGTCGGTGGGGCGCTTGACCACGTAGTTGACGATGCCGCCGGGCGTGCCGAAGCCGTACATGAAGCCGGACAGGCCCTTGAGCAGTTCCACCTGCTCGAACGGCTCCAGCGGCAGCTCGGTATCCCAGGCCACGAAATTCTGGCCGTCCACCTTGGTGCCGTTGAGCGGGTCCACGCGCATGCCGCGCACGGCGAAATACGAATTCTCGGTGCGCGTGTTGTCGCCCAGGATGGATACCGACGGGTCGTACTTGAAGACGTCGTTGGCAGTCTGCGCCATGCGCTCCTGGATCTCCTCGCTGGTGACGCCGACCACGGAGAACGGCGTGTCCACCGGCTTGCGGTCGCCCAGCGCGCCGCCGCTCACGCGTTCGACCTTGGCCGGCTCCGCGTCGCGCGAGGCGGACACGGTGGCGGTCGGCAAGGTGGCTTCGGCCTGGGCCTGGGCCAGCGCCGGCAGCGCGGCGAAGGCGACGGTCAGGCCCAGCACCGCGCTGGCGACAGGCGAGAGCCGGAGAGCGGGCGCGCATGCGGCGGCGCACCCTTGCGATGGGCGAAAAGAAGGCATAAGGACGGTTCTTTAGGAAAAGTGAGGCCAGGCCAGCCCGCTGGCGGGCCCGGACGGGTACGACGAAAGCGGATGAAAGGCGGGCGCCGCGGCGCTCAGGACGGCTCGGCCAGCGACGCCGGCACCTTGGCCGCCTTGGCCGCGGTGGCGGGGTCGCCGCGCGCCGGCAGGGCCCACACCGAATGCGGCGGCCCGTTGCGCGCGCGCCGGCGCGTGGCCAGGGCCAGCACGGCAAAGCCGCAGGCCAGCGCCAGCGCGCCGAAGTCGAAACCGGCCACGGCCCAGTGGCCGGCCAGCGCCGCCTGCCACAGGTAGTCGCCGGTCATCGCCGCGTTGACCGCCGGCACCAGCGCGGCGCCGGCCGCGGCGGCCCACAGCAGTTCGATGGCCGCGCGCGCCGGCGCGCGCAGCAGCGCCCAGGCCAGCGCGGCGAAGAATACCGGGAAGTAGTGCCAGCCGGCCGCGCGCCCGGGCCAGACCAGCGCGCCGCAGAAGGCCGCGGCCACGCCGATGCAGCAACCGATGCACACGCCCACGGTGGCCTGCGCCAGCAGGCGGTGCACGCGCGGCTGCTCTGCCTGGCGGGTCTTGCGGCGCGACTCGATCCACAGCAGGTTGCCGGAGTAGAACAGGAAGGCGCCGGCCAGCCCGCCAATCAGGTAGACCAGGCGCAGCGCGAGGTCGCCGTAGGTGCCGAAGTGCAGGGCGTAGATGGCGCTGTAGATGGCGTGGTTGGCGTCGCGCCGCCCGGCGGTCTGGTCCGCGAGCACGCGGCCGCTGTCGGGCTGGCCGGCGGCGGCGTGCACGGAGACCGAGCCATAGTTGCCGAGCGCGCGCGCGCTGTTGCCGCGGATCTCGATCAGGGCGCGGGCGTCGCCGTAGTGCTGGTAGCGCACCGACAGCGGCGTGAAGCGCGCGCCAGCGCTGGCGCGCGCGGCCTCCATCAGCGTGGCCGCCGGCAGCATCGGCGCCGGCCGGCCCGCCGCCTTCAGCTCCGGCGAGGCGGTGGTGAGGCGCGGCAGCGCCTCGAACAGCTTGCCGTCGAAGGCCAGCACGTTGAACGTCGTGATCAGCACCATCGCCAGGCACAGCACGGCGCCGGTGATGGCGAACACGAGATGGAAGGGCAGGCTGAACAGGCCGATCACGTTGTGCGCGTCCATCCAGAAGCGCTTGAGGTTGCGCCCGGGCCGGACCGCGAACAGGTCCGCCTTCAGGCGCGGCAGGTGCAGCAGCACGCCGGACACCAGCGCCAGGCCGTACAGCACCGAGACCGCGCCCATGAAATAGTTGCCCGCCACCGGCACGCCCAGCGTGTAGTGCAGGCTGTCGATGAACGCCGCCAGCTCGCCGTGCTCGGCATCGAGCGAGGTGTCCCCGGGCGTGTTCCGGCCGGCTTCGAGCTTGCCGGAGCTGCTGGTCTGCCAGTTGCCGTCCTGGTCCAGCCAGTAGGCGGTGAACTCGGGCTCGTGCACGGTCGGCAGCGTGACGTAGGCGCTTTCCGCGCTCCTGGGATGCGCCGCCACCAGCGCGCGCATGAAATGGTCCAGCGCGGCGGGATCGGCGCCCTGCGCCGCCGGGCGGTCGGCGAGTGCGCGTCCCGGCGACTGCCACGTGTGCAGTTCCTCGTGGAAGACCGTGATGGCCCCGGCGAAGAAGGCGATGAACAGGGCCCAGCCGGCCATCAGGCCGACCCAGGTATGCAGGGTCTGGTAAAGGCGCAGCGTGGCGGCTTTCATGTGTCGCTCCTGTTGCGCGGGGTCATGCCGCGCCGCCCGCCAGCAGGCGCCAGGCCCACAGCGCGCCGAACGCGGCCGCGTTGCCGGCCGCCAGCCACGACCACGCGGCCAGGCTGCTGCGGAACAGCACCGAGGCGCTGATGATGGCCACCCACAGCGGCAGGCACGCCAGCATGGCGCCGACGGCGCCGCTCTGCCAGCCGCCCGGCAGCCACATCACGGACAGCGCGCACAGCGCCACGGACAGCGGCAGGCCCAGCAGCGTGCCGGCCAGCCACCTGGTGCCCATGCCGGGCCGGGGCTTGCGCGCGCCGCGCAGGCTCGCCGCCGTCATCGGGCGGCTCCCGCCGGTTGCCGCTCCTGGCGCTGGCGCCGCGCATCGAGGCAGGCGCCCGCGAACGGCCACAGCGACAGGCCGGTGCCGACCGTGGCCAGCGTCGCGGCAATGGCGCAGGGCCAGCCCTGCGCCGTGCTCCATGCCCAGGCCGACACGGCGACGGCTACTGCCGCTGCCCGGCACAGCCAGGCGGTGGCGGCGGATGGCAGGGGAGAAAGAAGGCGCTGGTTGGGCGATGCAAGATAAAAACCACAGGCGCCGCCCAACCCAAGCAGCACGGCGAGCACTTGCATGGCGGGTCGGGATTATTCTGGAAAAGACAAATGATAATGATTACGATTTGTACTTGCAAGCCTGGAGAGGGAAATTTGCCCCGCAACGGTGCGTGACAAGGCGCCCTGCGCGCGGGCGGGCAGGGACGATCAGACGGCGGGACGGAGGGGAAACCCCGGCGGGCGCCGGGGTAGGGCTGGCTGCGCGCGTCCCGGGGCGGGGCGGATCAACGCGCGGAAATCAGTGCGGGAACAGTTGCAGCAGGCCGTCGAGCCCGACGTGGTTGAACGCCACGCTGGCCTGCGCGCGCACCACCGGCTTGGCGCGGAACGCCACCGAGAGGCCGGCCACGGCCATCATCTTGAGATCGTTGGAACCGTCGCCCATGACGATGGCCTGGGCCGGATCGGCGCCGATCTGCGCGCACACCTCGCGCACCGTGCGGGCCTTCACGTCGGCGTTGACGATCTCGCCGAGCACCTGGCCGGTAAGCTTGCCGCCGACGATCTCCAGCGTGTTGGCGCGCGTGAAGTCGAGGCCCAGCCGCGGCTTGAGCTTGTCGGTGAAATGCACGAAGCCGCCCGACACCAGCAGCGTGCGCAGGCCCAGCGCCTGCACGGCCCGCAGCATGTTCTCGGCGCCCGGCGACAGGCGCAGGCGCTCTTCGTAGACGCGCTCCAGCACGCTGGCGTCGAGGCCCTTGAGCAGCGCCACGCGGCGGCGCAGGCTCTCGTTGAAATCGGTGATCTCGCCGCGCATGGCGGCCTCGGTGATGGCCGAGACCTCGGCCTTGAGGCCGCAGAAATCGGCGATCTCGTCGATGCACTCGATGGTGATGAGCGTGGAGTCCATGTCCATCGCCACCAGCCTGAAGTCCGACAGCCTGCGCCCGGCCGGCACGATGGCCCAGTCGATGGCGCGCGGGCCGCAGAAGGCGTCGAGCGCCTCGCGCAGCGCGGGCGTGAGCGGCGCGCAGTCGTCGGCGGTGGCGACCTGGCCGGTGCGCGCGGCCAGTTGCGGCGCCTGGGCCAGGGAACGCAGCGCGTCGAGGTCGGCGGCGCCGATCGGCGCGAGGCTTTGGAGAATCAGGGGCATGGCGTGGATGCGGGCGCGCGCGGCGCGCCGGGTGGCGTTGGATGCGGAATGGCAGGCCGCCGTGGCGGCAAGGACCCGTATTGTAAACGTCCGCGCGCCCGCCGGCCCCACAACCCCGCGGAGCCGATTCCGCTCAGCTCACGCGCAGGCTGTCGATCACCTTGTGCAGGAACGACTCGCACGCGGCGAGCTGCGTCAGCTCGACGTACTCGTCCGGCTTGTGGGCCTGCTGGATATCGCCGGGGCCGCACACCACGGCCGGGATGCCGGCGCGCTGGAACAGGCCGGCCTCGGTGCCGTAGGCCACCTTGTTGACGTCGCGGTCGGCGGTCAGCACGCGCACCAGTTGCGTGATGGCTTCCTGCTCGGCCACGTCGAGCGAGGGCGCGGCGGCGATCTTGCTGATGGCCAGGCCCGCGTCGGCATGCTCGGCGCGCATCTTCGGCAGCAGCACGTCGTTGGCGTAGGCCTGGATGCGCGCGAAGATCGCTTCCGGGTCGACCCCGGGCAGGTTGCGGAACTCGAACACGAACTCGCACAGCGCCGGGATGGTGTTGAGCGCGATGCCGCCCTGGATGGTGCCGGTCTGCGCGGTGGTGAACGGCACGTCGAAGGCCTGGTCGTAGGGGCCGTTGGCCTTGAACTCGTCGGCGATGTCGCGGATGAAGCAGATCAGGCGCGCGGCGTATTCGATGGCGTTGACGCCTCTGGGCGTGAGCGACGAATGCGCGGCCTGGCCCTTGACGCAGCAGCGGTAGGCGTTGATGCCCTTGTGCGCGACGATCACGCGCATGCTGGTGGGCTCGCCCACGATGCAGCCGGCCGGGCGCACGCCGCGCTCGCGCAGCTCGGCCAGCAGGTAGGGCGCGCCCATGCAGCCGATTTCCTCGTCGAACGACAGCGCGTAGTGCACCGGCTCGCGCAGCTTGGCCTGCAGGATGGTGGGCAGCAGCGCTAGGCTGGTGCCGATGAAGCCCTTCATGTCGCAGGTGCCGCGGCCGTACAGGCGGCCGTCGCGCATCACCGGCTTGAACGGGTCGGTGGTCCAGTTCTGGCCGTCCACCGGCACCACGTCGGTGTGGCCGGACAGCACGATGCCGCCGTCGGTGGCGCCGTTGGCGGCGGGCACGGTGACGAACAGGTTGGCCTTGTCGTTCTGCGGGTTGTAGCTCAGGTGCGGACGCAGGCCCTTGGCGAGGAAATGGTCGCGTACCGTCTCGATCAGGCCGAGGTTGGAATGGCGGCTGGTGGTGTCGTAGCTGACCAGGCGCTGGATCCAGTCGAGGGCGCTGCCGCGGGGGGCGGCGTCGGCAGGCTTGCTGAGGGTGTCGGCTTGCATGGCGGGGTGCCTTTGGTATGGCTTTGGATAAGGTGTCAAGCGGGTGATGCTACACCGCGCGCGGACCGGGGTCCATGCGTGGCGCACCATCCCGGGGCCGCAGCGTGGCGGACCCGGGAAGCGAGCAATGATCAGGCCAGTTGCCGCAGGGTGTGCTTGATGGTCTGCGCGCGCACGGCCACGTCGGCCATCTTGCCCTCGATGCGCAGCTTGTCCTGGCCGGCCAGCTTGATGTGGCGGTTCTTCTGCACCAGCTCGATGATCCTGAGCGCGTCGATGGGCGGGTTGGGCAGGAACTGCATGCTGATGGCGGTCTCGTTCGCGTCGATCTTGCGCACGCCCAGCGGCACCGCGGCGATGCGCAGGCGGTGCGTCTCGATCAGCGCCTGGGCCTGGTCCGGCAGGCGGCCGAAGCGGTCGATCAGCTCTTCCTGGATGTCGTCCACGCGCTCGGCCGTCTCGCAGTTGGCCAGCCGCTTGTACAGCGACAGGCGCTCGTGCACGTCGGTGCAGTAGTCGCTGGGCAGCAGCGCCGGCGTGCCGAGGTTGATCTCGGTGGTGGCCGCCAGCGGCGCCATCAGGTCCGGCTCTTTGCCGCCCTTGAGCGCCTTCACGGCGGCGTTGAGCATGTCGGTGTAGAGCTGGAAGCCGATCTCGTGGATCTCGCCCGACTGCTTGTCGCCGAGCACTTCGCCGGCGCCGCGGATCTCCAGGTCGTGCATGGCTAGGTAGAAGCCCGAGCCCAGTTCCTCCATCTGCTGGATCGCCTCGAGCCGGCGCTGCGCCAGCTTGCTCAGGCCGTCCACGTCGTGCACCAGCATGTAGGCGTAGGCCTGGTGGTGCGAGCGCCCGACCCGCCCGCGCAGCTGGTGCAGCTGCGCCAGGCCGAACTTGTCGGCGCGGTGGATCAGGATGGTGTTGGCGGTCGGCACGTCGATGCCGGTCTCGATGATGGTGGTGCACAGCAGGATGTTGTCGCGCCGCGCGACGAAATCGCGCATCACGCGCTCCAGCTCGCGCTCGTGCATCTGCCCGTGCGCCACCGCGATGCGCGCCTCCGGCACCAGCTCGGCGAGCTTGGCGCGCTTGTTCTCGATGGTCTCGACCTCGTTGTGCAGGAAGTAGACCTGGCCGCCGCGCTTGAGCTCGCGCAGGATGGCCTCGCGCAGCACGCCGTCTTCCTCGCGCCGCACGAAGGTCTTGATGGCCAGGCGCTTCTGCGGCGCGGTGGCGATCACGGAGAAGTCGCGCAGGCCTTCGAGCGCCATGCCCAGCGTGCGCGGGATCGGCGTGGCGGTCAGCGTCAGCACGTCGACCTCGGCGCGCAGCGTCTTGAGCGCCTCCTTCTGGCGCACGCCGAAGCGATGTTCCTCGTCGATGATGACCAGGCCCAGGCGCTGGAAGCGCACGTCGTCGGACAGCATCTTGTGGGTGCCGATGACGATGTCGGCGGTGCCGTCGTTGATCATCTTGATGGCGCCGTCGATCTCCTTCCTGGTCTTGAAGCGCGACAGCTCGACGATGCGCACCGGCCATTCGGCGAAGCGGTCGGAGAGGTTCTGGAAATGCTGCTCGGCCAGCAGCGTGGTGGGCGCCAGCATGGCCACCTGCTTGCCGCCCATCACCGCGACGAAGGCCGCGCGCAAGGCCACCTCGGTCTTGCCGAAGCCCACGTCGCCGCACACCAGGCGGTCCATCGGCTTGCCCGAGGTCATGTCGGCGATCACCGCGGAGATGGCGGCGGCCTGGTCCGGCGTTTCCTCGAAGCCGAAGCTCTCGGCGAACTTCTCGTAGTCCCTGGGCGAGAGCGGGAACGCATGGCCCTCGCGCGCCGCGCGCCGCGCGTACAGGTTGAGCAGCTCGGCGGCGGTGTCGCGGATCTGCTGCGCGGCGCGGCGCTTGGCGCGCTCCCACTGGCCGGAGCCGAGCGAGTGCAGCGGCGCGGTGTCGGGGTCGGCGCCGGAGTAGCGCGAGATCACGTGCAGCTGGTGCACCGGCACGTAGAGCTTGCTGCCTTTCTCGTAGTCCAGGTGCAGGAATTCCTCGTTGCCCTGGCCCAGGTCCAGCGTCACCAGCCCCTGGTAGCGGCCGATGCCGTGCTCGCTGTGCACCACCGGGTCGCCGATCTTGAGCTCGGCCAGGTCGCGCACCATCGAATCGACCGCGCTGGCCTGTTCCTGCTTGCGCCGTCCGGTGCGGCGCGCCACGCCGGCGTAGAGCTCGGCCTCGGTGACGAAGGCCAGCGGCGCGCCGCCGTCGGCGGCCGGCAGCGCGAAGCCGCTCTGCAGCGGCGCCACCGCGATGGAGAAATGCGAGTCGCCGGCCAGGAACGCGGCGAAATCGTCCACCGGCAGCGGGCGCAGGCCGCTCTCGCCGAACAGCTGCATCAGCGTCTCGCGCCGGCCGGCGGAGTCGGCGCACATCAGCACGCGCCGGTCCTTCCTGAGCAGCAGCGCCTCGAGGTTGACCAGCGGGTCTTCGGCGCGGCGGTTGACCGAGACGTCGGGCAGGGCCTCGGCCAGCGGCGCGGCGGCGGTGTTGTCGTTGGTCGCCTGCAGCACCAGGCGCGCGAGCGGCTTGGCGGCGGTGAAGAACTGCTCGTCGGAGAGGAACAGCGTGGCCGGCGTGAGCAGCGGGCGCTCGCGGTCGTGCCGCATGAAGTTGTAGCGCTGCGTGGTGTCGGCCCAGAAGCGGCGGATGGCGTCGGGCACGTCGCCCACGAAGGCAAGCTGGCTGCCCGCCGGCAGGTAGTCGAAGGCGGTCGCGGTCTGCTCGAAGAACAGCGGCAGGTAGTACTCGATGCCGGCCGACGGCACGCCGTTGCCGATGTCCTTGTAGATCGGCGACTTGGTCGGGTCGCCCTCGAACAGCTCGCGCCAGCGGCCGCGGAAGGCGGTGCGCGCGGCTTCGTCGAGCGGGAATTCGCGGCCCGGCAGCAGGCGCACTTCCTTGACCGGGTAGAGGCTGCGCTGCGTGTCGGGGTCGAACGCGCGGATGGTCTCGATCTCGTCGCCGAACAGGTCGATGCGGTAGGGCAGCGTGGAGCCCATCGGATAGAGGTCGATCAGCCCGCCGCGCACGCTGTACTCGCCGGGGCGCATCACCGCGCTGACGTGCTCGTAGCCGGCCAACGTGAACTGCGCCTTGAGCGCGTTTTCGTCGAGCCGCTCGCCCTGCTTGAAGAAGAAGGTGTAGGCTGCCAGGAAGGCCGGCGGCGCCAGCCGGTAGAGCACGGTCTGCGCCGGCACCAGCATGATGTCGCACTGGCCGCCCTGGATGTCGTGCAGCGTGGCCAGCCGCTCGGAGACCAGGTCCTGGTGCGGCGAGAAGCTGTCGTAGGGCAGCGTTTCCCAGTCCGGCAGCAGGCGCACGCGCAGCTCCGGCGCGAACCACGGGATCTCGTCGGCCAGCCGCTGCGCGTCGGTCGCGTTGGCGCAGACCACCGCCAGCATCGGCACGCGCGCGCGGTGCTGGCGCGCGTAGGCGGCCAGCGCCAGCGCGTCGGCGGAGCCCGGCAGGCCGGCGATGGTGTGGCGCTGGCCGGCCTTGACCAAGGGCAGGCTGGCGAAAGGGACGGGACGATTGGCTTCGGGCATCAGGTACGGACTGGCGGTTGGGTGCGGAGGCCTTGCTGCGGCGGGCATTCGGCAAACGGACACCGGGGCACCGGAGCGGCAGGGCGCGGGCAATCGGGCAATCGAGCAAACGCGCGCGTATCGTCGCGTATCGTCGCGCATCGGTGGCATGGGCACGTTAGTGGACACATGTGACGCACGCATGCGGCGCCACGCACAACGCACGGCGGGCACGCGGCGGGCTACACAGCGGGCCACACAACGAACGCGAAACGAACGCAGGACGGCGGCAAGACGAACGAGAAAGCGCGGGCCGCGCAGCAGCGACACCCCGCCGGCATCGCGGGCGGGGTGTCGCTGCATGCAACCCGTGCCGAAGCAGGCGGCGGCGCGCTTCGGCATTGTGCTTTCATCGCCCGTTTGTCCGCGAGCGAAGGCCGTATTATAGAATGCGCACCGAATCCACGTTTCAACAGCCGTTCCAAGAGCTGCGCATCAGGAGCCGCGTTTGCCCGCCTTCCCCCCGGCGGCCAGCATCCGCTGGCCTTGCCGCGCGTCCCGTGCCCCGCGCACCCACTTCGTTTCCTTGCGCCATCCGTGTCCGTCCGCCGCTTTGCCCTGATCCCCTGTGCCGGTACCGGCAGCCGCGCCGGCGGCCGCCTGCCCAAGCAATACCAGACCGTGGCCGGCCGGCCGATGATCTGGTACGCGCTGGCTGCCTTCGCCGCCTGCGATGCCGTCAGCGCGACCGCGCTGGTGCTGGCGCCGGACGACATGCCGCTGGAGTCGCGCTTCGGCGCCGGCACGTTTGCCGGGCTGCGCTTCGATACCGCCTTCGTGGGCGGCGACACGCGCCACGCCTCGGTGCTGGCGGGCCTGCATCACCTGGCGCAGCTCGGCGCCACCGAGCGCGACTGGGTGCTGGTGCACGATGCCGCGCGCCCCGGCCTGACGCCCGCCATGATCCACGCGCTGGTGCGCGCGGTGGAAGGCGAGGGCGGTGAGGAAGACGGCCCCGACGCCGCCATCGGCGGCATCCTCGCGATCCCCGTGCCCGACACGCTCAAGCGCGCCAGCGACGCGCCGGGCCAGGGCGCGGCGGTGCGCATCGGCGCCACCGTGCCGCGCGAAGGCCTGTGGCAGGCGCAGACGCCGCAGATGTTCCGCATCGGCGTGCTGCGCCAGGCCCTGCAGGAAGCGCTGGCGGCCGGCGCGGTGGTGACGGACGAGGCTAGCGCCATCGAGCGGCTGGGCCTGCATCCGCGCCTGGTGAACGGCTCGCTGCGCAACTTCAAGGTGACGTATCCGGAAGACTTCGCGCTGGCCGAGCTGCTGCTGGGCGACGCCGCCGCGCGGTCCTGATCCGCCTTGCCCATTCGAACCCCTGTCCCTGAAGGAGTGACGCTTCCATGACCCCATTCGATATCCGTGTCGGCCAAGGCTACGACGTACATGCCCTGGTGCCCGGGCGCAAGCTCATCCTGGGCGGCGTGGACATTCCCCACGACCGCGGCCTGCTGGGCCACTCCGACGCGGACGCGCTGCTCCACGCCATCACCGACGCGCTGTTCGGCGCGGCCGGCCTGGGCGACATCGGCCGCCATTTCCCCGACACCGACGCGCGCTTCGCCGGCGCCGACAGCCGCGTGCTGCTGCGCGAGGCGGCCCGGCGCGTGCGCGAGGCCGGCTACGAGATCGGCAACGTGGACGCGACGGTGATCGCGCAGGCGCCGAAGCTGGCGCCGCACGTCGGCGGCATGGTGGCCAACCTGGCCGAGGACCTCGGGCTGCCGCCCGCGAGCTGCAACGTCAAGGCCAAGACCAACGAGAAGCTCGGCTTCGAGGGGCGCCAGGAAGGCATCGTGGCGCAGGCGGTGGTGCTGATCTGGCGCGGCACGATCACGCAGCAGCAGGACTGAAGGATCGAGGGAAAACGGAGGAGCGACGCGCGCGCTCAGCCCTTGGGCGCCGCCGCGCCTTCGGGCGGCACCGCGTAGACGTAGTCGATCAGGCGGGCCATCGCGCCCGCGCGCGCGCCGGCCTCGGTGCGCTTGACGAAGCCCATCTGCTGGCACAGGCGGTTGGCGGACTTCATCTCGGGCATGGTGCGCACCAGCAGCGCGCCGGCGCCGATGTCGCGCGTGCGCTGGATGCAGACCTGCATCAGCGTGCGCCCCAGGCCCAGCCCGCGCGCCTGCGGGCTGACCGCCAGCAGCCGCGCCTCGGGCAGGGCCAGCGTGACGGTGCTGCCGTCGAGCACCGGCACGGTCGCGCCGGGATGGCAGAACAGCACGGCGCCGCTGACGCCGTGATCGGTCTCCGCCACCCACCATTCCATTTCCGAGGTGTTCGCCGCCAGCACGGACTTCATGCCCTGCTGGAACGACGCGCGGCAGTCCTCCATGATCTCCAGCTCATACTGCCCGTAGGCCTGCTGGGTCACGGCGGCGATGTCGCCCCAGTCGTGCACGGCGGCGAGACGGTAGCGAAAGCGCGGGGAAGTATGCGAAGGCAGGGTGCTCATGGTGGGGCGAAGGCTGTGACCTTGCTGGATTGTAGGCCCTTCGGAGCACAAAAGCAGTCAGTGAATTACCGACTTGGCGCGCCGGCAACAGGCGCCGGTGCGGTGGCCGTCATGTTGGCCGATGCGGTGGCCAACATGGCGGGAAGGCGCCTGCCTTCCCGCCCGTGGCGAGCTGCGGGGGCGTTTTGCGGGGAGTTTATTCCGCGGCGATCACGTTGGCGGCCGCCACGATCACGGCGGCGATGCGGCCCACGTCGCGCAGTTGCTGCGCGGTCATGCCCTGCTCGTTCTTGAGCAGCTGGTAGTGCGACTTGACGCAGAAATGGCACTTGCCGACGATGGACGCGGCCAGCGCATACATCTCGAAGCGGCGCTTGTCCACGCCGCCGTGCGTGGCATACGCGTTCATGCGCAGGCCCGCGGGCTGGCTGGCCAGATCGGGGTCGTCGGCCATCTCGATGTACGGATACCAGACGTTGTTCATGCCCATCAGCGCGGCGGCGGTCAGCACCGCGTTGGTTTCCTCGGGCGACAGCACGCCGGAGTTGCGGATCGTGTCGACGAGCACGCGGCTCTTGGCGGCGAAGGCGGCGGCCAGGGCCACGGCCACGGCATCGTTGCCCTCGAGCGAGGAGCGCGCGATGGTGCCGTCGAGGTTCAGGCGGATGTCCTTGGCGTAGTCGGGAATCAGGCCCTTAATCGTGCTGATGAATTCCATACAAATCTCCTATCGGTAGGGGCTCAAAAAACCCGCCGGGGCGGGTTTCGAGACGCGGGCCGTAGCCCGCGCGCAGATCGCCGCAAACCGCCGGCCTTGTGGCACCGGCAGTTTGCGCTGCATGCAAGCCGTACTGAAGCTTACAGCGTGGCGCCGCCAACGGCGCGGTTGCACGGGCACAGTTCGTCCGTTTGCAGGCCGTCCAGGATACGCAGGACTTCGTCCGGGTTGCGGCCGACGTTCAGGTTGTTCACCGACACGTGCTGGATCACGTTGTCCGGGTCGACGATGAAGGTGGCGCGCAGGGCGACGCCCGCGGCGTGGTCACGCACGCCGAGCTGGTCGATCAGCGAGCCGGTCACGTCGGCGAACTGCCATTGGTCCAGCTTGTTCAGGTCCTTGTGTTCACGGCGCCATGCCAGCTTCACGAATTCGTTGTCGGTCGAGCCGCCCAGCACGATCGCGTCGCGGTCGGCGAAGTCGCCGTTGAGCTTGGCGAAGGCAACGATTTCGGTCGGGCACACGAAGGTGAAGTCCTTCGGGTAGAAGTAAATGATCTTCCACTTGCCTTCGAACGACTTCTCGGTGATGTCTTCGAATGCCGACTGGCCATTCTCTTCATGGTTGTTGAAACCCGGCTTGACACCGACGACGTGGAAGGCTTCGATCTTGTCACCAACGGTCTTCATAGACTGCTCCTGGATGCGGTTGAAGAGAGACGCTCGCGCCGCCATCCGCCGGGGGGCAGAACAGCAGCGCAACGAACATGGATTATGCGTCATCCCCGGAGGCCGGGCTAATTGAAAATCTCAAAGAGCCCGATAGCCGGGGTGGCGCCTGCGCGCACCGGCCATGCACGCCGGCCAACGATGGTGGCCGCCGCATGTTGCGGCGCCATGTCAGCCGGGACACGCGCCGCGCGTGCCATGCAGGGGCATCGCGCAGGCCAGGCCGGCCGGCATCGGAAGTCTACTCCACCGGCGCGCGGCCGGCGCGCCGGTGCCGCATGGCGGCCGTGTTCAGGCGGCCTTGCCGGCCGCTTCCACGTAGGCCTGCTGCCGGCCGGCGCGGAAGATCGTCAGCGTGGCGGCCAGCCCGCACGCGGCGGCGAACATCAGCCACAGGCCGGGCGCGGCCTTGTTGCCGGTGCTGTGGATCAGGTAGGTGGAGATCGCCGGCGTGAAGCCGCCGAACAGTGCCGTGGCGAGGCTGTACGCCAGCGAGAAGCCGGCCGTGCGCACCGCCGGCGGCATCACTTCGGTCAGCGCCACCACCATCGCGCCGTTATAGCCGCCGTACAGGAAGGACAGCCACAGCTCCACCATCAGCAGGCGGCCGAACGACGGCTCGGCCACCAGCCACGATACCGCCGGATAGGCCGTGGCCAGCGTGAGGACGGTGAACAGGATCAGCATCGGCTTGCGGCCCACGCGGTCCGACACGGCGCCCATCAGCGGCAGCCAGATGAAGTTGGACAGGCCGATGCACATGGTGACGATCAGGTTGTCCACGTCGTCGAGCTTGAGCACGGTCTTGCCGAAGGTCGGCGTGTAGGCCGTGATCATGTAGAACGACACCGTGGTCATCACCACCAGCAGGCAGCCGGCCACGATGATGCGCCAGTTGGCGGCCATCGAGCGGTAGATCTCGCCCACGCTCGGGCGGTGCTTGCGCGCCTTGAATTCCTCGGTCTCTTCCAGCGAGCGGCGGATCAGGAACAGGAACGGCACGATCAGGCAGCCGATCACGAACGGCACGCGCCAGCCCCATTCGCCCATCTGCTCGGGCGACAGCAGCGCGTGCAGCGCCACGCCCAGCAGACCGGCGAAGATCACCGCGACCTGCTGGCTGGCCGACTGCCAGGCCACGTAGAAGCCCTTCTTGCCGGGCTGGGCGATTTCCGCCAGGTAGACCGACACGCCGCCGAGCTCGACGCCGGCGGAAAAGCCCTGCAGCAGGCGCCCGGCCAGCACCAGCAGCGGCGCGGCCACGCCGATCGAGGCATAACCCGGCACGCAGGCGATCAGCAGGGTGCCGCACGCCATCAGCACCAGCGTCAGGATCAGGCCCTTGCGGCGGCCGTGGTGGTCGATGTAGGCGCCCAGCACGATCGCGCCGAGCGGGCGCATCAGGAAGCCCGCGCCGAAGGTCGCGAGCGAAAGCATCAGGGAAGCGAATTCGTTGCCGCTCGGAAAGAACGTCCTGGCGATGGCGGCGGCGTAGAAGCCGTACACCATGAAATCGTACATTTCCAGGAAGTTGCCGCTGACAACGCGGAACACGGTACGGAACCCGTGCTGCTGGGACGTGGAGCTTGACATGTGGCTGTCTCTCGCAGGCGCCGCCGGTCAGTCCCGGCGGCTTGATTGTGGTGGTTTCTGTCAGCCTTGCGGGGAGGCCGCGCACGTGGCTGCGCGGTGCCGTGGGCGGCGGTCCGGCTGATGGCGGGAGTTTGCGCCGGGGCGCTGTCAATCCGCTGTCAAAGGCCTTTCAAATTGATATCAGCGGCTGTCGAAAACCTGTCAGTCGCCGGCGCGGGTGTGGGGAGGGGCACTTGCGGCGGACTTTCCGGGCGCAGGGCTGGGGCGGAAATGCGGAAGGCCATTTCGCGATGCCCGCGCGGGGCACGGCGAAATGGCCTTCGATGCGACGCCGCCAGGATCCTCTTGAAACGGCTGCTAGGCGCGCCGGAAAAATGCGCTCACCACCAGCCCGGTCTCGGGCGGCGGCCGGTTGGCCAGCATCAGCCGGCCGCCGTTGCGCTGCAGGATGCGGTTGACGATCGACATCCCCAGCCCCGCGCCCTTGGCCTCGCTGCGCGCGCCGTCGAGCCGGTAGAACGGGCGCGTGAGCAGCGGCAGCTGCGCCTCGGGCACGCCGCTGCCGTTGTCGGCCACGGTCAGCACCGCTTCCTTGTCTTCGATGCGGGTGCTGATCTCGACCACCGCCACGCCGTTGTCCTCGGCCTTGGCGTAGCGCCGCGCGTTCTCGACGAGGTTGTCGAGGATGCGCTGTACTTCCATGCGGTTGGCCACCGCCATCACGGGCTCGCCCGCGCGCACGTGCACCTGCACGTCGTCGTGCGCGCCGTAGACGCCCACCGCGTCCTGCACCAGCGCCGACAGGTCGACCGGCTCCACCGTTTCCAGCGCGGGGCGGGCGTAATTGAGGAACTGGCCGATGATCGCGTCCATCTGCTCGATGTCGGCGATCATGGCCTCGCGCGTGGCGTCGTCCACGGGCGACATCTCGGTCTCCAGCCGCAGCCGCGTGAGCGGCGTGCGCAGGTCGTGCGAGATGCCGGCCAGCATGACCACGCGGTCGTCGTCGAGCTGGCGCAGGTCGCGCACCATCTGGTTGAAGCTGTGGTTGGCCAGCGCCACTTCGCTGGCGCCGTGCTCGGGCAGCGTGGGCGGGTCGCCGCCGCCGCCGATGGCGCGCGCCGCGTTGGCCAGCCGCTTGAGCGGATGGTTGACCAGCGAGGTGATGAAGGCGGCGCCGATGATCGACAGCAGCAGCGCGGCGATGCTCCACCACAGCCACTGGATGCCGGGCACGCGCTCGAAGCGCTCGGGGCTGATCGCCACCCAGTAGTCGTCGCCCTCGATCTCGAAGCTGACCCACACGCCGGGAATGTCGTTGACGGTGGTGGCGATCACGGTGTCCTCGCCGAGCCGGCCGCGGATCTCCTGCTGCACCAGCTGGGTCAGGAACGGGTTGGTCGTGGGTCGGGAGAAATCGTCGTCCTTCTCGCGCGGGTAGACCTTGATGCCTTCGTTCTGCACCAGGTCGAGCAGCAGGAAGCGCCGCCGCGCGGGGTCGGAATAGAGCAGGGCGGCGCGCGTGAGCTTGACCACGCTGACCACCTGCATGGCGATCTGCTGGGCGCGCGGCGCGCGCTCGAACAGCCGGTAGCTCTGGAACCAGATACCGAGCGAAAGCGCCAGCAGGAGGGCGATCAGCATGAAGGTCCGCCAGAACAGCGAACCGAACAGGCGTGTGGCCGCGCGGCCGAGGGCGGTCGCCATGCGCGGCGCCTTACTTCACGCCATCGGGAATGAATACGTAGCCGAGCCCCCAGACGGTCTGGATGAACCTCGGGTTGCCCGGATCGGGTTCGATCAGCTTGCGCAGGCGCGAGATCTGCACGTCGAGGCTGCGGTCGAAGACTTCATATTCGCGCCCGCGCGCCATTTCCATGAGCTTCTCGCGCGACAGCGGCTGGCGCGGATGGCGGGCGAACACCTTGAGCACCGAGAATTCGCCGGTGGTCAGCGTGATCTCCTCGTCGTTCTTGGTCAGCGTGCGCGTGGCCAGGTTGAGCACGAAGTCGCCGAAGGCGAAGGTCTCCGGCGTTTCCGAGGGCGCGCCGGGCACCTCGGCCGGACCCTTGCGGCGCAGCACGGCGTGGATGCGGGCGATCAGCTCGCGCGGGTTGAACGGCTTGGGCAGGTAGTCGTCGGCGCCCATCTCGAGGCCGACGATGCGGTCCACGTCCTCGCCCTTGGCGGTGAGCATGATGATCGGGGTCTGGTCATTGGCCCCGCGCAGGCGGCGGCAGATCGACAGGCCATCCTCGCCGGGCATCATCAGGTCGAGGACCAGCAGGTCGAAACGCTCGCGCAGCCAGAGCTTGTTCATCGCGGTGGCGTTTTCCGCTACCAGTACCGTGAAGCCCTGTTCGCCAAGGTAGCGGCGCAGCAGGTCGCGCAGACGGGGATCGTCGTCCACGACGAGAATCTTGTGGCTGGTATTTTCCATGGCGGTATCTTAGCGACAATCGCTTTCGCTCAAAATGGCTTAACAAAAGGTTACATACTTTACCCCGTGGCATGGCGGCGCGCATCCGGCGTCCTTGTACACTGCCGCATACCGTTTCCGCAGCCGCGCCCGCGCGCGCTCGTACCGCGGCTTTGCCGCGGCTTGTACTGCGGCTCGCACCGCGGGTTTTGCCGCAGTTCGTGCCGCTTGCGCGGGTGTCGCCGTGCACGACCCCGGCAATACCGGAGGATGCGCGCGGCGGGGCAACGGGATCTCCTGCTTCCGGCAGGCCGGCCGGCCGCCGTTCCAGAAGCGAAAACCGCCATTATCAATGAAAGTTACCCGCAAGCGCGCCGGGATTTCTCTTTATCGTACCGGCGCGGCGGTGGCATTGCTGCTCGCCGCCGGCGCCGGCCATGCCCAGTCGCCGGGCATGGCGCATCTGCTGCAGAGTCCGGGGCGGGCCGCCGCGCCCAATCCCCCCGCCCGCGACGGCTTCGCGCGCAACGAGCGCGAGCGCTTCGGCCAGGACGAGGCGCGCGCCCGCGCCGGCAAGTACCGCGCCGAGCGCGATCTCAACGAACGGCTGTCGCGCGACCAGTCCAACGACAAGCTGTCGCCCGACGAGCGCCGCAAGCTGCGCCAGAACCTCTACGACCTCGGGCGGGAGATGTACCAGGGCGGCTGACGCCGCGCCCGCCGCATGCCCGCCCCTTGCCCGCACCATGCCTGCGCGGGCTTGCCGGCCTTCCGGCGGGGCGTTGTGATTGGCATGCCTCTTACCGATCCCGCCCGCGGCGCCTAGCCGTGCGGCTGGAAATGCCGCAGGAAATCCACGAACGTTTCCGCCGCGAGCTGGGCATCGGCGGCGGTGATGGTCTCCAGCGGGTTGTGGCTGATGCCGCCGTTGCCGCAGCGCACGAACAGCATGGCCACGTCGGTGATGCGCTGCATCATCATGGCGTCGTGGCCGGCGCCCGAGGGCAGCTCGAACGCTTCCAGCCCGCGCTTTTTCAGCACCGCGCCGAACTGGTCCATCAGCCAGCGCGCGCACGGCGCGTTGTTGACCGGCGCCACGCGCTCCACCTCGGCGGCCAGGCCGCGCCGCGCGGCGATGGCCTCGATGCCGGCCAGGATGTCGGCGATGGCGGCTTCGCGGATGCCGTCCTCGCCGGCGCGGATGTCCATCGAGAACACGCACTCGCCGGGAATGACGTTGCTCGACCCGTTCGGCACCTGCAACTGGCCCACGGTGCCCACCAGCGTGGGCGCCTCGCCGCAGCGGCGCTCCACCAGCAGCACCATCTCGGCCGCCGCGGCGGCGGCGTCCTTGCGCATGGTCATCGGCGTGGTGCCAGCGTGGCTGGCCAGACCGCGCACGCGCACCTGGAAGCGGCTGCTGCCGGCGATCTGGGTGACGACGCCCAGCGGCAGTTCGTGGTGCAGCAGCACCGGGCCCTGTTCGATGTGGACCTCGACGAAGCCGTGCAGCGTGGCGGGATCGACCGCCGCGGCCCGCAGCGCGTCGAGGCTGCCCGCGCCCGGCAGGCCGGAGGCGGCCAGCGCCTCGCGCAGCGTCACGCCGTCGGCGTCGGCGCGCGCCAGCAGGGCCGGGTCGAAGCGGCCGGCCAGCACGCTGCTGGCCAGGAAACTGGTCTTGAAGCGCAGCCCTTCTTCCTCGGCGAAGGCGACCACGTCGAAGTGATAGGGCAGGCGGATGCCGGCCGCGTTGAGCGCGCCCGCCACCGCCACCGGCAGCAGGATGCCGAGCCGGCCGTCGTAGCGGCCGCCGTTGCGCACCGTATCGAAGTGCGAGCCGGTCATCAGCACGCGCGCCGCCTCGCCCGCGGCGGGGTCGGCGGCGTAGCGGCCGATCACGTTGCCGATGGCGTCGATGCGCACCGCCATGCCGGCCGCGCGCATCCACTCGGCCAGTTGCGCCTGCGCGGCGCGGTGGGCCGGGGTCAGGTAGGCGCAGGTCAGGCCGCCTTCCATGTCCGAGAAGCGGGCCAGCGCGTCGGCCTGGTCGAGGATGGTCTGGCCGAGCGGGGCGCCGGCTTGCGGGAGCGGAGTGAACTGGGTCATGGCAGGAAAGAAAAGCGTGCCAGCAGCGGCGCGCCCCCGGCGGGCGGGCGGCGCGAAGCGGGAATGGCGAAACGGGGGTGAAACCGGGATGATAACGCCGCCGGCGCGCTCAATTCTCGCGGCAAACCACGCGCCTGGCGCGCCCGGCGCGCGTCAGCGGTTGCGCAGCCACGTCTTCCACGCGATCCACAGCTTGCGCATGGGCGTGAGCGAGATGCGCTGGTTCAGCACCTGGAAGTCGCTCGCCTCCAGCTCGTCGAGCAGCGCCTGGTGGATCGCGCCCATCACCAGCGCGGCGCGCTGGGCACGGCGGTCGGCGCGCGGCAGCAGCGCCAGCGCCTCGCGGTGCAGCGCGCGGGCCTGCCCGGCGCGCTCGCGCATCAGCGCGGCGAAGCGCTCCGAATGCGTGCCGCGCGTGATCTCGGCCGCCGGCACCTGGAAGCGCTGCATGGTGTTGACGGGCAGGTAGATGCGCCCGCGCCGGGCGTCCTCGCCCACGTCGCGCAGGATGTCGACCAGCCGCAGCGACAGGCCGAGCTTTTCGGCGAATGCCAGCGTGCTGGGGTCCTGGCAGCCCAGCAGGCGCGCGCTCATGGTGCCGACCACGCCGCCCACGTGATGGCAATAGCGGGCCAGCGCGATGTCGTCGAGGTAGCGCGACTGGGCGAGGTCCATCTCCATGCCTTCGAGCACCTCGCCGAACATCGCCTGCGTCAGCCCGGCGGCCTGCGCGTGGGGCTGGAGCGCCTTCGTGACCGGATGGCTGGGCGCGCCCATGAACATCTGGCCGATCTCGTTGCGCCACCAGGCCAGTTGCTGGTGCGCCACGCTGGCGTCCTGGGTGTCGTCGACGGCATCGCCGATCTCACGGCACCAGGCGTGCAGCGCCGTCATCGCCTGGCGCTGCGCGGGCGGCAGGAACAGGAAGCTGTAATAGAGGCTGGAGCCGCTGCGGGCGGCTTTGTCTTGGCAATACTGATCGGGCGTCACGCCGGTCTCGGTCGGTGAAGTGGGGGCATCCGCGGGGGGCATCCGCGCCGGACGGCGGGGCCGCCCGGGGAACGCGGCGGATTGTAGCACCGCGCCCGCGCCGGCCCGCATGCGCCGGGCGCGCTGCTGCGACAATCCGCCGCGCTTGCCGCCATCGCCTGCCGGTGGTGTCCGGGACGGTCGGCAAGCGCCGCCGCGGGCGCTTTAGAGGGCTTCCCCCACGGAGCGCCGTTTGACGCATTCGGGTCCACCCCGCTATATTGCTGACCGGCGGGTTATTAATTGCCCCGCCGGCTCTCGCTGTGCCCGCAGTCCCACCGATCTCACGCTCAATTCATGCCAGTGCCTTGCCCCAGGCCGGACGTCGCGGCCGCCGAAGTGTTTTCTTCCTCGCTTTCCGCGCCCGCCGGCCGAGTCGGCCGGGCCGCCCGGAGCGCGCGCGGCCTGGCTGCCTGCCTGGCCGCGGCTGGCCTGCTGTCGGTGCTGGCGGCCTGCAGCCCCAAGCCGGAGCCGGCCCCGGAAGTCCGCCCGGTGCGCCTGATGCGCCTGCAGGCAGGCGCCGGCAAGACCGATTTCGAGTTCTCCGGCGACGTGCGGCCCCGCATCGAGTCGCGCCTGGGCTTCCGCGTGGGCGGCAAGATCGCCGCCCGGCTGGTCGACGTGGGCGCCACGGTGCGCAAGGGCCAGCCGCTGGCCCGGCTCGACCCGACCGACCTGGGCCTGGCCGAGGCCGGCTCGCGCGCGCAGTTCGACGCCGCCCGGACCGACCGCGACCTCGCCGAGGCCGATCTCAAGCGCTACAACGACCTGTTCGCCAAGGGCTTCATCAGCGCCGCCGAGCAGCAGCGCCGCCAGGCCACCTTCGACTCCGCCGTGTCGCGCCTGCGCCAGGCCGAGGCCGGCCTGCGCAACCAGTCCAACCAGACCGCCTATGCCGTGCTGCCCGCCGATGCCGACGGCGTGGTCACGGCCATCGACGCCGAGGTCGGCCAGGTGGTCACGCCCGGACAGCCGGTGGTGCGCGTGGCGCAGACCGCCGAGAAGGAAGTGGCCGTGGGGCTGCCCGAAGACCAGGTCGAGCGCCTGCGCGGCATCTCGGACGTGACGGTGCGCACCTGGGCCGAGCCGGGCCGCCCGCTGCCGGGCCGCGTGCGCGAGATCGCGCCGATGGCCGACCCGGTCACGCGTACCTACGCCGCGCGCGTCAGCGTGCCCAACCCGCCGGCCGACTTCAAGTTCGGCATGACCGCGGTGGTGACGTTTACGCGCACCGGCGACAGCGCCGCGCTGCGCGTGCCGCTGTCCGCGCTGCTGCAGCAGGGCGGCGGCAACCAGGTCTGGATCTACGAGGCCGCCGCCAACGCGGTGGCCGGCACCGTGCGGCCGGTCAGCGTGACGCTGGGCGAGCCGCAGGGCAACGAGGTGCAGGTCACGCGGGGGCTGGCGCCGGGGCAGACCATCGTCACCGCCGGCGTGCACCTGCTCAAGCCCGGCCAGAAGGTGAAGCCGCTGCCGTCGGTGGCGCCCGCCACCGCGCGCAACTGAGGCGCGCGGCATGGAACATTCCCGCTTCAACCTCTCGCGCTGGGCGCTCGAGCACCAGCCGCTGACGCGCTACCTGCTGGTGGTGCTGCTGCTGGGCGGCCTGTTCGCCTACTTTCAGCTCGGCCAGGACGAAGACCCGCCGTTCACGTTCCGCGTGATGGTGGTGCAGGCCTACTGGCCCGGCGCCACCGCCGAGCAGATCGCCGTGCAGGTCACCGACAAGATCGAGCGCCAGCTGCAGGAAGTGCCCTACGCCGACAAGATCCGCAGCTTCTCCAAGCCCGGCGAGACCACGGTGATCTTCCAGCTCAAGGACACCTCGCCGGCCAAAGAGACCGCGCAGATCTGGTACACCGTGCGCAAGAAGGTCGGCGACATCGCGCAGACGCTGCCGGCCGGCGTGCGCGGGCCGTTCTTCAACGACGAGTTCGGCGACGTGTACGGCTCGATCTACGCGCTGTCCGCCGACGGCTTCAACTACAAGGAACTGCGCGAGTACGCCGACCTGGTGCGCCAGCAACTGCTGCGCGTGCCCGCGGTGGCCAAGGTGGCGCTGATCGGGCTGCAGGACGAGAAGATCTTCATCGAGTTCAATCAGGCCCGCTTCGCCCAGCTCGGGCTCGACATCAACGCCATCGCCGACCAGATCTCGCAGCAGAACGGCATGAACGCCAGCGGCGTGCTGGTGACGCCCGGCGACAACCTGCAGGTGCGCCTGTCGGGCCAGTTCGCCGACGTGGCCGACCTGGAGAACCTGGTGCTGCGCGGACCCAGCGGCATCGCCAACATCCGCCTCGGCGACATCGCCCACGTCTACCGCGGCTACGTGGACCCGCCGCAGAGCAAGATGCGCTTCCAGGGCAAGGAAGTGATCGGCCTCGGCATCTCGATGGAGAAGGGCGGTGACATCATCGCGCTGGGCAAGAACCTGCGCGCGGCGATGGACGGCCTGCGCGGGCAGCTGCCGGTCGGCATCGAGCTCGATCAGGTGCAGAACCAGCCCGAGGCGGTGGAACGCTCGGTGGGCGAGTTCGTGCACGTGCTGATCGAGGCGGTGGTGATCGTGCTGGGCGTGAGCTTCGTCTCGCTCGGCCTGCACACCCGGCCGCTGCGCCTGGACGCGCGGCCCGGGCTGGTGGTGGCGCTGACCATCCCGCTGGTGCTGGCCGTGACCTTTCTGTTCATGAACCTGTTCGGCATCGGCCTGCACAAGATCTCGCTCGGCGCGCTGATCGTGGCGCTCGGGCTGCTGGTGGACGACGCCATCATCGCGGTGGAGATGATGGTGCGCAAGCTGGAGGAAGGCTTTTCCAAGATGGAGGCCGCCACCTTCGCCTACACCTCCACCGCCATGCCGATGCTGACCGGCACGCTGATCACCGCCGCCGGCTTCCTGCCGGTGGGGCTGGCGCGCTCCACGGTGGGCGAATACACCTTCGCCATCTTCGCCGTGACGGCGCTGGCGCTGGTGCTGTCGTGGCTGGCCGCGGTCTATTTCACGCCCTACCTGGGCTACCTGCTGCTCAAGGCCCGCCCGGCCGGCGAGGGCGCCCAGCACGAGGTCTTCGACACGCCGTTCTACAACCGCTTCCGGCGGCTGGTGCACTGGTGCGTGACCTGGCGCAAGACCGTGATCGCGGTCACGCTGGTGGCTTTCGGCCTCGGCCTCTATGCCTTCAAGTTCGTCGAGAAGCAGTTCTTCCCGGACTCCAGCCGCCCCGAGCTGATGGTGGAATTGTGGCTGCCCGAAGGCAGCAGCTTCGCCCAGACCGAGGCCGAGACCCGGCGCTTCGAGCGCGCGCTGCGCGACGACCGCGAGATCGCCAGCCTGGCCAGCTTCGTCGGCACCGGCGCGCCGCGCTTCTACCTGCCGCTCGACCAGATCTTCCCGCAGAGCAACGTGGCGCAGGTGATCGTGCTGCCGGCCGACGTGGCCCTGCGCGAGCGTGTGCGCCAGCGCGTGACCGACCTGCTGGCCAGCGATTTCCCGCACCTGCGCGGGCGCGTCAAGCTGCTGCCCAACGGGCCGCCCGTGGCCTATCCGGTGCAGTTCCGCGTGATCGGCCCCGAAGCGGCCGGCGTGCGCAAGCTGGCCGATGAGGTCAAGGCGGTGATGAGCGCCAACCCCAACACGCTGGGCGTCAACGACAACTGGAACGAGAGCGTCAAGGTGCTGCGCCTGGACATCGACCAGGACAAGGCGCGCGCGCTCGGCGTGAGCAGCACCGCCATCGCGCGCGTGACCCAGACCGTGCTCACCGGCGTGGCGGTCGGCCAGTACCGCGACGGCGACAAGCTGATCGACATCCTGATGCGCGCCCCGCGCAACGAGCGCGACGCCATGTCCGACCTGCAGAACGTGCAGGTGCCCACCGCCAGCGGCCGCGTGGTGCCGCTGACCCAGGTGGCGCGCATCGCGTTCCGCTCCGAGCCCGGCGTGGTCTGGCGCGAGAACCGCGACTTCGGCGTGACCGTGCAGTCCGACGTGGTCGAAGGCATCCAGGGCCCCACCGTGACCGCGCAGATCAATCCCAGGCTCGACGCGCTGCGCGCGCAATTGCCGCCCGGCTACCGCATCACGGTCGCCGGCGCCGAGGAAGAAAGCGGCAAGGCCGGCGCCTCCATCGCGGCGCAGCTGCCGCTGTGCATCTTCATCATCTTCACGCTGCTGATGCTGCAATTGCACAGCTTCTCGCGCGCGCTGATGGTGTTCCTGAGCGGCCCGCTCGGCCTGATCGGCGCCGCCGCCACGCTGCTGCTGCTGCGCGCGCCGATGGGCTTCGTCGCCCAGCTCGGCATCACCGCGCTGCTCGGCATGATCATCCGCAACTCGGTGATCCTGGTCGATCAGATCGAGCAGGACATCCGCGGCGGCGCGCCGGCCTGGGAAGCCATCGTCGAATCGGCGGTGCGCCGCTGCCGCCCCATCATCCTGACCGCGGCGGCCGCCGTGCTGGCCATGATCCCGCTCTCGCGCTCGGCCTTCTGGGGCCCGATGGCGGTGGCCATCATGGGCGGCCTGATCGTCGCCACGGCGCTCACGCTGCTGTTCCTGCCGGCGCTGTACGCGGCGTGGTTCAGGGTGAAGGCGCCGGAGGCGGGGGCGGTGGTGGCGCGCTGATGCCGCCGGCAGGGCCGCGCAAGCCTGCGCGGCCCTGTTTCGTGCCGGGACGGGGACTATTCGCCCGGGACTATTCCCCCGTCACCGGAACGGCTTGAAATGGCACGTGGGGCAATAGAGCGACACGCCGGGCTCGCCCTCGATGACCAGATTGCCCGACCGATACTGCGTGACACTCCACGTGCCCCGTTTCCCGTCCTTGAACGACACCTCGCCGGCGGCCGAGCACGGCGACCAGTCGACGGCGTGAAGGGCATCCTGCTGACTGATCTCTCTTGCACCAGTCAGGAAGCGGCGCACCGTGCGCGCGGTGACGACGAAATCCTTGCAGGTGGAGTCGGCATCGGTGGCCAGCGGCGAGCGCCGCGCATTCTCCGTGATCGTGACCGACCGGATCTGCGGCAGGTGGATGAGGCAGGTGCGCGGTTCGAACTCGGTTGCGGGGACGCATGCTGCCGCGGCAAGAACGCCGGGGGCGGCGCTGCCCAGCAGCAGCGCGGACAGGATCAGGTGCTTCGCCATCGTGTGATGCTCGCTTCCATTGGTGTTTTTTCGCAGGCCGTGCATGCCGTGAGGCACGCGACGGCTGCGCGGCGCGGGCATGCGTTGCGCAGGGTAGCAAGCGGATGGCGGAGTTTGTCGGGGAAATTTCGCAACGGGACCCATGAAGCTGCGTCCCGGCGGCGCCCCGCATGGCTCGCGCTACATCGCCTCGAACACCACATCCTGCGCGCCTTCCCACAGCACCTTGGTGCCGAGCGCGCGCAGGTTTTCCTTGCCTTCGACGATGGTCAGGAAGTGGTTGCCGGCGAGCTGGCCCATCTTGCTGGCGAAGCAGCAGCTGCCGTAGGCGAGGATGATCTCGGTCTCGCTGTAGCCGCCCGGGTAGAACAGGATGTCGCCCACGGAGGGGTGGCTGGTGTGGTTCTCGAAGCCCACGCCGAGCTTGAACTCGCCCAGCGGAATCCAGCAGCCTTCGCCGCTCCAGCGCACGTGGATCAGCTTCTGGCGATAGGGCAGCAGCTTGGTGAAGGCGGCTACGGTGAGCGGGGCGTCGGGATTGGTCTCGGCGACGAACTGGTAGCCGCCGGCGGTGATGCGGATACGGGCCATTGAGGCTCTCCTGGTCTGGTCGGAACTGGTCGAAAGAATCGGGCAAAAACAAGCGGCAGAAACGCGGGGGGGGGGGGGGGGGGGGGGGGGGGGGGGGGGGGGGGGGGGGGGGGGGGGGGGGGGGGGGGGGGTGTGGGGGGGG
>NZ_JBYTEL010000002.1:152646-599755 GCF_058789195.1 Cupriavidus sp. FW216-B1 | reverse complement strand
AGATGGGTAGAAGAGACAGGGCGGACCGGGCCTGCTGCCCGCCGCCCTGCGCCGGCGCCGCCGGGCTGGCCGACGGGCGGAACGCCAGCATGCGCAGCAGCGTCATGGTGAAGCCGGCGTATTCGTCCGGCGCCAGCGCCAGCTCGCTGCGGCCGAGATTGGCGATCTGGTAGAACAGCTGCGCTTCCTGCGCGTCGAAGGCGGCGGCCAGGCGGCGCACCTCGGCGGCTTCCGGCCACTCTTCCTGCACCGAGGCGGGCACCGCCTGGGCCAGCGCGATCTTGTGCAGCAGCGAGGCCAGATCCTGCAGCGCGCCCGCGAACGACAGGCTGCGGTCGGCCATGCCGTCGGCCACCGCCAGCATGGCGGCGCCGTCCTCGGCGGCCAGCGCGTCGAGCAGCTGGATCAGGTAGCTCTGGTCGATGGCGCCGAGCATGCCGCGCACGGCGGCCTCGGACACCTGACCGGCGCTGTAGGCGATGGCCTGGTCGGTCAGCGACAGCGCGTCGCGCATCGAGCCGTGCGCGGCCTGCGCCAGCAGGCGCAGCGCGTTGGCGTCGCGCGCGATGCCTTCCTCGCCCAGGATGTGGTCGAGGTGGCTGACGATGTGGCCCGGCGGCATCTGCTTGAGGTTGAACTGCAGGCAGCGCGACAGCACCGTGACCGGGATCTTCTGCGGGTCGGTGGTGGCGAGGATGAACTTGACGTGCGCGGGCGGCTCTTCCAGCGTCTTCAGCATGGCGTTGAAGGCGTGGTTGGTCAGCATGTGCACTTCGTCGATCATGTAGACCTTGAAGCGCCCCGCGGTCGGCGCGTAGACCGCCTTGTCCAGCAGCGACGCCATCTCGTCGACGCCGCGGTTGGAGGCCGCGTCCATCTCGATGTAGTCGACGAAGCGCCCGCTGTCGATCTCGGTGCAGGCCTTGCACACCCCGCACGGCTGCGCGGTGATGTCGCCGCGGCCGTCAGGGCCGACGCAGTTGAGCGCCTTGGCCAGGATGCGCGACAGCGTGGTCTTGCCGACCCCGCGCGTGCCGGTGAACAGGTAGGCGTGGTGCAGGCGCTGTTGCTCCAGCGCGTGCGTGAGCGCGCGGACCACGTGCTCCTGGCCGACCAGCGTGGTGAAATCCCGGGGGCGCCATTTGCGCGCTAGCACTTGATAACTCATGGCGGCGATTGTAGCAAAAGGCGGCCGCCCGTCAGGGACGATCGGCGGCGGCGCGCGCGCATCCGCGGCGGATCGGGCGCCGCCGGCCGCGCCCGGGGCGATCCGGCTAGCCGCACTCCCCCACGTAGCCGCAGTTGGCGCACTTGGCGCAGCCGTCGACCTTGTGCAGCGCATGGGCGCCGCATTCGGGGCAGGTCTTGCCCGAGCCCAGGCCCAGCCCGAGGCCGGCTGACGGCCGGGCGCCCGCGCCGGCGGGCTGGCCGGCGGCCGCGTCCTGCGCGCCGGGGCCGGCGCCCCCGCCCGCTTCCTGCGCGGCCAGGCGCGCGGCAAGCGCCGCCACCGGCACCTGCACGCCGTCGGCATCGAGGAAGCCGCGCTTGATCAGGATGCGCTGCAGCGCGTAGCCGATCGCCGCCACCTCGGAGTCATGAAAGCGCGGCGCCTCGCTGCCGTCCTGGCGCTGCAGCGTGCCGTAGCGCACCGTGCCCTTGTCCCACACCACGTTGCGCATGTCGGCCAGCGCCTTGGCGATCGAGCCGCCCGAGCGCGCCACCATCGACAGCAGGCGCATGGTGGAAGTGATCCACTGCTGGCCGTCGTTGCGCTGGCCGGCCGGCATGAAGAATTCCACCGGCCGCTCCACCGCCACCGGCTTGCCGTCCAGCACGCCGGCCACGCGCATGAAGTTGACGGTGAGGTAGACCGTCTTGTGGCCCTCGTAGGTCATGTACTCGACCTTGGACGTCACCCCTTCGAGGTCGCCCACGGGGCGGCTCTCGAACGGCTTGCGCAGCGGGTCGTCGGCTGGCGCCCCGGCGGCGGGCGCGGCCGGCGCGGCGGGCGTCACCGACAGCACCGCGCCGAGCACGCTGTTGGGGCGGTAGGTGGCCAGCCCCTTGAGCCCGGCGCGCCAGGCATCGAGGTAGAGGTTGCGGAAGGCCTCGTAGGGATAGTCCTCCGGCACGTTGACGGTCTTGCTGATGCTGGTGTCGATGTAGGGCTGCACCGCCTCGAGCATCTTCATGTGGTCGAGCGCGGACATCTGCAGCGCGGTGACGAAGCTGTCCGGCAGCCGCGCCATGTCGCCGCCGAGATGGCGGTACAGCCGCCAGGCGTGGTCGGCCACCTCGAACACCTGGTAGGTGTCGTCCGGCATGCGCTTGCGGCGGTTGTAGGTCCACGAGAAGGCCGGCTCGATGCCGTTCGAGGCATTGTCGGCGAAGGCCAGCGTGATGGTGCCGGTGGGCGCGACCGAAAGCAGGTGCGAGTTGCGGATGCCGTCGCGCGCGATCGTCTCGCGCAGCGCCGGCGGCAGCCGCCGGGCGAAGCCGCTGGCCAGGTATTCGTCGGCCTTGAACAGCGGGAAGGCGCCCTTCTCGCGCGCCAGCGCGGCGGAGGCCTGGTAGGCCGTGTCGCGCAGCACCTCGGCGACGCGCGCGGCCAGCGCGCGGCCGGCCTCGGCGTCGTAGCGGATGCCCAGCATCACCAGCGCGCTGCCCAGCCCGAGGAAGCCCAGGCCGACGCGGCGCTTGGCCTGGGCCTCGGCCTGCTGCTCGGGCAGCGGCCAGAAGGTGACGTCGAGCACGTTGTCGAGCATGCGCACGGCCAGCCGCACGACCTCGGCGAAGGCGTCGAAGTCGAAGCGGCTGTCCGCGGCGAACGGCTGGCGCACGAAGCGGGTCAGGTCGATGGAGCCGAGGCAGCAGCAGCCGTAGGCGGGCAGCGGCTGCTCCGCGCACGGGTTGGTGGCCTCGATGCGCTCGCAGTAATAGAGGTTGTTGTCGTCGTTGATGTGCGAGAGGAACAGGATGCCGGGCTCGGCGTGGTCGTAGGTGGCCTGCATCACCTGGTCCCACAGCTGCCGGGCCGGCACGCGGCGGTAGACCCACTGGCCGTCGCCGCGCCGGTACGCGCCGGCGGCGATGGCCTCGGCGGCGGGCTCGGCCTCGTGGATCAGCTCGACCTCGCCGTCGGCCTCGACCGCGCGCATGAAATCGTCGCTCACGCCGATAGAAATGTTGAAATTGGTCAGGTCGCCGCGGTCCTTGGCGTGGATGAAGGTCTCGATGTCCGGGTGGTCGCAGCGCAGCACGCCCATCTGCGCGCCGCGGCGCGAGCCGGCCGACTCCACCGTGGCGCACGATGCGTCGAACACCTTCATGAACGAGACCGGCCCCGAGGCGCGCGAATGCGTGCCGCGCACCAGCGCGCCGGCCGGCCGTATCGCGGAGAAATCGTAGCCCACCCCGCCGCCGCGCCGCATGGTCTCGGCGGCCTGCGCCACCGCGGTGTAGATGCTGGGCTTGCCGCCGCGCGCGTCGGACACCGAATCGCCGACCGGCTGCACGAAGCAGTTGATCAGCGTGGCCTCGATGCGCGTGCCTGCCGCCGAGGCGATGCGCCCCGCCGGCACGAAGCCCTGCTCCTGCGCCCACAGGAAGCGCCCGGCCCACTGCTCGCGCTCGGTCGGGGCCTCGGCCTCGGCCAGCGCGCGCGCCACGCGCAGGCGCACGTCGGCAACGCTGGCCTCCTCGCCCTTGGCGTATTTCTCCAGCAGGACTTCGGTGGAGATGTCTTGCGGCGGCAAGGTGGCGTGGAGCATCTGGTCTTTGGCGTTCATCGCTGGTCTCGCTGGTTGTGGTGGCGGCCCTGCGCGCCGCGCCGGCACGGTTCCACTGTAGTGCCGGCCCGGGCCGGCCATGCGGCTTGCCGGGTCAATTTCACGGGAAATAGGCGGGCCCGTCCGCACTGGGTTACAATGCGCACCGGACGGGCCTCCTCGCATGGCGGCGCGGTCAACCTGGTCAGGTCGGGAACGAAGCAGCCACAGCCGTTTTCCGCCAGTGCCGAGGGTCAGGCTCGTCCCCCTATTCCGCTATTCCCCTGTCTTCTGCCTTCTTGCCGGATCTTCCGCCGGACCCGCTCGCGAACCCTGTCGCCAGGCCCTTCCCCGCGGGATCCGCACCGCAGGACTTCCCGGCAAAGCCATTCGTCCCCCGGTCATTCGCTCCCCGGCAGTTCCCCGGCAGCAATCCGTCCCTTCCCGGCCGCGTCCGCGCGTTGCGCCCTGCGCACTGGTGCGGCTATTGTGCCGCGCATGGCAAGCCGCGCGTCATGACGCAGGACAAGTCTAGAACAATGCCCCCTGGCGCGGAACCTGCAATGCATCCGCCGCGATCCACTCCCCGTCGGCCGTGGCCACGCCGGCCTCGACGCGCCGCCCCGGGAACATCGGCCTGACCGCCGCCACGTAGCGCGCGAGCTGCTGCGCATAGGCCGCGTGCTCCTGCGGCAGCAGGCGCAGCTTGTAGTCGACGATGACCACGCGCTCGTCGAACTCCACCAGCCGGTCGATGCGCAGCAGGCGGCCGCGCGCGTCATATAGCTCGACCTCGTTGCGCGCGCTGCGCGCGTCCTGCGGGAACAGCAGCGGGCGCAGCGCGGGCGCTTCCAGCATGCGCCGCGCCGCGCCGATGGCGGCCTCGGCCTGGGCCCGCCACTGCGCGCGCGCCTGCGCATCGCCGCCGCCGGCCAGCGGGAACCAGCGCATCACCACGTCCGGCCCGGGCAACGCTTCGAACGCCTCGGGATAGCGCGTGATGCGCTCGACCAGCGCGTGGATCAGTTCGCCGTGGCGCGCCGCCTCGGCGTCGAAGACGATGGCGTGGCTGTCCTCTTCGACGTCATCCCGCGCCGCGTCCTCGTCTTCCCATTCGTAGACCGGCACCAGCGTGTCCGCCGCCTCGCGGTAGCGCTCGCGGAAATCGGCATAGCGCACGCGCGCGTCGTGGCCGGGCCGCTGCCAGGCGTCGTCGCCGGCCGTCGCCGGCGGGAACGCCTCCACCGGCGCGCCCGTGCCGGCCGACTGCAGGCGCACGTACCAGCTCCCGGCGATCTCGCGGTTGCCTTCGCCCTCGGCGCCGCGCGCGGCGCGCCCTTTGACGCCGCTGACCAGCAGGCCCTGGCACGCGCGCGTCATGGCCACGTAGAGCAGGTTCCAGTTCTCGCGCTCGGCCAGCGCGGCCTCGGCCTCGAACAGCGGCGCGCGCGCCAGCCCGCGCGTGCTGCGCTTGCCGTAGGCGGAAAAATGCACCGGCACCGGCGACGACGGCGGCCAGTCGATCAGGATGCCGCCGTTGTCGGCGGCGGGCTCGCTGTGGTTGGCGTCGAGCAGCACCACGAACGGCGCCTCCAGGCCCTTGGCGGCGTGCACGGTGAGGATGTGCACGGCATCGAGCGCGCTGTCCGCCGCATCGGCCGCATCGGCATCGCCTTCTTCGACGCGGTCCGCCATGCCGCCTTCGTCGGGGCTTTCGCCCTCTTCGCCGCGGCGGATCTCCTGCAATTCGTCGATGAACTTGGGCAGGCTCGGATAGCGCCCGCCGTCGAGGTCGAGCGAGAGCTTGAGGAAAGCGTCGAGATTGGCCAGCACCTGGTCGCGGATGTCGGCGGGCGCGGCCTCGGCATAGCGCCGGCGCACCTCGCCGCCGTGATAGATGTGGTCGATCAGGTCGTGCACGGGCCGGTGCGGCGCGACTTCCAGCCAGTGCCGCAGGCGCGCCACGCCGTCGCGCAGCGCCGCGCTGGCGAACTCGGGCAGGCCCTGTCCGCGCAGGCAGGCCCACCAGCCCGGGCGCGGCTCCTGCGCCTGTACCTGCTGCGCGATGGCGATCAGGTCTTCGTCGGTGGCGCCGACCAGCGGGCTCTTGAGCACGTGGGCGAGGTCGAGGTCGGACTCCGGCGTCATCAGGAAGGCCAGCAGCGCCGACAGGTCGAGCGCCTCGAGCGTGGCCAGCAGGCCGCCGCGGCGCGGGCTCAGGCACGGAATGCCGGCTTCGCGGAAGGCGCGCTCGTATTCCGCCAGATAGGTCTTGCGGCGCACCAGCAGGTGGAAATCGCTCCAGCGCGCCGGGCGCGTGCCGCCGCCTTCGGCCACCGGCACGGTGGCGCGGACGTGGCGCAGCCACGCCGCCACGCGCCGGCCCTCTTCGAGGCGCAGCGAGTCGCCTTCGTGCCGGCGCGGCTGGGTCAGCGTGTCGCGGTGGATGGCGGCGGTTTCCTGCGCGCCGTCTTCGGCCGCCTCCGCACCCCCGGCATCTTCCCCGGCATCTTCCGCCGCCTCCGCTTCGGGCTCGACCAGCGGCAGCAGCCATACCGGGCCGCCCGGCTCTTCGAGCGCGGTGGTCTGCGTCTCGAACAGCGGATAGCGGCCGTCGGCGCGCGCGGCATCGAACACCGCGTTGACCCACTCGAGCACCTCGGGCCGGTTGCGGCGGGTGCGGTTGGTGCGCAGCACGGTGGCGCCGAACGCGGCCTGCAGCATCTCGCTGGCGGTCTGGAACAGGCGCGCGTCGGCGCGGCGGAAACGGTAGATGGACTGCTTGGGGTCGCCCACGAGGAATACCGTGGGCCGCTCGCCGAGGCCCGCGTAGCCGGCCAGCCAGCCTTGCAGGATGCGCCACTGCAGCGGGTTGGTGTCCTGGAATTCGTCGAGCAGCAGGTGGCGATAGCGCGCGTCGAGCCGCACCTGCAGGTAGGTGGCGGTTTCCTCGTCGCGCATGAGCCGCGCGGCCAGCCATTCGAGGTCGGCGAAGTCCATCGCGCGCTGCTCGGACTTGTGATGCTGGTAGCGCGTCAGCAGCGCGTCGCCGAGGCGGTAGAGCGCGAGGTTGACGGCCAGCACGGCGGCCTCGCGGCGGCGCTGCGCCACCTGCTCGAGCGCGGCGCAGCGCTCGCCGTGCGCGGCCACGAACGCCTCGACCGCGGCCTCGCCGCCGAGCGCCTTGGTCAGCGCGGCGGTCGCGCGCAGCGAGCGCGGCTTGCCGGCGGCGGTGAAGAACGCATCGCGCAGGACCGCGAAGGCGCGCTCGGCCGGCGCGCCGTCCGCCGCCCCGCCCTCGCGCCACGCGCGGATCGCCATGACCGCGTCCGCCAGCCGCGCGGCATGGGCCTGCTCGGTCTTGCCGCCGCGGCCCAGTTGCGAGGCCATGTCCTGGCAGGCGTCGAGCCAGGCGTCGTCGGCCAGCACTTCGGGCAGCACGTCGACGCGCGCGTCGTCGCCGAGATCGGCGGCCAGCGCCTCGGCGGGATCGGCGCTTTCCTTGAAGGCGAACCACTCGCTGCGCGCATGGAACATCGCGTCCAGCAGCGCGCGCGCCTGGAACTCGCCGATGGCGTCCACCAGTTGCTCGAAGGCGGCGCGCAGCTCGGCATACGGCGGCGTGGCCAGCGCCTGCCAGAACGGCGCCCAGGCCTCGCGCTTCATGCGCAATGCGTCCTCGCGCAGCGTGGCGCCGGGCACGATGCCCGAGGCCAGCGGCGCGCCGCGCAGCAGCGTGCCGAACCAGCCGTGGAAGGTGTCGATGGCCATGCGCCCCGGCGCGGCCAGCACCTGCGCGTGCAGGCCGCGCGCGCGCGGCAGCGCGGCGCGCGCGGCGTCGGCGGACAGGCCGCGCTGGACCAGCGCGGCGATCACCGCGTCGTCGTCGTCGCGCGCCAGCTGGGCCAGCACTTCGAGCAGGCGCTCGCGCATTTCCTCGGCGGCCTTGCGCGTGAAGGTGATGGCGAGGATCTCGTGCGGCGCGGCGCCGGCCAGCAGCAGGCGCAGCAGGCGCGCCACCAGCAGCCAGGTCTTGCCGCTGCCGGCGCAGGCCTCCACCACCACCGAGGCGGCAGGGTCGCAGGCCGCGCGCGTGAACTCGGCTTCGGCGACCGGCGCGCCGTCGCGCAGATAGGCGTGCGCGCTCATGCGCGGCCTCCCACCTGCGGCGGCAGCGCCGTGCTTTCCCAGAAGCCCTTGCGGCACAGGCCGCGCGCGGTGCAGTAGGTGCACGCGCCGGCATCGCCGAAGGCCGGCAGCGGCGCGTCCCGGCGCAGGCGCATCACGTCCTCGCGCAGCTGGCGCTCCAGCCAGGCCACGGCGGCGTCGAAATCGGGCAGGCCGACTTCGCGCTGGGCCGCGGGCGGGCCGTCCTTCGCGCCTTCCAGCGCCACCCAGCTGCCGACGCGCACGTCGGCGCGCAGCAGGCCGTAGAACGGCAGCTGGCAGTCCTCTTCCACGTCGTCGACCTTGCGCTTGAGGCGCAGCACGCTCTGCGTCTTGTAGTCCAGCACGGCGCGGCTGCCGTCGCGCGCGCGGTCGAGCCGGTCGATGCGGCCGTTGACGCGCAGCGGCTGGCCGTCGGGCATGGGCAGGTCGACGGTGGCGTCGATCTCGCCGCCGTCCCAGAACCAGCCCTGCGCCTCGCGCTCGGCCTGCCACGCCACGTAGGACGGCAGCACTTCGCACCAGCGGCGGTAGTAGCCGATGGCGTTGCCGTCCTCGCGCATCAGCGCGCCGAATTCGTGGTCGGAAATCTCGCGCAGCCGCGCCAGGCGCGCGTCGTCGTGGCGCAGGCCGTCCTCGCCGGCCTCGCGGTGATAGCGCAGCAGGATGCGGTGCAGCAGCTCGCCGATGTCGCGCTTCTCCAGATCGTCGCTGACCACTTCCAGCCCGGCCAGGCCGAGCATGCGCCCGGCGAAGAACTGGTAGGGACAGCGGCGCAGCATGTTGTACGCCTGCGCGCTCCAGCGCGCGGGCACCAGCTCCGCGGCGGCCGGCGCCGGCATGCCGCCCGCTTCGGCGAAGGTCTCGTGCAGCGCCGGCAAGGCGCTCGCCTCGATCGGCGCGCCGGCGCGCGAGCACAGCGCGCCGAGCCGCTCGATCCAGCCCGACACGTGCTTGGGCTCGCCGCGCGCGCCCAGGCGCTGCCAGGTCAGCACCACGTCGTCGTTGTTGAGCAGCACTTCGGCCAGGTCGCGCGCCTGCTGGGCGAAGCGGATCTCGCGGTCTTCCAGCGCCAGCTCGCGGCGCATCTGGTTGGAGAAGAACATCAGCTCGGCCGCGCTCGACGGCAGTTGCGCGTCGTCGCAGCCGACCACCACCACGCCGTCGAAGCGGCGCATGCGCGCGCCGTTGAGCGGCAGGATGGTGATGCGCGCGGCGCCGCTGGCCGAGGGCTCCTTGTAGGCCACCGATTCGAGCAGCGCCGAGAGCATCGAGCGGAATTCAGCCAGGTCGAGCGTGGCGGCCGCGCCGGTTTCGTCGTGCGGCAGGTCGGCCAGGCGCGCCAGCGCGTCGAGCAGCTGGCGGCCGGCATCGTCGGCGGCCAGCGCCGCGCGCATGGCGAGCGCGTCGAGCGTGGCGTCGAGCCGTTCGAGCCAGGTGGACACCGGCTGCTGCGTCCGGCCGCGCGGCCACGCGCCGGCCTCGGCGGCGAGCCGCTGCACCAGTTCGCAGGCGGCCTGGCGCGCGGCGTGGCGGGCATCCCCCCCGCCGGCGGCATCGTCCGCGTTGTCGACGTTGCCGGCCGTGGTCTCGCGCCGTGCGTCGGGCGCGAAACGCTGCTGCAGGCGGCGCCAGCCACCGCTGATGCCGTCGCGGCGGATCCGCTGCTCGAGCGCGGCGATGGCGGCGCCGCGCGCGGGGAAGTCCGGCAGGCAGAACGGGCTCTTGAGCAGGTCGAGCAGCGCCGCGGTGTCGCCGTCCTGGTTGAGCAGGTCGAACCAGCGCATCAGCGCGGCGGCGGCGCGCGTGGTGGAGAGCTTCCAGCCGGTCTCGTCGCGCACCGGCGCGCCGGCGCGCGCGAGCAAGGCGCGCGCGCGGCGCGCCACCACGCGGTCGTGCGCGACCAGCGCCACGTGGCGCCGGCCCTGGTTGAGCCACGCCACCAGCTGGCTGGCCGCGGCCGCGGCCTCGTCCTCGAAGCGCGCGCTGCCGACCACGCGCACGCGCGGGCGCGCTTCGGGCAATGCGCGTGGCGGCGCGCGGCGCGCGGCGGGCTCGCCGGCGCCGGGCAGGCGCGCCTCGGGCCACAGCGCGAGCAGCGTGTCGTACCAGTCGCCGGGTTCCGGGCCCTCCTGCGCCGTGCCCGCTTCGGCATCGTCCGCCTGCGCGCTCCAGTCGTAGCCGATGCGCATCACCGGCACCAGTTCCGCGGCCTGGCGCAGGAACGCTGCGTCGATGGGCGTGGGCGGCGTGGGGCCGAGCCAGATGACCGGGCCGTCGACGTGCGTGGCCAGCCGGTGCAGCATGCGCCGGCGCGCCGGCAAAGGGTCGTCCGGGCCGGACAGCGCCTGCCAGAACGCCATCACGATGCGCGCCTCCTCGCCGAGGAAGCGCGACGACAGATGGGCGTAGGTCCGCTCCAGCGCGCCTTGCAGCAGCGCCGCGCGGTCATCGCCGTCGATCTCGTCGTCGCGGATGGCGTCGTCGTCGAGCCAGCGCGCGCTCAGTTCGTCGCTGACCGTGAGCAGCGTCTGCGCCAGGCCCCAGGCGGCGGCCTCGGTCTGCGCGCCGAACGCGCGCCGCAGCCAGTCCTGCGCGCGGATGGCCTGCTGCACGGCGAGCAGCCGCGCCGCGTGGCTGCGCACCGGCTGCGCCTCGGGCGGCAGGTCCAGCAGCCAGTGGCCGAGCGTGAGCACGCGCGGCAGCAGGCGCGGCGCGCCGGCCGCGCGCGCGGCCGCGTCGAGCGCCTGGCGCACGCCGGGAATCTGCGCCGCGGTGGGCACCACCACGTGCGCGGCGGCCTGCTGCCCGCCGCAGCGGTCGAGGAAGTACCAGGCCGCGGCGGCGGCCTGCGGCAGGAAGTCCGGGCCGGGCCGGAATTGCAGCGCGGTCATGAAGCTGGCGTGGCGGGAGGAGCGAAACGCCGGGCGCACGGCGACCGGTCCGCGGCGCGCGCCGCGGGCACGGACGATGCCGTCACTGGCGCCTGCGCCCGCAAGCCGGGAATGCCGGAAATACCCGCAGCCTTCAGTGGCCGCCGCCCTCGACGCGGGCGCGGATCTCGCGCGCGGTCTCGAGCAGGCCCTGGTAGCCGGAGCGCGCGTGCTCGGGCAGGTCGGGGTCGCCGATCAGCGCGCCGAGCGTCTCGATCACGCTGAACAGCAGGCCCCTGGCCGCCCCGCCGGCAATGCTGTTCTGCTCGACCGCGGTGTTGATGTGGTCCAGCGCGTCGCTCAGGTGCTCGACGGTGGGCGATTGCTGCGGATCGGTCTTGGGAGAATGGTCGGACGTCATGGTTGGTGGCCTTGTCTGGAGCGCGTGATTCTATCTATTCTACGCGCCGCATTCCCCGGGACCTTGTTCCGGGACAGCGAAAAGCCGGATCGCAGGCACTTTCGCGGTGTGCTCGGTAATTCATACGCGAATCATGCGCGAGCCATATGCGAAGGCCGCGCGCGATTGAGAAAAGCTCTCGCGCCCATTAATACAATCACTCCACGGCACCGGCATTCCCGGGCAGAATGTCCCCCAAGTGCCACCGTGCCGGCAAGGCTTCGCGCCATGTACGGCAACGCACCGCCAGCCTGCCGGGGCCGCTATTGAATTCCAGGCAACTGGTAACATATCAGCAACATCCGCGTTGGCCGGCCATCCCGTCGCTCGGGACTGCCGGCACCGGGTAAGGCGCCCGCCCACGGGCATGCGCAAACTCGTGTAATGTAGCGGTTCGGCAAATCCCGCCTTCAAAATCAACAGAGCGAAACCAGAGGTTTTCCGCCATGAGTGAACAAATCAAGTATGTGAGCGACGCCTCCTTCGACGCCGACGTGCTCCAGTCCGACAAGCCTGTCCTGCTCGACTTCTGGGCCGAATGGTGCGGTCCGTGCAAGATGATCGCCCCGATCCTGGACGAAGTGGCCAAGGACTACGGCGAGAAGCTGCAGATCGCCAAGATCAACGTCGACGAGAACCAGCAGGTGCCGGCCAAGTTCGGCATCCGCGGTATCCCCACGCTGATCCTGTTCAAGAATGGCGCGGTGGCCGCGCAGAAGGTCGGCGCGCTGTCCAAGTCGCAGCTGACCGCATTCCTCGACGGCAATCTGTAAGACGATTGCGCGGGGCGCGGCGCCACCAGGCGCGGCCCCGTTTGTCGCCACAATCCGACGTGCGTGCGCCAGCCCTGGCGCACCGGCCGGATTGTGCTAAGATGGCACCAACAACTTCCCCGAGCGTCCGCTCATTTCTTCCCCCCTCTTTAGGTCCAGCCCGTCCGGGCGCCTCTGTACCCCTCGTCTATGCACCTGACAGAACTCAAATCGCTTCACGTGTCTGCGCTTCTCGAAATGGCCGCGACCCTCGAGATCGACAACGCACAGCGGATGCGCAAACAGGAACTGATGTTTGCCATCCTGAAGAAGCGCGCCAAGCTGGGCGAAACCATCTTTGGCGACGGCACGCTGGAAGTCCTGCCTGACGGATTTGGCTTCCTGCGCTCGCCCGAGACGTCGTACCTGGCGAGCACGGACGATATCTACATCAGCCCTTCGCAGATCCGCCGCTTCAACCTGCATACCGGCGACACCATCGAAGGCGAGGTGCGGACCCCCAAGGACGGCGAGCGCTACTTCGCGCTGGTGAAGGTGGACAAGGTCAACGGGCAGGCGCCCGAAGCGGTGAAGAACCGCATCATGTTCGAGAACCTGACGCCGCTGCACCCGAACCGGCCGCTCACGCTCGAACGCGAGATCCGCGCCGAGGAAAACATCACCGGCCGTATCATCGACATGATCGCACCGATCGGCCGCGGCCAGCGCGCGCTGCTGGTGGCCTCGCCCAAGTCGGGCAAGACCGTGATGCTGCAGCACATCGCCCACGCGATCGCCAACAACCATCCGGAAGCCGACCTGTTCGTGCTGCTGATCGACGAGCGCCCGGAAGAAGTGACCGAGATGCTGCGCTCGGTGCGCGGCGAGGTGGTGGCGTCGACCTTCGACGAACCGGCCATCCGCCACGTGCAGGTCGCCGAAATGGTGATCGAGAAGGCCAAGCGCCTGGTCGAGCTCAAGCGCGACGTGGTAATCCTGCTGGACTCCATCACGCGCCTGGCGCGCGCCTACAACACGGTGGTGCCGGCCTCGGGCAAGGTGTTGACCGGCGGTGTGGATGCCAACGCGCTGCAGCGCCCGAAGCGCTTCTTCGGCGCCGCGCGCAACCTGGAGGAAGGCGGCTCGCTGACCATCATCGCCACCGCGCTGATCGAGACCGGCAGCCGCATGGACGACGTGATCTACGAAGAGTTCAAGGGCACCGGCAACATGGAAGTGCACCTCGAGCGCCGCCTGGCCGAGAAGCGCGTCTATCCGTCGATCAACCTGAACAAGTCGGGCACGCGCCGCGAGGAGCTGCTGATCAAGCCGGAAATCCTGCAGAAGGTGTGGGTGCTGCGCAAGTTCATCTCCGACATGGACGAAGTGCAGGCGATGGAATTCATCCTCGACAAGATGAAGGCGACCAAGAACAACGCCGAGTTTTTCGATATGATGCGCAGGGGCGGCTGAGCGCTGGCCGTGCCGCGCGCGGTGGCTCGCCACGGCGCGCGCGTATCGCGCAGGAGGGCGTGCCACGGCACGCCCTCCTTGCTTTGCGGCGCGCTACGAGCGCGACCTACGAGCGCAACCTGTCGGCGAAGCACGCAGTCCGAAGAACCAGGCAGGAGAACCATGTTCGGCAAACTCAGCCACTTCCTGCGGGGCCGCTCGCGCGAGCGCAAGCTCGAGCACTACGCCATCCCCGACGCATTGTGGGCGCACACCGTGGCGACGCTGCCGTTCGTGCAGCGCTACGGCGCCGCCGACCTCGCCACGCTGCGCGAGCTCGCCACGCTGTTCATCGCCGAGAAGGAATTCTCCACCGCGCACGCGCTGCCGCTGGCCGACGAGATGGTGGCCAGCGTGGCGACGCAGGCCTGCGTGCCCATCCTCAAGCTCGGCATCGAGTGGTATCGCGGCTGGCGCGGCATCGTGCTGTATCCGGGAGAGTTCATCATCCGGCGCACCGTCGAGGACGACATCGGCCTGGTGCACGGCGTGGTCGAGGAAGCCAGCGGCGAGGCCTGGGAGCACGGCCCGGTGATCCTGTCCTGGCCCGACGTGCAGGCCCCCGGCGCGGGTGCGGGCGCGCATCACGCGCATCACGCGCACCCCGACGACAGCTACAACGTGGTCATCCACGAGTTCGCCCACAAGCTCGACATGTTAGACGGCGAGCCGGACGGCGTGCCGCCGTTCTCGCGCGTGCTGCACCCGGGCGTGGACCGCGAGCAGTGGGCCGAGACGCTGCTGGGCGAATACGACCGCTTCGCCGATGCCTGCGACCGCCAGTCCGACCATGCCTGGGACCATCCCGAGCGGCTGCCGCCGGCGCTGCGCGTGATCGACCCCTACGGCTGCGAGGCGCCGAGCGAGTTCTTCGCGGTGGCATCGGAGACCTTCTTTGTCGAACCGGCCGGGCTGCGCAGGCACTGGCCGGCGCTGTATGGCGCATTGGCCACGTTCTACCGCCAGGACCCGGCCGCGATGTGACGCATCTGGCCTATTTCCGGGCGCCCGGCCGATACCGGCGGCACGCTCGCAAATCTTGCCCATGTTTTTGTTTTTCTGCGATAATCCCGGTTTGTCCGTTATCGGCAAGTGGTTCGTTCGCCGCAACACTGCCAACCGGTTCGACCGGAACCCCGGAAACCCCGGCAGCGGCAGCGCGGCATGCAGCGGACTGGCTACCCAACCTGAAAGGAAGCACCATGAAAGAAGGCATTCACCCGAATTACCGCGAAGTCGTGTTCCACGACGTGTCGAACGACTTCAAGTTCGTGACCCGCTCGACGATCCAGACCCGCGACACGATCGAATACAACGGCAAGGAATACCCGCTGGCGAAGATCGAAGTCTCGTCGGAATCGCACCCGTTCTACACCGGCACCCAGAAGATCATGGACACGGCCGGCCGCGTCGAGAAGTTCCGCCAGAAGTTCGGCAGCAAGCTGGGCAAGGCCGCGGCGAAGTAATTCGCTGCGCGAGCCTGCTCGCAGCCCGGCCTCGGACGATGCTCCGGCGCCGCGCACCCAAGCAAAGAGGCAGCATCGGCTGCCTCTTTGCTTTTGCGGCCCGCGCCGCCCGGCCCTGCTTCCGCTGTCTTTGCGGCAGTCGTTCCGGCGGCTGTTCCGGCAGTCGTTTCAGTAGTCCCTTTTGCAGTCTTCGCGCCCCGCGCGCCGGCGACAGACGCAGCCAACCGCAGGCGCCCGCCCGGCCGCCACCCAGCCCTACCCATCGATGAGCGCAGCCAAGACCTCCCGAGTCCACCTCACCGCAGCCGCCACCGGCACGCTCCCGCGCGCGCTGCTGCTGGCCATCTGCATCATCTATGGCCTGGCCGGCCTGTTCGGCCGCGACCCGTGGAAGAACGAGGACGCGGCCGGCTTCGGCGTGATGTGGCAGCTGGCCACCGGCGGCGCCCAGGACTGGCTGATGCCGAACATCGTGGGCCGCCCGTACAGCGACGACGGTCCGCTGGTGTTCTGGGTCGGCGCCGCCATGATCCGCCTGTTCGGCGGCTGGCTGGGCGCGCCCGACGCCTCGCGCCTGGCCACGGCGCTGTTCTACTTCGGCACCTGCGCGCTGATCTGGTATGCCACCTACCTGCTCGGCCGCCGCGCCGAGGTGCAGCCGTTCGCCTACGTCTTCGGCGGCCAGCCCAACGCGCGCGACTACGGCCGCACGCTGGCCGACGGCGCGCTGCTGATCTTCCTGGCCTGCGTGGGCCTGGCCATGCGCGGGCACGAGACCACGCCGCAGGTCGGCCAGGTCTGCTTCGTCGCCATGAGCCTGTACGGCATGGTGCGCAGCCTGGACAAGCCGCTGCAGGGCGGGCTCTGGCTCGGCGCCGGGCTCGGCGCGCTGACGCTGTCGAGCGGGCCGATGCTGCCGGTGGTGCTGCTGCTGGCCGTGATCGCCTGCGGGCTGGCCTGCAGGCCGCTGCCGCTGCCGCGCCTGCTGCTGGCCAGCGTGCCGCTGGCGCTGGCCCTGGTGGCCGCGTGGATGGCGGTGGCCTACCTGGGCGCGGCCGACCACAACGACGCCGTGACCTTCATCCGCGAGTGGTCGCGCGACGACCGCCGCACCTACGGCGCGCCCAACGCGCTGGCGCTCAACTTCATCGCGCGCAACCTGCTGCTGTTTACCTGGCCGGTGTGGCCGATCGCGTGCTGGGCGTGGCTGAGCTGGTCGGGCATGCGCCGCGCGCCGCATGTGGCGCTGCCGCTGTCGCTGCTGGTGCCGCTGGTGCTGCTGCTGTTCCTGCTGCGCCAGCCCGGCGACGTGCAGTTCATCCTGCTGCTGCCGCCGATGGCGGTGCTGGCCGCCTTCGGGCTGCCCACGCTGACGCGCGCGGCCATCAATGCGATCGACTGGTTCGCGCTGCTGTTCTTCACGATCTTCGGCGGCTTCGTCTGGTTCATGTGGATCGCCCGCACGACCGGCCAGCCGCCGCGCATCGCCGCCAACATCTACCGGCTGCTGCCGGGCTTCCAGCAGGACTTCACCGTCAGCGCGGTGGTCTACGCGCTGATCGTCACCGCGGCCTGGGTGCTGATCGTGCGCTGGCGGCTGTCGCGCGCGCCCAAGCAGATCTGGCGCCCGGTGGTGATCTCGGCCGCCGGCACCACGCTGATGTGGGTGCTGGCGATGACGCTGTGGATGCCGTCGATCAACTACGGCAAGACCTACCGCGACGTGGCGCAGGCCGCGTCGATGGCGCTGCCGGCGACCTACAACTGCGTGCAGCCGATCCGCATGGGCGACGCGCAACTGGCCTCGTTCGCCTACTTCGGGCACATCCGCTTCGGCGGCCCGAGCGACGGCTGCGACATCCTGCTGCGTCACGATTCGGTGGACTACGGCGAGCCGACCAGCATCTCGCATTTCGAATGGCGGCTGGTCTGGGAAGGCCGCCGGCCGTCGGACCGCGACGAGCGCTTCCGCATGTACCGCCTCGTCGATATGTCGAAGGCGCCGCCGCCCAAGCCGGTCCTGCCGCAGCGCCGCCTGCCGCGCCGCTAGGACGCACCAACGGGGCGTGCCGTCACAACCGACGCGGACAATGCGGACAACACGCACTCAACAGCCACAGCTATCCGGCAGCGCTGCGGCGCGCCGGCCCATCGGATGAAACTGCTGCAGGATATCCGCCGCATCGGCGAACTGGCCGCGCCAGTCCTGGTCGGCCAGCTCGCGGTGATCGCCTTCGGCGTGATCGACACCATCATGTCCGGGCGCGCCTCGGCCACCGACCTCGCCGCCGTGGGGCTCGGCGGCTCGATCTACGTCACCGTCTACATCAGCCTGATGGGCGTGCTGCAGGCGCTCGCCCCGATCGCCGGGCAGTTGCACGGCGCGGGCCGCGCGGCGGAGATCGGCAGCGAAGTCAGGCAGGCGGCGTGGCTGGGCGTGGCGCTGGCGGTGCCGGGCATGCTGCTGCTGGCCTTTCCCGGGCCGTTGCTGCAGTTCGCGCAGGCGCCGCCCGAACTGGTCGAGAAGGCCACCACCTACCTGCACATCCAGGCCTTCGGCCTGCCCGCCGCGCTCGGCTTTCGCATCTACTCGGCGCTGAACAACGCGCTGTCGCGGCCGGTGATGGTGACGGTGCTGCAGATCGTCGGGCTGGCGGTGAAGATCCCACTCAATGCCTGGTTCATCGACGGCGGCCTCGGCCTGGCGGCGATGGGCGGCCCCGGCTGCGCGCTGGCCTCGACGCTGATCAGCTGGATGTGGTGCGTCTCCGGCGTGCTGATCCTGCGGCGCAACGCGGCCTACCGGCCGCTGCAGATCTTCTCGAGCTGGGCCTGGCCGCAGGCGCGGCCGATCCGCGCGCTGCTGCGCCTGGGCGTGCCGATGGGCCTGACCTACCTGATCGAGATCACCTCGTTTACGCTGATGTCGATCTTCATCACGCGCATGGGCACGGTGGTGCTGGCCGGCCACCAGATCATCGCCAACCTCGGCGCGGTGGCCTACATGCTGCCGCTGTCGCTGGCGATCGCCACCTCCACGCTGGTGGCCCAGTCGATCGGCGCGCGCGACCTGCCCGCGGCGCGCCGCATCGCGCGGCGCGGCATCTGCCTGGCGGCGCTGCTCGCCGTCATGGTCGGCAGCCTGCTGTGGATCCTGCGCGAGCCGCTGCTGCACGCCTACGCCAAGGACCCGGCGGTGGTACGGGCCGCCCTGCCCCTGATGCTGTTCATCGCTTTCTACCAGGCCTTCGACGCGGTCCAGGTGATGACCGCCTTCATCCTGCGCGCCTACAAGATCGCGCTGGTGCCGACGCTGATCTACGCGCTGTCGCTGTGGGGCGTGGGGCTGGGCGGCGGCTACGTGCTGGGCTTCGGCCTGATCGGCTCGCTGCCGGCCTTCACGCGCGGCGCGGCGGGCTTCTGGCTGGCCAACAGCGTGAGCCTGGCGCTGGCCGCGACGCTGCTGGTGCGCTATTTCGTCACGGTGAGCCGGCGCCCGCAGGACTGAAGCCGGTGCCGGGATAATCGCTCGCCGGCGCGCCGATAATGCGCCGCGGCGGTATCCGGCCAGCAAGGCGGGCGATTATCGGGGCACGGCCGGAGCGAATACCGTGAACGCATGCCGCGGCAGGAAATGCAGCAGGAAAAACCGAAGACGGGAAAATGCGGGCGGAAAAAGAAAAACCCGCATGGCATAACCATGCGGGTCTTGATTTGGCGGAGTGGACGGGGCTCGAACCCGCGACCCCCGGCGTGACAGGCCGGTATTCTAACCAACTGAACTACCACTCCAATACTTCTACTTGCTGCCGGCAGCGATGCCGCCGACGACAAACCGGACGTTTGGTTACGTCCGTTATCTGGCGTCCCCTAGGGGATTCGAACCCCTGTACTCACCGTGAAAGGGTGATGTCCTAGGCCTCTAGACGAAGGGGACAGAAACTTGCCTTCCGACTTGTTCCGTCTGGCGCGGCGAATATCCGGATAATCCGGTCTTCACCACACCGGGAAGTTTCGCCATGACCGCAATCGAAACTTCCGGCATTTTGGTGGAGCTAAGCGGGATCGAACCGCTGACCTCTTGCATGCCATGCAAGCGCTCTCCCAGCTGAGCTATAGCCCCAAGGCACTACGTTACTGCTGATTTACTGCTCCAGCTTGCTGCTGCTGTCGTTTCGCGTTTGTTTCTTTGTTTCAGCGAAGACAAGATTATATAAACAACCTTGCTTTTTGACAACCCCTTTTTTTAACTTTTTTCAGCGATCCGCATTACTGCGGGAATTACTACTGTTCGCTGCCGTCCGTTAAGCCCGCTTGGTTTTTGTCCGCGCTGCAGGGAGAACGAAATTATGCTCAAGTCGCGACAGGAGCGCAAGCCCCTTCCGCGACTTTCCGCAAAAAATTTCAGGCGAGGCCTGCTTGCAGCCGGCGCAGCACCGTTTCGCGGCCGAACAGCTCCAGCACCGCGTCGATGGCGGGCGTCTGCAACTGCCCCGCCACCAGCAGGCGCACCGGCATGGCCAGCTTGGGCATCTTCAGGCCGAACTCGGCCAGCACGGCCTTGAAGGCCGCGCCGATGTCCTCGCGCTTCCACTCGGCCAGCGCGCCCAGGCGCGCCGCCAGGGCCTGCAGGGCGGGCAGCACGTCGGCGTTGAGGTGCTCGGCCTTGAGCGCGGCGTCCGGCTGCGTCTCGCCGCGGTAGAACAGCAGCGCGGCCTGGGCCACGTCCTTGAGCGTGTTGGCGCGGTCCTTGACCAGGCCGATCACCGCTTCGAGGCTGGCGCCACCTTCCACCTTGCCGCCCAGCGCCTCGATGAACGGCCGGGTCAGCGTGGCCAGGCGCGCGTTGTCGCCCACCTTGATGTAGTGGTTGTTGAGCCAGGCCAGCTTTTCCGGGTTGTACTGCGCCGGCGACTTGCCCAGGTGCTCGAGGTCGAACCACTCGATGAACTGCTCGCGCGAGAAGATCTCGGCGTCGCCGTGCGCCCAGCCCAGCCGGGCCAGGTAGTTGAGCACGGCCTCGGGCAGGTAGCCTTCGTCGCGATAGCCGGTCACGGGCATGGCGCCGTGGCGCTTGCTCATCTTCTCGCCCTGCTCGTTGAGCACGGTCGGCAGGTGGGCGTAGACCGGCGGCGTGCCGCCCAGCGCGCGGATGATGTTGATCTGGCGCGGCGTGTTGTTGACGTGGTCGTCGCCGCGGATCACGTGGGTGATCTTCATGTCGAGGTCGTCGACCACCACGCAGAAGTTGTAGGTGGGCGTGCCGTCGGGGCGGGCGATCACGAGGTCGTCCAGCTCGTCGTTGGCGATCTCGATGCGGCCCTTGACCGCGTCGTCCCACACCACGCTGCCGCCGATCGGGTTCTTGAAGCGGATCACCGGCTGCACGCCGGCCGGCGGCGCGGGCAGCACCTTGCCCGGCTCGGGGCGCCAGAAGCCGTTGTAGCGCGGCTTCTCGCCGCGCGCGCGCTGGGCCTCGCGCAGCGCGTCGAGTTCCTCGGTGCTCATGTAGCACGGGTAGGCCAGCTCGCTGTCCAGCATCTGCCTGACCACCTCGCGGTAGCGGTCCATGCGCTGCATCTGGTAGTAAGGGCCTTCGTCGATGTCCAGATCGAGCCAGGCCATGCCTTCCAGGATCACGTCCACCGCTTCCTGGGACGAGCGCTCGACGTCGGTGTCCTCGATGCGCAGGATGAAATCGCCCTTCATGCGGCGCGCGAACGCCCAGGGGTAGAGCGCGGAGCGGATGTTGCCGAGGTGGATGAAGCCGGTGGGGCTCGGCGCGAAGCGGGTGCGGACGCGTTGTGTCATGTCGGAGCGAAACAAAAAAGCCCGCGCGCGGATGCGCGCAGGCCGGGGTGTAGGATCGCCGCATTATAGCAAGCGGGGGCGCGCCGCCCGGCCCCGCCGCGCGCCGGGTGCCGCCGCGCGTGGAATCATTTATGCTTTGCCCGGTCTGAAATGCTGCCGCGCCAACGCGGCGCCGGCGCCGGCGGCACATTCGCCGCGGCACCGCACCGGCTGTGACGGCCGCGGCATTTCCCCTTCCCTCACGGATCCATGCAACGACGCCATTTCCTCGGCGCGGGCGCGGCAGCGCTACTCGCCGCCTGCTCTTTCGGCCCCAAGCCCGGGACCCTCACCGCCCAGCCGGAAACGCCGGCAGCCGCGCCGCCGGCGCCACCGCGCCCGCTCAAGATCGGCCTGGCCCTCGGCGGGGGCGCCGCGCGCGGCTTCGCCCATATCGGGGTCATCAAGGCGCTGGAGGCGCAGGGCATCCATCCGGACCTGGTCGCCGGCACCAGCGCCGGCGCGGTGGTCGCCGCGCTCTATGCCTCGGGCATGAGCGGCTTCCAGCTCAACAAGCTGGCGCTGACCATGGACGAAGCCGCCATCGCCGACTGGGCCCTGCCCTTCGGCACCCGCTTCGGCGGCTGGCTCAAGGGCGAGGCGCTGCAGAACTACGTGAACAAGCTGGTCGGCAACCGCCCCATCGAGGCCATGAAGCTGCCGCTGGGCATCGTCGCCACCGACCTCAAGACCGGCCACGGCATCCTGTTCCGGCGCGGCAACACGGGGCAGGCGGTGCGCGCCTCCAGCAGCGTGCCCGGCGTGTTCCAGCCGGTCTCGATCCAGGGCCACGATTACGTCGACGGCGGGCTGGTGGAGCCGGTGCCGGTGGATTCCGCGCGCGTCATGGGCGCGGACTTCGTGATCGCCGTGAACATCTCCGCCGACCCGTCCAGCCAGAAGAACGGCGGCCAGAGCGGCGTGCTGCTGCAGACCACCGCCATCATGGGGCAGTCGCTCAACAAGATGGCGCTGGCGCGCGCCGACGTGGTGATCCGCCCCGATCTGCCCGACATGGGCGGCAGCGACTTCACCGCGCGCAACCGCGCCATCCTGGCCGGCGAGCAGGCCACCGCGGCCGTGCTCGCCAGCCTGCGCGACAAGCTCGCGCAGGCGCGGCTCAAGCCCGCCGGCGCGGTGGCCGCGCAATAGCGGAAACCGACGCCGCTCGTCCGCGCGGCAAACCCGCCGCGCCATCGACGAGACCAACGGCCCGGACTTCACGGACGGCGAGGACGACCAACGAAAAAGGACTGCCGAGGCAGTCCTTTTTTCATCCGGTCCGGGCCGAGATCAGCCGCCGTAGAGCGTCCGGTTGCCGGCGTTCGGATCGAAGCGCTTGAGCGTCTCGACCATGTTGCCGAGGTTGTCCGCGCCGACGCCGCCCTGCAGGTTGTCGTCGATGCGGCGCGCGCCGTTGTAGCGCGTGACCCAATACGAGGCGCGCATGTCGTCCACGCGGATCTTGCTGCCGGTGGACGGCGCGTGCACGAACTTGTTGTCGCCGATGTAGATGCCGACGTGCGAGAACGTGTGGCGCATGGTGTTGAAGAACACCAGGTCGCCGGGGCGCAGGTCGCTGGCCGCCACCGTGGTGCCGACCTGGCTCATTTCCACCGAGCGGCGCGGCAGCATGAAGCCGAACGTGTCGTTGAACACGTAGCGCACGAAGCCGCTGCAGTCGAGGCCCGATTCCGGGCTGTTGCCGCCGAAGCGGTAGCGCACGCCGATCAGCCCGAGGGCATTCATGACGAGGTCGCCGGCCTTGCTGGCGACGTGGCTGGTGGAGCTCATCATCGAGGACAGCAAGCCGCGCTTGCCTTCCGGATGCGGGTCCGAGCTGAGCTCGCTACGCGCATCGATGCGGGCGTCGGGGTCCTTGAACACCGTGTCAGCCAGCACTCCATTCGACAGAGCAGCACCGCAGGCAATGGCAATTCCAACGGCGGCGCGCGCCAGGGAATGAAGTACCGTTCGCTGCATTGGTTCTCCTGTTCAATCGGTCTTGGCCTGGCCCGGGACGACACGCCGGACCGGCTCGAATTCAACTGGGGTGATTTCCCCCGTGGGCGGCATGCAATAAGCAGACCAGCCGCTTATGTGATGCAAAACACTCGCGCCGCTCATAAGCGGCGCGCGAACCACCCCTGAAAATACTTCTCGCCGGATGGTATAAGGTTGTCACGCGCATGTCAAAGTGCGTTACAAAATCCCCCTAAAAGGCTTTGGAATCAAGCCCATACATCGGAAGTCGCATCTGCTTTCTTGTTTATCGTATGTCAGTCCCGAGTCAACCCGGTGACATCCCGGTTTCGGCTGCACCAATTTGCGGCCCGACCGGCTCGGGCGCACCAATCTCGGCCGCCAGCATCAGCTTGCGCGTATAAGCGTGCTGCGGCGCGCCCAGCACCGCCTCGGTATCGCCCGCCTCGACCACCTCGCCGGACTTCATCACGATGACGCGATGGGCCATCGCGCGGATCACGGCCAGGTCGTGGCTGATGAACAGGTAGCTGAGGTTGTACTTGCGCTGCAACTGCGTCAGCAGCGCCAGCACCTGCTGCTGGATCGACACGTCGAGCGCCGAGGTCGGCTCGTCCAGCACCAGCACCTGCGGCTTGAGGATCAGCACGCGCGCGATCGCCACGCGCTGGCGCTGGCCGCCCGAGAACTCGTGCGGGTAGCGTCCCAGCGCGGTGCGGTCCATGCCGACCTCGCGCAGCGCCTCGGTGACGCGCTGGCGCATGGCGTCGCGCGACAGGCCGGGCTGGTGCAGGGCCAGCCCCTCCCCCACGATCTGCTCGATGGTCATGCGCGGCGACAGCGAGCCGAACGGGTCCTGGAACACCACCTGCAGGCGCGAGCGCAGCGTGCTGCGCTCGCGCCGCGAGACCTCGTCCAGGCCACGGCCCAGGAAGCGGATGTCGCCGCCGCTGCGCCGGGTCAGGTTCAGCACGGCGTGGGCCAGCGTGGTCTTGCCCGAGCCCGACTCGCCGACGATGCCGACCGTCTCGCCCTCGCGCAGCGTGAAATCCACGTCCTTGACCGCCGCGAACTGCTCGCGGCCGAACCAGCCGGCCATGCCGCGCTTCTTGCGCGCGTAGTTCACGCACAGCTGCCGGGCCTCCAGCAGCACCGGCGCCAGCGGCACCAGCGGCAGCACCTCGCGGCGCGGCCGGCTGTCGATCAGCTTGCGGGTATAGGGATGGCTTGGCGCGGCGAACACCTCGGCGGTCTTGCCGACCTCCACCAGCACGCCTTTCTCCATCACGCCCACGCGCTGGGCGAAGGCCCGCACCAGGTTGAGGTCGTGCGTGATCAGCATGACCGCCATGCCGAACTCGGCCTGGAGGTCGCGCAGCAGGTCGAGGATCTGCACGCGGATGGTGACGTCGAGCGCCGTGGTGGGCTCGTCGGCCAGCAGCAGCTTGGGCCGGCAGGCCAGCGCCATCGCGATCATGGCGCGCTGGCGCTGGCCGCCCGAGAGCTGGTGCGGGAAGCTGTCGAAGCGGTTCGCCGCATCGCTGATGCCGGTGCGCTCGAGCAGCGCCACGGCGCGCTCGCGCGCGGCGCGGCGGTCCAGGCCCTCGTGCAGCGACAGCGTCTCCACGATCTGGTTGCCGATCGTGTAGAGCGGGTTGAGCGCCGTCATCGGCTCCTGGAAGATCATCGCGATGTCGGCGCCGCGGATGCCCCGCATCTCGCGCTCAGACACCTGCATCAGATCGCGCCCCTCGAAGCGCACCGCGCCCTGGTAGCGCGCGTCCTCCACCAGCCGCAGCATGGCCAGCGCGGTCACGGTCTTGCCCGAGCCCGATTCGCCCACCAGCGCGAAACGCTCGCCGGCGCACAGGTCGAAGCTGACGTCGCGCACCGCGCGGGTGGCATCCTCGCCCTGGCCGAACGTCACCGACAGGCGCTCGATGCACATCAGCGGGCCGCCGCCACTGCCTGGCTCGCGGGGCTTGCCCCCCTTCGCGCGGCCGCCCGCGCCGGCCTGCGGCAGCGCGCTCATGGCGTCACCTCGGCGGCGGGCGAGCCTTCGGGTGCCTTCGGCTCCGCGCGGCCGCGCAGCTGCGCCAGGCCCAGGCGGGTGTCGAAGGCGTCGCGCAGCGCGTCGCCCATGAAGGTCAGCAGCAGCAGGGTCAGCACCAGCACGGCGAAGGTCGACAGGGAGATCCACCAGGCATCGAGATTGGCCTTGCCCTGCGCCAGCAGCTCGCCCAGGCTGGGCGTGGTGGGCGGCACGCCCAGGCCGAGGAAGTCGAGGCTGGTCAGCGCCAGGATGGCCGCGCTCATGCGGAACGGCAGGAAGGTGATGACCGGCGTCAGGCTGTTGGGCAGGATGTGGCGCCACATGATCTGCACGTTCGACAGGCCGAGCGCGCGCGCCGCCTTGACGTAGTCGAGCGAGCGGTTGCGGTAGAACTCGGCGCGCACGTAGTCCGACAGGCCCATCCAGCCGAACAGCGACAGCAGGATGATCAGCAGCGCCAGGCTGGGCGTGAAGATGGAGGCGAAGATGATGAGCAGGTAGAGCTCCGGCATCGAACTCCAGATCTCGATGGCGCGCTGGGAGATCAGGTCGAAGCGCCCGCCGAAGAAGCCCATCAGCGCGCCGGTCAGCGTGCCGATCAACACGCCGATCAGCGTCAGCGCCAGGCTGAACAGCACCGAGACGCGGAAGCCGTAGAGCAGCCGCGCCAGCACGTCGCGCCCGCGGTCGTCGGTGCCCAGCAGGTTCTCCGCCGAAGGCGGCGCCGGGTTGGGCTCCTTCGAGAAGTAGTTGAGCGTGTCGTACGAATACCGGTTGGGCGGGAACACGGCGAAGTTGCCGTTGCTGGTGATGCGGTCGCGGATGAACGGGTCGAGATAGTCGGTGCGCGTGGGGAAGTCGCCGTCGAAGGTGGTCTCGGGATAGACCTTGACGATCGGGAAATACCACTCGCCCTTGTACTTCACCACCAGCGGCCGGTCGCTCGACAGCGCTTCCGCGAACAGGCTGAGCACGAAGATGCCGATGAACAGGATCAGGCTCCAGTAGCCCAGCCGGTTGCAGCGAAAGCGCTGCCACGCGCGCTGGCGCGGCGATGGCGAATGCGGCAGGCCGCTGGATGGCGCGCGCGTGCGGAATTTCATCGGTGCACCGCCTCGAAGTGGATGCGCGGGTCGACCATCACGTAGCAGACATCGGAGATCAGCCGCGTCACCAGGCCGATCAGGGTGAACAGGTAGAGCGTGCCCAGCACGACCGGATAGTCGCGCCGCAGCACCGCCTCGTAGGACAGCAGGCCCAGGCCGTCGAGCGAGAACAGCGTCTCGATCAGCAGCGAGCCCGTGAAGAAGGCGCCGATAAAGGCCGCCGGGAAGCCGGTCACCAGCGGGATCAGCGCGTTGCGGAAGATGTGCTTCCACAGCACGCGGCGCTCGGCCAGGCCCTTGGCGCGCGCGGTCAGCACGTACTGCTTGCGGATTTCCTCGAGGAAGGCGTTCTTGGTCAGCATGGTGATGACCGCGAAGCTGCCCACCACCGAGGCGGTAATCGGCAGCACGAGGTGCCACAGGTAGTCCATCACCTTGCCCATCATCGAAAGCTGGTCCCAGTCGTCGGAGGTCAGCCCGCGCAGCGGGAACCACTGCACGAAGGTGCCGCCGCCGAACAGCACCAGCAGCAGCACGCCCAGCACGAAGCCCGGAATGGCATAACCGACCAGCACCACCATGCTGGTCACGACGTCGAAGCGGCTACCCGCGCGGATCGCCTTGGAGATGCCGAGCGGCACCGATATGAGATAGGTCAGGAAGAAGGTCCACAGGCCCAGGCTGATCGACACCGGCATCTTGGACTTCACCAGCTCCCACACGCTGCGGTGCTGGAAGTAGCTCTGCCCCAGGTCGAAGCGCGCGAAGCGCTTGAGCATGATGAAATAGCGCTCCAGCGGCGGCTTGTCGAAGCCGTACAGCGCCTGGATCTCCTTGATCTTGTCCGGGTCCACGCCGCGGCGGCCGCGGTATTCCGCGCCGCCGCCGCTGGCCTCGCCGCCGGCGCCCCGCCCCTTCATCTCCATCATCATCTGCTCGACGGGGCCGCCGGGCACGAACTGGATCACCACGAACGTCAGGGTGATGACGCCGATCAGGGTCGGGATCATCAGCAGCACGCGCTTGAACAGGTAAGCGAGCATCTCGGTTCCTTCAGTTGCCGTCCGCGCTCAGCGGGCGGGCGGCCTGGCGTCGGCGCGCCACCAGTTGCTCAGGATCCATCCCTCGGCCGTGTAGTAGTACGGCAGGCGCTGCGGATAGACCAGTTCCTTGCGGTACGCCACGCGGTGCGACGCGCTGTACCAGTTCGGCACGATGTAGTAGCCGTGCATCAGCACGCGGTCCAGCGCGCGCCCGGCGCTGACCAGGTCCTCGCGTGTGTGGGCGTGCAGCACATTGTCCACCAGGCGGTCGACCGCCGGCGACTTGAGGCCGAACAGGTTGTCGGAGCCCGGCGTGCCGGCGGCCTCGCTGTTGAAGCGGTCGCGCAGCTCGTTGCCCGGGCTCTGCGAGTCCGGGAAGCGGATCGACACCATATCGAAATCGAAATCCTCGAGGCGCTTCTGGTACAGCGCGAAATCCGTGGTGCGCTGGTTCACCTCGATGCCCAGCTTTTCCAGGTTGCGCACGTAGGTGGTGATGACGCGGCTCATGGCGCCGCCGTCGTCCAGGAACTCGAACACGAAGGGCTCGCCCTTGGCGTTGCGCAGCGCGCCGTCCTCGTAGGTCCAGCCCGCCTGCGCCAGCAGCCGGCGCGCGGCGCGCAGGTTGTCGCGCAGCGAACGCGGCGCATCGGTGTTGGGCTGCGTGACGATGGGGCCGAACACTTCGGGCGCCAGTTGCGCGCGCAGCGGCTCGAGCAGCGCCAGCTCGCCGGGGCCGGGGCGCCCGTCGAAGGTGGCGCTGGCGGCCAGCTCGCTGTTGGAGAACCAGCTGTCGAGCCGCCGGTAGGCGCCGTAGAACAACTGGCGGTTGAGCCATTCGAAGTCCAGCGCCAGGATCAGGGCCTGCCGCACGCGCACGTCCTGGAACATCGGCTTGCGCATGTTCATCACGAAACCCTGCATGCCGGCGCCGTTGCGGTGCGGGAAATCGGTCTTGAGCAGCTCGCCGCTGGAGAAACGCTTGCCCTCGTAGCTCTTGGCCCAGCTCTTGGCCTTGTATTCCACGATGGCGTCGAACTCGCCGGCCTTGAAGGCCTCGAGCTTGGCGGTCTCGTCCTTGTAGAGGCGGTAGACCACGCGGTCGAAGTTGAAGGTGCCGCGCCGCACGGCCTGGTCGTTGCCCCAGTAGCCCGGGTCGCGCTTGAAGGTGATGCCGCGCCCGGCGTCATAGCGCTCGATCAGGTACGGGCCGCTGGCCACCGGCGCCTCGAAGGTCAGTTTCTCGAACGGCGTGGTGGCGGTCCATTTCTTCGAGAACACCGGCAGCGAGCCGACGATCAGCGGCAGCTCGATGTTGCGCTGGCGGAAATCGAAGCGCACCGTGCGCGGGTCCACCACGGTGACCGACTTCACGTCCATGCACATGCTGCGGTAGCCCGGGCTGGAAGCCTTGCTCATCAGCATGTCGTAGGAATACTTGACGTCGCTGGCCCGCACCGGATCGCCGTTGCTGAAACGCGCCTGCGGGCGCAGGCGGAAAGTCACCGAGAGCTCGTCCGGCGCCACCGCGACATCCTCGGCCAGCAGGCCGTAGGCGCTGGCGGTCTCGTCGGCGCTGGCGATCAGCAGCGACTCGAACATCAGCGTGTTCACGCCCGGGGCCGAGGTGCCCTTGAGCGTAAACGGGTTGAACTTGTCGAAACTGGTGCGGCGGTCGGGATTGGCCAGCGTCAGCGTGCCGCCGCGCGGGGCGTCGGGATTGACGTAGTCGAAATGGGTGAAACCGGCGGGGTACTTGAGTTCGCCATACTGCGCAAAACCGTGGGCCGCGCCGGCGGACAGGGGGAAACCCGCGGCAGCCAGGGCAAGAAGTCCACAACCCAGCACCGCAAACGTGCGCATGCGCTGCCATGCCGCCTGAAGCGGTCTACGTGCGCGAATATACATCCGGTTGGAAACCTCCGCCTGAATCGGACAAGCCGCGGCCGTCGGCGGCGCGGTCAAGTTATGAGACAATTTTACATTGGATCGGATGACACCCAGCCATCCGGACATTCCAGTACGCGGCGCAGCAGACACGCCGGCCTTCGGGCTGCCGCAGCGCGGCCTTCGCGCGGGGCGCGCCGCAACCCCGGACGGCATTGCACGAATCGTGCCCGTCCGCCCCGAACATCATTGGAGAACCTATGGGATTTCTGGCAGGTAAGCGAATCCTGATCACCGGCTTGCTGTCCAACCGCTCGATTGCCTACGGCATCGCATCGGCCTGCAAACGCGAAGGCGCGGAACTCGCCTTCACCTACGTCGGCGAACGTTTCAAGGACCGCATCAACGACTTCGCCAAGGAATTCGACAGCAGCATCGTGCTCGAATGCGACGTCGCCAGCGACGAGCAGATCGCCGCCACCTTCGCCGAACTGGGCAAGCACTGGGACAAGCTCGACGGCCTGGTCCACTCGATCGGCTTCGCGCCGCGCGAGGCGATCGCCGGCGACTTCCTCGAAGGCCTCTCGCGCGAAGCGTTCCGCGTGGCCCACGACATTTCCGCCTACAGCTTCCCCGCGCTGGCCAAGGCCGCGCTGCCGATGCTGTCGGACACGGCCTCGCTGCTGACGCTGACCTACCTCGGCGCGGAACGCACGGTGCCCAACTACAACACGATGGGCCTGGCCAAGGCTTCGCTGGAAGCCAGCGTGCGCTACCTGGCCGCGTCGGTCGGCCCGCGCGGCATCCGCGCCAACGGCATCTCGGCCGGCCCGATCAAGACGCTGGCGGCTTCCGGCATCAAGGGCTTCGGCAAGCTGCTGGGCCACTTCGAGGAAGCCGCGCCGCTGCGCCGCAACGTGACCATCGAGGAAGTCGGCAACGTGGCCGCCTTCCTGCTGTCCGACCTCGCCAGCGGCGTGACCGGCGAGATCACCTACGTGGACGCCGGCTTCAACACGGTCGGCGCGAGCCTGCCCGCGGAAGCGTAAGCGGCGCGGCGGCAATGCCGCCGCCACCGCAAGAAAGGGCGCGCGGCTCCGGCCGGCGCCCTTTTTGCGTTCGTGCTGCCAGCGGCCTTAGTCGCCGGCCGCAGCGCCCATGCCGCCCGCCTCGCCAAGATTGCCCGAACGCAGGTAGGCCACGACCGGCGCCCAGAACGCCTCCTGCCACTGCGGCTCGATGGCGGCGTCGTGCGGCAGCGCCGCCAGCGCGACCAGGCGCCGGGGCCCGGCGGCGGCGCGCGCCAGGCGCTCGGCATGGGAAAACGGAATCACGTCGTCGGCGCGGCTGTGGACCACCAGCACGGGCAGCCGCGAACGGCGCAGGCGCTCCTCGTTGTCCCACGGCTCGGGCAGCAGGCGCGCCATCCAGGCCGGCACGCGCCCCGTGACCACCGCCGCCGCGCGCGCCGAGGTAAAGCCGGCCGCGATCACCATGCCGGCCGGCGCCGGCCGCAGCGCCTGCGCCACGTCGAGCAGCGCGCCCGAGCCGAGCGAGAATCCCATCACATAGCGCCGCGCCGCACGCGGCGTGGCCGCCAGGAACTGGTCGTACGCCGCCATGCCGTCCTCGCGCAGGCGGCGCACGCCGGGCTTGCCGCCGCTCGCCCCGTAGCCGCTGTAGTCGAACACGCACGAGGTGATGCCGTTGCGATACAGCAGCGCCTGCGCATGGGCCCAGTCGGAGAGGTTTTCCTCGTCGCCGTGATAGATCAGCAGCGCCGGCGCGTCGGCGCGCGGCGCCTGCACGCACGACGCGCGCAGCAGGCGCGCGCCGCTGGCGAACGCGAACTGGCGGGACGGCGCGCCGAGCCGGTCGGGCGTGAGCGCGCCGGCGGCGCTGGCCGGCTTGGGCTCGAACGCGCCGCTCTCCACCGCCAGGAACAGCGCGTGGCGCGCCGCCGCCGCGGCCAGCAGCACGCAGGCACCGCCGGCCAGCCAGTAATGCACCTTGCTGGTGCCGCCGCGGGAATTCAGCATGGGCTTGCCTGGGAAGGTCATCGTGGCATCTTAGTCCACGCCGGCGCGCGGCGCCGGCCAGGACCCGGACGGATGCCGGATGCGCGCGCGATGCCTTCCCGCCGAGGAAACGGCTGGCGCTCGACCATGTTCACCGCATGCGTCATTGATGCCGTGAAGCCGGACGTGGCGGAGCACCTGGAAGTGGAAGACCTAGGGAGAGCGGAGAGAGGCAGTGGCCCGCCCTACACGACTCGAACGTGTGACCGCTCGCTTAGAAGGCGAGTGCTCTATCCAACTGAGCTAAGGGCGGATGGCGCGGCCGCGGCAAGCAAGCGCCGGGCCGGCGTGGAGGCCAGCATTCTACCTCAGCGCACGCCCGGCGTGAGCACCGCCATGCGCCCCGGCGCGCGTCAGGAAGCCTGGGAGACGCGGATGCGGGCCGCCGAGCCCAGGCCGGCGGCACGCTCGGTGGGCTGGGTGGAAACGCAGTTGCGCCCCATCGTCTTGGCGTCGTAGAGCGCATTGTCGGCGCGGCGCATGAGGCCGTCCGCGCCTTCGCCCGGCAGCCGCTCCGCCATGCCGATGCTGACCGTGTACGAGATCGCATCCGGCTCCGACGGGCACGGCGTGGCGCGCACCAGCGTGCTCAGGCGCAGGCTCAGCGCGCGCCCCTGCTCGAGCGCGGTGCCGGGCATGGCGATGCCGAATTCCTCGCCGCCCAGGCGCCCGGCGAAATCGCCGCTGCGCACGGTCTTGCGCAGCAGGCCGCCGAAGTGGCGCAGCACGCTGTCGCCGGCGAGATGCCCGTAGAGATCGTTGATGGCCTTGAAGTGATCGAGGTCGATGAAGGCGACCGTGAGCGGCTGGTACAGCCGCTCCGCTTCCTGGCAGGCTTCCTCCAGCGTCGCCCAGTAGGGGCCGCGCGACAGCACGTCGGTCAGGTCGTCATAGCTGGCGCGGCGCTCGAGCCGGCGGCGCAGGCGGTCGTGCGCCATCAGCGCGAAGCTGACCGACAGGCTGACGATGCCGAAGGCGTGCAGGATGGTGAAGGTTTCCTGCGGCACCTGCCTGGGCAGCGCCAGCAGCCCGGCCGGCACCAGCGTCAGCTCGGCGGCCTGGTAGAAACCCATGCCCGCGCATGCCAGCGCGATCAGGCCGAGCGACAGCGCGGCCAGGCGGCCGGTGCCGCGGCGCGCGGGCACCTGCGGCGCCACCACGCGCAGCAAGGCCAGCGGCAGATAGAGATTGGCCAGCGCGGACAGCAGCGCGGGGCCGGCCGGCGGCGCGCCGGACAGCTCGAAATAGACCGTGCCGCCCAGCACCACGAGATTCAGCATGCACAGCGAGGCCGCGGCCCCGCTGCGGTCGTAGAAGCGGCGCGTGCCGTACACCATCAGCGAGAGCGCCGCCGTCATCAGCACGTCGGCCAGGCCGAGCACCGGCCAGCCCGGCAGGTAGCCCTGCGCGGCCAGCAGCGCGGCGGCGGCCGTCACCAGCAACTCACCGGCCACCCACGCGCTCAGCCCGGCGCGGCCCATGCCCGGCGTGCGCCGCAATACGGCGAAGACGACCGCCATCTGCAGCCCGAATACGGCTGCGACCAGCACACTGACCTGCGACTGAAACATGATTTCCCCGTCCAACTTGGCAGGCGGCGCTACGTCGCGCCGCCATGCGCCTCCCGGGACCCGCAGCCCGGAAGGTTTGCGCCATTCTTTTTGCACATCGGCCGCCTTCCTTGCGCCCCGGCGGTCTGGGGCAGGCCCCGCTATCGTGGCGGGGCGCTCTTGTGGTCGTTGCTGCGGCCCTGTTTTCATGGCCGCGGGCCGCCGGCGGCCCGCCCGCCCTGCGCCTGACCGGGCGCGGGAGCGTGGCTGCCGGGGTGTGCGGATTATGTCAGCGCTCGCGCTCAAGTCAAGCGGACCCGATCCCTTCCGATGGCGGCGGCAGCCGCGCCGGCGGTGCCGGGCAGCCTGCCCGGCAAGCCAAACAAAGTTTGACCCCCGCCCCCGCGCCGGGCTACAATTCGCCGCTTCGGGGCGTAGCGCAGCCTGGTAGCGCATCTGATTTGGGATCAGAGGGTCGCATGTTCGAATCATGTCGCCCCGACCAGTATTTGGCAATGAGATCAAAGGCTTAGACCATCGGGTCTAAGCCTTTTTTTCGTGCGTTTTTTCGTGCGCCGCGCGCCGCGAGCAGGCACTGGAAGATGAGGCACGCGCCACTTTCGTGCAGCCGCCGCGGCCTTCGCCGCACCGCAACAATGCACCGCCGCGGCAACCGCGCGGGATGCCTTGCCCCGCACAAGGATCGCCGCCGGCTCCGGACACGGCCAGGCGCCGCCCGCGTCACTCCGCGGCCTGCCTTCCGTCCTCCTGCATGCTTTCCGCCCCGCCCGCATCGGCCACGCAAGTGCAGGCGCACCGGGCATGCTGGCGCGCCTGCCGGGCCCGCTCATGGTACAATCGCGCGTTAGCCCGGGGTGAATGCAGCATGCCCTGTAACCGGGCGCCCCTGCCGGATGCCGCTTTGCAGCACGCTTTGCGGCGCAGTGCCGGCGAGCCACCGGAAGCATCCTGCCCTCGCATCGCTCCGCGCCCACCACGGTAGCACGGCCGCCTTGGCACGCGGCCGCAACCGGCAAGGCAATCGGCCGGGCTCTGACGCGCCCCCTGGCGATTCCCTAACGTGGACCTCATTGCACGCGCAGTTGCCGTGCCGGTCCGGGTCAGCTTGCCTCTTCGCAACCTTCGGCGCACCCAAGCAAGCCGGCGCTTGTCACTGCCGGCACCCGGACCTTGCGGAAACGCCGGCGGCAAGCCGGCACCCGCCTCACCGGATTTACCGACATTCATGCAGCCCCGGCTGCAGTAAAGGAAAGAGATTGGCTAAGGAAGAACTGATTGAATTTGGCGGTGTTGTCTCGGAAGCCCTGCCCGACAACCGTTACCGCGTCACGCTGGAAAACGGCGTGGAGATCTGGGCCTATGCGTCGGGCAAGATGCAGAAGCACCGCATCCGCATCCTGGCCGGCGACCGCGTGACGCTGGAAATGTCGCCCTACGACCTGACCAAGGGCCGCATCAACTTCCGCCACAAGGCCTGATGCTCTGCGGCGCCCGCCGCCACGGCGGACGCCGCGCCTGACCGCTTCCCGAGGGCGCCGCCCGGCGCGGCCCTGCCCCGGAGCGGTGTCGTGCCGCCGCGGTCCGGATGTGCGTTCCCGCACAGACCGGCTTCGGCGGCAGCATCATATCCGCGCATCCGACATCCGCGCGTCCCCCTCCCCCGCATTCCCGCACGACTGCTCCGCCCGCCGCGCTGCCGCGCCTCCGCGCATGTCCCGCCGGTCACATGGCCGTCATGCCGGCATGCAACGCTCGGGCGCATCCAGCGGGTGTTTGCCCGCCTTGCGCGCCGCGGCGCGCGTCGCCATACTCCTCGTGCCGTCCGCTCCGTTGCCGACCTCGCCCCGCCACCCCATCCCGCGATTTTCCCCGCTGCCATGAACCTGATCCTGTGGCGCCACGCCGAAGCCGAGGAACTGCCCGCCGCGCTCGGCCTGACCCGCAATGCCGACCTGCAGCGCCCGCTGACGCGGCGCGGCCACAAGCAGGCCGATGCGTCCGCCGCATGGCTGCGCGCGCATCTGCCGCCCGGCGCGCGCGTGGTGTGCAGCCCCGCGCTGCGCACGCGCGAAACCGCCGCGGCGCTGCGCGAGAACGCCGAAGTACTGCCCGACCTCGCGCCCGGCGCGGACGTCAGCGCGGTGCTGGCCGCCATCGACTGGCCGCAGGGCGCCGAGCACACCGTGGTGGTCGGCCACCAGCCCTGGCTCGGGCGCCTCGCCAGCCTGCTGCTGGCGGGCTCCGAGATCAACTGGAGCGTGCGCAAGAGCGGCATCTGGTGGCTGTCCGGCCGCACCCGCGAAAGCGAATCGCAGGTCGTGCTGCGCGCCGTGATCAACCCCGAATTCCTCTAGCGCCAACGCCGCGCGCCGGGGCCCCCGGCGGCGCCGCCAGTGCCATCCAGGCAACACTGCCGTTGCAGAGGTGGCGCGCGCCGTTGTACAGTCACCGAACCGTCATGACCGCTTCACGGCACTGTCACCTGCCGTATCTACATTCGGTTGCAACAGTTTCGTCACCTAAAGGACATACTGATGCGAGATCTCCCGACGCCCACCCAGCCGTTGTTTGATTCCCTGCCCAATGGCCAAGCCGGCCATTCGGCGCGGAGGCGTCTTCATCGCCCGCCACCTGCGCAAGCACATGCCCAAGCGCATGAACAGCCTGCTTTCAGCGTGGCGTGGGCGCGCCACCAGGATGAAGTAGTCGAGGCCCAGCGCCTGCGCTACAAGGTCTTCGCCGAGGAAATGGGCGCGCGGCTGAACCCGTCCGCGCACGAACTCGACGTGGACATGTTCGATGCCTATTGCGACCACCTGATCGTGCGCGACCTCGCCACGCTCAAGGTCGTCGGCACCTACCGCGTGATGGCGCCGCACCAGGCCAAGCGCATCGGCTGCCTGTACGCCGAGTCGGAATTCGACCTCGTGCGCCTGGCCCACCTGAAGCCCAAGATGGTCGAACTGGGCCGCTCGTGCGTGCACCGCGACTACCGCTCGGGCAGCGTCATCATGGCGCTGTGGGGCGGACTGGGCGAGTACCTGCAGCGCTGGGGCATCGAGTCGATGCTGGGCTGCGCCAGCGTGCCGATGAGCGACGGCGGCCACTATGCGGCCAGCCTGTACCGCGTGTTCGCCGAACGCGCGCTGGCACCGATCGAATACCACGCCTTCCCGCGCCTGCCGCTGCCGATCGACGAGCTGAACCAGACGCTCGACGTGGAGCCGCCCGCGCTCATCAAGGGCTACCTGCGCCTCGGCGCCCGCATCTGCGGCATGCCGGCCTGGGACCCCGACTTCAACGTGGCGGACTTCCTCACGCTGCTGCGCGTCAACGACATGAACCCGCGCTACGCGCGCCACTTCCTCGGCCTGAGCCGCGGCGTCTGAGCACCGCGCGCGGCGCAGCGCGGACGGCCGCCGTTCGCGCGGGCCGGGCCAGCGGTGGCCGCGGGCGGGGCGCTCCTGCCCTCCCGCCTTCGCCATACGCCGTTCAGGCGTACACCACCTTGTAGCGCTTGCCGATGCGCTCCCACTCGTCGGCCTCCTGCGCCAGGCTGTATTCGACCAGCGGATTGGCTTCGATCCAGGCCTTGGGCAGGCGCACCTCGAAACCGTCGTCGAGCGCGTCCGAGCGCTGGCCCACGGTGATGTCCGGCAGCGGCTCGTCGGCGCGGCGCCGGCACAGCACGAAGGCCAGCCGCAGGCTGAACAGCATGCGCCAGTCCACGAACTTGCCGCTGCCCGACAGCTTGCCCAGCTTGCCGGCATGGCCGAGCAGCAGCGTGGCCAGCCGCGCCTGGTCGGTCTTCGAGAAGCCCGGCATGTCGGCATGGGTGGCGATGTAGGCCGAGTGCTTGTGATAGCCGCTGTGCGAGATGCTCATGCCGATCTCGTGCAGGCCGGCGGCCCAGCCCAATAGCGCGAGGTTGTCGTCGCGCCGCTCGTGGCGCGGCTCCGGGAACTGCGCCAGCAGCCCCAGCGCGGCCTGCTGCACGCGCAGCGCCTGCGCGCGGTCGACGCCGTAGCGCCGCATGAACTGGTCCACCGTGATGGTGCGCATGTCCTCGTGGTGCGTGCGCCCCAGCAGGTCGTACAGCACGCCCAGGCGCAGCGCGCCGTCGGTGACGTCCATGCGCTCGATGTCCAGCTCGGCGAACACGCCGAGCATGATCGACAGGCCGCCCGGCAGCACCGGGATGCGGTCCGCCTTGAGCCCCACCAGCTTGACGCGGTTGGCGTTCTCCGCCTTGACCAGCGCGCGCTTCAGGCGCTCCAGGCCCTCGCGCGTGATGCCGTGCTCGGCCGGGTTGTCGTTCATGCCGTTGAGCTCGATCAGCTCGGCCAGCGCGCGCGCGGTGCCCGACGAGCCCACCGCCTGCTGCCAGCCGGCGGCGCGGTACTGGCGCACCAGCACCTGGATCTCGCGGCGCGCGGCCAGCTCGGCCTGCTTCATCGCGTATTCGTCGACGTTGCCGCTCGGGAAGAACTGCCGGCTGTGCGAGACGCAGCCGATGTAGAGGCTCTCCATCAGCTTGGACGAGTAGCCGTTGCCGATGATGAACTCGGTCGAGCCGCCGCCGATGTCCACCACCAGCCGGTTGCCGGTGCAGGCCGGCGCGTCGTGCGAGGCGCCCAGGTAGATCAGCCGCGCTTCCTCGCGCCCGGCGATCACCTCGATCGGGAAGCCGAGCGCGTTCTCCGCCTCGATCAGGAACTCCGAGGCGTTCTTGGCCACGCGCAGGGTGTTGGTGGCCACCGCGCGCACGTGGTCGGCGGAGAAGTCGCGCAGGCGGTCGCCGAAGCGCCGCAGGGCATCGATGCCGCGCCGGCGGGCCGGCTGGTCGAGGTACTTGTCGGGCGTCAGACCCGCCGCCAGGCGCACCGGCTCGCGCAGGGCGTCGACCTGGAAGATCTGGCTCGCCGTGCCGGACGCGGTCTGGCTTTCGTCGACCCGGCCGATCATCAGGCGGAAGCTGTTGGAGCCCATGTCGACGGCGGCCAGCAAGCGTGGGTTTTGGTTCATCGCGGTAGGGAAATCTGGATAGCGGCCGCACGACGCGGCACAGTTAGCAGTGTCACGGGACGCCATGCGCCCGGGAACAGAAAATATGTCTTTATCGTGTCGACATCATGACAAAATCACTTTGTCATCAATCTGACACGATTCTATGAAAAAGTCGCCGCATCACCATAAGAAGGTCATGCCAATGTCGACTAGCCCCCCCGGCGCGCTGCTCAATCGCGAGCTGGGCCTCCTGGAATTCAATTCGCGCGTGATGGCGCAGGCCGCTGACCCCAAGGTACCGCTGCTGGAGCGGCTCAAGTTCATCTGCATCGTTTCAAGCAATCTGGACGAGTTCTTCGAGATCCGCATGGCCGGGCTCAAGGAACAGATGCGCGACAATCCGTCCGGCATCACGCCCGACGGCCTCTCGCTGCAGCAGGCCTACCAGCTCGTCACCGAGCGCATGCAGAAACTCGTGGCCTCGCAGTATGACATGCTGCAGAACGTGATTTTCCCCCTCCTGGAGAAGGAGGGCGTGTTCTTCCACCTGACCTCGACCTGGAACGACGCGCAGCGCGAATGGGCACGCAGCTTCTTCCTGCGCGAGCTGGGCCCGGTGCTCACGCCGATCGCGCTCGATCCGGCCCATCCGTTCCCGCGCGTGCTCAACAAGAGCCTGAACTTCGTGGTCGAGCTCTCGGGCAAGGACGCCTTCGGCCGCGAGGCCGACCTCGCCATCGTGCAGGCCCCGCGCGCGCTGCCGCGCATGGTGCGCATGCCCGAGGAGCTGTCCGGCTTCCCCTACGGCTTCGTGCTGCTGTCGTCGTTCATGCAGGGCTTCGTGCACGAGCTGTTCCCCGCCATCCAGGTCAACGGCTGCTACCAGTTCCGCGTGACCCGCAACTCCGACCTGTTCGTCTCCGAGGACGACATCACCGACCTGCGCGAAGCGCTGCAGGGCGAGCTGCCGGCGCGCCATTTCGGCGACACCGTGCGCCTGGAGATCTCCTCCGACACGCCGCCGGCGATCGCGCGCCGCCTGCTGCTCGAATCGGGGCTCGGCGAGCAGGACGTCTACCGCGTGAGCGGCCCGGTCAACCTGGTGCGGCTCATGCAGATCCCCGACCTGGTGGACCGCCCTGCCCTCAAGTTCCCGCCGCACGTGCCCGCGCCGGTCAAGGTGTTCACGCCGGGCGTGCCGATGTTCGACGCGATCCGCCAGCAGGACGTGCTGCTGCACCATCCCTACGAGAGCTTCAGCTCGGTGCTGGACCTGCTGCAGCAGGCCGCGGTCGATCCCGCCGTGGTGGCCATCAAGCAGACCGTCTACCGCACCGGCAACGAGTCGCCGGTGATGGAGGCGCTGATGACCGCGGCGCGCAACGGCAAGGAAGTCACGGTGGTGGTGGAGCTGCTGGCGCGCTTCGACGAAGAGACCAACATCAACTGGGCCGAGCGGCTCGAATCGGCCGGCGCCCACGTGGTCTACGGCGTGGTGGGCCACAAGTGCCACGCCAAGATGCTGCTGATCGTGCGGCGCGAGCTGACCGGCGCCAAGAGCAAGCAGTTCAAGCTGCGCCGCTACGCCCACCTCGGCACCGGCAACTACCATCCGCGCACCGCCCGGCTGTACACCGACTTCGGCCTGCTGACCGCCAACGAGGAAATCTGCGAGGACGTGCAGCACGTGTTCCAGCTGCTCACCGGCACCGCCGGCACGATCCGCCTGAACCACCTGTGGCAGTCGCCGTTCACGATGCACAGCAACCTGGTGGAGCACATCCGCGCCGAGGCCCGCAACGCCCGCGCCGGCAAGCGCGCGCGCATCATCGCCAAGATGAACGCGCTGCTCGAGCCGTCCATCATCGACGAGCTCTACAAGGCCTCGCGCGCGGGCGTGAAGATCGACCTGATCGTGCGCGGCGTATGCGCGCTGCGGCCCGGCGTGCCGGGCATGTCGGAGAACATCTCGGTGCGCTCCATCGTCGGGCGCTTCCTCGAGCATCACCGCGTCTACTACTTCCTGGCCGACGGCGCCGAAGTGACCTACCTGTCCAGCGCGGACTGGATGGACCGCAACCTGTTCCGCCGCGTGGAAGTGGCGTTCCCGGTGCTGGACAAGGCCCTCAAGGCGCGCGTGATCAAGGAAAGCCTGCGCGTGCACCTGGAAGACAACGCCTCGGCCTGGGTCATGCAGTCCGACGGCACCTACCTGCGCAAGCACACCAAGTCCAGGCAGCCGCACGTCAGCCAGAACGATCTGCTGGCGATGTTCGCCGCGGCCTGACGCCGGCGGCGAAATACCGCACGCAAGTCCCCCGCGGCACGCCCGGCGTGCCGCGGCGGCCGCGCGCCGGAGGCCGGCATGTCCGGTCCCGGCGCGCGGCCTTGCCGTTCAGGCGGCCTTCTGCGGCGGCTGGCGCGAATGATCGGGCTGCGGGTGCGCGGCGGGAACCGGCGCGTGGCCGCTGCGGTCGGGCGGGAACACCACGCGGAACACGCTGCCGCGCCCCACTTCGCTGGTGATGCGCAGGTCGGCATGGTGGCGCGACAGCACGTGCTTGACGATCGCCAGCCCGAGGCCCGTGCCGCCGGTGTCGCGCGAGCGGCTGCGGTCGACGCGGTAGAACCGCTCGGTCAGGCGCGGGATGTGGTCGGCGGCGATGCCCAGGCCGGTATCGCTGACCGCGAAGATGGCGTGCTCGTTCTCGTAGCTCAACCTGATGCCGATGCGCCCGCCGTCCGGCGTGTAGCGCACCGCGTTCGAGACCAGGTTGCCGAACGCGGAGAACAGCTCGGTCTCGGCGCCGCGGATCTGCACCTCGGGGTCGATGTCCGCGCTGAGCTGGTGGCGCCCCTGCGACAGCGCCTCGGCATCGTGCACGAGGTGGGCCGCCATGCTGGCCATGTCGACGCGGTCGTAGCTCGGCGGCAGCGCGTCGCTCTCGAGCTTGGCCAGCACCAGCAAGTCCTCGACCAGATGCTGCATGCGCATCGACTGCACCAGCATCATGTCCAGGTAGCGGTTGCGGTCCTGCTCCGACACCGGCAGGTCGCGCACGGTTTCCAGGAAGCCGGTCAGCACCGTCAGCGGCGTCTTCAGTTCATGCGAGACGTTGGCGACGAAGTCGCGCCGCATGGCCTCGGTGTTCTCCAGCTTGGTGATGTCGTTGGTCAGCACCAGCTTGCGGTTCTCGCCGTAGGGCAGGATCTGCACGGCGATCACGCTGCGCTTGTGCTCGCCGAGGTCGCGCATCAGCAGCGGATCGTCGAAGCGCTGCAGCGTCAGGTACTGCACGAACTCGGGGCGGCGGATCAGGTGGGTGATGCGCTGGCGCACATCGCGCCGCGCGTTGAGGCCGAAATGCTGCTCGGCCACGTCGTTGCACCACTCGATCTGGTCGGCGTCGTCGAGCATCAGCACGCCGTTGGGCGAAGCCTGGATGGCCTGGATGAAGCGCGTGTGCTGCTGCTCCACCTGCAGCACCTGCATGCGCCAGCGCTTGACCAGGCGGTGCAGGCGGTAATACACCTCGCCCCACAGCCCGAGCGCGCTCGGGATCTCGCCGTAGGCCGGCGCGTCCAGCACCCGCCACAGGCGGTTGATCTGGTACAGGTAGTACAGCAGCTGGCCGAGCAGCGCGGCGCACAGGAACGACAGCGCCGACACCGGGCCGGACAGGAAATACAGCCCGGCGGATGCCAGGCCGAGGACGATCAGGATGGCCGCCGAGCGGGCCCAGATGACGTTCATGAAGAAGGGGGAAGGTCAGGCAGGCCGCAGGCCCGCGCGCGATGCGGTGGAGTGTGCCACGAAATCGGCAACAGGCGCATGACAGGCGGGTGAAGCGGGGGTGACAGGGCCGGCTGGACGCGCGGCGCGCGCGGATCCGCCGGAGAGCCGGCTGGCGGCGCGCCGGCCGCGGCACCGGCGGCCAGGGCGACTGCGGCGGCCCCGCCGCCACGCCGGCGCCGGCATGGCCGGCCCGGGTTCAGTGGCTCGGGCCGCGCGCCAGGCGATAGCCGCTGCCGCGTACCGTCTCGATCATATTGCTGTAGCCGCCGGGCGTCAGGGCCGCGCGCAGGCGCTTGATGTGCACGTCCACGGTCCGTTCCTCGACGAACACGTGATCGCCCCACACCTGGTCCAGCAGTTGCGAGCGGCTGTGCACGCGCTCGGGATGCGTCATCAGGAAGTGCAGCAGGCGGAACTCGGTGGGGCCGAGGTCGAGCTTGAGCAGGCCCGACTCGTCGTGGCCGGTGACGCGGTGCGTGGCCGGGTCCAGGCGCAGGCCGTTGATGGCGACCACGTCGTCGGTGAGCTGCGGCGCGCGGCGGCGCAACACCGCCTTGATGCGCGCCAGCAGTTCCTTGGGCGAGAACGGCTTGGTGACATAGTCGTCGGCGCCGGCCTCGAGCCCCATCACCTTGTCCTGCTCCTCGCTGCGCGCGGTGAGCATGATGATCGGGATCTGCTTGGTGCGGTCGTTGTTGCGCAGTTCCTTCGCGAAGGTTGCCCCCGACTTGCCCGGAAGCATCCAGTCGAGCAGGACCAGGTCGGGCAGCACGTCGCTCATCAGCGACAGTGCCTGCTCCGCGTTGTAGGCCCGGATCGGATAGTGTCCAGCGTGTTGCAGGTTGACCGCGATCAGTTCCGCGATCGCCGGTTCGTCTTCGACGACAAGAATGCTGCTTGGCATGTATTTTCTCTCCGCTATGGCGCCCGTCAACTCAGCGCTTCGCGCTCCATGTCCTCACGCGAGGCGTGGCGCACGTCGGTGCCCTTGACGATGTAGATGATGAACTCGGCGATATTCTTGGCATGGTCGCCGATGCGCTCGATCGCCTTGGCGATGAAGAGGAAATCCAGCGCGACCGAGATGGTGCGCGGGTCTTCCATCATGTAGGTGATGAGCTTGCGCACGAAGGCCCGGAATTCGTCGTCGATGGCCTTGTCGTCCTTGACGATGCGGGCGGCGGCCACGGTGTCCAGGCGCGCGAAGGCGTCCAGCGCCTGGCGCAGCAGCGCGATGGCCAGGTCGCCCGAGAGCTTCACCTCGGAATAGTTGATCTGGTGCGCGCCGGCGTCTTCCATGATGTGCTTGGTGCGCTTGGCGATCTTCTCGGCCTCGTCGCCCGCGCGCTCGAGGTTGGTGATGGTCTTGGAAATCGCCATCACCAGGCGCAGGTCGCGCGCGGTGGGCTGGCGGCGCGCGATGATGTTGCCGCAGTCGGCGTCGATCTCGAGCTCCAGCGCGTTGAGGCGCTGCTCGCGCTCCACCACCTGGTCGGCGAGCGCGCCGTCGAATTCGGAAAGCGCCCGCATGGCGGTCTCGATCTGCGATTCGACCAGCCCGCCCATCTGCAGCAGCTTCGTGCTGATGGCGTTGAGGTCGGCGTCGAATTGGGTCGACAGATGCTTGTCAGACATGTTGTTCTCCTGGCCTCTGGTCCTGCAAGTGTTCCGCAAATTCCACTGATGCCGTTGTTCGTATGCTGTGCATTATGCGCGCAGCGCTCAATCAGCCGAAGCGGCCGGTGATGTAGTCTTCCGTTTCCTTGCGGTGCGGCTTGATGAAGATCTTCTCGGTCTCGCCGAACTCGATCAGCTCGCCCAGGTACATGTACGCGGTGTAGTCCGAGCAGCGCGCCGCCTGCTGCATGTTGTGCGTGACGATGACCACGGTGTAGTCGTCCTTCAGCTCGGCGATCAGCTCTTCGATGCGGCCGGTCGAGATCGGGTCCAGCGCCGAGCACGGCTCGTCGAGCAGCAGCACCTCGGGGCGGATGGCGATGCCGCGCGCGATGCACAGGCGCTGCTGCTGGCCGCCCGACAGGCCGTAGCCCGACTGGTTGAGCTTGTCCTTGACTTCGTTCCACAGCGCGGCCTTGGACAGCGCCCACTCCACGCGGTCGTCCATCTCCGAGCGCGACAGCTTCTCGAACAGGCGCACGCCGAAGGCGATGTTGTCGTAGATCGACATCGGGAACGGCGTGGGCTTCTGGAACACCATGCCGACCTTGGCGCGCAGCAGGGCGATGTCCTGCTTGGCGGTCAGCAGGTTGTCGCCGTCCATGTTGATCTCGCCCTCGGCACGCTGCTCCGGATAGAGCGCGTACATCTTGTTGAAGGTGCGCAGCAGCGTCGACTTGCCGCAGCCGGACGGGCCGATGAAGGCCGTCACCTTGCGTTCGGGGATCGACATGTTGACGTTCTTCAGCGCATGGAACTGGCCGTAGTAGAAGTTCAGGTTGCGCACGTCGATCTTGGCGCGGGTCGTATCGGGAATGTCGATGACGGTCGAGGTCATGCTCGTCTCTCGCAGGAAATTTTCGGTTTGCCGGTTCGGGCGTCTATGCAACAAGGGCGATATGGGCCGCCGGTCACTTCTTGAACAGCATGCGCGCGACGATGTTGAGCGCCAGCACGCCGATGGTGATCAGGAACACGCCGGCCCACGCCAGTTGCTGCCACTCCACGAACGGGCTCATGGCAAAGCGGAAGATCGTCACCGGCAGGTTGGCCACCGGCTTGTTCAGGTCGCTGGTCCAGAACTGGTTGGACAGGGCCGTGAACAGCAGCGGCGCGGTCTCGCCGGCGATGCGCGCCACCGCCAGCAGCACGCCGGTGACGATGCCCGCGTAGGACGACTTCACCGTGATCGACAGCACCATCTTCCACTTGGGCGTGCCCAGGGCGAAGGCGGCCTCGCGCAGCGCGTTGGGCACCAGGTTCAGCATGTTCTCGGTGGTGCGCACCACGATCGGCACCTGCAACAGCGCCAGCGCGCACACCCCCGCCCAGCCGGAGAAATGGCCCATGCGGGTCACCACCAGCGCGTAGACGAACAGGCCGATCACGATCGACGGCGCCGACAGCAGGATGTCGTTGATGAAGCGGATGAAACTGGCCAGCGGCGACTTCTTGCCGTACTCGGCCAGGTAGATGCCGGCCAGGATGCCCAGCGGCGTGCCGATCAGCGTGGCCACCCCGACCATCACGAAGCTGCCGTAGATGGCGTTGGCCAGGCCGCCGCCGGCGGTGTTCGGCGCCGGCGTCATCTGCGTGAACAGGTCGAGCGACATGCCGCCCACGCCCAGCGTGATGGTGGTCCAGAGGATCCACGCCAGCCAGAACAGGCCGAAGCCCATCGCGCCCAGCGACGCGGCCAGCGCATAGACGTTGGTGCGGCGGCGGCGCGCCTGCAGGCGCGTGCGCACGGCATCCGCGTCCTGGCTCACGGCCGGCATCGACGAAGAAGTGGACATCGAGGCTTGGCTCATTTTGCGCCCTCGCTCTTGGCCAGGCGCAGCAGCAGGATCTTGGACAGCGCGAGGACCACGAAAGTGATGAAGAACAGGATCAGGCCGAGCTCCATCAGCGCGGCCGTGTGCAGGCCGGCGCCGGCTTCGGCGAATTCATTGGCGAGTGCCGAGGTGATGCTGTTGCCCGGCGAGAACAGCGACGGGCTGTCCAGCAGGTTGGTGTTGCCGATCACGAACGTGACCGCCATGGTCTCGCCCAGCGCGCGGCCCAGGCCCAGCATCACGCCGCCGATCACGCCGGCGCGGGTGTAGGGCAGCACGACGCGCCACATCACTTCCCACGTGGTGCAGCCCACGCCGTAGGCCGATTCCTTGAGCAGCACCGGCGTCACTTCGAACACGTCGCGCATCACCGAGGCGATGTACGGAATGATCATGATGGCCAGGATCACGCCCGCGCACAGCAGGCCGATGCCCAGCGGCGCGCCCTGGAACAGCTTGCCGATCAGCGGCAGCTGCCCCACGGTGGCGGCCAGCGGCTTCTGGAAGTATTCGCCGAAGATCGGCGCGAACACCAGCAGGCCCCACATGCCGTAGACGATCGAGGGCACCGCGGCCAGCAGCTCGATGGCGGTGCCGAGCGGGCGGCGCAGCCAGGCCGGCGACAGCTCGGTGAGGAACAGCGCGATGCCGAAGCTGATGGGCACCGCAATGATCAGGGCGATCAGCGACGTGACGAGGGTGCCGTAGATCGGCACCAGCGCGCCGTAGACGTCCGCGGGTGGATCCCACTCGGCGGTCCACAGGAAGCGCAGGCCGAAGGTCTGGATCGACGGCCAGGCGCTGATCGCGAGCGATACGATGATGCCGCCGAGCAGCAGCAGGGTCACGATGGCGGCGCCGCGCGTCAGGCCACCGAACAGGATGTCACCGGTGCGGCTGGGGGGCCGCACTGCGGATAGATCGGATGTAGTCGCCATGATGTGATATTGGGGTTCGTTTAGGTGGCGTACCGCCCGCTGCCAGCGCGGCCGCGGACTGCGGGGCCCGCGCTGCATGCTCGCGCGGACGCGGCGGATGCCTTGGATACTCAGGTATTCGGTACTTCGGTACAGCGGCGCGGCAGCGTCTGCCGCGGTTTTGCCTGTCCGGCGCCAGGCCGGCGCCGGACAGGCAAAACCGCCAGGCCGGGCGCCAGGGCCCGGCGATGGCGGTCAGCCCATCATCAGTACAGCGACTTGCCCGAACCGTCCTTCACCGAGGTCTTCCAGGTGTTGCGGATCTGGTTGACGACGCCTTCCGGCAGCGGCACGTAGTCCAGGTCGGTGGCCATCGCGGCACCGCTCTTGTAGGCCCAGTCGAAGAACTTCAGCACTTCGGTGCCTTGCGCCGGCTTTTCCTGGCTCTTGTGCAGCAGGATGAAGGTGGCGCCGGCGATCGGCCATGCGGCCTTGCCCGGCTGGTTGGTCAGGATCTGGTAGTACGTCTTGCTCCAGTCCGCGCCGGCGGCGGCGGCCTTGAAGCCGTCGTCGCTGGGCTGCACGACCGCACCCGAAGAATTCTTCATGTTCAGGTAGGTCATCTTGTTCTGCTTGGCGTAGGCGTACTCGACGTAGCCGATCGCGCCGTTCAGGCGCTGCACGAACGCGGCCACGCCTTCGTTGCCCTTGCCGCCCGTGCCGCCGCCCGGCCAGTTGACGGTGGTGCCTTCACCGACCGAGCTCTTCCAGTCCGAGCTGACCTTGGTCAGGTAGTTGGTGAAGATGAAGGTCGTGCCCGAACCGTCGGCGCGGCGCACCGGCAGGATGTCCTGGCTCGGCAGCTTGGCGTGCGGGTTCAGCGCCTTGATGGCGGGATCGTCCCACTTCTTGATCTTGCCGAGGTAGATGTTGGCCAGCACTTCGCCAGTGATGGTCAGCTCGCCCGGCTTGACGCCCTGCAGGTTGATCACCGGCACCACGCCGCCGATCACCGTCGGGAACTGCACGAGGCCTTGCTTGGCCAGTTCGTCGTCCGTGAGGGGTGCGTCCGAAGCACCGAAATCGACGGTCTTCGCGCCGATCTGCTTGATGCCGCCGGCCGAACCGATGGATTGATAGTTGACCTTGTTACCCGTTGCCTTTTGGTATGCGTCGGCCCACTTGGAATACACGGGCGCCGGGAAAGATGCGCCAGCACCGGTAATTTCCGCCGCGAACGCAGTGCCCGCCACCACCAACGACACGATGCCTGCTACGGCAGTCTTGACCAGCTTCATATGTCCTCCAGAGACATGGTTGGGGAATGACAATTTTTTGACACGTCGAACTTTATGCCCCGTATATGACAATTACATGACATCACGAGATCTTCTTGTAAGTCGACGGCAAGTCTCTTTGACGGTCGCCAGGAGGATGACATGCGCATGACAAAACGCGCCGTTTAATACACTATTTCGCCCAAAATCGCCCCGATAGACACATTTTGCTAGCATTTGGCGCGCGCACACCGGATGGCCGTTAATTGCAGTACGGGCGCAAAAAAAGCCGGGTGAAAACCCGGCTCCATGCCACCGGCGACGCCGGTCCGCCGCATCCGCCACGCTCGCGGCGCAAGCGGCCTACCCTCTCCCGCCTGCGGGCGCGGAAGGCAAGCCCCCGCATCCCGCGCGCGGCGGAGTGGCGTGTCAGGCGCGCAGCGAATCGGCCAGCGTCTGCGCCGCCCGCTCGGCGGTCTCGACCTGCTCGGCCTCGACCATCACCCGCACCACCGGCTCGGTCCCCGAGGCGCGGATCAGCACCCGGCCCTTGCCTTCGAGCTGCGGCTCGATGACCGCGCGCGCGGCGCTCAGGCCGGCGTGCGACTGCCAGTCGAAGCCCTTTTCCACGCGCACGTTGATGAGCGTCTGCGGGAACAGCGACACGCCTTCGAGCAGTTGCGCCAGGGTCTTGCCGCTGCGCCGCAGCGCGGCCAGCACCTGCAGCGCGGAGACGATGCCGTCGCCGGTGGTGTGCCGGTCCAGGCAGAGCAGGTGGCCCGAGCCTTCGCCGCCCAGCACCCACTTGCGCTTGTTCAGTTCCTCCAGCACGTAGCGGTCGCCCACCTTGGCCCGCACGAACTCGACGCCCTGGCGCTTGAAGGCCAGCTCGACCGCCATGTTGGTCATCAGCGTGCCGACCGCGCCGGCCACGCTCTGTCCGGACTGCAGGCGGTCCTGCACGATCAGGTAGAGCAGTTCGTCGCCATTGAACAGGCGGCCGTCGCGGTCCACCACCTGGAGGCGGTCGGCGTCGCCGTCGAAGGCCAGGCCGAGGTCCGCGCCGTGGGCCTTGACCGCCTCGATCAGCTTCTCCGGCGCGGTGGCGCCGTAGCCGGCGTTGATGTTGCGCCCGTCGGGCTGGTTGCCGATCGACACCACGTCGGCGCCCAGCTCGTGGAACACGTGCGGCGCGATGTGATAGGCGGCGCCGTGGGCGCAGTCCACCACCAGCTTGAGCTTGTGCAGATCCTGCTCGTAGGGGAACGTGCTCTTGCAGAACTCGATGTAGCGCCCGGCCGCATCGTCGATGCGGCGCGCGCGGCCGAGGTCGTCGGAGCGCACGCACACCATCGGCTCTTCCAGGGCCTGCTCGATGGCCAGCTCCACCTCGTCGGGCAGCTTGTCGCCGTCGGCGGAGAAGAACTTGATGCCGTTGTCGTAGTACGGGTTGTGGCTGGCCGAGATCACCACCCCGGCCGACAGCCGCAGCGCGCGCGTGAGGTAGGCCACGCCGGGCGTGGGCAGCGGCCCGGTCAGCAGCACGTTGACGCCGGCCGAGGTGAAGCCGGCTTCCAGCGCGGCTTCCAGCATGTAGCCGGAGATGCGGGTGTCCTTGCCGATCAGCACGGTCGGGCGCCCCTGCGCCTGCTGGCGCGCGCCGTGGGCCAGCACCATGCCGGCCGCGTAGCCGAGGCGCATCACGAAATCGGGCGTGATGGGCGCCTCGCCCACCCTGCCGCGCACCCCGTCGGTGCCGAAGTACTTGCGTGTCATACGTGTTTTCTCCCGTCGTTCTGTCTTGTGGGGATGCTAGCCCGCGTCCCCTGTGATCGATTCCTGCCGGATGGCCCACCACGTCTTGATGGCGTCCACGGTCTGCTCCACGTCGTGCACCCGCACGATGTACGCGCCGCGTTCCGCCGCGCAGACCGCCGCGGCCAGGCTGGCGGCCACGCGCTGCTGTGGCGGCCGGCCGCCGAGGATGGCGCCCAGCGTCGACTTGCGCGACAAGCCTACCAGCAGCGGCAGCCCCGCTACCGCGAGTTGCGGCAGGCGGGCCAGCAACTGCAGATTATGATCCGGCGTCTTGCCAAAGCCAAAGCCCGGATCGAGGGTGATGCGGGCCTCGTCGACGCCGGCGGCGCGCAGCGCGTCCACCCGTTCGCCGAGGAAGCCGGCCACCTCGCGCACCACGTCGCCGTAGCGCGGGTCTTCCTGCATGGTCTGCGGGTCGCGCTGCATGTGCATGACGCACAGGCCGGCCTGCCCCGCCGCCGCCTCGCTCACGGCCGCGACCGCGCCGGGCATGCGAAAGCCCCAGATGTCGTTGATCAGGTCGGCGCCGGCGGCCAGCGCGGCCCGCATGACCTCGGGCTTGTAGGTGTCGATCGACAGGGGCCGGCCGCAGTCGCGCAGCGCCTCCACCACCGGCAGCACGCGCGCCAGTTCCTGCTCCAGCGGCAGCGCCGCCGAGCCCGGCCGGCTGGACTCGCCGCCGATGTCGATGATGTCGACGCCCTCGGCGATCATGCGCTCGGCATGGCGCAGCGCGGCATCGCGCCCGGCATGCTGGCCACCGTCGGAGAACGAGTCGGGCGTGACGTTGAGGATGCCCATCACCAGCGGGCGGCGGTTGCGTGCGAAGCGGAAGCGGCCGCACTGGAAATGCGAGTCAGCGGAGATCGGGGACAACATGGGAAAACCGGGAAAGTGCAGGAAACCGGGACGGGCCGCGAGGCAGGCTGCGGAATAGGCCACAGAATAGGCCGTGGAATAGACCGCGGAGCAGGCCGCGCCCGGGCGGCGGCAATGAAAAAGCCGGCGCACGGGGCGCCGGCTTCAGGCTCGGTGGACGGGCAGGCAAACGACTGCGGCCGCTGCCGCCGAGCCGGCCGTTCAGGCCGCGGCGGGCGCGGTGGCGGGCGCCACCGGCGAGCCGCCCGACGGGGTGTTGCCACCACCGTTCTGGCCGGACGCGCCGCGCGGCGGCCGCGGCGGCTTGCCCGCCATGATGTCGTTGACCTGGTCGGCGTCGATGGTTTCCCATTCCATGAGCGCGGTCGTCATGGCCTCGACCTTGTCGCGGTTTTCCTCGAGCAGGCGCTTGGCCAGGCCATATTGCTCGTCGACAATGCGGCGGATTTCCGCGTCGACCTTCTGCTGCGTGGCTTCCGACACGGTCTTCGAGGACATCTTGCCGAACATGCCGTCCTGCTCGGTATCGACGTAGACCATCGTGCCGAGCGTGTCGCTCATGCCGAAGCGGGTCACCATGTCGCGCGCGGTCTTGGTGGCGCGCTCGAAGTCGTTGGAAGCACCGGTGCTCATGGCGTTGAGGAAAACCTCTTCCGCCGCGCGGCCGCCGAACAGGATGGCAATCTCGTCGAGCATGTTGTCCTTGTACTTCGAGTACTTGTCATGCTCCGGCAGCTGCCAGGTCACGCCCAGCGCCCAGCCGCGCGGCATGATCGTGACCTTGTGCACCGGGTCGGCCTTGGGCAGCAGCTTGGCCACGACCGCATGGCCGGACTCGTGGTACGCGGTGGCGCGGCGTTCTTCCTCGCGCATGACCGTGGACTTGCGCTCCGGACCCATGTAGATCTTGTCCTTGGCGTCCTCGAAGTCCTGCATGTCGACCACGCGCTTGCTGCGGCGGGCGGCGAACAGCGCTGCTTCATTGACCAGGTTGGCCAGGTCGGCGCCCGAGAAGCCGGGCGTGCCGCGCGCGATCACCGAAGCGTCGACGTCGTTGCCGATCGGCACCTTGCGCATGTGGACCTTGAGGATCTGCTCGCGGCCGCGGATGTCCGGCAGGCCCACGTAGACCTGGCGGTCGAAGCGGCCCGGACGCAGCAGCGCCTTGTCCAGCACGTCGGAGCGGTTGGTCGCGGCGATCACGATCACGCCCGAGTTGGCCTCGAAGCCGTCCATCTCGACCAGCATCTGGTTCAGGGTCTGCTCGCGCTCGTCGTTGCCCCCGCCCATGCCGGCGCCGCGATGGCGGCCGACCGCGTCGATTTCGTCGATGAACACGATGCAGGGCGCCTGCTTCTTGGCGTTCTCGAACATGTCGCGCACGCGGGCCGCGCCCACGCCGACGAACATTTCAACGAAGTCCGAGCCGGAGATGCTGAAGAACGGCACCTTGGCCTCGCCGGCGATGGCGCGCGCCAGCAGCGTCTTGCCGGTGCCCGGGGGGCCGACCAGCAGCACGCCGCGCGGGATGCGCCCGCCCAGCTTCTGGAATTTCTGCGGATCCTTGAGGAAGTCGACCAGCTCGACCACTTCTTCCTTGGATTCGTCGCACCCGGCGACGTCCTGGAACGTGACCGCGTTCTGGTTCTCGTCGATCAGGCGCGCGCGCGACTTGCCGAACGAGAAGGCGCCGCCTTTGCCGCCGCCCTGCATCTGCCGCATCATGTAGAACCAGAACACGATGATCAGCAGGGTCGGCCCGAGGTAGTACAGGGCCTGGACCAGCACGTTGGGTTCGTCGTCGGCCTTGCCGGTCACCTGGACGCCGTACTTCATCAGGTCGCCGACCATCCAGATGTCGCCCGGCGAGATGATGGTGTACTTCTGCCCTTCCTTGGGCGTCACCACCAGATTGCGGCCTTGCACGTCAACCCGGCCCACCTTGCCGTTCTTGGCGTCATCCATGAACTGCGAATAGGTGACGCCCTCCTGCGTGCGGGGCTTGTCGAACTGCTTGAAGACGGTAAACAACACCAGCGCGATCACGAGCCAGATTGCCGCCTTTTGAAACAGGTTGTTATTCAAGGCCAAACTCCTTTACGAACGCCTTGCCAACGGGATAGCTGCATTGTAATGCAGTGCCCGGTGCCGGGGGGAAAAGCAAATTCATCGATGCGATAGGCCCGTCCCGCCGGCCCATCTCACCCCACCGACTTGAGGTAACGCCCAAGAATGAAGGTCTCGGAAGACTTGTCGCGCGACGCCTTGGGCTTGCGTTTGGCGACCACCTTGAACTGGCGCTTGAACTTCTCCACGATCTGGCTATAACCGCTGCCATGGAAGCACTTTACCAGCAATGAGCCCTCCGGCTTCAAATGGGCCTGCGCAAATTCCAGCGCCAGGTCGCACAGGTAATCGATGCGCGCCGCGTCCGCGAAGGCCACCCCGGACAGATTGGGGGCCATATCCGACAAAACAAGGTCGATCTTCGCGCCGCCGGAGGCGGCCAGCACGATTTCCTCGAGCTGGCGGAAAACCGGCTCCTCGCGGAAGTCGCCCTGGATGAAAGTGACGTCGGCGACGGCTTCCATCGGCAGGATGTCGATCGCCACCACCGCGCCGTCGATGCCGCCGTCCTTGGCGCGCGGCGACGCCGCCAGCTTGTTGCGCGCGTACTGGCTCCAGCTGCCCGGCGCGGCGCCGAGGTCGACGATGACCTGGCCGGGACGGATCAGCTTGTCCTGCTCGTCGATCTCCTTGAGCTTGTACGCGGCGCGGGCACGGTAGCCCTCGCGCTGCGCCAGCTTCACATACGGATCGTTGATATGGTCGTGCAGCCACGACTGATTGAATTTGTTCTTGGCCATTTGCCTGTGAAACCTGCCTGATACCTGCCTGAAACTCGCCTGATGCCTGCGCGGGGCACCCGCCCCGGAAACCATTTGCCGCGCCGCCCCGGTCCGGGAGCGGCCGCGCGTTTTTCATTCGTTTTGCTGTTTTTGCAGCCCGACGGTGCCAGTTTGACGGATAATACGCGCCGATTCGTTTTTCGGCACTTCGGTGCCTGGTTTGCGCACCGAGCTGCGCGCCCGTTTGCACTAACCCGCGCCCATTTGCGCCCTCGCCTGCGCTTTATCTATGCCCGCTCTTCAACTTATTCCAGCCCAGCGCTCCGAACTCCGCTCCCGCGCCCACGGCCTCAACCCGGTCGTGATGATCGGCGCCGACGGCCTGACGCGCCCGGTGCTGGCGGAAATCGACCGCAGCCTGGCCTCGCACGACCTGATCAAGATCCGTGTGTTCGGCGACGACCGCGAGAACCGCATCGCCATCTACGAAGCCATCTGCGAGGATCTCGACGCGGCCCCGATCCAGCACATCGGCAAGCTGCTGGTGGTATGGCGCCCGGGTCCGGCCGTCCTCAAGGAAAACCGTCCCCAGGAACTGGGCCGGCTGGCGCCGCGTGGCGGCGCCGCCCCGCGCACCGTGACGGTGCGCAAGCCCAGCGCGGCGCCCAACCGCCGCCCGAAGCGCTCGCAGGTGACGGTGCTCGGCAACGAGCGCGTGACCGCCGGCGGCAACGTCAAGCGCGCGCGTCCGCGTCCGTCCAGCCAGAAGAAGAAGGCGCTCGACTGAGGCGCTGCCCGGCGCGGCCAGGGCCGCGCTTCGGGCCATGTGCCTTATTCGGGCTTAGAAGTTGTTTCAACATGAAGCGAAGCGGTCCTGGCCAAGCGCGGCCGCAGACAGTACAGCTGGTACTTGCCGTGCCGCGCAACGACGCCAGGATCTTCTTGAAACGACTTCTTATTCGCCCGCCGAACGTGGCGCCGCTGCGCGCCACACCATGACCAGGGCCAGCAGGCTCTGCACCAGGTAGATCACGCTCGACACGCCGTGCAGCATGCCGAACTGGCCCTTGTAGGGCGACTCCGACACGCCCACGCCGAGCGCGGACGCCTTGTCCTTGAGGTCTTCCATGAACGGCTGGATGCCGAAATAGCCGGCCAGCACGCACACCAGCATGGCCAGCACCAGCCAGCGCAGGCCGCGGTAGCGGCCCGCGCCGCGGCGGATCATCAGGTTGCACAGCGCCAGCTGCAGCACGCCCACCACGATGCCGAGAATGGCTTCGGTGCGGAACAGCTGGCCGGCGATCAGGCCGGCGGTTTCCCGGCTGGGCAGCACGGCGAACAGCGTCGGGGCCACCATGTAGCCCACCGTCCACAGGCTGCCGGCCCAGACCACGGTCAGCAGGAGAAAGATCCGATGCGGCGGGGGCGGCAGGCTGGAATAGGAAGAGGAGAACACGAAGCCTCGTTGATCGTTCAGATGTAGCGAACCGTGATGACTTCGTATTCGCGCTCGCCGCCGGGGGCCAGCACGGTTGCCACGTCGCCCTCGAACTTGCCGATCAGCGCGCGCGCGATGGGCGAACTGACCGAGATCTTGCCGCTGTCGAGGTCGGCCTCGTCGTCGCCGACGATCTGGTAGCACACCGGCTTGCCGGATTCCAGGTCTTCCAGGTCCACGGTGGCGCCGAACACGATGCGGCCGTCGGTGTCGAGCTGGCTCGGGTCGATGACCTGCGCGGCCGACAGCTTGGATTCCACTTCCAGGATGCGGCCTTCGATGAAGGCCTGCTTTTCCTTGGCGGCGTCGTACTCGGCGTTTTCCGAGAGATCACCCTGCGCGCGCGCTTCGGAAATGGCATTGATCACGGCGGGACGCTCGACCGCCTTCAGGCGCTGCAGCTCTTCTTTCAGCAACTCTGCGCCGCGCTTGGTAATCGGAATCGTGCTCATGTCTTTCGTTCTGCAAAAAAATGAGCCGCAGCGGAGCGGGAACCATGCACCGGCAACGTGCCCGGGCACTTCCGCTCAACCGCGGCTTTTCAGGTTGTTCTCAGATTGGGTCGTCGGCCCTGACCGACCAGATTGCCGTAGTTTAGGCCAAGACTGCCGCCCGCAGCAACTGCGGGCGGCCCGGGGGCCCGGCAAGGCCGGGCCCCGCGGCGCTCAGGCCAGCGAGGCGTGCAGGCCCTGCAGGTCGTAGACCTCCAGGCTCTGCAGGTGCTTGAGGCCTTCCACCGCGGCGCGCGCGCCGGCGATGGTGGTGTAGTACGGCACCCGGTTGGCCAGCGCCGAGATGCGGATCGAGCGCGAGTCGGCGATGGCGGTGCGGGTCTCGTCCACGGTGGTGAACACCAGTGCCAGCTCGCCGTTCTTGATCATGTCGACGATGTGCGGGCGGCCGTCCTTGACCTTGTTGACCACGCGCACCGGAATGCCGGCGGCCTCGATCGCCGAGGCGGTGCCGCGCGTGGCCACCAGCGGGTAGCCCATCTCGTGCAGCATGCGGGCCACGCTGACGGCGTGCGGCTTGTCGCTGTCCTTCACGGTCAGCAGCACCGTGCCCTTCTCCGGCAAGCGCGAGCCGGCGGCGAGCTGGCTCTTGAAGAGCGCCTCGCCGAAGGTCTTGCCCACGCCCATCACCTCGCCGGTGGAGCGCATCTCGGGTCCGAGCACCGGGTCCACGCCCGGGAACTTGTTGAACGGGAACACCGCTTCCTTGACGCTGAAGTACGGCGGCACCACTTCGTCGTGGATGCCCTGCGAGTCCAGCGACTGGCCGGCCATGCAGCGCGCGGCGATCTTGGCCAGCGACAGGCCGGTGGCCTTGGACACGTAAGGCACCGTGCGCGAGGCGCGCGGGTTCACTTCCAGCACGTAGACCACGTCCTGGCCGTCGGTGTGCTGGATGGCGAACTGCACGTTCATCAGGCCGATCACGTTCAGGGCGCGGGCCATCGCCGCGGTCTGGCGCTTGAGCTCGTCCACGGTGGCCTGGGCCAGCGAGTACGGCGGCAGCGAGCAGGCGGAGTCGCCCGAGTGCACGCCGGCCTGCTCGATGTGCTCCATCACGCCGCCGATGAACACGCGCTGGCCGTCGCACAGGGCGTCGACGTCGCACTCGATGGCGTCGTTGAGGAAGCGGTCCAGCAGCACCGGGGAGTCGTGCGACACCTTCACGGCCTCGCGCATGTAGCGCTCGAGGTCGCGCGGCTCATGCACGATTTCCATCGCGCGGCCGCCCAGCACGTAGGACGGGCGCACCACCAGCGGGTAGCCGATTTCCTCGGCCAGGCGCAGCGCCTCGTCCTCGGCGCGCGCGGTGCGGTTGGGCGGCTGGCGCAGGCCGAGTTCCTGCAGCAGCTTCTGGAAGCGCTCGCGGTCCTCGGCGGCGTCGATCATGTCGGGGCTGGTGCCGATGATGGGCACGCCGTTGGCTTCCAGGTCCAGCGCCAGCTTCAGCGGGGTCTGGCCGCCGTACTGCACGATCACGCCGACCGGCTTTTCCTTGTCGACGATCTCCAGCACGTCTTCGAGCGTCAGCGGCTCGAAGTACAGGCGGTCCGAGGTGTCGTAGTCGGTCGACACGGTTTCCGGGTTGCAGTTGACCATGATGGTCTCGTACCCGTCCTCGCGCAGCGCCAGCGCGGCGTGCACGCAGCAGTAGTCGAACTCGATGCCCTGGCCGATCCGGTTCGGGCCGCCGCCCAGCACCATGATCTTCTTGTTGGCGGTCGGCTGCGCCTCGCACTCGCCATGCTCGGCTTCGTACGTGCCGTACATGTAGGCGGTGTTGGTGGCGAACTCGGCCGCGCAGGTGTCCACGCGCTTGTAGACCGGGCGCACGCCGGCGGCGTGGCGCGCGGCGCGCACCTCGGCCGGCTTGGCGCCGAGCAGCTTGGCCAGGCGGCGGTCGGAGAAGCCCTTCTGCTTCAGGTGGCGCAGCTCGGCCGCCGACAGGCTGTCGAGCTTGCGCGCCTTGACCAGGGTCTCGGTCTTGACGATGTCCTCGATCTGGGCCAGGAACCACGGGTCGATGTCGGTCTCGGCGTGCACTTCCTCGAGCGACATGCCGATGCGGAAGGCATCGCCCACGTACCAGATGCGGTCCGGGCCGGCTTCGCCGATTTCCTCGACGATCTCGTCGCGGTCGGTGGACTTGTCGTCCAGGCCGTCCACGCCGACTTCCAGGCCGCGCAGCGCCTTCTGGAACGATTCCTGGAAGGTGCGGCCCATCGCCATCACCTCGCCCACCGACTTCATCTGGGTGGTCAGGTGGCTGTCGGCCTGCGGGAATTTCTCGAAGGCGAAGCGCGGCACCTTGGTGACCACGTAGTCGATCGACGGTTCGAACGAGGCCGGGGTCTGGCCGCCGGTGATCTCGTTCTTGAGCTCGTCGAGCGTGTAGCCGACCGCCAGCTTGGCCGCGACCTTGGCGATCGGGAAGCCGGTGGCCTTGGAGGCCAGCGCCGACGAGCGCGACACGCGCGGGTTCATCTCGATCACGATCATGCGGCCGTCGGCCGGGTTGATCGAGAACTGCACGTTGGAGCCGCCGGTGTCCACGCCGATCTCGCGCAGCACCGCCAGCGAGGCATTGCGCAGGATCTGGTATTCCTTGTCGGTCAGGGTCTGCGCCGGGGCCACGGTGATCGAGTCGCCGGTATGGATGCCCATCGGGTCCAGGTTCTCGATCGAGCAGATGATGATGCAGTTGTCCGCCTTGTCGCGGACCACTTCCATCTCATATTCCTTCCAGCCCAGCAGCGATTCCTCGATCAGCAGCTCGCGCGTGGGCGACAGGTCCAGGCCGCGCTTGCAGATTTCCTCGAATTCCTCGCGGTTGTAGGCGATGCCGCCGCCCGAGCCGCCCAGCGTGAAGGACGGGCGGATCACGATCGGGTAGCCGCCGGTGCTGGTTTCCCTGGCGATCTGCGACTGCACGGCCAGCGCTTCTTCCATCGAGTGGGCGATGCCGGACTTGGCCGAGCCCAGGCCGATCTTGGTCATCGCTTCCTTGAACTTCTGGCGGTCCTCGGCCTTGTCGATGGCCTCGGGCGACGCGCCGATCAGCTCCACCTTGTACTTGTCCAGCACGCCGTGGCGGTGCAGGTCCAGCGCGCAGTTCAGCGCGGTTTGGCCGCCCATCGTCGGCAGGATGGCGTCGGGGCGCTCCTTCTCGATGATGCGTTCGACCACTTCCCAGGTGATCGGCTCGATGTAGGTCACGTCGGCCGTGTTGGGGTCGGTCATGATCGTGGCCGGATTGGAGTTGACCAGGATGACCTTGAAGCCTTCCTCGCGCAGCGCCTTGCAGGCCTGGGCGCCGGAATAGTCGAACTCGCACGCCTGCCCGATGATGATGGGGCCGGCGCCGATGATCAGGATGCTCTTAATGTCTGTGCGCTTTGGCATTGCACGCTCTCTTTGTTGGCCGGCCGCGCGCTCGCGCGGGCCGCGCCGGATATCAGGATTCGATTCAGTTCAGGGTGGCCGTGGCCAGCTTCGCGCCGAAGCCGATGAACATGGCGCCCACCCCGCTGGCCATGCCCGCCGACAGGCGCCGGCGGCGGCGGAACATCTCCGCCAGCCTGGCGCCGGCGAAGATGATCGAGGTGAGGTAGGCGAAGCTGAACACCTGGCACACCAGCCCCAGCACCGCGAACGACAGCGCCGGATGGCCGAACTGCGGATCGACGAACTGGATGAAGAAGGAGATGAAGAACAGGATCGCCTTGGGATTGAGCAGGCTCACCACCAGCGCCTTGCGGAACGGGTTGGCGCGGTCCGCCGGCGCGGCCGCGGGCGCCTCGCGCCCGGCCTCGGCGCCGCGCTGCGACCAGCTGCGCAGCGCGCCGCGCAGCATCTGCAGGCCGATCCAGCCCAGGTAGGCCGCGCCGATGTACTTCACCACGTAGAACAGCGCCGGGCTGGCCTGTAGCAGCGAGGCCACGCCCGCCGCCGACAGCACCATCAGGACCGCGTCGCCCAGGAACACCCCGCAGGCGCCCTTGTAGCCCGCGCGCACGCCGCGCTGGGCGGCGACCGACAGCACGTACATCGAGTTCGGCCCCGGCAGCAGCACGATGAAGATCGTGCCGAGCACATAGGTCCAGAAATCGGTGATGCCGAGCGTGGCGTGCATGAAGGCGTTCATGGGGGGTTCCTGCTGGTTCCTGGGTCTTGCTGTCTTCGTTTCTTCTTCGGTTCTGCTTCGTTGCCGGTCCGTTGCGCCGCGCTTACTTGCGCGCGTCCGCCATCATCTTGGTGAAGCGGTCGAACAGGTAAGCCACGTCGTGCGGGCCGGGCGAGGCTTCCGGGTGGCCCTGGAAGCAGAACGCCGGCTTGTCGGTCAGCGCGAAGCCCTGCAGCGAGCCGTCGAACAGCGACACGTGCGTGGTGCGCACGTTGGCCGGCAGCGTGGCGGCATCCACGGCGAAGCCGTGGTTCTGCGAGGTGATCACCACGCGGCCGTCGTCCAGGTCCTTGACCGGGTGGTTGGCGCCGTGGTGGCCGAACTTCATCTTGAGCGTCTTCGCGCCCACGGCCAGGGCCATGATCTGGTGGCCCAGGCAGATGCCGAACGTGGGAATGCCGCGCGCGATGAACTCGCGCGTGGCGGCGATGGCGTAGTCGCACGGCTCCGGGTCGCCCGGGCCGTTGGACAGGAAGATGCCGTCCGGGTTGAGCGCCAGCGCGTCGGCCGCGCTGGCCTGGGCCGGCAGCACCGTCACCTTGCAGCCGCGCTGGGCCAGCATGCGCAGGATGTTGAACTTGACGCCGTAGTCATAGGCGACCACGTGGAACTGCGGCTGCTCCTGCTTGCCGTAGCCGGCGCCGAGCTTCCACTCGGACTGGGTCCATTCGTACGGCTCCCTGGCCGACACCACCTTGGCCAGGTCCATGCCGGCCAGGCCGGGGAACGAGCGGGCCAGGTCGATGGCCTTCTGCACATTGTCCTCGCCGGCCAGGATGCAGCCGTTCTGGGCACCCTTCTCGCGCAGGATGCGGGTCAGCTTGCGGGTATCGATGCCGGCGATCGCCACCACCTTTTCCTGCTTGAGGTAGTGCGCGAGCGTGTGCTCCTTGCGGAAGCTGGAGGCCAGAATCGGCAGATCCTTGATGATCAGGCCGGCGGCATGGACTTTCGTTGCCTCGACATCCTCACCGTTGACGCCGTAATTGCCGATATGCGGATACGTCAGCGTGACGATCTGCCGCGAATAGCTCGGGTCGGTAAGGATTTCCTGGTATCCGGTGATGGCGGTGTTGAACACCACTTCGCCAATCGTATGACCGGAAGCGCCGATGGAATAGCCACGAAAGACCGTGCCGTCTGCAAGCGCGAGAATGGCGGACGGAAAAGACGGTAACACGGGTAGGCTCCTGCTGGATTCACCCCGTGACCGACCTGCTCAACGCCTCTTGCCCCGTTGTCCGGCTTGGCAGCAGGCATGGCGCCGGAGGCGCCGCCTGTTGCCCGGACCGTTCGCCAGGCGCTCGAAACGCCACACGAAAACATGGGGCGGAGCCAGGGCGAAATGGGGGCGGCGGAAGGTGGAATTCGGTAGGCGCTAGGGTGAGGGGTTCTGAAAGCGAAACTTTCGGATTATACCCTGCCGCGCCCATTTTCTCAAGTTATCAAGGACTTGCGGACCGCACGGCGGCGTGCGGGCCACCCGGCCTGCGGCCGCACGCCGCGGCGTGCGGCGCGGGGTTCATGCCGGCGGCACCACTGCCGTCACCTCGATCTCCACCTTGGCGCGCGCTTCCACGAGGTCGGACACCTCCACCGCCGTCATGGCCGGGAAATGGCGGCCGATGGTGGCGCGGTAATGCTCGCCGATGGCGCGGTAGGCGCCCACGTAGGCCGCCTTGTCCTTCACATACCAGGTCATGCGCACGATGTGCTCCGGGCGCGCCCCGCCCTCGGCCAGCACCGCCACCACGTTGCGCAGCGCCTGCCCGGCCTGTTCCGCGAAATCGTCGGTCTCGAACTCGCACCTGCCGTTCCAGCCGATCTGGCCGCCGACGAACAGCAGCCGGCTGCCCACGCGCATCTCCGTCATCACGCCGTTGGCATAGCCGCGCGGCAGCGCCCAGTCTGGTGGTTGCAGAATCTTCATGATCGGTTTCCCCGTCGTTCTTGTGATGTTGAATTCCATGTTTTCCGATGCGGCCCCGTACAGCCCGATGCGTCCCGATGCAGCCCGGGCTGGCGCGGCGCTCAGCCGCCGTCCTCGCCGCGCGGGCCGTCGGCAGGCATACCGCCGGCCTCGCCCGGCGGCGCCAGGAAGCGCGCCATCGCCGCGTGCACCGCGGGCGGCAGCGCGCGCGGCGCCAGCCTGCCGGCATCGACGCACACCAGCCGCTGCGCGATCTCCAGCCGCGCGTCGCCGGCCGGCCCGCGAAAGCGCACCAGCAGCGAAAAACTGCTGCGCCCGAGATGCGTCACGCGCAGCTCGCGCGTGAGCACCTCGCCGAGCCGGCTCGGCGCCATGAAGCGGCACGACAGCGCCGCGGTCGGCACGCCGGCCCCGCCGGCGCCGTGCATCTCGCCGAAGGGCCAGCCCAGCGCCTCGCGGAACCAGTCCTCGACGAGGTCGTTGAGCATCTCGAAGTAGCGCGGGAAGAACACGATGCCGGCGGCATCGCAATCCTTGAAGCGCACGCGCCGCGTGCCGGCGAAGACCTCGCTCACGGCTGCCCCGCCCCGCCGTCCGCCGCCGCCTGCTGCTCGGCCATCTGCCGCAGGCGGAAGCGCTGCAGCTTGCCGGTCTCGGTGCGCGGCAGCGCGTCGACGAAGATCACGCGGCGCGGATACTTGTACGGCGCGATCTCCGCCTTGACGTAGGCCTGCAGCGCCGCGCGCGTGTCCTCGCCCGCCGGCACGCCGGGGCGCAGCACCACGTAGGCCGCCACCACCTGCCCGCGCTCGGCGTCGGCCATGCCGACCACGCCGCATTCGGCCACCGCCGCGTGGCGCATCAGCACGCTCTCCACCTCGGGGCCGGCGATGTTGTAGCCCGCCGAGACGATCATGTCGTCCGAGCGCGCCTGGTAGAAGTAATAGCCGTCGGCATCCGCCATGAAGGTGTCGCCGGGCAGGTTCCAGCCGTCCTTCACGTAGGCCGCCTGGCGCGGGTCGTCCAGGTAGCGGCAGCCGGTGGGCCCGCGCACCGCGAGTCTGCCGACCGTGCCCGGCGGCACCGGCTGCATGGCCTCGTCGACGATGCGCGCCACGTAGCCCGGCACCACCTTGCCGATCGCGCCGGGCCGCACGTCCGCGCCGGCGCTGGAGATGAAGATGTGCATCATCTCGGTGCCGCCGATGCCGTCGGTCATCTCGATGCCGGTGGCGGCCTTCCAGCTCTGGCGCGTGGCGTCGGGCAGCGCCTCGCCGGCCGACACGCTCTTCTTCAGGCTGGCGATGTCGTAGCCCGGCGCCAGCGCCGCCATCTGGCGGTAGAAGGTCGGCGCGGTGAAGACGATGGTGGCGCGCCACGACTGGATCAGCGCCAGCAGACTCTCCGGCGTGAGCCGCTCGGCCAGCACGGTGGAGGCGCCCGCGCGCAGCGGGAAGCACAGCATGCCGCCCAGGCCGAAGGTGAAGGCCAGCGGCGGCGTGCCGCAGAAGATGTCGTCCGGGCCCGGCTTGAGCACGTGGCGCGGGAACAGGTCGCACATGGCGATCACGTCGCGGTGGAAATGCACGGTGCCCTTGGGCTGGCCCGTGGTGCCGCTGGTGAAGGCGATCAGGCAGATGTCGTCGGCGGCGGTGTCGCAGGCCGCGTAGGCGTCCGGCTTGCCGGCGATGGCCGCCTCCAGCGCGTCGGCGCCGCTGCCGTTGAAGTAGCGCACCTGCGCGAGGCCCGGGCAGTGCTGCGCGCCGCCGGGCGCGAGGTTGGCGTCGAGCTCGTCGCGCAGGCGCGCGTCGCACAGCGCCGCGCCGACCTGGGCGCGGTCGATGACCTGCTTGAGTTCCTTGGCGCGCAGCAGCGGCATGGTCGGCACCGCGATCAGGCCGGCCTTGACCACCGCCAGCCAGCTCGCCGCCATCATCAGGTTGTTGGGCCCGCGCAGCAGCACGCGGTTGCCGGGCACCAGCTTCATGTCGCTGGTCAGCACGTGGGCGATGCGGTTGGACAGCGCGGCCAGCTCCGCGTAGGTGACCGCGTGCCGCGCGCCGTCCTGCTCGTAGCGGATCGCCACGCGCGCGCCACGCCCCTCGCGCACGTGGCGCTCGACCAGCTCCAGCGCGCAGTTCAAGCGCGGCGGATATTGCGTGTCTTCGTTGAACAGCAGCTCGGGCCACTGCTCCGGGGGCGGCAGCCGGTCGCGCGCAAAGGTATCGAGGTGGGCTGTGCTAGCCATGATTGTCTCCGCTTCCTTCATTCTGATGATGCTGGTAAGGGTCTTGCCGCGCTGTCCGCCGCGCTAGCCGCGCTGCTGCGCCAGCGTCTCGCGCGCGATGATGAGCTTCTGCACCTCGGTGGCGCCTTCGTAGATGCGCAGCGAGCGGATCTCGCGGTACAGGCTTTCCACGCGCGTGCCGACCTTGACGCCGAGCCCGCCGAACATCTGCACGGCGCGGTCGATCACCTGCTGCGCGTTCTCGGTGGCCACCATCTTGGCCATCGCCGCCTCGCGCGTGGTGCGCACGCCGGCCACGTCGCGCAGCCACGCCGCGCGGTAGGTCAGCAGCGCCGCCGAGTCGATCGCGGTGGCCATGTCGCCGAGCGCGGCCTGCGTCAGTTGCAGGTCGGCCAGCACGCCGCCGAACATCGGCCGCGTGCTGGCGCGCGCGAGCGCCTCGTCCAGCGCGGCGCGGCCGAAGCCGAGCGCCGCGGCGGCCACCGAGGCGCGGAAGATGTCCAGCGTCATCATCGCCACCTTGAAGCCCTGCCCCACCTCGCCCAGGCGCGCGCCGGCCGGCACGCGGCAGCGGTCGAAGCGCAGCGTGGCCAGCGGGTGCGGCGCCATCACGTCGATGCGCTCGGCAATCGTCAGCCCGGGCGTGTCGGCGTCGACCACGAAGGCCGAGATGCCGCGTGCGCCGGGCGCCTCGCCGGTGCGCGCGAACACGCAGTAGAAATCGGCGATGCCGCCGTTGGAGATCCAGGTCTTGGCGCCGTCGAGCACGTAGTCGTCGCCGTCGCGCGCGGCGCGGCACTGCATGGCCGCCACGTCGGAGCCGGCATCGGGCTCGGACAGCGCGAACGCGGCGATGGCCTCGCCGCGCGCCACGCGCGGCAGGTAGCGCTCGCGCACGGCCTCGCTGCCGGCCAGCGAGATCGCGCCGCTGCCCAGCCCCTGCATGGCGAAGGCGAAGTCGGCCAGGCCGTCGTGGCGGGCCAGCGTCTCGCGCAGCAGGCACAGCGAGCGCGAATCCAGCTTGTCGAGCGCGCCGCCGTAGGCGGCCGGCACGCAATAGCGCAGCCAGCCGGCCGCGCCGAGCTGGCGCACCAGCGCGCGGCAGGCGGCGTCGGTGTCGCGGTGGTCGACCGCGAGCGAGGCCGCGGCCCAGGCGTCGAGGCGCTGCTCCAGCGCGCGGTGCGCGTCGTCGAAGAACGGCAGCGAGAGATAACTCTTGTCGGACATGGCGTGGGATTTCCTCTGGTTCGGCGTTGCGCGCAAGATTCAGTCGCCTTCGAACACCGGGCGCGCCTTGGCCACGAAGGCGTCGTAGGCGCGGCGGAAGTCGCGCGTCTGCATGCAGATGGCCTGCGCCTCGGCCTCGGCCTCGATGGCTTCGTCCAGGCCCATGTTCCATTCCTGGTGCAGCAGCTTCTTGGTCACGCCGTGCGCGAACGTGGGACCGGCGGCGATCTGCGCGGCCAGCGCCTGCGCGTCGGCCAGCAGCGTGCCGGGCGCGTGCAGCGCGTTGAAGAAGCCCCATTGCAGGCCCTCTTCCGCGCTCATCGCGCGGCCGGTGTAGAGCAGCTCGCCGGCGCGGCCCTGGCCGATCACGCGCGGCAGCAGCGAGCACGCGCCCATGTCGGCGCCGGCCAGGCCCACGCGCACGAACAGGAAGGCGGTCCTGGCCTGCGCCGTGCCCAGCCGCATGTCGGAGGCCAGCGCCATCATCGCGCCGGCGCCGGCGCAGATGCCGTCGACGGCGCTGATGACCGGCTGCGGGCACGCGCGCATGGCCTTGATCAGGTCGCCGGTCATGCGCGTGAAGTCGAGCAGTTCGGGCATGGTCATGCGCGTGAGCGGGCCGATGATCTCGTGCACGTCGCCGCCCGAGCAGAAATTGCCGCCGGCGCCGGTGACGACCACGGCCTTGATGTCGCTGGCATGGCACAGGCCGCGGAACAGGTCGCGCAGCTCGGCGTAGGAATCGAAGGTCAGCGGGTTCTTGCGCTCGGGGCGGTTCAGCGTCACGGTGCCGACCTTGCCGTCGGCCGAGACCGACCACAGGAAGTGCCTGGGCTGGTAGCCGGCGAAGCTGCGCTTGTGGTGGCGCATGTCCAGTGCGATTTCGCTCATCTCGTCTCTCTCGCTTGCGGGTGTTCGTTGGATTGCGTGGGTCGTGTCCCGGCGCGCGCGGCTAGCCGGCCATGACTTCGCCGCCGGCCACCGGCACCGCCTGCCCGGTGATGGCGCCGGCAGTCGGCTGGCACAGCCACGCCACCGCGTCGGCCACTTCCTCGGGCTGGACCAGCCGGCCCTGCGGGTTGCCCTTCGCCAGCTCGGCGCGCGCCTCGGCTTCGCCGCGGCCGGTCTTGCGCACGATGTTGGCCACCGCGTCGCGCACGATGTCGGTCTCGGTGTAGCCGGGGCAGACCGCGTTGACGGTCACGCCGCCGCGCGCGGTCTCCAGCGCCAGCGCGCGCGTGAGCCCGATCACGCCGTGCTTGGCCGCGCAGTAGGCGCTGACGTAGCCGTAGCCGGCCAGCCCGGCGGTGCTGGCCACGTTGACGATGCGGCCCCAGCCGTTTTCCAGCATGCCGGGCAGCGCCGCCTGCGTGCACAGGAAGGTGCCGGTCAGGTTGACTTCGAGCATGCCCTGCCACAACGCCAGATCGGTCTTCAGGAACGGCGCGCTGCGCGCCTGCCCGGCGTTGTTGACGAGGATGTCGATGCGCCCCGCGCGCGCGGCCGCCGCGGCGAAGGCCGCCGCCACGCTGTCGGCGCTGGCGACGTCCGCGCTCACCGTGCCGAGCGTGGCCGGCGGCACCACCGCGTCGGCCAGCGCGTCGGCGGTGGCGGCCAGCGTGGCGGCGTCGCGCCCGAGCAGCGTGACGCTGGCGCCGTGCGCGAGCAGCCGCCGCGCGATCGCCGCGCCGATGCCGCGGCCGCCGCCGGTGACCAGCGCGTGCCGGCCCTGCAATGCAAGTTGTGCCGCCATGTTCAACGTTCCTCCGCTTGCCGCGCATGCCGCGCCGCCGCTTGTATCGCCCGCGCCGCCTGCGCCGCCTGCTGTTGCGCCATCTGCGCGGCGCGCTCCAGATTGGTTTCGAACTGGCGCTTGCCGGCCTGGTATTGCTTCGGCCACGCCAGCTCGCGGTGGCCGATGCGCGCCGCCTCGTGGAGGGTCCAGGCCGGGTCCGCCAGGTGCGGGCGCGCGATCGCGCACAGGTCGGCGCGCCCGGCGGCGATGATGCTGTCGACGTGGTCGGCCTCGAAGATCGCGCCCACGGCAATGGTGGCGATGCCGGCCTCGTTGCGGATGCGGTCGGCGAACGGCGTCTGGTACATGCGGCCGTACACCGGCGCCTGGTCCGGGCTGACCTGGCCGGACGAGCAGTCGATCATGTCGGCGCCGGCAGCCTTGAACGCGCGCGCGATCCCGACCGCGTCGTCGGGCGTGATGCCGCCCTCGACCCAGTCGTGCGCCGAGATGCGCACCGACATCGGCTTGTCCTGCGGCCACGCGGCGCGCACCGCGGCGAACACCTCGAGCGGATAGCGCAGCCGCGCGGCCAGCGTGCCGCCGTATTCGTCGGCGCGCCGGTTGGTCAGCGGCGAGATGAAGCTCGACAGCAGGTAGCCGTGCGCGCAGTGCAGCTCCAGCCAGTCGAAGCCGGCTTCGGCGGCGCGCCGCGCGGCGGCGGTGAAATCGTCGCGCACGCGGTCCATGTCGGCGCGCGTCATCTCGCGCGGCACCTGCGAGACGCCGGGCAGGTAGGGCAGCGGCGAAGCCGACAGCAGCGGCCAGTTGCCGCCGGCAAGCGGATAGTCCATCTGCTCCCAGCCGAGCTGGGTCGAGCCCTTGCGCCCGGCGTGGCCGAGCTGCATGGCGATGCGCGCGTCGCTGCTGGCGTGCACCAGGTCCACGACGCGGCGCCAGGCGTCGCGCTGGGTGTCGTTCCACAAGCCCGGGCAGCCCGGCGTGATGCGCGCGTCCGGGGAAGTGCAGGTCATCTCCGCCACCACCATCGCCGCGCCGCCGAGCGCGCGCGCGCCGAGATGCGCCAGGTGGAAATCGCCCGGCACGCCGTCCACGCACGAGTACATCGCCATCGGCGACACCACCACGCGGTTCTTCAGCGTCACGCCGCGCACGCGGAACGGCGTGAACATCGGCGGCACGGGATGCGCGGCGGGCACTGCAGGCGCGGCGCCGCCGGCATGCGCCGCGGCCTGCCCGGCCAGCCAGCGCTCGAAGCCTGCCACGTAGGCCGCGTCGCGCACGCGCAGGTTCTCGTGCGAGATGCGCTGTGAGCGCGTCAGCAGCGAGTAGGCGAACTGCTCCGGGGCCATGCCGGCGTAGCGCTCGACGTTCTCGAACCACTCGGTGGAATTGCGCGCGGCGTTCTGGATCTTGAGCACCTCCACGCTGCGGCTGGCCTGGTAGCGCTCCAGCGCCCGCGGCAGCGCGGCGGCGCCGACATCGCCCGCATCGCCAGCGGCGCGGATGTTGTCGGCCAGCTCGATGGCGTCTTCCAGCGCCAGCTTGGTGCCCGAGCCGATCGAGAAATGCGCGGTGTGCGCGGCATCGCCCATCAGCACCACCGGCACGCGGCGGCCGTCGGCCAGCGTGTTCCAGTGCACCCAGGTCTGGCAGATCACGCGCGGGAAGCGGATCCAGCTGGCCGAGCCGCGCAGGTGGGTGGCGTTGCTGATCAGGCGGTGGCCGTCGAGATGGCGCGCGAACAGGCGCTCACAGAAGGCCACGCCTTCTTCCTGGCTCATCTGCTCGATGCCCGCGGCGCGCCACACCGGCTCCGGCGCCTCCACGATGAAGGTGGAGGTGCTGTCGTCGAAGCGGTAGGCGTGGGCCTGGAACCAGCCGTGCCCGGTCTTCTCGAAGGCGAAGGTGAAGGCGTCGAACAGCTTGTGCGTGCCGAGCCAGACGAAGCGGCAGCGGCGCGTGTCGATGTCGGGCCGGAAGGTGTCGGCATAGCGCGTGCGCACGCGGCTGTTGATGCCGTCCGAGGCGATCACGAGGTCGGCCCGGTACTGCTGCGCGAGCGCCTGGTCGTCGGCCGCGTCGGTCTCGAACACGAGATGCACGCCGAGCGCCTCGCAGCGCGCCTGCAGGATGTTGAGCAGGCGCTTGCGGCCGATGCCGATGAAGCCGTGCCCGCCGGAGCGGATGGTGCGCCCGCCGATGTGGACGTCGATGTCGTCCCAGTGATTGAACGCCGCGTCGATCTCGCGCGCGCTGACCGGATCGGCCTGCCGCAGGTTGTCCAGCGTGGCGTCGGAGAACACCACGCCCCAGCCGAAGGTATCGTAGGGGCGGTTGCGCTCGACCACCCAGACTTCGCTGGCTGGGTCCCGCAGCTTGGTCAGCAGGCCGAAATACAGCCCCGCCGGGCCGCCGCCGATACACAGCACTCGCATCTTCCGTCTCCTGCGTGCCGGCCCGGGAATGCCGCCGGCCGGCGAACTCGGCACATGCGATGCGCGACCGCGCATCTAGATCATGCCTAAATATTTTATGCCTAAAATATTAGCCCGCATGCCGGCGCCTGGCAAGCACAATCTCTGCGGCGGCGCAGCGGCGCCGCCGTCATCTCCGGCCGGGGCGCGGCATTCGCCGCCCCGCCCCGGCCAGCCCTTCCGTCCGCCTCAGCCCTGCATCGCCGCCTGCAACTGCGCCAGCGCGCTCGGGTCCTCGATGGTGGTGAGGTCGCCCGCGTCGCGCCCCTCGGCCACGGCCTGCATGGCGCGCCGCAGCAGCTTGCCGGAGCGGGTCTTGGGCAGCGCGCCCACGAAGAACACCCGCGCCGGGCGCGCCACCGCGCCAAGCTGCTGGTCCACGGTCTTCATCAGGTCGCCCTCGAAGGCCAGGCGGTCGGCCTGGGTGGCCGTGCGGCTGGCGTCGCGCGCGATCACGAAGGCCATCGCCACCTGGCCCTTGAGCGCGTCGTGCACGCCCACCACCGCCACCTCGGCCACCGCCGCGTGCGAGGAAATGCTCTCCTCGATCTCGCGCGTGCCGAGCCGGTGGCCGGCCACGTTGATGACGTCGTCGGTGCGCCCGAGGATGAAGATGTAGCCGTCCTCGTCCTGCACGCCCCAGTCGAACGTGGAATAGCAGCGGCGCCCCGGCACGCCGGTCCAGTAGGTCTTGACGAAGCGCTCGTCGTCGCCCCACACGGTGGTCATGCAGCCCGGCGGCAGCGGGCCGTCGATGGCCACCACGCCCTTCTGCCCGGGCGGGCATTCGGCGCCGGTGTTCTCGTCGACGATCTTCAGGCCGTAGCCGTACACCGGCACGCCCGGCGAGCCCAGCTTGGGCGGCAGCGGCTCGACGCCGCGCTGGATGGCGATGATCGGCCAGCCGGTCTCGGTCTGCCAGTAGTTGTCCACCACCGGCTTGCCGATGCCCTGCTGGATCCAGCTCGCGGTGGGCTCGTCGAGCGGCTCGCCGGCCAGGAACAGCAGCCGCAGGCTGGACAGGTCGTAGCGCGTGAGCCAGGCCGGGTCCTGCTTCTTGAGCACGCGGATGGCGGTGGGCGCGCTGAACATCAGGTTCACGCGGTACTGCTCCACCAGTTGCCACAGGATGCCGCCGTCCGGGCGCACCGGCGTGCCCTCGTACATCAGCGTGGTCATGCCGGCCAGCAGCGGGCCGTAGATGATGTAGCTGTGCCCGACCACCCAGCCGATGTCCGAGCTGGAAAACATGGTGTCGCCGGCTTTGCCGCAGAAGATGTATTCCATCGACGCGGCCAGCGCCACGGCGTAGCCGCCGGTATCGCGCTGCACGCCCTTGGGCTTGCCGGTGGTGCCGGAGGTATAGAGCACATAGGACGGCTCGTTCGATTCCAGCCACGTGCACGGCACCCGCGCCGCGCCCACGCGTTCGCGCCAGGCGGCGTAGTCCTCGTCGCGGCCCGCGGCCAGCGTCATCGGCGCCAGCTGGCGGTCCACCAGCAGCACGCGCTCGGGCTTGTGCGCGGCCAGCTCCAGCGCCGCGTCCAGCAGCGGCTTGTAGGGCACCACCTTGCCCGCGCGCGAGCCGGCATCGGCGCTGATGACCACGCGCGGCCGCGCGTCGTCGATGCGCGCGGCCAGGCTGACCGAGGCGAAGCCGCCGAACACCACCGAATGGATCGCGCCGATGCGCACGCAGGCCAGCATGGCGAACGCGGCCTCGGGAATCATCGGCATGTAGATCAGCACGCGGTCGCCCTTGACCACGCCCATCTGCTGCAGGATCGCCGCCATGCGGTTGACCTCGTCGTGCAGCTCCGCGTAGCTGTAGCTGCGGTGCTCGCCGGTCTCGGTGGACACGTAGATCAGCGCCGGCTGGGCCGCGCGCTCCGCCAGGTGGCGGTCCACGGCGTTGTGGCAGAGATTGGTGCGCCCGCCCACGAACCAGCGGGTGAATGGCGCGCGGCTGTCGTCCAGCACGGTGTCGAACGGGGTCTCCCATTCGATGCGGCGGGCCTGTTCGGCCCAGAAACCGGCGGGATCGCTCAGCGACCGGGCGTGAAAGGCACGGGTTGCCGTCATGGCTTGTCTCCTCCGCTTTGTCGCGGGTTGTGTGATGTCTTGCCGGCGGGCTCGATCGACGAATTCGCGATGCAAAGCACTAGTTTGCCACCACCGGCGGCGCTTGCAGTCTGGCCATGCCGCCTTACGCAAGACTTACCGGCCGCCGCGCGGCAAACAAAAAGGGCGTGCCTGCGCGGCACGCCCTTGATATAGCGCAAACCCGGTGCGGGCCAGGCCCGCGCCCTCAGCGCGTGTGCGCCTTGCCCGAGGCCTTGGCCGGGCCCGCCGTCCGGGCGGCGGGCTTGGCGGCGGCGCCCTTGGTCGTCGCCACCGCTGCCACCGCCGGCGCGGCCTTGGCGGACGATGCCCGCGCCGGCGCCTTGGCCGCCACGGCCGCGCCCTTGCGCGGCACCGCCTGCACCTCCACGCGCTGGCGCGCGCCGCGGCCGCCCTTGCCGGACGCCGACGCGCGCACCGGCTCGACCGCGCGCACCGGCACCAGCGCCGACGCGGTCGACGGCAGCGCCGGCGCGCTGGCGAAGCGGCTCGCCGCCGGCACCATCACCACCAGGCTCTGCCCCGCCACCAGCTTGGTGCCGGACAGCTTGTTCCAGGACTGCACCTGGCCCGCCGACACGCCATAGCGGCGCGCCACCGTGGCCACCGTGTCGCGCCGCCCGGCGCGCACCACGATGCGGCGCGCGTCCGGCACGTCCGGCTCCACCGCCATCATGGCGCTCTCGGCCAGCGTGGCGCTGATGTCCTGGTTGTGCTCGCCCGAGCGCGGCACCACCACCGTGGAGCCGGCCTTGAGCCGCATGCCCTTGGGAATGCGGTTGATGTCGCGGATGGTGTCGGCGTCGATGTTCAGCCGCGCCGCCAGCGACTCGATGCGCTCGCGGTTGTCCACCGTCACCGCGGTCCAGCTCGACAGCCCGCCCCGGTAGGTGTTGAGGTTGTACTGGAAGCGCTCGGCGTTGTCGAAGGGCAGCAGGATCTGCGGGTTGGCCGCGCCCAGGATCACCGGCCGGTTGAACGACGGGTTGAGCGCCTTGAACTCGTCGAGCGGCAGGTTGGCCAGCTTGGCCGCCAGCGTGACGTCGATGTCGCGCGAGGTCGTCACCGTGACGAAGTACGGGTGGTCCGGGATGTCCGGCAGCTTGACCCCGTACGACTGCGGGTTGGCGATGATGTTCTTGACCGCCTGCAGCTTGGGCACGTAGTAGCGCGTCTCGTTGGGCATGCTCAGGCTGGCGTAGTCGGTCGGCAGCCCGCGCGCCTGGTTGCGCGCGATGGCGCGCGAGACCGCGCCCTCGCCCCAGTTGTAGGCGGCCAGCGCCAGTTGCCAGTCGCCGAACATGTCGTACAGCCGGGCAAGGTAGTCGAGCGCGGCGTCGGTGGAGGCCAGCACGTCGCGCCGCTCGTCGCGGAACATGTTCTGCTTGAGGTTGTAGGTCTTGCCGGTGCTCGGGATGAACTGCCACATGCCGGCGGCCTTGGCGGTGGACTCGGCCTGCGGGTTGAACGCGCTCTCCACGAACGGCAGCAGCGCCAGCTCGGTGGGCATCTTGCGCCGCTCCAGCTCCTCGACGATGTGATACAGGTAGCGGCTCGAGCGCCCCACCATCCGCTCCATGTAGTCCGGCCGCTGCGCGTACCACTGCGTGCGGTCGTCGACCAGCGTGCCTTCCAGGTCGGGCATGGCGAAGCCGCGGCGGATGCGGCCCCAGATGTCGTTCGACGGGCCGCGCAGCCAGTCGAGGCTGTCGCTGTCGACGTTGATGACGGAAGCGCTGTTGATCGAGTTGAGCGGATCGGGCTTCGAGACAGCCGGTCTGGTTGCGGAGGCGGTCGCGGTGCCGCCGTCGGCGGCTTCAGGCGGCGTTGGCGTGCTGGCGCACGCTGCTAGCAGCGTGGCACACGCAAATACCGCCAGTAATCGACCAATTTTCATTAAGTTCTCAAATCGTGACGCTAAAAATTTGCCTGATGCTAAAAAAATCCGGCTTTCGCGTCAATGAAATTCTCCCCGCCGCCGCGGCCGGCAGGCCGGCGCGGCGGGCAATGGATGCGGCAGGCGCAGGCCAGGCAAAGGCTGGCGGGCGCCGCGCGCAATCAGCGGAAATTGTCCTTCCAGCCGCGCAGCGCGCCGAAGGCCGCCGCGTCGTCGCCGGCGGGACCGCCCGCGTGGGCGGCCACCGCCCGGCGCACGCCGGGCTCGCGCGAGCGCAGGAACGGATTGACCTCGCGCTCCTGCGCCACCGTGGTCGGCACGGTCGGCGTGCCGGCCGCGCGCAGCGCCTCCACGCGCGCCTCCCACGCCGCCAGCGCGGCATTGTCCGGCTCCACCGCGCGGGCAAAGCGGACGTTGCTGCGAGTGTACTCGTGCGCGCAGTAGACGCGCGTGTCTCCCGGCAGCGCGGCCAGCTTGTCGAGCGAGGCCAGCATCTGCGCCGGCGTGCCCTCGAACAGGCGCCCGCAGCCGCTGGCGAACAGCGTGTCGCCGCAGAACACCGCGCGGCCCGCGCCCGGCAGGTCGGCCACGTAGGCGACGTGGCCGGCGGTGTGGCCCGGCACGTCCAGCACGCGCAACCGCATGGCGGGATGGGCCACGTCCACCGTGTCGCCCTCGCGCACGGCCACGGTACGCCCGCCGATGCGCTCGCCGGCCGGCCCGATCACCGGCAGCGGCGCGCCGTCCGGCGCCGCCGGGTGTGCCGCCAGCAGCTCCGCCACGCCGCCCTGGTGATCGCCGTGGTGGTGGGTGATTACAATAGCGCCCAGGGCCAGCCCGTGGCGCGCCAGGTAAGCCTCCACCGGCGCAGCCTCGCCCGGGTCCACCACGGCGGCGCAGTGACCGTCGTGGATCGCCCAGATATAGTTATCCTGGAATGCGGGAATCGGCTCCACCTTCAACATGCGTGCTCCTATGTCCAAGCGTCCGATTATAAGTTGGGAAGACTGGCTTGCCTCGCCACCCGGGCAGTACATGCTGCAATGGGAGCAGACCCAGTACGACCGGACCGTCACGGACATCTTCGGCTACCACGCCGTGCAGCTCGGCCTGCCCCACATCGACACCCTGCGCGAGAACCGCATGCCGTTCTCCGCACTCGCGCTCGCGCCCGGCAGCGGCCCCCACGGCCCGCGCGCCCAGGCCGACGCGCGCCAGTTGCTGTGCCGCTTCGACGAACTGCCGTTCGAGACGCAAAGCATCGATCTCGTCACCCTGCCGCACGTGCTGGAATTCTCCGAAGACCCGCACGAAGTGCTGCGCGAGGTCTCCCGCGTGCTCATGCCCGAAGGCCGCGTGGTCGTCACCTGCTTCAACCCGATGAGCCTGTGGGGCGCGCGCCAGGGCCTCAAGCGGCTCGGCGCCGACCCGTTCCTGCCGCACGACAGCCAGTCGATCGGCTTCGTGCGCATCAAGGACTGGCTCAAGCTGCTCGGATTCGATATCATCCGCGGCCGCTTCGGCTGCTATTGTCCGCCCTATCGCACCGAGCGCTGGCTGCAGCGCGCCGCCTTCATGGAAAAGGCCGGCGACCGCTGGTGGCCGATCTTCGGCTCCGTCTACATGATCTCGGCGGTCAAGCGCGTGCGCAACATCCGCCTGGTCGGCCCCGCGTGGAAGACCAAGCCCGCGCTGTCGCCGGTCGCCGCGCCGGTGGCCACGCCCACCGGCACCCACGGCAAGTCGCCCGGCGACGAGCACTGAACGCCACCGACTCTTTACCGAACAACCCGGCGGGCGCCGCCACAGGCCGCCCGCCCCAGCAGCGAACTCCATGTCAAGCAACGAAATCGAAGACGTCATCATCTACTCGGACGGCGCCTGCAAGGGCAATCCCGGCCGCGGCGGCTGGGGCGCCGTGCTGGTCGCCGGCAGCAACGAAAAGGAACTGTTCGGCGGCGAGCACAACACCACCAACAACCGCATGGAGATGACCGCCGTCATCGAAGCGCTGCGCGCGCTCAAGCGGCCCTGCCGCGTGGCGGTCTACACCGACTCGCAATACGTGCAGAAAGGCATCGGCGAATGGCTGCCCGGCTGGAAGGCGCGCGGCTGGAAGACCGCCGACAAGAAGCCGGTCAAGAACGCCGACCTCTGGCAGGAAATGGACAAGCTCGCCCAGGGCCACGACATCTCCTGGCACTGGGTGCGCGGCCACAACGGCCACCCCGGCAACGAACGCGCCGACGCCCTCGCCAACCGCGGCGTGGCCTCACTCAAGCAACAGTAACCCACGCGGCGGCGGCCGGCCGCCGCGCCCCACCGGTTAGAATGCCCGCCATGCGACAGATCGTACTCGACACCGAAACCACCGGCCTCAACGCCGCCGGCGGCGACCGCCTGATTGAAATCGGCTGCGTGGAGCTGCTCAACCGCCGCCTCACGGGCCGCCACCTGCACTTCTACGTCCACCCCGAGCGCAACATCGACGAAGGCGCGATCGCCGTGCACGGCATCACGCTCGAATTCCTGGCCGACAAGCCCAAGTTCGCCGAGGTCGCCCTCGAGATCCGCGACTTCATCCAGGACGCCGAGCTGATCATCCACAACGCGCCGTTCGACCTTGGCTTCCTCGACATGGAATTCAAGCTGGTCGGCCTGCCGCCGTTCCGCGAACACGCCGGCAGCGTGATCGACACCCTGCGCGAAGCCCGCCAGATGTTCCCCGGCAAGCGCAACTCGCTCGACGCGCTGTGCGACCGCCTCGGCGTCAGCAACGCGCACCGCACGCTGCACGGCGCACTGCTCGACGCGGAACTGCTGGCCGAGGTCTACCTCGCCATGACGCGCGGCCAGAACTCGCTGGTGATCGACATGCTCGAAGGCGGCGGCGAGGAAAGCGGCGCGGTGGCCGCCGCCGACCTCTCCCGCCTGGCCCTGCCCGTGCTGATGGCCAGCGACGAGGAAATCGAAGCCCACCTCGGCGTGCTCAAGCAGCTCGACAAGGCCAGCGGCGGCAAGGTGGTCTGGAAGGAACCGCCGCCCGAAACCGATGCCGCCCAGGCCGCGTAGACCGGCATGGGGCGCTCCACGCAAGGGCAGCGGCAGCCCCGTGGATGTGCCGCACCACTTTTTTGAAGAAATTTCCAAGAAAGGGCTTTACAAGATACAGAGGTGCCGGCATAATTTCGTTTCTCTGCAGCACGGCAGCAACAACGCAGCAGCAGGGGTGGTTAGCTCAGCGGTAGAGCACTGCCTTCACACGGCAGGGGTCACAGGTTCAATCCCTGTACCACCCACCAGAATTCGGTGAAGAACGAAGGACTTGAGGCGACAGCCCAAGTCCTTTTTTCTTTGGTGCGTCTCCGGTGCGCCGCGCGCATGCGCAAGTCAATGGCCCGTGGCATTGCCGCGCCGCCGCCCGCCTGTCTTTCCAGAAATCCCCCACCCCCGGTTCAGATTTTTCCGCCTGAATCCGCCCGCCACCTGCCGTAAATCTGGAACCGTCGCGCCGAAGGCGCATGCATGACGACGATCCGGAATGAAAAAAACATCTCGATGGATGCTCGCGGCCAGATGGCTGCTGACGCTGCTCCTCGGCTTTGTCAGCCTCCTGATGATCGCCGAGCTTTGGGGCAGCGCTTTTCCGCCGGACCAGGCCGGCGGCGTGCTCGGCCCGGTGAGCGCGCTCCACGCCCACCGCTCGCGCGAGCATTATTTCGCCGCCTGCGCGATCATCCTGGCCGCGGCCCTGTCGGCGTTGTGGGCGCTGTGGGCCACGCGGCGCGACCTGTGGCTGCGCTGCCTGGCCGGCGCGCCCGTCCTGACGATCTGGATACTGTCGTTCCTCAACAGCCTGGACTGAACGCGCATGCCGGCCAGCAACACCACCTCGTCAACGCTGCCCGAAGCTCGCATCGATGAACAAGTCCTTGTACTCGCGCGGCTGCGAGCGCCAGTACTGCTTGGGCGCGTGCACCTGCGCGCCGAGCTTGGCGGCGGCATGCCACGGCCAGCGCGGGTCGTAGAGCATGGCGCGCGCCAGCGACACGGCGTCGGCCTCGCCGTTGGCGATGATGGCTTCGGCCTGCTCGGGTTCGGTGATCAGGCCCACGGCGATGGTGGGCAGACCCACTTCGGCCTTGACCCGCTGGGCGTAGGGCACCTGGTAGCCCGGCCCGAGCTTGATGGCCTGCGCCGGCGAGACGCCGCCGGTGGTGACGTGGATGGCCGCGCAGCCGCGCGCCTTGAGTACCTTGGACAGCGCCACCGTGCCTTCGATGTCCCAGCCGCCCGGCACCCAGTCGGTGGCGGAGATGCGCGCCCACACGGGCTTGTCGGCCGGGAACGCGGCGCGCACCGCGTCGAACACTTCGACCGGGAAGCGCATGCGGTTTTCGAGGCTGCCGCCGTATTCGTCGTCGCGCTTGTTGGCCAGCGGCGAGAGGAACTGGTGCAGCAGGTAGCCGTGCGCGGCGTGGATCTCGATGCCGTCGAGGCCCAGGCGCGCGGCGCGCTTCGCCGCGGCGACGAAGTCGTCGCGGACCTTGTCCATGCCGGCGCGGTCGAGCGCGTGCGGCGGGTCTTCGCCTTCGGCGTGCGGCACGGCGGAGGGCGCCACCGTCTTCCAGCCGCGCGGCTGGTCGGGGCGGATCTGCAGGCCGCCGTCCCACGGCGCGTGGCTGGAGGCCTTGCGCCCGGCGTGGGCGAGCTGGATGGCGATGGCGATCGGCGCGTGCGCGCGGGCGGCGGCGAGCACCTTGCCCAGCGCGGCTTCGTTGGCGTCCGAGTAGAGGCCGAGGTCCTGCGGCGTGATGCGCCCTTCCGGCGAGACCGCGGAGGCTTCGATGATCAGCAGCCCCGCGCCGGAGATGGCGAGCTGGCCGAGGTGAATCATGTGCCAGTCGCCGGCGGAGCCGTCCTCGGCCGAGTACTGGCACATGGGCGCGATGGTGATGCGGTTTTCAAGCCGCAGGTTGCCGATGGAGAGCGGCTGGAAGAGTTGACTCATGGGATGGGGTCCTTGTGGTCTGGGGCATGCACGGTGCTCGCGTGCGGGAATGCCGACCATTCTAGGACGCCTGCGCGTTTCGCGCCGGACGCGGCAACGGGTCTTGCCGCAACGGGTCCTGCCGCTATTGCGGGCGCTGCCCGCCATCCGCGGCCGGCAGCGGCGGCAGCCCCAGCAGGCCGAGCGTCGGGCTGACCGCGCCTTCGAGCAGCACGCGCCGCGGCTCGATCCGCGCCAGCACGCGCAGGCCCAGCAGCACGGCCAGCAGGTGCGTGGCGGCGGCTTCGGGCGGCAGCGCCGGCGGGATCTCGCCGCTGCCCTGCCCCGCCGCCATGCAGCGCCGGAAGAACGCGCGCATCTGGTCCAGCTCGGCGACGATGGCGGCCTGCAGGTCCTCGTCGTCGGGCGTCGATTCCACCGCGGCGTTGACCAGCATGCAGCCGCGATGCTGCTGGTCCGAGAGCGAGCGCTCGATCACCTCGGACATGAAGGCCGTGATGGCCGCGCCCGGCGGCAGCACGGATTCGACGCGGCGCATGCGCTCGTGCAGCGTGCGGGTGAGGTAGTGGTCCAGCGCGCGCCGGTAGAGGCCGCGCTTGTCGCCGAAGGCGTTGTAGAGGCTGGGTTGCGTCAGGCCCGTGAGCCGGACCAGGTCGCGCATGGAGGTGGCTTCGAAGCCCCGGGCCCAGAAAGCGTCTCCCGCGGCTTCCAGCACCTGCCGTTCATCGAATTCGCGGGGTCGCGCCATGAGGGTTCCTTGCCGTTTGCGTCGTCTGCTGCATTCGCCCCAAGAAATGGTCGTTTCCCGGCAGCCGGTACGGATCGATTATATATCGGACGATACACAACGCAAGCGCGGGGCCGGCGCGGCCCGGGCAAGCGCTCAGGCCGTGTGCGCGGCGCCTACCTGACGGCTGCGCTCGCCCGCGGTGACATGATCGATGGCGTCGAGCACTTCCGCGACTTCCGGCACCACGCCTTTCGCGCCCACGGAGACGGACTGGCCCGGCGTATTGATGCCGAAATGCTGGCTGTCCGTCACCGTGAACAACATCACCGAAGGCTTGCCGAGCGCGTCGGCGAGATGGACGAAGCCGGTATCGGTGCCGACCACCAGCGCGGCGGCATCGACGCGCTGCGCGCATTCGGTGATGGTCATGCGCGGCAGCACTTCCGCGCCCGGGATCTCGGCGGCCAGCGCCTCGGATTCCGCGCGCTCGGCCGGCGAGCCCCACGGCAACTGGATCCTGTAGCCGCGCGCCGTCAGCTCCCTGCCGACCGCGATCCAGCGCTGCGCCGGCCATTTCTTGGCTTCGACCGAGGTGGCATGGAACAGCATCGCGCGCGGCTGGCCGTCGGCGTTGAGCGGCGTGGCCGGCGCCGGCACGCGCAGGGCGTAGTGCTCGGCCGGCTCGATCGGGTAGCCGAGCGCGTTGGCCACCACCATGCGCATCTTGTAGCGGGCCGTGGCGTCGCCGTGCGGCCCGAAGATCTGGGTGTAGGCGAACACGGCGCGCGCCTCGCCGAGATACTCGGCGGCGTAGCCGAGCCGGCGGCCCGAGCGCGCCAGCCACGCCACGATGGCGCTCTTGTAGACGCCGTGCACGTCCACCACCACGTCGTACTTTTCCCGGCGCAGTTGCCACAGCGCGCCGATGATGGCGCGCAGGTCGGCCCAGCTGCGCGACTTCTTGAAACCCCGCAGCGGCGGCGCGATCACGCGGTCCACGCCCACCGCCCAGCGCGGGATGTCCGCGCAGGAGGCGTCCGCCACCCAGTCGATCTTGGCCTCGGGATAGGCGCGGCGCAGGTCGGACACCAACGGCAACGTGTGGACCATGTCACCCAGCGAGGTGATCTTGATGACGAGAATGCGTTTCATGGGGCGGTCGGAATGGCTGAGGAATGGGGCCGGAGGGGGGCCGGCGAGGCCGTAGTATGCACCAGCCCGCCCCGCCGGCGCACCTCCGCCGCCCGCGCGCTTCAGTCCCAGGCCGCCGGGCCGGCCACCACGGTGGCGAAGCGGTCGTGCAGCGCGGCCAGCGCCGCGCGGTGGACCTCGGCCGCCGCCAGCGGCGCGCCGCCGAGCGGATCGGGCAGGTCGCGCGTGGCGCAGGCCGCGGCGACCACGGTGCTGCGATAGCCGTGGTCGAGCGCCGAGCGCACCGTGGCGCTGATGCACATATGGGTCTGGAAGCCGCCCACGATCAGCTCCTTGCGGCCAAGCTGCGCGAGCAGCGCGGCCAGCGTGGTGCCGGCGAAGCTGTTGGGCAGCCCCTTGGCCACGGTGTGCTCGCCGTCGCGCGCCTCGAGGCCTTCGATCAGCGCGGCATAAGGGCCTTCCGGGTCGAACGCGCCGCCGCTGCCGGCGCGGCCGTGATGCACCACGTGCACCACCGGGCTGCCGTGGCGGCGCGCGAGCGCCAGCAGTTCGGCGCAGGCCGCGACGGCGGCGGGCATGCCGGCCAGCGGCAGCTTGCCGTCCACGTATTCGCGCTGGTGGTCGACCAGCACCAGCGTGGCTGCCTGCCAGGCCGAAGGGGCGCGGCTGGCGCCGGCGAGGTCGAGCAGGGTGAAGGGTGCGGGCATGGTGGCTCCTTTTGATGTGGCCGCGCCGGCAGTCCGGTCGCGACGGGGTCCGGGCGGCTTGCCGGTGCCGCCGGGATGGTCGGTGTGCAGGCGATGATAGGGCGCGCTATGCTGTCCGGCAATTCTCAATCCGCTCACATCCGCCGTGCAAAAACGTTCACTGCATTGGGACGACCTGCTGACCTTGTCCACGCTGATCCGCACCGGCAACTACTCGGCCTGCGCGCGCGAGCTGGGCGTGACGCACGCCACCGCGATCCGCCGCGTGCGGCGGCTGGAAAGCGCTCTCGGCAAGCCGGTGGCCACGCGCACCGACGGCGCCTTCGCGCTTTCGGCCGCCGGCCGCGCGGCGCTGGCGGCGGCGCAGCAGATGGAGCATTCGGCCGAGCGCCTGCTGCGCGCGGTGGAGGACGCCGGCGCCGGCGTCTCGGGGGTGGTCGGCATTGCCTGCACGGCGGCGCTCGGCAGCCATTTCCTCACGCCGCGGCTGGCGGCGCTGTACCGCGCGCATCCGCAGCTCGAAGTCAGGCTGGAGACCGACAACCGCGTGGCCAGCCTGGCGCGGCGGCGCGCGCACATCGCGGTGCGGCTGGCGCGCCCGCAGGAGAGCGACGTGATCGCGCAGCGCGCGGGCAGCATGGGCTACGGCCTCTATGCGCCGACGCGGCCGCCGGGCAGCGGACCGTGGCCGGAGGAAGCCCTGGCGGCGGCGCCGCTGTGCGGCCTGCTCGACGAAGGGCTGGCGCTGCCGGAATCGGAATGGACGCGCCGCGCCGGCGCGCGCGCCGGCTTCCAGTCCAACAACATGCTGGCCGTGCACGAGGCGGTCTGCGGCGGGCTCGGCATCGGGCTGCTGCCGCACCATCTGGCGCGCGACGACGCGCGGCTGGAACTGGTGCGCGACGTGCCCGAAGTGGTCAGGGAAATCTGGCTGGCCTATCCGCGCGAGTTCCGCGGCGCGTCGCGCTTCCGGCCGGTGATCGACTGGCTGGCGCGCGCGCTCGCGGAATGTCCGTGAGCGCCACGCCGGCACGCCACGCCCGACGCCCGCCGGGTGGCGGGCGCCGGTACTGCGCAAGGCCGGGCTTCAGGCCGGCACGGGTTCGGCCACGGGGCCCGACACCGCCACCGTCAGCAGGTCGGCCGCGGCCTTGATCCGCTGCGGCGCGCCGAACAGCCGCGCCACCACCAGCCCGTTCTGCAAGGCGCCGAGCACGGCCTGCGCCATCGTCTGCGGCGCCAGCGCCGCGGGCTTGTGCTGCGCGGCCTGCACGCTTTCCAGCAGGCGCGTGAGCCACGTCTCGTTCACGCGGTAGAACTCCTTGAGCACGCGGTGCACCGGCTCGGGCAGCAGCAGCGCCTCGGTCGACAGCATGCCGACCAGGCAGATGCGGTCCCCGCCCGCCGAATCGAGCCACGGCTGGAGGAATTCGCGGGCCTGGTCCTCGGGCGGCAGGCCGGTGTCGATATGGCGCACGTGGTCGCAGATGCGGGCGCTGTACTCCGTCACCGCCGCCTGCACGAGGTCTTCCTTGGTCGGGAAGTAGTAATGGATGCTGGACGTCTTGACGCCCACGCGCTCGGCCAGGTCGCGATAGCTGAAACCATTGAAACCCCGCTGCCGGACCAGCACCAGGGTGTGCTCGAGCAGTTGTTCGCGTACGGATAGGGTTTTCATCTGGCATTTGTCCGCTGTTGGGCGGACCCTCTCGACTGTCAAAGCCAATCACGCAGCGAAAGACCGCGGATGGCGGCCCCTCGCTGCGCCCTTCCCCGCCCCGGGTCGCGGGAGCGGGGAACCGTCATGCCGCTCAGGCGTTGGCGCCTTCGGTGAAGACGTCGAACTTGCCGGTGCGGGCGCCGTCGGTGAAGGCGTCGCGGTTGCCGCTGCGAGCGCCGTCGGTGAAAGCGTCGCGGTTGCCGCTACGCGCCGGGGTTGCCGACACGCCGCTGCGGTCCAGGCCGGCGACCAGCGCGCCATCGGTGAACGGGTCAGCCTTGCCGGTGCGCGCGCCATCGGTGTACGCATCACGGTTGCCGATGCGGGCGCCGTCGGTAAAGGCATCGCGGTTGCCGCTGCGGGCCGGCGTCGCCGACACACCGCTGCGGTCGAGGCCGGCTACCAGCGCACCGTCCGTGAACGGGTCAGCCTTGCCGGTGCGGGCGCCATCGGTGTAGCCATCGCGGTTGCTGATGCGCGCCGGCGTCGCCGATACGCCGCTGCGGTCCAGGCCGGCGACCAGCGCGCCGTCGGTGAACGGGTCGGCCTTGCCGGTGCGGGCGCCATCGGTGTACGCATCACGGTTGCCGGTGCGGGCGCCGTCGGTATAGCCATCGCGGTTGCTGATGCGCGCGCCGTCGGTGTAGGCGTCGCGGGCATCGGTGCGGAACACGTAGCCGTACTTGTCGCCGGCGAAGCTGCTGTCCTTGGGGCCCGAGGCTTGTGCCTGGCCGGCCACGAAGGCGGCGGCGAGGGTGGCGGCGGTGATGACGGTCTTGGCGATGAGCTTGGCGTTCATGATCTTCTCCATTTCACATTGAGGATCCGCGCTGGGGCGGAATCGAATCGGTAAGGTGCGCTGGAGTCCGGCGTTTTTCTTGCTGTTATCTACTAGTAGATAGATGACTTGGGCAAAAAAAACGGGGAGTCCCCGGGTACTGCGCTGGATCCTCTTTCCTGCTTCAGCGTTCTGGCTGGGGCGGAGCAGCGGCTTCCATGACCCGAATATTATCTACTGGTAGATAGATAGTCAAGGAATTTTCCGAAAAATCATTGAGGAGGTCTGGATGTCGGTATTACTGCACTCGATGGGGGTGCCGGCTGTGCTGGCGCCGGGATCGCAGGAAACAACCGAGAAACGGTTGCGTTCTGGCTGCCGATGAAGCCGGCTTGCCGCCTGTGGTCTCCTCTCTCCCACAAGTGGGAGAGAGGAGCAAACCCCCGGGCAACGCGGGAATGGGCTGCGCGGCGGGACGTGCCCGGCAATCGGGTGCGAGACACGCCCTGCACGCGCTCAGCGCACCCTGCCCTCCTTCCAGGCCTGCAGCAGCTTGTCGTAGGCGATGGTCTCGCCCTTCGGCTTTTCGTTGGCCAGCTTCTTCCACGGCGCGTGGTCGTCCGACAGCCACTTGGCCGGGTCGCTCTTGGCGTTCAGCTTGGGCGCGCAGTTGCTCATGCCGGCGCGCTGCAGCCGCGCCATGACCTGGTCCATTTCCTCGGCGAGGTTGTCCATCGCGGACTGCGGTGTCTTCTCGCCGGTCACGGCGGTGGCCACGTTCTTCCACCAGAGCTGGGCCAGCTTCGGGTAATCCGGCACGTTGGTGCCGGTCGGCGTCCAGGCCACGCGGGCCGGGCTGCGGTAGAACTCGATCAGGCCGCCGTACTGCGCCGCGTTCTTGGTCAGGTATTCGTGGTGGATGTCGCTGTCGCGGATGAAGGTCAGGCCGGTGAGCGACTTCTTCAGCGAGACCGTCTTCGAGGTCACGAACTGCGCGTACAGCCACGCCGCCGCGAGCCGGTTGGGATCGGTGTTCTTGAAGAAGGTCCACGAGCCCACGTCCTGGTAGCCGTTCTGCATGCCCTGCTTCCAGTACGGGCCGTAGGGCGACGGCGCCATGCGCCACTTGGGCGTGCCGTCGGCGTTGACCACCGGCAGGCCCTTCTTGGTCATGTCGGCGGTGAAGGCCGTGTACCAGAAGATCTGCTGCGCCACCTGCCCCTGCGCCGGCACCGGCCCGGCCTCGGAGAAGGTCATGCCCATCGCCTGCGGCGGCGCGTACTTCTTCATCCAGTCGATGTACTTGGTGAGCGCGTAGACCGCGGCCGGGCTGTTGGTGGCGCCGCCGCGCGACACCGAGGCGCCTTCGGGCGTGCACTTGTCCGTGCCCACGCGGATGCCCCATTCGTCCACCGGCATGCCGTTGGGCAGGCCCTTGTCGGCGGCGCCGGCCATCGACAGCCACGCATCGGTGAAGCGCCAGCCCAGCGACGGGTCCTTCTTGCCGTAGTCCATGTGGCCATAGACCTTCTTGCCGTCGAGCTCCTTGACGTCGTTGGAGAAGAAGCTGGCGATGTCCTCGTAGGCCGACCAGTTGGTCGGCACGCCGAGGTCGTAGCCGTACTTGGCCTTGAACTTGTCCTGCAGGTCCTTGCGCGCGAACCAGTCGGCGCGGAACCAGTACAGGTTGGCGAACTGCTGGTCGGGCAGCTGGTAGAGCTTGCCGTCGGGCGCGGTGGTGAACTTGGTGCCGATGAAGTCCTTCACGTCCAGGCCGGGATTGGTCCATTCCTTGCCGGCGCCGGCCATGTAGTCGGTCAGCGGCAGGATGGCGCCGTAGCGGTAATGCGTGCCGATCAGGTCGGAGTCGGAGATCCAGCCGTCGTAGATGGACTTGCCGGACTGCATCGAGGTCTGCAGCTTCTCCACCACGTCGCCTTCCTGGATGATGTCGTGGTTGACCTTGATGCCGGTGATCTCCTCGAAGGCCTTGGCCAGCGTCTTGGATTCGTACTCGTGGGTGGTGATGGTCTCCGAGACCACGTTGACCTGCGTGATGCCCTTGGCCTTGAGCTTGGCCGCGGCGTCGATGAACCACTTCATTTCGGCGAGCTGCTTGTCCTTGGACAGCGACGACGGCTGGAACTCGCCGTCGACCCACTTCTTCGCCTCGGCCTCGCCTGCCCATGCGGCGTGACCGCAGGCCAGCGCAGCCGCGCAGGCCAGGGCCGTCATGCCCAGTTTCACGTGCACCTTCATGAACGTCTCCTCGAGAATCCCCCTCCCTGCTCTTTGTCTGGGCTGCGGCCCGGGAAGGTACAGGCCGCCATGCCCATCGACGAGATTGCCGTCGCTTTATGCTTTCTCAGCCCTTGCGCATCACCAGGGCCAGCACCAGCATCGACGCCACGAAGCTGATCCAGATCGAGGGTTCCTCGGCCAGCGAGAACCACGCCATCATCTTCTCGCCCAGCCCCACCCACGCCAGGTTGATCCACGCGGCGCACATCAGGCCGATGAACAGGCGGTCGCCGCGCGTGGTGGCGATCGGCAGGAAACCCTTGCGCTCGAGCGTGGGCGCGCGCGTCTCCCACACGGTCATGCCGATCAGCATCAGCACCACGCAGACGAAGAACACGGCCACCGGGGTGGTCCACACCATCCAGCTCAGCATTGCCTCTCCTTGGAGGTCGTTTCAAAATGAAGCGAAGCGGTCCTGGCCAGGCGCGCGGCCGCGGGCAGTACAACCGGTACGACAAGGCCGAGCAACGACGCCAGGATCTTCTTGAAACGACGTCTTAAACGCGCCCCATCGCGAAGCCCTTCGCGATGTAGTGCCGCACGAACCAGATCACGATGCCGCCCGGCACGATGGTCAGCACGCCCGCCGCGGCCAGCACGCCCCAGTCCATGCCCGAGGCCGACACCGTGCGCGTCATGGTGGCGACGATGGGCTTGGCGTTGACCGAGGTCAGCGTGCGCGCCAGCAGCAGTTCCACCCAGCTGAACATGAAGCAGAAGAACGCCGCCACGCCGACGCCCGCCTTGATCAGCGGCAGGAAGATGGTCAGGAAGAAGCGCGGGAACGAGTAGCCGTCCACGTACGCGGTCTCGTCGATCTCGCGCGGCACGCCGGACATGAAGCCTTCCAGGATCCACACCGCCAGCGGCACGTTGAACACCAGGTGCGCGAGCGCCACGCCCAGGTGCGTGTCCATCAGGCCGATGGTGGTGTAGAGCTGGAAGAACGGCAGCAGGAACACCGCCGGCGGCGTCATGCGGTTGGTCAGCAGCCAGAAGAACACGTGCTTGTCGCCGATGAAGCGGTAGCGCGAGAACGCATACGCCGCGGGCAGCGCCACCGTGATCGAGATCACGGTGTTCATGGCCACGTAGATCATCGAGTTGACATAGCCGGAGTACCACGACGCATCGGTGAAGATGGTCTTGTAGTGGTCCAGCGTGAAGTCGTTCGGCCACAGCGACAGCGTGGAGACGATCTCCTCATTGGACTTGAACGACATGTTCAGCATCCAGTAGATCGGCAGCACGGCGAACACCAGGTAGGCCACGAGGAAGATGGCGCGGCCATAGGCCGCGCGCCGCTGAGCGTCACGCATGGGGCATGTCCTCGCTGCCGGCGCTACCGGCGGTACCCGCGCGCTGCATCCAGTTGTAGAGGACGAAGCACATGAGCAGGATGATGAGGAAATAGACGATCGAGAACGCCGCCGCCGGGCCCAGGTCGAACTGGCCCACGGCCTTCTGCGTCAGGTACTGCGACAGGAAGGTGGTGGCGTTGCCGGGCCCGCCGCCGGTCAGCACGAACGGCTCGGTGTAGATCATGAAGCTGTCCATGAAGCGCAGCAGCACCGCGATCATCAGCACGCCGCGCAGCTTGGGCAGCTGGATGTAGCGGAACACCGCGAGGCGCGAGGCGCCGTCGATCTGCGCGGCCTGGTAGTAGGCGTCGGGAATCGCGCGCAGGCCGGCATAGCACAGCAGCGCCACCAGCGGCGTCCAGTGCCACACGTCCATCACCAGCACCGTGACCCAGGCGTCGACCGCGCTGCCGGTGTAGTTGTAGTCGAAGCCCAGTCCGGCGAGCGCGGCGCCGAGCAGGCCGATGTCGGTGCGCCCGAAGATCTGCCAGATGGTGCCCACCACGTTCCACGGGATCAGCAGCGACAGCGCGATCACCACCAGCACCGCCGAGGCCTTCCACCCCTTCGCCGGCATCGACAGCGCCAGCAGGATGCCCAGCGGGATCTCCACCGCCAGCACCGCGAGCGAAAAGCCGAGCTGGCGCAGCAGCGCGTCGTGCAGCTCGCCGTCGCGCAGCACGGTGCGGAACCACTCGGTGCCGACGAACACGCGCCGCTCGGGCGAGATGATGTCCTGCACCGAGTAGTTGACGATGGTCATCAGCGGCAGGATGGCGGAGAACGCCACGCACAGCACCACCGGGATCACCAGCAGCCAGGCCTTCTGGTTGACGGGCTTCAGCGTGCTCATGCCACCAGCTCCTCGTTGACGTAATAACAGGTATGGCGGTTGAACACCGACAGCCACACGGTCTGGCCCGGCGCCAGCCCGGCGGCCTCGTTGCCGAGCCGCGCGCGCACCAGCGCGGGCGCGCCGCCGGCGTCCTGCACGGTGGCCGTGACCAGCCAGTAGGTGCCGATGTCCTGCGCGCGCTCCACGCGCGCCGGCAGCGCCTGCGGGTCGCTGCCGGCGGCCAGCCGCAGGTATTCCGGGCGCACCCCCACCTTGAAGCCGCCGCCGGCCCCCAGCGCGACGGCCGCCGGCGCGGCCAGCTCGGGCATGTAGCGCCGCCCGGCGATCTCGATGGCGCCGTCGCGCCACTGCGCGTCCAGGAAATTCATGCCGGGCGAGCCGATGAAGTTGCCGACGAAGGTATGCGCGGGCCGCTCGAACAGCGCGTCCGCCGAGCCCACCTGCACCGCCTTGCCGCGCGACATCACCAGCACCTGCTCGGCGAAGGTGAGCGCCTCGGTCTGGTCGTGCGTGACGTAGATCAGCGTGAGGCGGAACTCGTGGTGGATCTCCTTGAGCTTGCGCCGCAGCTGCCATTTGAGGTGCGGGTCGATCACCGTGAGCGGCTCGTCGAACAGGATCGCCGAGACGTCCTGCCGCACCAGCCCGCGGCCCAGCGAGATCTTCTGCTTGGCGTCGGCGGCCAGCCCGCTGGCGCGCCGGTCCAGCGACGCGGACAGGTCCAGCATCTCGGCCACGCGGCCCACGCGCTGCCTGACCTGGGCCGGCGCCACGCCGCGGTTGCGCAGCGGGAAGGCGAGGTTCTCGCCCACCGTCATGGTGTCGTAGATCACCGGGAACTGGAACACCTGGGCGATGTTGCGCGCCTGCGGCGTGGCCGCGGTCACGTCGCGCCCGTCGAACGCGATGGTGCCGTGCGACGGCCGCAGCAGGCCGGAGATGCAGTTGAGCAGCGTGGTCTTGCCGCAGCCGGACGGCCCCAGCAGCGCATAGGCGCCGCCGTCCTCGAAGGTGAACTTCAGCGGCAGCAGCGCGTAGTCTTCGTCGGACTGCGGGTCCGGGCGGTAGGAATGGGACAGGTCGAGGTCGATGCGCGCCATGTCAGGCTCCCCGCCCCGCGGCCAGCGGAGCCGCCGCGCGCTGCGGCCGCGCCGGCGCATGGATGCGCTTGCCGGCCGCGTCGAACAGATACAGCTGCGCCGGGTCGAGCTGCAGCGTGAGCGGCGCGCCAAGCTGCAGGTCGACCACGCCCGGGAACTGCGCCACCAGGTTGCCGACCGGCGAGTCCATGTGCACGAAGGTGTCCGAGCCCGACAGCTCGGCCAGCGCCACCGTGCCCGCCACCGGCACCATGCCGGACGCGGCGTCCAGCCGCAGCGCGCCGGCGCGCACGCCCACCGTCACCGGGCCGGCGTGGGCCGCGGCCGCCGGCAGCGGCACGGCGATGCCGCCCGGCAGGGTCACGATCCCGCCGCGCAGGTCGCCGGCCATCAGATTCATCGGCGGATCGCTGAACGCGCGCGCCACGCGCAGTGAGTCGGGATAGTGGAAGACGTCCGGCGTGGGGCCGTATTGCAGCAGCTCGCCCGCGTCCAGCACGGCGGTGTGGCCGCCCAGCAGCAGCGCCTCGCCGGGCTCGGTGGTGGCGTAGATCACGGTGGCGTCGCCATGCGCGAACAGTTGCGTGAGCTCCTCGCGCAATTCCTCGCGCAGCTTGTAGTCCAGGTTCACCAGCGGCTCGTCGAGCAGCATCAGCGGCGCGCCCTTGGCCAGCGCGCGCGCCAGCGCCACGCGCTGCTGCTGCCCGCCCGACAGCTCGGCCGGCAGGCGATAGAGCAGGTGGTCGATGTGCAGCCGCGCCGCCAGCGCCCGCACCTGGGCGCCGATGTCCTTCGCGCGGCGCAGCCTGAGCGGCGAGGCGATATTGTCGAAGACGCTCAGCGAGGGATAGTTGATGAACTGCTGGTAGACCATCGACACGTTGCGCTCGCGCACCGGCACGCCGGTCACGTCCGCGCCGTCCACCTCCACGCGCCCGGCGCTGGGCCGGTCCAGCCCCGCCATGACCCGCATCAGCGAGGTCTTGCCGGCCTGCGTGGCGCCCAGCAGGATGGTCACGGCGCCCGGCACGGGCGCCAGCGACATGGGATACAGATACGCCTGCGAACCTGCGTGCTGGGCGATGCCTTCCAATCTGAGCTGCATCGGGTCTCCGGATTCGTATGCTCACCGCATCACATGAACAGCGATGATGCGGACGCACAAACTTTTGCTTTCCGCTCGTTTTAGTGCAAAAACGAACATAAAACAATCATGCACCGCATCATTTGTTTTCGTTTGTGTTTGAACTAGAATGCCGGCATGACCTTGAATCCACGCCAGACCGCCCTGCTCGAAGAGGTACGCAGCCAGGGCTTCGCCTCCATCGACGAACTCGCCCGCAAGTTCGGCGTGACCCTGCAGACGGTCCGCCGCGACGTCAACCTGCTGGCCGGCAACGGCATGCTGGCGCGCTTTCACGGCGGCGTGCGGGTGGAGGGGTCGACCGTGGAGAACATCGCCTACCGGCAGCGGCAAGTGCTCAATGCCGAGGGCAAGGCGCGCATCGCGCGCGCGGTGGCCGGCGCGGTGCCGGAGGGCTGCTCGCTGATCCTGAACATCGGCACCACGGTGGAGGAGATCGCGCGCGAGCTGATCCACCACCGCGGCCTGCGCGTGATCACCAACAACCTGAACGTGGCCAGCATCCTGGCCGACAACCCCGACTGCGAGGTCATCGTGGCCGGCGGCGTGCTGCGCTCGCGCGACCGCGGCATCGTGGGCGAGGCCACGGTGGAGTTCATCCGCCAGTTCAAGGTGGACATCGGCCTGATCGGCATCTCGGGCATCGAGGCCGACGGCACGCTGCGCGACTACGATTTCCGCGAAGTGAAGGTGGCACGGACCATCATCGAGCATTCGCGCGAGATCTGGCTGGCGGCCGACGCCAGCAAGTTCAACCGCCAGGCGATGGTGGAGCTGGCGCACCTGTCGGAGATCGACCGGCTGTTTACCGACGAGCCGCTCAAGCCGCCGTTCGGGCAGATGCTGGAAGACAGCGGAGTGAGCTGTGTGGTCGCCCGGGACTGAACGCGGCGGCCTGCGGCGCGCGCGCCATGCGCGCGGGCCGGGCGCGGGACGCGCCGGCCATGCGCGAGCGGGCTTACTTGAAGACGATGGTCTTGTGGCCGTTGATGAGGATGCGGTGCTCGGCGTGCCATTTGACCGCGCGCGCCAGCGCCACGCATTCCACGTCGCGGCCCACCGCGGTGAGCTGCTCGGGAGCCATGCTGTGGTCCACGCGCTCGATCTCCTGCTCGATGATCGGGCCTTCGTCGAGGTCCGCCGTGACGTAGTGCGCGGTGGCGCCGATCAGCTTCACGCCGCGGTCGTGCGCCTGGTAGTACGGCTTGGCGCCCTTGAAGCTGGGCAGGAACGAATGGTGGATGTTGATGGCGCGCCCGGCCAGCTTGCGGCACAGGTCGTCGCTGAGCACCTGCATGTAGCGCGCCAGCACCACCAGGTCGATGTTCTGCTCGCGCACCACCTCGAACACCTTGGCTTCCTGCGCGGCCTTCTGCTCGGCGGAGCTGTTCATCAGCGGCAGGTGGAAGAACGGGATGTCGTAGGACGCGGCGAGCTGGTAGAAGTCGCGGTGGTTCGACACGATGGCGGCGATCTCCACCGGCAGGCCGCTGGCCTTGGCGCGGAACAGCAGGTCGTTGAGGCAATGGCCGATCTTCGACACCATGATCATCACGCGCGGCTTGACGCTGGCGTCGAACAATTCCCACTGCATGCCGAACTGGTCGCCAATCGGGGCGAACGCGGCCTTGAGCGCGGCCAGGTCGGGACCGCCCGCGCTCGGCGTGAAATGCACGCGCATGAAGAAGCGGCCGGTGAATTCATCGCCGAACTGGTCGGAGTCGACGATGTTGCAGCCGTGCTGGAACAGCAGGCCCGAGACGGCATGGACGATGCCCGGCTGGTCCGGGCAGGAAATGGTGAGAATGAATCCGGTATTGCTCATCGTGTGTGGTTCTGTCGAGTGCGCGCCGATCATGCGCTGCGGGTGCCGGCCTCGCCCGCGGCGGGGCTCCAGCCGCGCCGCGCGAGCGTATCCAGCGTCACCAGCGTCGCGTCGACGGTCATGGCGCCATCCGCCATGATAGCAAGCAATGCCTCGGGCTCGATACGGCGGTGCTCGGCCACCTCGCCGTCGCGGTTGTGCGGCGTGAAGTCCGCCGGCAGCGGCAGGTCGTACACGTACACCGCCTCCCACTGCACGCCTTCGGGGATTTCGCGCAGCACCTCGATCACGCCGTGCGCCTCGGCGCGGCGCGCCAGCGCGGGCGGGATGCCGGACTCCTCGTCGCACTCGCGCACCAGCGTGGCGAGCGGATCGCTGCCGGCGGGCATGCCGCCGGCCACCAGGTTGTCCCACATGCCGGGGTCGACCGCCTTGGCGGCGCTGCGCCGCGAGATCCACAACGCGCGCTCGCCGGCGATCACGCCGTTCATGTGCGAGGCGAAGGTCAGCAGGCCGAGGAAACGCGCCGCGGCGCGCTCGATCACCGCGAACGCGGGCGCCTCCAGCGCCGGCGTGACCGCGAACAGCTCGTCGCGCCAGCCGCGCACGTGGCCGGCCTCCGCCAGCCAGCGCGCCAGCGTGGCCAGCGCCTCGCTGCGCGCGGTGGGCTCCGCGCGGCCCGGGAGCAGCGCCACCGTGCCGGCCACCTCATTGGCCAGCACCGCGGGCACCGCATCCTGCGCGCGCAGGATGCGCGCATGCGCGCGCGGCAGCCAGCCGACCTGCCGGCCGTCCACGGTCAGCTTGAGGTGGGCCCCGGCGTCGAAGCGGCTGCGCGCCGCCAGCGACGCGGCGATGCGGGAGAGAAACGAAGTATCGGACATGAATATTGCGGGCCGCCACGATGGCGCGCCCGTCGCATGGCATCCAGGAAATCCAGGAAAAAAGGCATGACGCAAACCCAGCCCACGGGCCAGCCCCGCGGCCAGTCGCCCGGCCAGCCCCGCTACGTGCTCGCGCTGGACCAGGGCACCAGCAGCTCGCGCGCCATCCTGTTCGATCACGCCGGCAACGTGGTGCGGGTCGCCCAGCGCGAATTCCGGCAATATTACCCGCACCCCGGCCACGTCGAGCACGATCCCTACGAGATCTGGCAGTCGCAGCTGGCGGTGGCGCACGAAGTGCTCGGCGACGCCGGCGTGGCCGCCAGCCAGGTGCAGGCCATCGGCATCACCAACCAGCGCGAGACCACCGTGCTGTGGGACCGCAAGACCGGCGAGCCGGTCGGGCGCGCGCTGGTCTGGCAGGACCGCCGCACCGCGCCGCTGTGCGAGGCGCTGCAGGCCGAGGGCCACGGCGAGCTGTTCCGCGCGCGCACCGGGCTCATCATCGACGCCTATTTCTCCGGCACCAAGCTGCGCTGGATGCTGGACAACATCGAAGGCGCGCGCGAACGCGCCGCGCGCGGCGAGCTCGCCTTCGGCACCGTGGACAGCTGGCTGATCTGGCAGCTCACCGACGGCAGGCGCCACGTCACCGACGTCTCCAACGCCTCGCGCACGCTGCTGTTCAACATCCACACGTTCGTCTGGGACGATGCCCTGCTCGGCGTGCTTGACATCCCGCGCAGCCTGCTGCCCGAGGTGGCGCCGTCCAGCGGCGAGGTGGCGCGCACGGCGGCGCGCTGGTTCGGCGCGGAGATCCCGATCGCCGGCATCGCCGGCGACCAGCAGGCCGCCACCTACGGCCAGGCCTGCCTGTCGCCGGGCATGGCCAAGAACACCTACGGCACCGGCTGCTTCCTGCTGATGAACACCGGCGCGCAGCCGGTCGCCTCGCACAACCGGCTGCTCACCACCATCGGCTGGCAGCTCGGCGGCGCCGCGCCCTCCGCCGCGCGCACGCAATACTGCCTCGAAGGCGGCGTGTTCATGGGCGGCGCCACCATCCAGTGGCTGCGCGACGGCCTGCAGATCATCAACAGCGCGCCCGAGGCGGAGCCGCTCGCGCGCCAGTGCGAGGATACCGATGGCGTGGTGCTGGTGCCGGCCTTCGCCGGCCTCGGCGCGCCGCACTGGGACCCGTTCGCGCGCGGCACGCTGGTGGGCATCACGCGCGGCACCGGCCGCCCGCACATCGCGCGCGCGGCGCTGGAGTCGATCGCGCTGCAGAGCGTGGACGTGCTGGACGCCATGCAGAAGGACGCCGGCATCGCGCTGGCCGAACTGCGCGTGGACGGCGGCGCCTCGCGCAGCGACCTGCTGATGCAGATGCAGGCCGACCTGCTCGGCACGGTGGTGGTGCGCCCGCGCGTGACCGAGACCACGGCGCTGGGCGCCGCCTACCTGGCCGGGCTGGCCACCGGCTACTGGAGCGGCGAGGAGGAAATCGCCAGCCAGTGGCAGGTGGAGCACCGCTTCGAACCCAACCTGTCCGCCGACGCGCGCGCCTACCGCCTGTGGCGCTGGCACCGCGCGGTGGAGCGCGCGCGCGACTGGGCGCGCGAGGACGGCGCGCCGCCGCACGCCGCCGGCTGACCGGCCCGCCCGGACACCCCAGAGCCACATCGCCACATCGCCACACCGGGCCGAACCGCCCCAGGCAACCGCCCCAGGCAACCGCATCAGACAAGGAATCATGCAGACACTGTCCTCCCCCGCCCTGCCGCCCGACCGCGCCGCGCTGCTCGCCACGCTCGAGCGCGAACCCAGGTGGGACGTGATCGTCATCGGCGGCGGCGCCACTGGCCTGGGCACCGCGGTGGATGCCGCCTCGCGCGGCTACCGCACGCTGCTGGTGGAAGCCGCCGACTTCGCCAAGGGCACCTCGAGCAAGGCCACCAAGCTGGTCCACGGCGGCGTGCGCTACCTGGCGCAGGGCAACATCAGCCTGGTGCGCGAGGCGCTGCACGAGCGCGGGCTGCTGGCGCGCAACGCGCCGCACCTGGTGTGGCCGCTGGGCTTCGTGGTGCCGGCCTACCAGTTGTTCGACCAGCCCTTCTACGGCATCGGCCTCAAGGTCTACGACCTGCTGGCCGGCGGCCTCAACCTGTCCGGCAGCCGCTGGCTCAACCACCGCGAGACGCTGGCCGCCGCGCCCACGCTGGCCGAGCACGTGGGCGGGCGCCCGCTGCGTGGCGGCAACCTGTACTTCGACGGCCAGTTCGACGATGCCCGCCTGGCCATCGCGCTGATGCGCACGCTGTTCGACGTGGGCGGCACCGCCGTCAACTACATGCGCGTGACCGGCCTGTCGCAGAAGAACGGCGTGATCGCCGGCGTCACCGTGCAGGACGTGCTCGGCGGCGCCAGCTTCGCGCTCGAGGCCGGCTGCGTGATCAATGCCACCGGCGTGTGGGTGGACGCCATCCGCCAGATGGAGGACGGCCAGGCGCGCGGCATGGTGGCGCCGAGCCAGGGCGTGCACCTGACGCTGCCGCGCAGCTTCCTGCAGGGCGAGCGCGCCATCCTGATCCCCAAGACCGACGACGGCCGCGTGCTGTTCGTGGTGCCGTGGAACGGCCACACCATCGTCGGCACCACCGACACGCCGCGCAAGGACCTGCCGCTGGAGCCGCGCGCGGGCGCCGACGACGTCGACTTCATCCTGGAAACCGCGGCGCGCTACCTGTCGCGCACGCCCACGCGCGCCGACGTGACCAGCGTGTGGGCCGGCCTGCGCCCGCTGGTCAAGGCCACCGGCGAGGCCTCCACCGCCTCGCTCTCGCGCGAGCACACCATCCTGGTGTCCCGGGGCGGCCTGATCACCGTCACCGGCGGCAAGTGGACCACCTACCGGCGCATGGCGCAGGACGTGATCGGCACCGCCATCGAGCGCAAGATGCTGCCGGCCGCGCCGTGCGTGACCGCCGACCTGCCGCTGCACGGCGCGCGGGGCCTGCCCGCCGACCTGCCCGCGGCCGGCACCGGCTCGCCCGACCGCTACTACGGCAACGAGCTCGCCATGCTGCGCGCGCTGCCCGGCACGGACGAGATCCTCGTGCCCGGCTCCGGCCTGAGCGCCGCCCACGTGCGCTTCGCCGCGCGCTTCGAGCTGGCGCGGCGCGTGGAAGACGTGCTGGCGCGGCGCAACCGCGCGCTGTTCCTCGAAGCCGGCGCCGCCAGCGCCGCCGCGCCGCGCGTGGCGCAGATCCTGGCCGAGGAGCACGGCCACGACGCCGCCTGGCAGGCCGCGGAGGTGGAGAGCTTCCGTTCGCTGGCCAGCGGTTATATGCTGTCGTGATGCCCGCACGCCAGCCAGGAGCCGCCATGCCGCCGCGCTATCCAAAGCATTGCCTTGCCGCCGCCCTGGCCTGCACGCTCGGCCTGGCGGCGCTTCCGGCGCAGGCCCGGCCCGGCATCGACGGCGTGCGCTTCGATGCCCCGCGCACGGTGCGCTACCGCTGCGACGAGGGCAGGCAGCTCACTGCCCGCTATTTCAACGGCACGGACAACCAGATCGCCATCCTGCGCCTCGACGGCAAGCCGCCGCTGCTGTTCGTCAGCGTGCTGACCGGCTCCGGCGCGCGCTACGCGCACGGCATCCACCAATGGATCACCAAGGGCGACGAAGGCCGGCTCCAGGACCTGACCCGGGGCGACGACGCGCCGCCCGCCTACGCCAACTGCAAGGCGGTGAAATAAGCCTCCCGCCGCACGACATTGGTCGCCGGGGCTCCCGCTGAGCGATAATGCGGCTTATCGAATCAGGGAGAACACCATGGACGAGATTGACGATCTGTCCGATCTGCCGATGCCCCGCTTCATCTGGGGTTTCGCCATCTTCACGCCCAAGGGCGGCGAGGTGATGCATGACGAGTTTGAATATCTGACCCATACCCGCAGCCCGCGCTTCACCTGCCGGGTGGTGGAACTGGAAGACATGCCGGCCGACAGCGAGGAAAACGGCATCGACGGGCGCATCGTGCATTACGACGAGCCCGGCCGCCTGTTCTACATCACCGACGCCGGCCTGGCGCTGGTGAACTTCGAGCTGTTCGACAGCCTGCCGGACAAGAACAAGCTCAAGAAGGTCTGCGACGAAGCCATCACGAACTGGCTGCTGCGCCGCGATTTCCTCGAATCCGAGGAAGACGAAGAGGACTGAAGGACCGGGCCTCGCCGCCGGCGAGCGCCTGCCTCGACCGGCAATGACGGCTTTCCGGCCGCCGTTGCCGGCGCCACGCCCGCCGCCATCCCCCTCCGGCCGCCTTCCGCCGCCCCGGATTTCCCCGCCTCCCGGCAAGTCAGCCCCCTCCTACATGGCAAGGGGAAACCGCCGGACACCGCCCGCGAGACCCGCCCCCTACAGTGGAGTCGTGGAAACAGCGAAAAAGGAAGGAAATCATGCCCTACGTTCTCGCCTGGCTGCTCGGTGTCCCGGCCTTCGTGCTGCTGCTGATCTGGCTGTTCGTGCACTGATCGCGCGCCGGCGCGCGCGGCCTGCCGCGACATGAAGCGGCCAGACCCTGAAAACGAAAGCGCAGTCCGCGGGCTGCGCTTTTTGCCAGTGGGCTTGCCGTTTTGGCGATCGAGCCTCGGTGGTGGTCGTCCCTTTCCCGAATCTCCGATCCTCCGCAACGGACACCCCCGGCAGGCGCGGGAGCAACGCCGCCGCATCGACCGTTGTGCCTTCGGCCTGCGCGTTCAGCACGCCCGGCGCGACGGACGCAGAGCGCAGCGGCCATCGCCCAGCAAGATGAAGGCGACCAGGGCGGTCGCCCAGAACGCGGGATATTCCCAGCCGCCGCCCTTGTTGTTGAACTCCCAGCCGAGCTTGCCATGCACCACGGCAATGGTGCCCAGCAGTTCGAACACCAGTGGTACGGCCACCCAGCGCGCATAGACGCCGAAGATCAGCGCCAGGCCGCCCAGCAGCTCCAGCGCGATCGCCAGATAGGCCATCAGCGGCGGCAATCCCAGCGAGCCGAAATAGCCGACGAAACCGGGCACCGTGAAGACGAATAGCTTCACGCTGACGTGGGCCAGGAAAGACGCGCCGAGCAGGAGGCGGAGCAATAGCGTCCCGTATGGGGCTGTTTTGTTGTCCAACATGATGAATGGCACCTTGATGAAGAAGATGCCGTCATAGTGAACCGTCCCAATATGTTCGAAAATAGCTATATTTGAACATCGACCACACAAAAATGAACAGCCACCCGGCAAGTCCTGCCCAGCGCGGCGACTCCCCATGAAAGACCTCGACTGGAATGATCTGCGCCACCTGCTGGCCATGGCGCGCGGCGGATCGGCGGCGGGCGCGGCGCGCGCGCTGGGGGTATCGCACGCCACCGTGCTACGGCGCCTGCACGTGCTCGAACAGGAGGTCGGCACGGCGCTCTTCGACCGCCTGCAAACCGGCTACGTCCCCACGGACGCGGGCCAGCGTTTCATCGACATCGGCGAGGCATTCGAACGCGCCCTCACCGGGGCCCGGCGCGAGGTGGAAGGACAGGCCGCGGGCCTGACCGGCCCGGTACGCTTCACCACAACGGATTCCCTCGCCGACGGCATCCTGCCGGACATCCTGCGTGCCTTCCACGAACGGTTCCCGGCAATCACGGTGGAAATGCGCATCACGAATGCCCGGCTGGATCTGGACCGGCGCGAGGCCGACGTGGCCTTGCGCCCCACGCACGAGCCGCCGCCCGCCTGGGTCGGCAAGCCTTTGGCGCGCATGGACTGGGGCTTGTATGCCGCGCCGGCCTCTATCCGGGCACGTGGCCATGAACCCGCCGGCCAGGCGTGGCTGCTGCCCGACGGCCATCTCGCGCAAGGGCCGATCGGCACATGGCTGCGCGAGCGTATCGGCAATGCCGCCGTCGCCGCCACTGCCGATTCATTCGTGGCGCTGCGCCGGCTTGCCGAAAACGGAACCGGAGCGACCGCACTGCCCTGCTTCATGGCGCACGGCACGGGCCTGGAATTGCTGGAATTTCCGCCCCGGCGGCTTTCGCCCAGTCTGTGGCTGCTGACGCACCCGCATCTGCGGCACTCGGGCCGGACCCGAGCATTCATGGATCACGTGGCGCAGCAGATCCGGGGCTGGCGCGAGCGCCTGGAGCCAAATAATGGGTAGGAGCATGCCAACGGGCACCCGCGCGCGCTGCGCTTTCGTCGATGGGATGCCGACGGGCTCGCCCGCGCCAGCGTCTCCGCCGGCGCGTTATCCTGGCGAAGCGTATTTCAGCCCTGCGCGGCGGCGGAGACGGTCTCCCATTTCGTCCAGCCATCCAGCCGCGCCGCATAGCATTGGCGTACCAGCGGCGTCAGACCGCCCATGATGAAATGCAGCGGCGGATCCTCCGCGTCGACGACCTTGAACAGTGCTTCAACCGTCGCCGACGGATCGCCGAACATGGCCGGGGTAAGGGTTGCCGCGAGCTGCGCCCGCATGGCGTCATATTCCGGCATGGGCCTGGCCTGCTTCATCGAAGACTGGCTCATGAACTCGGTGTTGAACGGGCCGGGCTCGATCATCGTGACCTTGATGCCGAATTCCGCGACTTCCTGGGCCAGCGTTTGGCCCAGGCCCTCGACGGCGAATTTCGTCGCCTGGTAGATGCCGCCCAGCGGGAATGTGATCAGCCCGCCGACACTGGTGACGAGCAGGATGTGTCCGTGCTTTTGAGCACGAAGCAGCGGCAAGGCCGCCTGAATGACGGCCAGCGTGCCAAGGACATTGGTTTCGAAGTTCGCCCTCGCTTCATCGAGAGCGGTCTCTTCAACCGCGCCCATCAACCCATTGCCCGCATTGCTGATCACGAGGTCGATCTTTCCGAAGTGTTGATGCGCCTTGTTGACGGCGGCGACGACTTCCTGCTGACGCGTGACATCCATCGTCAAGGTCAACAAGGCGTCGCCAAACCTTTCCTTGAGGTCCGCGAGCGCGTTGGCGTCGCGCGCGGTTGCCGCCACCCGGTCTCCGCGCCGCAGCGCGCCCTCCGTCCAGATACGGCCAAAACCGCGGGAAGCTCCTGAGATGAACCAGACTTTCGACGCTGACATGGGTAACTCCTTGGTTGGGTCAGGGTTGACCGCGCCATCGAACATGATGACATTTTCGGTCCAAGTGTCAGTTTACTATCTTGACATTACTTGTCAATATGTCAGAATCCAGCCATTGATCCTGAATCCTCCTCCATGAAAAGAACCGCCCCGACAGACCCCGCGCGTACCCGGCAGGTCATTCAGGCCGCGATCGACGTGTTCCTTCGCTATGGCTACGCGCGCACGACGATGGCCGACATAGCCAAGTCGGCCGGACTCTCGCGCCCCAATCTCTACCTGTCCTTTCCCGACAAGGAGAGCGTCTTCCGGGCCGTCATCGAAACGATGGTCACAGCCAAGTTCGAGGACATCAAGACCGGACTGGGGAAACGCTCGGGTCTTGAGGCAAAGCTGCGCTTTGCGTGCGAGAACTGGGGTGCGGAGGGCTTCGAGATGGTCCTGGCCAATCCCGACGCCAAGGACATGTTCGACATCGGCTTCCCCCCGGTGCTTGAGAGCTATTTCGCCTTCGAGGAACTCCTGGCCGACATGCTGGGGACGTCCGTCGAACTCTCCGGATTGAAGGTAAAGGCGCCCGAACTGGCCCGCGTCATCGTCTTCGGCATGAAAGGATTCAAGGATGTCGCCAAGGACGGCAAGGAAATGCGCAGGATGATTGCCGCACTCATCGAAACGGTCACGGCCGCGTTGAAGTCAAGCGATGCCCAGGGAGGAAAGAGATGATCGACGTTGTCGATGGCTACTACAGCTCCGAGCGCATGGGCGCGGCGATCTGCTTCGGTTTGTCACTGGTTGCGGTGGGATCCGGCGCATACCTGGCGAGAACATCGGTCGGCATGCTCTACGGCATGGGATGGTCGCTTCTGATCGCGGGAGGACTCGTTCTGCTGGCAAGCGGAGCGTACTTTGCGGGCCTGGGCAGCAATCACGCCAGGTTCTCCGCCCTGCTGGGCACCGATCCTTCACAGTTTCTTGTGCAGGAAAGCGCCCACCTGACGGGCGCCATCGAGAGTCTGCGCAGGGTAATCTACGGTGAAATGCTCATCGCACTCACTGGCATCATCCTCGCATTGGCCGGGCATATCCGTGAGACGCCCATCCTGACCGGCGTCGGCCTTGGCATGGCGCTCGTCCTTGTCCTGCTTACGGGATACGACTCGTTGAACCGCAGCCGCGCGAGCGGCTATCACCAGGAGATCCAGGCGGTTTCGCGGTAACGCCCGGAAGCCGGGCAATCCGGTTGCGGCGGCAATGTCCCTCGCGGCCCGCGTCGGCTCGCGCAGCGTCGCCGGCAAGTCGCGCGCAAGGACGACGCTGCCCGCGCTGCCCGGCCAGGGATTGCTGCCGTCAGGCCGATGGCCCCGCACCCGGAGTTGTGCCGCATCGACCAATGAAAAACGCCCGCTGGATTCCAGCGGGCGTTTTTCATTGCGGGCGGGCCGGTGGCCAGCGCGTTCGATCCATCACACGTGCCGGCCGCGTGGCCGCGCGGCGCAGCAGTTCAGGCCTCGGCCGAAGCGCTCGGCGCGGGCAGGCCGCGCTCCAGCGCTTCCTTCAGCAGTCCGCTCATGCCGTCCGGATGCGCCACCGCCAGCGCCTGCAGGCGCTTGACCAGTTCGCCGTCGAGCTTGCAGGCGAACGGCACCAGGCCGAGTTCCTGGTCGAGGCGGCGCTGCTCGCGGCGGTCGACCTTCGGCTGGGCGCCTTCGCGCGCGGCCCGGACGGCGGCACTGTGCTTCAGGCTGTTGGCAAGCTTCAGCCCTTTGTTCTTTTCGAGGTCGGTCTTTTTCACGGCAGGTTCGCTAGAGTCGGTCTGGGGCGGTATTGTACGCACCTCGGCGTCGGCAGGACCGGACGGCAGCCGCGGGAAACGCCACGGGCAGCGCTATGCCTCGCCGCGCACCTCGATCAGCTCCGCCGCCACGCGCTCGATCTCGGCGTACACGGGCAGCGCGGCATCGGGTCCGGTGCAGCCCACCCCGCTCGCGCCCGCGGCATCGGCGCCGGGCGGCAGGAACACGAAGGCCATGCCGGGCCGCCAGCGCGGATCGCTCTTCAGGCTCTCGTTGAGGATTGCCAGGTACTGGCTGCGTGTGAACACGTGCTTTGCCATCTTCGCCTCCGATGCGTTGTCCGGATCGTAGCATGGCCGGCAGGCCACTCAGGCGGGCTCGATGGACCAGCCCGGCCCCTTGCCGTTCTTGTCGCTCTCGTGGCGCCAGCGGCAGCCGCAGTCCGCGCAGGTGTAGGTGGCGAAGGTGATCGCGGGCTCTCCGCGCGGCTTGATGCGCTGCGTGTCCGTCAGCAGCAGTCGCGGGTGTCCGGTGCCGCCGGTCGAACCGGGCCGGATCTGCGCGCACGCATCGCAAAGCGTCATCGTTGCTCCCGCGCCCGGTGCGCGTGGCCAGGGCGGCCGGCGCGACCGGTGCGGGCACGATTGCCCGTACCGCGGACGGCCGCTATCGGTCTTCCGCCATCGCCTTGAGCTGGGCGTCGCCAGCCACGCGCGCGGCGTCCGAAGTGGTGAAAGTATCGTCGGAGACGATATTGCGCTTGACCAGACGCGCATCGAAGTCGACCAGCGTGATCACCCATACATAGCGGCCGGCCTGCGGCGCGGTCTGGACGATGGCCTGCAGATGCGGCGTGGAATCCTTGGACATGATGCTCCTCCGGAGAACGCATCCGGCAACTGTAGCACGAGCGCCCGCCGGTGGCCGCGCGCGCGGCGTGCTCAATGCTCGAAATCGAGACCGCCCAGCAGCACGGTCTCCTCGGCCTGGGAGCGCGTGCCGAGATCGATCTGCCGCGGCGCCTGCCACGCATGCAGCTTGCCGGGCAGCGCGGCCAGGTACAGCGCGAACTTCTCCTCGCCGCCGGTGGCGAACAGCGCCTCCACCTCGAGGCTGTCCCACGACAGGTAGATGTTGAGCGGATGGGCGAAGCGCCGCACCCCTTCGAACGGCTCGCCGTAGACGTGCAGCCGCGCGGGGCTCTGGCCGCCGTCGAGCTCGGCGTGGATGCGGTGCCTGAACAGGCCGGCGATCGTCTCGGCGATGCGGGGGGCGAACTCGGCATCGAAGCGTGCCGCGGCATTCTCATGACTCACGTGTTTGTCTCTTCCCGGTTTTCAGCGGGATCGTAGCACGTGGGCGCGCCCGCCCAAACTCCGGTTGACCCGCGCCACCGCCGTCCTATACTGAAGGTCTGCCGACTGAGACACGCCGTAGCAAAGCGAAGGTAGGTCGGAGAATGGCCACGCTCGCCAGCAAGGCAGCAAGGCCAAGCAGGCCGATCAGGCCTGCACGTCCGGACCGGATCCTGGTGCGTTTGCCGACCCGGTTCGGATCCCTTTTCCCGCCTGGCGCATCGACCCGCATGGCGCGTCGACATATCGGCCGGGCCAAGAAAGGAGCACCTTCGCGAAGGTGCTTTTTTCATGCCGGCCGCGCGACGCGGTCACGACAGGTCCCGCGACGTGATCATGCGCTCGCCGGGCAGCGCAGCGGCGACCGCAGCCACGAGCGCCCTGGCGATATTGGCCGCGGGATTGATGCGCAGGCCCCGCGGCAGCACCGGGCGAAGCAGTGCCGCGAGCGGGAATATCATGCGCTCGGCGAGGCGAAACTCGTCGCGCTCGCCGCCGATCATGCCCGGGCGCACGATCGTGAGCGATTCGAAGCCGATCGCCCGGATGTCTCTCTCGACCTCGCCCTTGGTCCGGCAATAGAACAGCGGTATCGACAGCGACGCGCCCGGGGAGGAAACCAGCGCGAAGGCGCTGGCCCCCTGCTGGCGGGCCAGTTTCGCGAAGGCCACCGGCAGCACGTAGTCGACATGCCGGAATGCCGCCTTCGAGCCGGCCTTGCCGATCGTCGTGCCCATCGCGCAGATCACCGCGTCCACCGGCCGCCGCGCCATTTCCGGCAACAGCGCCTGCAGATCGGACGAGACCGGATTGTCCAGCTTGGGATGGGCTGGCAAGGCACGGCGCGTCGGCGCGATGACCGTTTCGATGCTGCCGTGCTCCAGCGCCTGCCGCAGCGCGTTCCGGCCGACCAGCCCGGTCGCCCCCAGGATCAGTACCCTCATCGCGCGCCGCGCCCGGCAGCCGCGGCCCGCCCGCCTGTTGCCGTCACGCCCGGGCCGCGCTCCGGCGAAACGGCAAGACCGCCGCGGGCGAGCGGCGCCATACCTGCATTCCTGGCTGTGGCCACGGCATGTGCCTCATGAGTGGTTGGATGAAGGCGGACATGATGCCCTGCGCCGGGAAAAAGATCATTCATCGCATCCTTTCAACTCCGTTCCATCTGCATCAACTATCGGCGCCTCTGCACGAAGCAGGCCGTACGGCATCGATGCAGCGCGCCGGCGTCATGCCGCCCCGCGCAGCCCGATCTCGCGCACGCGGCCCTGCGGCGACACCAGCCGCGCGAGTTCGCGGATGCCGGGCTCGATCCGCTCGAGCGGAATCGACGAGAAGCCGAGCCGCAGGCTGTTGCATGGCGGCGCGTCGGCGAGATAGAACGGCTCGCCCGATTCGATCAGGATGCCGTGCGCCATCGCGGTGCGCCTGAGCTGGCCGGTGTCGACGTGCCCGGGCAGCATGCCCCACAGCGCGGAGCCGCCGGGCGGCGCGGCGAAGCGCATGTCGCCCAGGTGCTGCCGGACCGCGTCGCACAGCGTGGCCGCGCGCGTGGCCAGGGCCTCGCGCATGCGGTGCATCAGCCGGTCGTAGTGGCCGTGCTCGATGAACAGCGCCGCCGCGAGCTGGTTGTTGGCCGGCGGATGCCGGATCATCAGCCGCCGCAGCCGGCGCAGCTGCACGATCACGGCGGCGGGCGCGACCACGTAGCCGATGCGCAGCCCCGGCGAGAGCGTCTTGGACAGGCTGCCGACGTAGATCACGCGCTCGTCGCGGTCGATGGCCTTGATCGCCGGCAGCGGCTGCCCCGCGTACTGGGTCTCGGCATCGTAGTCGTCCTCGATCAGCACGCCGTCGCAGCGGCGCGTCCAGTCGAGCAGCGCGAGCCGGCGCTCGGTGGTCAGCGTCACGCCGGTGGGGCACTGGTGGCTCGGCGTGCAGTACAGGTAGCGGCAGTCGCGCAGCGCCGCCTCGTCGGGCACCACGCCGTCGGCGTCCACCGGCAGCCCGGCAAGGACCGCGCCGCGCCGCAGGAAGATGTTGCGCGCGTCCATGTAGCCGGGGTCTTCCACGGCCACGCGCGTGCCCGGCCGGATCAGCAGCTCGGCCAGCAGGAACAGGGCCTGCTGCGCGCCCACGGTCATCAGGATCTCGTCGCGCTTGGCGGCGATGCCGCGCCGCGGCAGCACGCGGCGGATCAACTGGTCGACCAGGGAGTTGTCGTCGTTGTCAATGGCGTCGGGCGCCCAGCCGCGGATCGCGCCGACGTCGAGCGCGTGGCGGCTGCACTCGCGCCAGTCGGCGATCGGGAACAGCGTGGGATCGAACTGGCCGTACAGGAACGGGTAGCGGTAGCGCTGCCAGTCGTGCGGCTTCTCCAGCCACTTGGCGTCGGCGGCCACGCCGTGCATGCGCGCCTGCCACTGCACTGCGCTGGTGCCGCCCGGCGCCGCGGCGGGCGCGCCGTCCCCGTCGCGGGGCAGCGCCTCCATCGCCGGCGAGGCGTAGCGATGGGTCACGTAGTAGCCGCTGCGCGGCCGGTTCTCGAGGTAGCCGTCCTCGGCCAGCCGCTCGTAGACCAGCACCACGGTATTGCGGGAAATGCCCAGCATGTCGGCCAGCTCGCGGCTGGACGGCAGCCGCGTGCCCGGCGTCACGCGGCCGTCGAGCACCGCGTTGACGAGGTGCGTGCGCAGCTGGCTCTGCAAGGTCGGCCCCTCGCGCTCGGGCGCGGGGAACAACTGGTGCCACATCAACTGGTGAACGACAGCACTGCGCATCACAACCCCGACTGGTACGATCGAAAGCCACCACTGGCATTAACCATGCCAGCCGGACGCGCGGCAACATGGCGCCACATCGTTACCGAGTGAGCCCATGCCGCCGATTTCCCCGCATCACCCCGCCTTCGCGGGCACGCCATCCCGTCCGGCACGCGCGGAGGTGCCGCGATGATCGTGCTGATCACCGGCGCCTCCGCCGGATTCGGCGAGGCCATCGCCGAGCGCCTGTGCCGCGACGGACACACCGTGGTGGCCACCGCGCGCCGCGCCGACAAGCTCGCGGCGCTGGCCGCGCGCTGCGGCCCGAAGCTGCATCCGCTCGCGCTCGACGTGCGCTACAAGGCGGAGGTCTTCGCCGCCGTGGCCTACGTCACCGAGACCGTCGGCCCCATCGACGCCCTGGTCAACAACGCCGGCCTGGCGCTGGGCGCGGGCCCGGCGCACGAGGCCAGCCTCGAGGACTGGGAGACCATGATCGACACCAACATCAAGGGGCTGCTGTACCTCACGCACGCGGTGCTGCCCGGCATGGTGGCGCGCGATCTCGGCACCATCGTCAACCTCGGCTCCATCGCCGGCACCTACCCCTACCCCGGCGGCAACGTGTACGGCGGCACCAAGGCATTCGTGCACCAGTACAGCCTGAACCTGCGCGCCGACCTGGTCGGGCGCAACGTGCGCGTGACCTCGATCGAGCCCGGCCTGAGCGGCGGCACCGAGTTCTCGCTCACGCGCTTCCACGGCGACGCGCAGCGCGCGGCCGGCGTCTACGCCGGCACCCAGGCCCTGACGGCCGAGGACATCGCCGGCGCGGTCAGCTGGGTGCTGGCGCAGCCCGCGCACGTCAACGTCAACACGATGGAGCTGATGCCGACCTGCCAGGCGTTCGCCAACTTCGCCATCGCGCGCGCGCCCGACGCGCAACGCTGACATGGACGCCTCCGCCTTTGCCGTGCTGGCGGCGGTCACCGCCGTCGCCGGCATCGCCAAGGGGCTGACGGGCTTCGGCGCGGCGCTGATCATGACGCCGCTGTTCGCGCTGGTGGTCGCGCCCGCGCAGGCCGCGATGCTGACGGTGCTGCTGCACGGCCTGACCGCCTGGCAGGGCATCCGCGCGTGCCGGCGCCGCGTGGCCTGGCGCAAGGTGGCGGTGCTTGCCGCCATCGCGCTGTGCGCGCATCAACTGGCGCTGCTCGGCCTCGGCCGCGTGGAGCCGCACCTGCTGCGCCGTGGCATCGGCACGCTGGTGCTGGTCATGGGCGTGATGGCGCTGCTCGGGCTGCGCATCCGCCACGGCGGCGGCGCCGTCGCCACCGGGCTGGCGGGCGTGGCCAGCGGCGTGTTCACCGCGCTGGGCGGGCTGGGCGGCCCGCCCGTGGTCTATTACTTCAGCGGCCAGGGCGCCATCGACGCCTCGGTACGCGCGAACCTGCTCGCCTACTTCATGCTGCTGTTCGCCGGCGCCTCGCTCGGCCTGCTCGCGCAGGGGCGGCTGGACCTGCCCACGGTGCGCGCCGGCGCGCTGCTGGTGCCGTTCTTCTGCGCCGGCGCGGTCGCCGGCGAAGCACTGTTTGCGCGCCTGCCGTCCGCGGTGTTCGCCCGCGTGGTGCAGCTTGCACTGATAACGATCGGCGCGTTTTCGGTGCTTGGCTGAGCGCGCATCCGGTGCACGCGGCGCGCGCCGGTGCTGGAGCCATCGATCCTCCGCGTTGGCTCTACGTGGGAGGCAATCGCCTCTCTTATCGTGAACCCTGCCACCTATCCAACGGAGAAAAAGCGACATGACCGGATTTGCCCCCTTCCTACCCAGGTTGCGCCACGCGCTGATGGCTTGCGCGCTATCCGCCGTGGCCGTGTGCCAGGCCGTCGCCGCGGACACGCCCAAGCCCGGCGGCACGCTGGTGATCGGCACCACGCAGTCGCCGCGCCACCTGAACGGCGCCGTGCAGTCCGGCATCGCCACCGCGGTGCCCTCGACGCAGCTGTTCGCCAGCCCGCTGCGCTTCGACGACAAATGGAATCCGCAACCGTACCTGGCCGAGTCCTGGAAGCTCGCCGAGGACGGCAAGTCGCTCACGCTCAACCTGCGCCACAACGCCGTGTTCCACGACGGCAAGCCCATCACCTCGGAGGACGTGGCGTTCTCCATCATGACGATCAAGGCCAAGCATCCGTTCCAGAGCATGCTGGCGCCCGTGGAGAAGGTCGACACGCCCGACGCCTACACTGCCGTCATCCGCATGAGCCAGCCGCACCCGGCGATCCTGCTGGCGATGTCGCCGGCGCTGTGCCCGATCCTGCCGAAGCACATCTACGGCGACGGCCGCGAGATCACCACGCACCCGGCCAACTCCGCCGGCGTGGTGGGCTCGGGCCCGTTCCGCTTCGCCGAGTTCGTGCCGGGCCAGCGCATCGTGCTCACGCGCTTCGACAAGTTCTTCCTGCCCGGCAAGCCGTACCTGGACAAGATCGTCATCACGGTCAACCCGGACGCGCAGAGCCTGGCGCTCGGCATGGAGCGCGGCGACATCCAGCTGCTGCCCTACGAGTCCGTCTCGACCGACCTCAAGCGCCTGCAGAACAACCCCAGCCTGACGCTCACGCGCAAGGGCTACGAAGGCGTGGGCGCGCTGAACTGGCTGGCCTTCAACCTCGATCGCAAGCCGCTGTCCGACGTGCGCGTGCGCCACGCCATCGCCAGCGCGATCGACCGCAACTTCATCGTCAAGGCGCTGCACAGCGGCTTCTCCCAGGTCGCCGACGGCCCCATCGTGAGCAGCAGCCCGTTCGCCACCACCGACCTGCACCGCTATCCGTACGACCTCAAGCAGGCCGAGCAATGGCTCGACGAAGCCGGCTACAAGCGCAACGCCGGCGGCGAGCGCATGACGCTGACCATCGACTACCTGCCCGGCACCGACGAGCAGCAGAAGAACGTGGCCGAGTACATCCGCACGCAGATGAAGAAGATCGGCGTCACGGTGCAGGTGCGCGCCTCGGCCGATTTCGCTTCCTGGGCCAAGCGCATCTCGGCGCATGATTTCGACATGACGATGGACAACGTCTTCAACTGGGGCGACCCGGTGATCGGCGTGGCGCGCACCTACATGTCGACCAACATCAAGCCGGTGGTCTGGACCAACACGCAGTCGTACCGCAACCCGAAGGTGGACGAGCTGCTCAACACCGCGGCCGGCACGCTCGACGCCACCAAGCGGCGCGCCTACTACGCGACGTTCCAGAAGATCGTCACCGACGATCTGCCGATCTTCTACATCAACACCACGCCGTACCACACCGTGGCCAGCAAGAAGCTGGGCAACCTGCCCACCACCATCTGGGGCCCGGCGTCGCCGCTCGACGAGGTCTACTTCAAGTAGGGACGACCGATGGACAATCTGCTCGCGCTGCTGAGAAAGGCTTGCCACGCGGCGCTGCTGACGCTGGCGGTGGTGGTGCTCAACTTCCTGCTGATCCGGCTGGCGCCCGGCGACCCGGTGGAAACCATCGCCGGGTCGATGGGCGGCATCACCGACGAGCTGCGCGCGCAACTGCGCAGCCAGTACGGGCTGGACCAGCCGCTGCCGGTGCAGCTGGCGACCTACGTCAAGCACGTGCTCCACGGCGATCTCGGCTATTCGTATTTCTTCAACCTGCCGGTCAGCGGGCTGATCGCCGAGCGCGTGCCGGCCACGCTGCTGCTGGTGCTCGCGTCGGTGGCGGTGGCCTTCGTGCTGGGCACCGCGCTCGGCGTGCTGGCGTCGCGCAAGCCGCATGGCCCGCTCTCGCAGGCCATCACCGTGCTGTCGATGACGGGCCACGCCGCGCCGGTGTTCTGGAGCGGCATGATGCTGGTGATTCTGTTCGCCTCGGTCTGGCCGATCCTGCCGGTCTCCGACATGCACTCGATGACGTCCGACGGCCAGGGCCTCGCGGCGGTGCTCGACGTGGCCTGGCACATGGTGCTGCCGACCTTCACGCTGAGCCTGGTCTACCTGGCGCAGTACAGCCGCCTGTCGCGCGCCAGCATGCTCGAGGTGCTGGGCTCGGACTACATCCGCACCGCGCGCGCCAAGGGCCTGTCCGAGCACCACGTGCTGTACCGCCACGCGCTGCGCAACGCGCTGCTGCCGGTCGTGACCGTGCTCGGCCTGCAGTTCGGCAACGTGGTGGCCGGCGCCATCCTGGTCGAGACCGTCTTCAACTGGCCCGGCCTGGGTCGGCTGGCGTTCGACTCGATCCTGCGGCGCGACTATCCCACCGTGCTCGGCGTGCTGCTGTTCTCCGCCATCGTCGTGGTGCTGATGAACCAGCTCACCGATGCCCTCTACCGCCTCATCGATCCGAGGATCCGCGCATGAGCAGCCCCGTTTCCACGGCGCCGGCGGCAGCCCCGGTTGCCGCGCCCGCCGCCGTCCCCCATCCCGCGCGCGACGCCTGGCGCATGTTCCTGCGCAGCCGCGCCGCGCTGGCCGGCACGCTGCTGCTGGCCTGCATCGTCGCGGTCGCGCTGTTCGGCCCGATGGTCTACGACGCCGACCCGTTCGCCATCGTGGCCGCGCCGCAGACCGCGCCCGGCGACCCCGACGCCTGGCTCGGCACCGACCAGCTCGGGCGCGACGTGCTGGCCGGACTGGTCTACGGCGGCCGCGCCAGCCTGGCCGTGGGCGTGGTGGCCGCGGTGCTGTCCGCGCTGATCGGCCTGACGGCCGGCGCGCTGGCCGGCTACTACGGCGGCGGCGTCGACGAGGCGCTGACGCGCGTGATGGAGTTCTTCCAGGTCCTGCCGGCGCTGCTGTTCGCGATGGTGCTGGTGACGCTGTTCTCGCCTTCGCTCACGACCATCTCGCTGGCCATCGGCATCACCAGCTGGACCGCCACCGCGCGGCTCACGCGCGCCGAGTTCATGCGCCTGCGCGACCTCGACTTCGTGCGCGCCGAGCGCGCCATCGGCGCCGGCAATGCCCGCATCATCTGGCGCGTGATCCTGCCCAACGCGCTGCCGCCGCTGGTGGTGTCGGGCACGATGGCGATCGGCTCGGCGATCCTGTTCGAGGCCGGCCTGTCCTTCCTCGGCCTGGGCGACCCCAACCGCATGAGCTGGGGCCTGATGATCGGCTCGGCGCGCCCCTACCTGCTGACCTGCTGGTGGGCCGTGGTGTTCCCGGGCCTGGCCATCTTCGCCAGCGTGCTGTCGATCAGCCTGATCGGCGACGGCCTGAACGATGCCCTCAACCCCAAGCTGAGAGAACGCTGATGTCGACCTCTTCCCCTCCCCTGCTGGACGTGGCGGGCCTGCGGCTGGAGTTCCGCACCTCGCGCGGCGCGGCCAGCGTGCTCAACGGCGTGAGCTTCCAGGTCCACGCCGGCGAGACGCTGTGCATCGTCGGCGAATCGGGCTGCGGCAAGAGCATGACCTCGCTCGCCATCATGCGCCTGTTCCCCGCGCCGCCGGGCCGCATCACCGCCGGCAGCGTGCGCCTCGACGGCGAGGACCTGCTGCAGCTGTCCGAGCCCGCCATGCGCCGCATCCGCGGCAACCGCATCGCCATGATCTTCCAGGAGCCGATGACCTCGCTCAACCCGGTCATGACGGTCGGGCGCCAGCTCGGCGAATCGCTGCGGCTGCACCTGGCGATGTCCAGGGCCGAGGCCCGCGCGCGCAGCATCGAGCTGCTGCGCGCGGTGGGCATCCCCGCGCCCGAGGCGCGCATCGACGAATACCCGCACCAGATGTCCGGCGGCATGAAGCAGCGCGTGATGATCGCCGTGGCGCTGGCGTGCCGGCCCGCCGTGCTGATCGCCGACGAGCCGACCACCGCGCTGGACGTCACCGTGCAGGCGCAGATCTTCGACCTGCTGCGCGAGCTGCAGGCGCGCGAGGGCACCGCCCTGGTGCTGATCACGCACGACATGGGCGCGGTGTCCGAGATGGCCGACCGCGTGATCGTCATGTACGGCGGCCGCGTGGTCGAGGAAGGCCGCACGCGCGACGTGCTCGAGCGCCCCGCGCATCCCTATACGCGGGGCCTGATCGCCTGCCTGCCCGAGCTCGAGGGCGAGGCGCGGCGCACGCGCCCGCCGCTGCCGGAGATTCCCGGCATGGTGCCGTCGATCTGGGAGCTGGGCACCGGCTGCGCGTTCCGCGCGCGCTGCCCGCACGCGGCCGAGCCGTGTGCGCGCGCGGCGCCGGACCTGCTGCCGGTGGCCGACCATCATCGCGCCGCGTGCTGGGCGCTGGAAGCCGGCACCGTGCCGGCGGCCATGCCGGCGCCGGTCCAGGGAGTCGCCGCATGAAACTGCTCGAAGTGGATGACCTCAAGGTGCATTTCAGGCGGCGCGGCGGCTGGTTCGGCGCGCCGCAGGTGGTGCGCGCCGTCGACGGCGTCTCGTTCTCGATCGAGCGCGGGCGCACGCTGGCGCTGGTCGGCGAATCCGGCTCCGGCAAGTCGACCACGGCGCTTGCCGTGATGCGGCTGGCGCCGGCCACCGGCGGCACCGTGCGGCTGGGCGGGCGCGACCTCACGCTGATGTCGGGCGACACGCTGCGCCAGGCGCGCAGGCGCGTGCAGATGGTGTTCCAGGACCCGTATTCGTCGCTCAATCCGCGCCAGCGCGCCGGCGACATCGTGCGCGCGCCGCTGGACCTGATGCAGCTCGGCGCGCCCGCCGCGCGCGCGGCGCGCGTGGCCGAGCTGTTCGACGCCGTGGGCCTGCGGCCCGAGCAGATGCAGTTGTTCCCGCACCAGTTCTCCGGCGGCCAGCGCCAGCGCATCAACATCGCGCGCGCGCTGGCCAGCGAGCCCGACCTGATCGTCTGCGACGAGCCGGTGTCCGCGCTGGACATCGCCATCCGCGCGCAGATGCTGAACCTGCTGCGGCGCCTGCAGCGCGACACCGGTGTCGCGTTCCTGTTCATCTCGCACGACATGTCGGTGGTGGAGTACATCTGCGACGACATCGCCGTGATGTACCTCGGCCAGATCGTCGAGCGCGCGCCGCGCGAAGCGTTCTTCGACCGCCCGCTGCATCCGTACAGCGTGGCGCTCAACTCGGCGGTGCCCACCGTGCGCGGCGGCCGCGCGCGCGCGGCCAGGCGCATCCGCCTGGAGGGCGATCCACCCAGCCCGCTCCATCCGCCGCCCGGCTGCCGCTTCGCCGGCCGCTGCCCCGTCGCGCAACCGGTCTGCCACAGCGAATGCCCGCCGCTGCGGCCGGTGGCGGACGGGCATTTCGTGCGCTGCCATCTCGTCACCGTGACGGACGGCACGCCGGTGCCGCCGCTGGCCATGCCCGCATGACCGCATGACCGCATGACCGCACGATCCGCCGGCGCCGCCGGCCTCCTTTCGTTCCCCTCGCGATTCCACCACCGCCAACCATGACCACCACCGTTTTCGCCGCCAGGAAGATCCTCACCATGAACCCGGCCCAGCCCGAGGCCACCCACGTCGCGGTGCGCGACGGCCGCATCCTCGCGGTCGGCAGCGCCGCCGACGCGCAGGCCTGGGGCCCGTGCGCGCGCGACGACCGCTTCGCCGGCAAGGTGCTGATGCCGGGCCTGGTGGAAGGCCACTCGCACGCGATGGAAGGCGGCCTCTGGCAGTTTCCCTACGTCGGCTTCTACCCGCGCCGCGGCCCGGACGGCACGCTGTGGCAGGGCCTGACCGGCTTCGATGCCGTGGTCGCGCGGCTCGCCGCCGCCGCGCGGGAGCTGGACGCCCGGGGCGTGCCGGACGACGCGCCGCTGCTGGCGTGGGGCTTCGACCCGATCTTCTTCGGCGAGGCGCGCATGAGCGTGCGCCATCTCGACCGCGTCTCGGCCACGCGCCCGATCGTCATCATGCATGCGAGCATGCACCTGATGAACGTCAACAGCGCGACGCTGGCGCGCGCCGGCATCGACCGCGACACCGACATCGAGGGCATCGCGCGGTTTCCCGGCGGCGAGCCGACCGGCGAGCTGCAGGAGTTCGCCGCGATGTTCCCGGTGACGCGCCTGATCGGCAACCTGTTCCGCCGCGTCGGCATGTCCGAGACCGGGCTGCGCATGTTCGCCCAGGTCGCCGTGCAGGCCGGCGTGACCACCGCCACCGATCTGGTCAACGACCTTTCCGACGACAGCGTGGGCAGCATGGCGCGCGTGTGCGCGCAGGAGGATTTCCCGCTGCGCCTGGTCCCCGCGTTCCGGCCGCCCGACGCGATGCGCGGCGACGAAGGCCCGGCGCGCCTGCGCGCGGCCATGCGCGCCAACCACGAGCGGCTGCACGCCGGCATGGTCAAGCTGGTGGTGGACGGCTCGATCCAGGGCTTCACCGCGCGCGTGCGCTGGCCCGGCTATTTCAACGGCGCGCCCAACGGCATCTGGGTGCTGCCGCCGGAGGCGGTCCACGAAGCCGTGCAGACCTTCCACGCGGCGGGCTTCCAGCTCCATATCCACACCAACGGCGACGAGGCCACCGAGTTGGCGCTGGATGCCGTGGAGCAGGCGCTGACGCGCCATCCGCGCGCCGACCACCGCCACACGCTCCAGCATTGCCAGATGGCCGACGAGGCGCAGTTCGCGCGCATGGCGCGGCTGGGCATGTGCGTCAACCTGTTCGCCAACCACATCTACTACTGGGGCGACGCGCACCTGGCGCTCACGATGGGCCCGGACCGCGCGCGCCGCATGGACGCCTGCGGCACCGCGCTGCGGCTCGGCGTGCCGTTCGCGATCCACTCCGACGCGCCGATCACGCCGCTGGCGCCGCTGTTCACCGCGTGGTGCGCGGTCAACCGCACCACCGCCGCCGGCGTGGTGCTGGGCGAAGCGGAGCGCATCACGGTGGCGCAGGCGCTGTCGGCCATCACGCTCGGCGCCGCCTTCACGCTGCGGCTGGACCACGAGATCGGCTCCATCGCGGTGCGCAAGCGCGCGGACTTCTGCGTGCTGGACGACGATCCGCTCGCCGTGGCGCCGGCCGCGCTGAAGGACATCGGCGTGTGGGGCACGGTGGTCGGCGGCCGCGTGTTCGAGGCGCCGCGGCAATGAGCGCGGCGCCGCTCCCGCTCGCGCGGGCACGCATCCCGCTGACCGTCGTCGGCGGCTTTCTCGGCGCCGGCAAGACCACGCTGCTCAACCGCATCCTGGGCCAGGCCGAGGGCCTGCGCATCGCGGTCCTGGTCAACGACTTCGGCGCCGTCAACATCGACGCCGCGCTGGTGCGCCGGCGCGGCGCCGACACCATCAGCCTGGCCAACGGCTGCGTGTGCTGCCAGATCGGCGACGACCTGACCGACGCGCTGATCCGCGTGATGACGCAGCCGCAGCCGCCCGAATGGATCGTGATCGAGGCCAGCGGCGTGTCGGACCCGTGGCGCATCGCGCAGGTCGGACTGGCCGACCCGATGCTCTCGCTCGACGGCGTGGTGGTGCTGGCCGACGCCGGCGCCGTCCGCGCGCAGGCGGCCGATGCGCGCCTGGGCGAGACCATCGCGCGCCAGCTCCGGGCCGCGGACCTGATCGTGCTCAGCAAGGCCGAGACCCTGCCGGAGCACGAGCGCGAGGACCTGCGGCAATGGCTGCGGCAGTTGGCCGGCCACGTGCCGATTCTCGACGCATGCCACGGCGACCTGCCGCTGGCCGCGCTGACCGGCGTGGCCTGGCGCGGCGGCCATGCCGGTGGCCTGCTGCACCGCCACCACGCGGGCTGCGGCTGCGGCGAGCCCGTCAGCCACGGCGAGCTGTTCGACACCTGGCTGCTCGACAGCGCCGGCGCGGTATTGCGCGCGGCCGACCTGCACGCGCGGCTCAACGCCATGCCGCCCGGCGTGTTGCGCGTCAAGGGCGTGGTGCGCACGGACCGCTACGGCATCACGGAGCTGCAGTTCGCGGGGCGCCGCGGCACGCTGCGCAGACTGCCGGCGGACGCCGTGGCCGATGTGGCCGATATGCCGGCGCACGGCATGGTGGTCGCCATCGGCCTGCGCGGCGACCTGCCGAAGGCCGCGCTCGCGCGCCTGTTCGCGCAGTGCGGCGCCGGCGCGGCTGGCCTGAGCAAAGACCCCGCGCTGGCTCTAACCGGCGGCGCGGCCGAGGTTTAGCGTAGCGGCATGTTCACTCACCGAGCCGCAACCATGTCCCATCCCGCCGTTACCGTCGCCACGCTGCAAGCGTTCAGCGATGCATGGAACCGCCACGACATCGACGCACTGATGTCCTTCATGACCGACGACTGCATCTTCGACACCGTCGCCGGCGACGCCGCCTGCGGCACGCGCCACGTCGGCCGGGCAGCGGTGCGCGAGGCGTTCGCGTCGGCGTGGCGCGCCTTCCCCGACGCGCAATGGCGCAACGGCCGCCACCTGGTGAGCGGCGAGCGCGGCGTGTCCGAATGGACCTTCACCGGCACCGACGGCGAAGGCCGGCGCATGGAGGCCGACGGCGTGGACCTGTTCACGTTCCGCGACGGCAAGATCCACGTCAAGTGCGCCTACCGCAAGCAGCGCGCGCTGCTGCCGGCCCTGCCGCAACCCCTTTGAGCAAGCACGCACCATGTCCGCGAACCCGATCTACCTCCCCGAATCCGCGCCCGCCACCGTGCACGGCCCCTACGATCCGCAATACGACCCGCTGGTGTCGCGCGGCCCCGGCCGCGGCCGCGCCTACGCCCCGACCTACTGGGTGGACAGCGCGGGCGAGGCGCCGCCCGACGACGGCCCCGTCGCCGCCGACACCGATGCCGACGTGGTCGTGATCGGCTCCGGCTTCACCGGCCTGGCGACGGCGCTGTTCCTGGCCCAGGAGCACGGCATCAAGGCCACCGTGCTGGAGGCCAACCAGGTGGCGTGGGGCTGCACCAGCCGCAATGGCGGGCAGGGCCAGAACGCCAGCGGGCGGCTCTACCGCTCGCAGTGGATCGAGCGCTGGGGCGTCGACACGGCCAAGGCGCTCGACGCGGAGATCCGCGGCGGCTTCGAGACCTTCAGGGAACTGGTGGCGCAGATCGACTGCGATGCGCAGGACGGCGGCCACCTGTACACGGCGCACCGCCCGCGCAAGATGGCCTTCCTCGCCAACGAGGCGCGCGTGATGCGCGAGGTGTTCGGCTACGACACCAGGATGCTGACCCAGGCCGAGCTGCGCGAGCGCTTCTGCGACGACCGCGATGCCTGCGGCGCCATGCTCGAGCCCGACGGCATCGGCGTGCATCCGCTCAAGCTGGCCTACGGCTACCTGCGCCGCGCCCGCGCGCTCGGCGCGAAGGTCCATCCGTCCAGCCCCGTGACCGGCTGGGAAACCCGCAACGGCGTCCATCACCTGCGCACGCCGGGCGGCACGGTGCGCGCGCGCGCCGTGGCGATCGCCACCGGCGCCTACACCGCGCCGGGACTCTCGCCGCTGCTGCGCGGGCGCTATTTCCCGGTGCTGTCGAACTCCATCGTCACGCGGCCGCTGACCGACGCGGAGATCGCCGCGACCAACTTCCGCTCGACCACGTTCCTGACCGACACGCGCACGCTGCGCTTCTACTACCGGCTGCTGCCCGACCGCCGCGTGCAGATCGGCAGCCGCAGCGCGATCGCGGGCGCCGACGCGGAACATCCGCGGCACTACCAGTTGCTGGTCGACGGCCTGGCGCGCAAGTTCCCGGCGCTGCGCGGCATCCGCATCGACTACTCGTGGTGGGGCTGGGTCGACGTCAGCCACGACATGATGCCGCGCATCGTGCAGCCGGACCCGCTGCAATCGGTCTTCTACGCGCTGGGCTACGGCGGCAACGGCGTCGCGTTCTCCGCGCATGCAGGGCGGCGCATGGCCGAGCGCGTGGCCGGCAAGGGCGGCGCGGAATGCAGGCTGCCGATCTACGACTCGCCGCTGCCGGGCCACTGGGCCACGCCGTTCCGCCGCCTTGGCCAGGCCATGCTGTATCGCTGGTATCACCTGCGCGACGAGCGCGCCTGAATCGTGCCCCGGCACAATGGCAAAGGGCCGCGTTGCGCGGCCCTTTGTCTTTGCCTGCGCGCGCGGCCGCGCGGCCGCGCGGCCGTTAAGCCAGCGCCAGCCGCCCGCCGCGCGCCGGCAGGCGGAAGGAGGCCACCGACGTCTTGAGCGTGGCCGCCTGATCCTCCAGCGCCTGCGCGGCGGAGGCCGCTTCCTCGACCAGCGCGGCGTTCTGCTGCGTGACCTGGTCCATCTGGTTCACCGCCTGGCCGACCTGGTCGATGCCCGCGCTCTGCTCATGCGAGGCGGCGGCGATCTCGCCCATCGTGTCCGTGACCCGGCGCACCGCCTGCACCACCTCGCCCATCGTCGCGCCGGCATGCTCGGCATGGCGCGCGCCCGCTTCGACGCGCTGCACCGTGTCGGCGATCAGCTGCACGATCTCCTTGGCGGCGGTCGCGGTGCGCTGGGCCAGGCTGCGGACCTCGCCGGCGACGACCGCGAAGCCGCGGCCCTGCTCGCCCGCGCGCGCGGCCTCGACCGCCGCGTTCAGCGCCAGGATGTTGGTCTGGAAGGCGATGCCTTCGATGGTGCTGGTGATCTCGCCGATCTTCTTGGAGGCGACGTCGATCTCGCCCATCGTGTCGACCACGCGCTTGACGGCCTCGCCGCCGCGCGCGGCGGTGTCCGACGCCTGCACGGCGAGCGAATTGGCCTGCACCGCGTTGTCCGCGTTCTGCTTGACGATGGAGGTCAGCTCTTCCATGCTGGCGGCGGTCTGCTCCAGCGCGCTGGCCTGCTCCTCGGTACGCTGCGACAGGTCGACGTTGCCGGCCGCGATCTGGTGCGTAGCGGTGGCGATCGCCTCGCTGCCGCTGCGCACGGCGTGGATGGTGTTGATCAGGCCCTGCTGCATCTCCTGCAGCCCGCGCGTGAGCGCGCCCATTTCGTTCTCGCTCGTCACCTCGATGGCATCGGTCAGGTTGCCGCGCGAGATCTCGGCGAAGTTGCCGAGCATGCGGTTGAGCGGCACCGAGATGGCGCGATGCAGCCCGATGGCGCAGCCCAGCGCGGCAAGGATGCCCACGCCGATGGCCACCGAGACCAGCCAGAGGAATTCCTGCGAGCGCACCGACGCCGCCTCGTGCAGCGCCGCGGCCTGCTGGCTCTGGCTGTGCTCGAGCTCTTCCATCGCCGCCAGCAGCGCGGCGCTGCGCGGCGGCAGCGTATCCATGACGATCTTGTCGGCGGCCGCGGTGTCGTGGGCGCGCAATGCCGCCACCAGGGGCTCGATGCCCTCCTTGAAGTACGCCGTGCGCATGCCGTCGATCTTGACCGCCAGCTGCTGCTCCTCGGGCGTCTTGGGCAGTGCCTGGTAGGCCTTCCAGGCATCGTCGGAGCGGGTCTTGTAGCCCAGCGACTTGTCTACCGTGGCGGCCACGTCGGGGGCGTCGGGATGGAACATGACGCGGTCCAGCCCGACCCGGATCACGGTCAGGTGCTGCTGCGCCTTGGCGACGAAGCCCATCGAGGCAAGCTGGTTCGAGTAGATCTCCTGGAGGTCGGCGCTGGCGGTGCGCATGCCAAGCACGCCGATGACGCCGATGACGGTAAGCAGGATGGCCAGCACGGACAAGGCCAGGTTCAGGCGGAAGCGGATGGAGAGTTTGTTCAGCATGGGAGGAAGGTTGACCAGCAGTGACACGACAATGACACTGGTTACGGCAGGATGCCGGGGGACTTTAGCTTCCGCCGCGTTATCGCCATTGCAGTGCACCGCCACGTGCCTCCGCCTGCCCGCCGCACCGCCGGAAACGAAAAAACGCGGACACGGCGCGCGATGCCGCCGCGCGCCGTGCCCGCGTTTTGGCGCCGGCGCGGCGCCGGCCTCACGCCACCAGTGCCGCGGCGCGCTCCGGCAGGCGCGCATCCGCGTCCATGCCGGCGACAGGCTCGCCGGCGCCGGTGAGCACGCCGAACAGGTCCTTCGGATCGTCCTGCGCCGGCACCAGCGCCAGCGGCACGCCGAGGCCGAGCGCCTCGGCGCTGTCGCGCAGGTAGCGCAGCGCGGAGAAGTCCTCCAGCGCGAAGCCCACCGAGTCGAACACCGTGATCTGCGCCTCGCCGGCGCGGCCCGGCACGCGGCCGGCCAGCACGTTCCACAGCTCGGTCACGGGGAAGTCCGCCGGCATCTGCTGGGTGTCGCCCTCGATGCGGCTTTGCGGCTCGTATTCGACGAACACGCTGGCGCGCAGCAGCACCTCGGGATGCAGTTCGGTCTTGCCCGGGCAGTCGCCGCCCACGGCGTTGAGGTACATGCCCGGCGCCAGCATGTCGGGCGTGATGATGGTGGCGTAGGCCTTGTCGGCGGTGACGGTGGTGACGATGTCGGCACCGCGCACCGCGTCAGCGGTGCTGGCGCAGACCTGCACGTCCAGCCCGCGCACCGGCCGCAGGTTGCGCACCAGCTTGCTGGTGGCGGCGGGGTCGGTGTCGTAGACGCGCAGCTCGCGGATGCCCAGCAGGTGGTGGAAGGCCAGCGCCTGGAATTCGCTCTGCGCGCCGTTGCCGATCAACGCCATGACGCCGGCATCCTTGCGCGCCAGGCGCCGCGCGGCGACCACCGAGGTGGCGGCCGTGCGCAGCGCGGTGGTCAGCGTCAGCTCGCTCAGCAGCAGCGGCTCGCCGGTGGCGACCGCGGCCAGCGTGCCGAACGCCATCACCGTGGGCAGGCCGTCGGCGGTGTTGGCCGGATGGCCGTTGACGTACTTGAAGCTGTACAGATCCGCGTCGGCGATCGGCATCAGCTCGATCACGCCGCGCGGCGAATGGCTGGCCACGCGGGCGCTCTTGTCGAAGTCGTTCCAGCGCAGGAAATCTTCCTCGATGTAGCGGGCCATCTGCTCGAGCACCTGCGGCAGGCCGCGGATTGCCACGATGCGGGAAACGTCGGTGGGGGAAAGAAAACGCGTCATGTCTGTGCTCCGTTGGATGAATGGGACAGCAGACATTGTTGCCGCGCCGCCTGTCAGCCAGAAGCCCATTTTCCGCGAGAAAAACGCGGCTTTCTGCCGCTTTGCCAGCCCGCGCTGACACTCCACGCAATCTCCCCCGGCCGGTCCGCGCAGCCGGTCCGCTCAGCAGGTCTTGTAGGTCTGCAGGTGGATGCTGGTCTCGGTGTCGCGGATGCCGCCGATCAGCCGCACGCGCTCGAGCACGCCGGCCAGGTCCGTCAGCGTGGAGGCGCGCAACTCGGCCAGCAGGTCCCAGCGGCCGTTGGTGTCGTGCAGCGACGCCACGCCGGGCTCGCCCAGCAGGATGGCGATGACCTCGCGCGTGCGGTTGCCCTCCACCGCGATCGACATCCACGCGGCGATGTCGTGCGGGTCCACGTCCGGGCGCAGCTGCACGGTGTAGCCGGCGATGATCCCGTCTTTCTCCAGCCGCGCGATGCGGTTGCTGACCGTGCCGCGCGACACGCCCAGGCGGTGCGCCAGCACGGCCACGCTGGCGCGCGCGTCGGCGCGCAGCATGGCCAGCAGGCGCTGGTCGGTCTCGTCGATGGCCATGCCTCAGTTCCCTCGCGCCGCGTCCAGCAGCGGGCTGCGCCGGCGCGCCAGGCCGCTGGCCAGGTCGTAGGCGTGGCCCAGCTCCAGCACGGCGCGGTCGGCCTGCGCGGGGCCGATGATCTGCAGGCCCATCGGCAGCCCGTCGGCGCTGAAGCCGGCCGGCACGTTGAGCGCCGGCAGCCCGGCCATCGTGGCGGGCACCACCACTTCCATCCAGCGGTGGTAGGTGTCCATCTCGCGCCCGCCCACGCTGCGCGGCCAGTCGAGCCCGGCGGCGAACGGGAACGTCTGCGCGGTGGGCAGCACCAGGTAGTCGAAGCGCGCGAACAGCCGCAGCACCGCCTGGTACCACGACGAGCGCTCCACCGAGGCGCGCTGCACGTCGCGCGCCGACAGCTTCAGGCCCTGCTCGATCTCCCATATCGCCTCGGGCTTGAGCAGCGCGCGCTCGGCCGGGTTCTCGTAGTGGCCGGCGTAGTTGCTGGCCACCGAGGCGCTGCGCAGCGTGTTCCACGCGCGCCACAGCGTCTCGGGCGGAAAGTCGAGCGCGGCGGCCTCGACCGTGCAGCCGAGCTCGCGGAAATGCCCGAGCGCCGCCTCGCACAGCGGCAGCACGCCGGGCTCCATCGCCAGGTAGCCGCCCAGGTCGCCCAGCCAGCCGACGCGCGCGCCCTTGAAGCCGCGCTCCAGCGGGCTGGCGAAGACGCCGGCCGGCTCGCGGCTGGAGAGCGGCACGCGCGCGTCCCAGCCGGCCTGCACCGAGAGCAGCATGGCGATGTCGGCCACGCTGCGCGCCATCGGCCCCCAGGTGCTGAACTGGGCGAAGAACACGTCGTCGGCGGGCCAGTTGGGCACGCGCCCGAACGAGGGGCGGAAGCCGAAGATGTTGTTGTAGCCCGCCGGGTTGCGCAGCGAGCCCATCATGTCGCTGCCGTCGGCCACCGGCAGCATGCGCAGCGCCACCGCCACCGCCGCGCCGCCGCTGCTGCCGCCGGCGCTGCGCGCCGGATCGAAGGCGTTGCGCGTCACGCCGAACACCTGGTTGTAGGTGTGCGAGCCGAGGCCGAATTCCGGCGAGTTGCTGCGCCCCACGAAGATGGCGCCGGCGCGCCGCATGCGCTCCACCGACAGCCCGTCCACGGTGGTGACGCGCTCGCGGTGGATGGGCGAGCCGCGCGTCGTCACCATGCCGGCGACCGGCGTGAGGTCCTTGGGCGCCTGCGGAAAGCCGTGCATCCAGCCGTGGCCCTCGCCGCGCGCAAGCGCGGCATCGGCCTCGCGCGCCTGCTGCAGCACCAGCTCCGGCGGCTGCAGCGACACCAGGGCGTTGGCCCCGGGGTTGAAGCGCTCGATCTGCGCCAGGAAGGCCTGCATGACTTCCAGGCAGGATACTTCGCGCCGGTGGATGGCCCGCGACAGGGCGATGCCCTCGAGTTCGACGATGGCGGATGCGGCGGTGGATGACAGACTCATGATGGTGTCCCGTGGCTAAGGTGCGGGGGAAAGCGCGGCGCGGCCGGCGGCCGCTGGTTTATTCGAGGCGGATGTTGGCGGCCTTGATGATGCGCGCATTATCGGCCGATTCCGCGGCGATGCCTTGCGCGAACGCGGCCGGCGTGCCGCCGGTCGGCACGTTGCCCATTTCGAGCAGCAGCTTGCGCACGTCCGGCTGCGCGAGGATCTTGTTGATCTCGGCGTTGAGCCGCTCGATCACCGGCGCCGGCGTGCGGGCCGGCGCGAAGGCGCCCAGCGTGGACGACCGGTTGGCCTGCGGGAAGCCGAGTTCGGCGAGCGTCGGCACGTCGGGCAGCGACGCCATGCGCGCCGCGGCGCCGATGGCCAGCGGCCGCAGCTTGCCGCTGCGGATCTGCTGCAGCAGCGTCTGGCTGGCATTGATCGACACCATTTCGAGCTGGCCGCCCATCGCGTCGTTGAACTGCTGGCCCGAGCCGCGATAGGGAATGTGCGTGATGTCCACGTGGGCCGCGAGCTTGATCTGCTCGAGCATGATCTGGCCCAGCGAGCCCTGGCCCGAGGTGGACCAGCGGATCGCGCCGGGGCGCGAGCGGGCATCGGCCAGCACCGCGCGGAAATCGCGCGCCGGCATGATCGGCGTGGCCATCATCACCACCGGCGAATACGCGATGCTGACCACCGGCGCGATGTCGCGGGCGGGGTCGAACGGCATCTTGTTCAGGTGCGGCGTCAGGGTCAGCGTGCTGACCGTGGAGATGCCGAAGGTGTAGCCGTCCGGCGCGGCCTTGGCCACCGCGTCCATGCCGATCAGGCCCGCCGCGCCGGCGCGGTTGTCGACCACGATGGAGGTGCCGAGCTGCGCGCCGAGGCGGTCGCTCACCAGGCGCGCGACGGCATCCGTCACGCCGCCCGCCGGATAGGCGACGATCAGGCGGATCGGCTTGGAGGACGGCCAGGCCGGTTGCGCCGCCGCGGTGAGCGGCAGGCATGCGCAAAGGCACAGCGAGGCAAGGCCGGCGAGGGCCGCGAGCGTGGCGCGGCGGGAATCAGAAGGCATGATGGATCGGACGGTAAGTGATGGTGAGGAAGAAGGACGAAGGGATCAGGCGCTCAGCAGGTAGCCGGAGCGGGCCGGCGCGTTGCCGGCCACGCGGGCCAGCGGATCGCCGTGCCGCGCGAAGCGGATGTCGCGGCCCATGAAGAACACGCCCGCCGTGCTCGCGGCGACCGGCGTGCGGCTGCCGCTGACCGGGTCGACGATGTCGAACAGGACCTGGCCCGCCTGCACCGCCGCGCCCGGCTCGGCGCGGAACACCACGATGCCGCTGACCGGCGCGGCGACGTATTCGCTGCCGGCCAGCGGCGTGGCCGGATGCGGCAGCGGCGGCAGCGGCGGCGCCGTGCCCGCGATCGCGCCGGCATGCGTCAGGTAGTTCAGGATCGCGGCGGCGTCCTGCTCCGCCAGTTGCCACGACACGTCGCGCTGGCCGCGGTGCTCCACCGTGGTGGCCAGGCTGCCGTGCGGGATCGGGAAGCGCGCGCCGAAGCGCTGCTGCAGCTGGTACCAGGTATAGCTGAAGGCTTCGTCGAAGGACTGGCCGCCGGCGTCCAGCGCCAGCAGGCTGGCTTTCGCGCCGAGGTAGCGGGCGAGCGGCTCCACTTCCGCCCAGATCGCCTCGCCGGTGTAGATGTGCATCGGCGACTCGCGCGAGCAGTGCAGGTCCAGCACCACGTCGGCATCGTGCGCCAGCAGCATCAGGGTCTGCTGCAGCGAGGCCATCGGATTGGCCGGCACGCTGGCGCGCAGGGCGTCGGCCATCGCGCGGCGGATCACCTGCACGTTGTGCGCGCCGTCGCTGCCCAGGCTGCCCTCCACCGCCGCCGCGATCGGCTCGTACAGCATCGGGAAGCCGCGGTTGAAGTTCTGCCCGCTGCCCAGGTCGAAGCGGCCGACCGGGCTGCCGAGCACGGTCTGCGCCAGGCCGGCGGGATTGGCCACCGGCACCAGCGTCACGGCCGCGCGCAGCGCGCCCGCCGCCTCCAGTTCCCGCAGCCGGTCCATCAGCACCACGGCCACGAGCATGCCGGGGATCTCGTCGGCGTGCAGCGCGGCCTGGATGTAGATTTTCTTCGGCGCGTCGGCGGGGCCGAAGCGGTGGCTGGTCAGATGGCAGGACATGCCGGGCGTGGCCGGCAGCAGCGGATGGGTGGTGGTTTGCATGGCGACAGTAAAACGGACGACGAAGGGCGGACAGCGCGCGCTGTCCGCCGGGGATGGAAGCGGTGAACCGGAGCAGGCAGGGCCGGCGCGGCGGCCGCGGCGTTGGCCGGAGTCAATCCGGCTGGACTGCGCGGACCGGACTACGCGGACTCGACTACTCAGGCCCGGTTATTCGGGCTCGGTTATTCGGGCTCGGTTACTCGGGCTCGATGCCGGCGCGCTTGACCAGCGCCTGCACGCGCGGAATCTCCTTCCTGAGGCGGGCATCGAAGTCGGCCACGCTGCCGGTGAGCGCCTCGGTGCCGATGTCGGCCAGCTTCTTCCTGACCTCGGGCTCGCTCATCACCTTGTTGATGGCGGCATTGAACTTCGCCACGATGTAGGCCGGCGTGTGCGGCGGCGCCACGATGCCGTTCCACGAGGTCGACTCGAAGCCCGGATAACCCTGCTCCGCCACGGTGGGCACGTCGGGCAGCGCCGGCAGGCGCTTCGCGCTCGTCACCGCCAGCGCGCGCAGCTTGCCCTGCCGGATCAGCGACAGCGTGGGGCCGACCGCGTCGAAGTACGTCATCAGCTCGCCGCCGAGCAGCGCCGGCACGGCCTGGTTGGCGCCCTTGTAGGGCACGTGCAGCATGTCGATGTGGGCTGCGCCCTTGAGCATCTCGCCCGACAGGTGCGCCAGCGAGCCGATGCCGTAGGAGCCGAAGGTGACTTCGCCCGGATGCGCCTTGGCGTAGCTGACCATCTGCGGCAGCGTCCTGAACGGCGCGCTCATGCTCGCCACCAGCACGTTGGGCGTGGCCGACAGCAGGCCGATGCGGGTGAAGGCATCCGGATCGTAGGCCAGCTTCTTCTGCGTGAAGCGGTTGGTGATCAGCGGCGCGAAGCCGCTCATCATCACCGAGTAGCCGTCGGGCGCCGACTGCAGCACGTTGATGCTGGCAATGGCGGCGGAGGCGCCCGGCTTGTTGTCGATGATGATCGACTGGCCGAGCTCCCGCTGGAACGCCGGCGCCAGCATGCGCGCGATGCCGTCGGCCGCGCCGCCCGGCGGGAACGGCACCACCAGGCGGATCGGCTGGGTGGGCCACGCCTTTTCCTTTTCCCCCTGCGCCATCACGGCCGTGGAGGAGAACAACAGACAAGCGCATAGCGCGGAAAGCAACGATTTCATGAGCGAACGTGCGAGTTGAGAAAAAAGGCGGCGTGGCTGCTTTCCGGTGGGCAGTCGGGCGCGCTCAGAGCCCGATGGCGCAGCCGTCCTTGCGGTGGTCCGACGCGCCGGTGAGCACGCCCTGCTCCCAGTCGATGCGGATCACCTGCGCCCCGCCGATCGGGCGGGTGCGCGGCGCGATCTCGAAGCCGCGGCGGCGCAGCTCGGCGACCACCTCGGCCGGCACGGTGCGCTCGATCTCGACCGCGTTGCTGCCCGGCGTGGGAAAGACCCGCGGCAGCGACACCGCGTCCTGCAGGTCCATGCCGTAGTCCAGCACCTTGGAGACCAGATGCGCGTGGCCCATCGCCTGGTAGTGTCCGCCCATCACGCCGAAGCTGAGCGCGGCGCGGCCGTCCTTGGTCGCCATGCCGGGGATGATGGTGTGCATGGGCCGCTTGCGCGGCGCGATGGCGTTGGGATGGCCGTCCAGCAGCGAGAAGCTCTGGGCGCGGTTGTGCAGCAGGATGCCGGTGGTCGGCGTCATGATGCCGCTGCCGAAGCCGTAGAAAATCGAATTGATGAAGCTGGCGCAGTTGCGGTCCTTGTCGACCACGCTGATGTAGACCGTGTCCAGGTGCTCGGGCATGCCGATCACCGGCGGCACGTCGCTGGCGCGCGCCAGGTCGATCTTCGCGCGCAGCGCGTCGGCGAACGCCGGCGACAGCAGCCGCTCCACGTCGACCGCGGTGAAGTCGGGGTCGCACAGCACCTCGTCGCGCGCCGCGTAGGCCAGGCGCGTGGCCTCGATCTCGCGGTGCAGGCGGTCGGCCGAGAGCGGGTCGCCGTCGGCGGGGAAGCCGGCCAGGATGTTCAGGATCAGCAGCGCGATCACGCCCTGTCCGTTGGGCGGGCATTCGTGGATGTCGTAGCCGCGGAACTGCGTCTTGATCGGCGTGACGTAGCTGCCGCGGTATTCGGCGAAGTCCGCCTCGGTATGGAAGCCGCCCAGCGATTGCAGGTACCGCACCATCTCCTCGGCGACCGGGCCGGCGTAGAAGCCGTCGCGGCCCTTCTGCCCGATCAGCCGCAGCGTGGCGGCCAGTTCCGGCTGGCGGTGCACGCTGCCCGGCAGCGGCGCGCTGCCGCCCGGCAGCATCACGCGCGCGGCGTGCTCGTTGCGCTTGAGCAGCGGCTCGGCCAGGGTCCAGTCGCGCGACACGCGCGGGGTGATCGCGTAGCCCTCTTCCGCGTGGCGGATGGCCGGGCGCAGCACCTCGGCCAGCGGCAGGCTGCCGTGGTCGCGGATCAAGCGGTCCCAGGCGTCGATGGCGCCCGGCACGGTGATGCCGTGCGGGGTGGGACGCAGCAGCGAGGTCACGCCGCGCTCGCGCAGCGCCGCGGGGCTGATGCCCGAGGGCGCCCAGCCGCTGCCGTTGTAGGCCACCACGTCCGCGCCGCCGTTCCTGGCGTAGAGCGCGAAGCAGTCGCCGCCGATGCCGGTGGAGCCCGGCTCGACCACGCATTGCACCGCGCAGGCGGCCACCGCCGCGTCCATGGCGTTGCCGCCGGCGTCCAGCACCTGCGCCGCCGCCAGCGTGGCGGCCGGATGCGAGGTCGCCACCATGCCGTTGCGGGCCATGACGGACGAGCGCCCGGGGCTTTCGAAGTCGCGCATTCTCATTTGGATATTTGGGTAGAACGTCTTGGGAAAGGAGTTTTTCGAGGGGGCCGGTCACGCACGCAGCACTGAATCAAATATCCAATGTGCAGGCACCGCCGGCCTTCTTGGCCAGATACCTGGGTAGATATTGTGGATCTATGCGGTTCTGTCTTGCTGTTTTCACAAATTGGATCCAATATACAATGACGTTGTGCAAAAAACAAGCCGCAGCCGCGCCACAAAATCAGAGACAATGCCGAGCACGTCATGACTAGCCACTTTTCCCGTATGTCCGCGCCTTCTTCCTCCCCTTCCTCATCCACGGCCGACGGCCCTGGCGGCGCCCGCCTGGTGCGCGCCACCGCGGTGGAAATGGTGGCGGCCGACCTGCGCCAGCGCATCCTCTCGGGCAAGCTCGCGCCGGGCTCGGCGCTGCGCCAGGAAGCGCTCGCGGAAGAACTGGGCGTGAGCCGCATCCCGCTGCGCGAGGCGATCCGCCTGCTCAGCTCCGAAGGCCTGGTGAATCTGCAGCCGCACCGCGGCGCCTACGTGGCGCAGTTGTCGGTGGACGAAGTGCAGGAGTTCTTCGAACTGCGCGTGCAGCTCGAGCCGTGGCTGCTGCGCCTGGCCGTGCCGCAGCTGCAGGCCGCGGACCTCGCGCGCGCCGAGGCGCTGGTGAATGAAATGGACAGCGCTCCCGCCGACGCCTGGAGCCGCCTCAACTGGCAGCTGCACGAAACGCTGTACCGGCCGGCCAACCGGCCGTTCGCGCTGAACATCGTGCGCACGCTGCACGAGAAGTCCGAGCGCTACCTCAACTTCCGCGTGGTCAGCGTGCCGCAGCGCCTGCAGGCGCGCCAGGAACACATGGAGCTGATCCGCCTGAGCCGCGCCGGCCAGACCGAGGCGGCGGCCACGGCAATGAAGCGGCACATCGGCAGCAGCGTCATGGAAGTGATCACGGTGGCGCGCGACCAGATCGACGACGCGGGCGGCGGCTGACGCGCCGCGCTCCCTCCGGCCCCCTCACCCCGCCGGCCCCGGTGGCGGGGTACGACAACCGCGGCGGCTTTAGCCAAACGGACTTCCCGCGCGCGGCCGAAGGCCTGCCGCTCGCCGCGTTCGACGCCGGCTCGCTGTTCGGCGGCGCGGAGCATGGCTACACCGACTATCCCGCCGCCGAGGAAGCCGCCGCGCAGGCGTGAGGGCCGGGCGCGCGCGGTTGCGGGCGACATCGGAATCGGAAGGCCTTCCGCCCACCCGCGCGCATGGGTGAGCGGAAGGGCCATAGCCATGCCCCGGAGAAACTACACCGTGTGCGCCGCCCCCAGAATGACGGTGTTCTGCGACGACAGCACGCCGCCGTTTCCGTGCGCGAGCGCGATCTCCGCGCCGGCCGCCTGGCGCGCGCCGCATTCGCCGCGCAGTTGCCGCACCGCCTCGATCAGCAGGAACATGCCGTACATGCCCGGATGGCAGTAGGACAGCCCGCCGCCGTTGGTATTGACCGGGAACGTGCCGCCCGGGGCAATGCGGCCGCCGCTGACGAACGCGCCGCCTTCGCCCTTGGCGCAGAAGCCGAGGTCTTCCATGAACAGGATCGTGTTGATCGTGAAGGCGTCGTACACCAGCGCCACGTCGACGTCCGCCGGGCGCAGGCCCGCCATCGCGTAGGCGATCTCGCCCGCGCGCCGCGCGCCGCTGTGCGTCAGGTCGGGCATGCTGGAGATGCTGTGATGCGTGGTGACGGTGCCGGCGCCCAGCACATACACGGGCGGGCGGCGCATGCCGCGCGCGCGCTCGGCCGACGTCACCACGATGGCGCCGCCGCCATCGGTGACGAGGCAGCAATCGCGAATGGTCAGCGGGTAGCTCACCATGCGCGCGCCCAGCACCTCCTCCACCGTGAGCGGCTTCTTTTCCCAGGCCACCGGGTTCAGCAGCGCCCATTGCCGCGCGGCGACCGCCACCTCCGCCAGTTGCTCGCGCGTGGTGCCGAACTCGTGCATGTGGCGCGCCGCCGCCAGCGCATAGGCCGTCGGCGGCATGAACGGCTTGAACGGCGATTCGTACGGATTGGGCTCGGCCGCGCTGGTGTTCTTGCGGCCGAGCGAGCGCTGCGTGCTGCCGTAGGCGATGACGGCAACCTTGCAGGCGCCGGCGGCGATCGCCAGTTGCGCGTGCGCCAGGTGCAGCATGAACGACGAGCCGCCGGTCGACGTGGAGTCCACGTAGGCTTCGGGCAACCCCAGGTACTCCGCCAGCGCCAGGCCGGACAGCCGGCTCTGCGACGTCGCGCAGAAAAGCCCGTCGACGTCGGACAGGGCCAGCCCGCAGTCGTCCAGCGCGCGCCGCACGGCCTGCGCCATCAGGTCGATCGGGGTGTATCCCGGGCCGACTTCGCCCAGGTCGGATTCGGCGGCGCCCACGATGGCCGCGCTGCCGCGCTTGATGAGGGAGGATGTCATGCCACGGTCACCGGATGGAAAACAGGATAGGGATCGTCGCCATTCGCGTGGACCTGGAACGATACGCGCATGCCGATCGCCACCGCGCCGGCGGGCATCTGCTCGACGCGGCTCATCAGCCGGAAGCCTTCGTCGCAGTCGATCAGCGCCACGTTGTACGGCGCGCCGTCGCGCGGGTAGACCACGGTCGTGCTGTAGACCGTGCCCAGGCCCTTGCTCACGCGCCATTGCAGGTCGGTGCTGCCGGTGTACGGGCACAGCACGCGGGGATAGAACACCGCGCGGTCCGCGGCCGGGCTGAACTGGTAGGCAAGCCGGCCCTCGCGCAGGTGGCCGAGGTAGACCTCGTATGGGGATTGGGCGGCAGGGGCCATCATGCCCCCCGGGCGTAGATGACCGACACGGTTTCCGCGACCAGCGCGGGGCGCTCCACGCCCTCGATCTCCATCCGGTTGCCGAACGTCAGCCGCGCGCCGCCGTCGATGGCCTCGTACTTCTCGAGCGTGCGGTGCAGCCGGATGCGCGCGCCGCACTGCACCGGCGCGGTGAAGCGGACCTTGTTCGAACCGTAGTTGATGCCGCGCGAGCGCTGGCGGATGCGCAGGATGTTGCCGCCCATGTACGTGACCAGCGACAGCGTCAGCATGCCATGCGCGATGGTCTTGCCGCCGGGCAGTTCCCGGCGCGCCCGCTCCACGTCCACGTGGATCCAGTTCTCGTCTCCCGACACGCGGGCGAACGCATCGATGCGCTCCTGGTCCACCGTCAGCCAGTCGCTGCTGCCCAGCGGCTTGCCCACATACTGCGCCATGTCCTCGGGTGTTTCTACTTCCAGCATTGCAGTCTCCTTGAAAGATCGGTCGGTGAGTGGGTCTCGCCGTTGCTCCGTTGCGCCGTTACTCCACTACGCCGCTACGCCGCGCGCAGCGGGACGCCGGCCAGCCCGGCCAGCCGGTCGGCGATCAGCGCCTCGGCCTGCCGGATGATGCGGCCCACCAGCTCCGCGCAGGTGGGGATGTCCTCGATCAGCGCCTGCACCAGGCCCACGGTCCAGATGCCCTCCTCCACGTCGCCGTTCTCGTAGACGCCGCGGCCGCGCACGCCGGCCACCTTGGGGGCGATCTCCTGGATGGTGGCGCCGGCGCGCTCCATCGCGATGACGCTCTCGGACAGCGCGGTGCGCGCCACCCGGCTGCTGTTCTTCAGGCTGCGCAGGATCAGGCAGGTGTCGCGCTCGCTGTTGGCCACGATGGCCTGCTTGATGCGGTCGTGGATCGGCGCCTCGCGGGTGCACATGAAGCGCGTGCCCATGTTGATGCCCTCGGCGCCCAGCGCCAGCGCCGCCACCAGCCCGCGCGCATCGCCGAATCCGCCGGAGGCGATGACCGGGATGTCGAGCTGCGCCACCGCGGCCGGGATCAGGATCAGGCCCGGGATGTCTTCCTCGCCGACGTGCCCGGCGCACTCGAAGCCGTCGATGCTGACGGCATCCACCCCCATCTGCTGCGCCTTGAGCGCATGCCGCGCGGTGGTGCACTTGTGGATCACCTTGATGCCCGCCCGCTTGAACGCGGGCAGGTGCTGCGAGGGATTGTTGCCGGCGGTCTCGACGATCGTCACGCCGGCATCGATGATGGCGTCGCGATAGGCGTCGTAGGGCACCGGCTTGAGCGTCGGCAGGAAGGTCAGGTTCACGCCGAAGGGCTTGTCCGTCATGGTCCGCGTGCGCGCGATCTCGGCCGACAGCGCCTCGGGCGAGGGCTGCGTCAGCGCCGTCAGGATGCCCAGCGCGCCGGCGTTGGAGACCGCCGCCACCAGCTCCGCCCGGCCGACCCACTGCATGCCGCCCTGCACGATCGGGTGCTCGATGCCGAGCAGTTTCGTAATCGCTGTTTTCATGGTGACTCGATCAACGTTCAGTGTGGCCGGCGTCCGGCGCGTAGGGTCCGCAGTCCGGCGCCAGGGTCAGCGGGGCCGCGGTCGATTGCTGCAAGGTGGCGAAGTCGAGGCCGCGCGCCATGCGCCGCACCACCAGGCCGCGCGGCGTGACGTCGATCACGGCCAGGTCGGTGTAGATCCGGTCCACGCAGCGCGCGGCGGTCAGGGGATAGGTGCAGGCGTCCAGGATGCGCGGCTTGCCGTCCTTCGTGCAGTGCTCCATCAGCACCCACACCTGGGCGGCGCCGCAGGCGAGGTCCATCGCGCCGCCCACGCCCGGAATCTGTCCGGGCAGGCCCGTGGACCAGTTGGCGAGATCGCCGTTGGCCGCGACCTGGAACGCGCCCAGGCAGGCGATGTCGATATGTCCGCCGCGCACCATCAGGAAGGAGTCGCTGTGGCTGAACACCGACGCGCCCGGCAGCAGCGTGATGAATTCCTTGCCGGCATTGAGCACGTCCTCGTCTTCCTCGCCGGGCGCGGCCTTCGGTCCCAGCCCCAGCAGGCCCTGCTCGCTGTGGAACAGCAGTTCGCGGCCGGCGGGCACGTAGTCGGCCATCAGCGTCGGCAGGCCGATGCCGAGGTTCACGCAACTGCCGTCGGGGATATCGCCGGCGGCCACGCGCGCCATGTCCTCGCGGCTCAGCCCTTTGCTCAGTCCTTTGCTCATTTCGCCTCCACGAGCCGGTCGATGAAGATGCCGGGCGTCACCACGTGCTCCGGGTCCAGCTCGCCCAGTTCGACGAACTCGCTCACCTGCGCCACGGCAAGCCTGGCGGCCCCCGCCATGACCGGGTTGTTGATGCGGGCGCCGCGGTGATAGACCAGGTTGCCCCAGCGGTCGCCGCGCTGCGCCTTGATCAGCGCCACGTCGCCGGTGATCGGCTCCTCCAGCACGTACAGCTCGCCGCGGATCTCGCGCGTCTCCTTGCCCCGGGCCAGTTCGGTGCCGGCGGCCGTGCGCGTGAAGAAGCCGCCGATGCCGGCCGCGCCGGCGCGGATGCGCTCGGCCAGCGTGCCCTGCGGCACCAGTTCCAGCTCGATGCGGCCGGCGTGGTAGAGCTCGTCGAAGATGGTCTTTCCGGTCAGCCCGCGCGGGAACGAGCACACGATCTTGCGGATGCGGCCAGCCCGCATCAGGTCCCCCACGATGTCGGTGCCGATGGTCGCGTTGTTGGCCACGATGGTCAGGTCGCGCACCCCCAGCTCCAGCACGCCCTCCATCAGCCGGGTGGGCCGGCCCGACGTGCCGAAGCCGCCGACCAGCAGCACCGCGCCGTCGCGGATCCCCGCGATGGCGTCGGCTACGTTCTTGCAGCGCTTATCGATCATTGCTCAGTCCAGGTCGTTGCCTTTCATGTCGGCATTGCGGCGCGCGCGCGCGGCCAGGTCGCTCAGGACCGGCCCGATCTTGCCGGCATCGTCCACCGGCTCGGCCGACGGCCCGCGGTGCCAGCCTTCCAGCGCGGCCAGATGGCCGCCGCCGACCTCGAACACGCGCCCCGTCACCGCGCCGCTGTCGGCGCCGGCCAGCCACACCACCACGGGCGCGATCCAGCGCGGATGGCGCGCGGCGATCTCCTCGGGCGTGCGCTCGCGCAGGCCTTCGGTCATGCGGGTCTGGGCATGCGGGCAGATGGCATTGACGGTGACGCCATAGCGCTTGAGCTCGCGCGCGCCGATGACGGTCAGCGCCGCGACGCCGGCCTTGGCCGCGCCGTAGTTGGTCTGCCCGATGTTGCCGAACAGGCCCGACGACGACGTCGTGTTGATGATGCGGCCGTTGACCGGCTCGCCCGTGGCCTTCTGCGTGGCGCGCCAGTAGACCGCGGCATGGTGCGACGGCGCGAAGGTGCCTTTCAGGTGGACGTTCACCACGGCATCCCATTCGCCCTCTTCCATGTTGACCATGGTGCGGTCGCGCAGGATGCCGGCGTTGTTGACGAGCGCATCGAGCCGGCCGAAATGCTCGACCGCATGCGCGATCAGGCGCCGCGCGCCTTCCCAGTCGGCGATGTTGTCGCCGTTGGCCACGGCCTGGCCGCCGGCATGGACGATCTCGTCGACCACCGCCTGCGCCGCGGACATGTCCTGGCCGATGCCCTCGCGGGAACTGCCGAGGTCGTTGACGACCACCCTGGCGCCATGCGCGGCCAGATGCAACGCGTATTCGCGTCCGATTCCACGGGCGGCGCCCGTCACGATCACGACGCGGTCCTGACAAACCTTGCTCATCGATGTCATCCTGAAAAAGATGGGGAAAAATGGAAGAAACTGCCCTGCCCTGCCCGGCTCACGCGGGTGTCGCGCCGCCGCCCTCCGCGCCCTCCACGCCCGTCGCCGCCCGGCGTCGGGCCGCGCGCGCGCGCACCGCGTCGCGGTGCTCGGGCGTCTCGGTGCAGCGCACGTGGCGCCATGCCTCGGCATCCAGCACTTCGCCGAGCGTGGCGCCCAGCGCGTCATTGAGGTTGCGCTTCATGTAGCCGACCGCCGTGCGCGAATGGCTTGCGCAATGCCTGGCGATGGCCATGACCACGGCTTCGAGCTGCTCCGCGGCGACTTTCTGGTTGAGCAGGCCCAGTACGGCGGCCTGGCCGGCGTCGAGCAGCGGCGAGCAGAGATAGAGTTCGCGGGCGCGCGCCGCGCCCACGATGCGCGGCAGGAAATAGTGGCCGCCAAAATCGCCGGGCACGCCGACGTCGATGAAGCCGGTCTTGAGCCGCGCGGTGTCGTCGCCGATGCGCATGTCGCAGGCCAGCGCGATCGACAGCCCCGCGCCGACGGCCGCGCCGCGGATCATGGCCAGCGTCAGCTTGGGCATCTCGTGCAGCAGTTCGCAGATCTCGGCGCGCCGGCGCAGCCGGTTCGCGCGGGCCTCGAACGACAGGGTCTCGGCCGCCGATGCGTCGGCCATGCGCGCCACGTCGCCGCCGGCGCAGAACGCGCCGCCGGCGCCCGTGAGCACCACGGCGCCGATCGCATCGTCCGCCGCCGCCAGGGACAACTGCTCGCGCAGGTTTTCGTACAACTGTGGGCTCAGCGCATTGCGCCGTTCGGGGCGGTTGAGCGTCAGGGTCAGTACGCCGTCCTGACGCACCGCAAGCAGGTGTGTGTCTTCCATTGCCGTGTGCCGCGCCTTGCTGCAGCGCAGCGTGTCTCCAGTCTTGTCTTGTCCGGCCAGGCGTCTCGTCGACCGCCTCGCCTCCGGGCGGTCATCCGCGATGCGCCGCTGCCGGAGCGAAGAATGACAGCAAGCGCGAGCGGGCCGCCATATGAAGTCCAAAATATGGACTTCATGAGTCCAGGCCATATACAGCCTGGCCAAGACGATGGACGATACGGTCCACATAATGAGAACCGCTCGGAATGAAAATGCCATGAGCCCGTCCAAGCCCAATGTCCTGGCCAGCGCCGCCGCCGGCACGCAGACCCTGCATCGCGCGGTGGCGCTGCTGCGGCTGATCACGGCCAACAACCGCGGCGGCATCCGCCTGGTGGACCTGTACCGGCGCGTCGGCATCGAGCGGCCCACCGCGCACCGGATCCTGCAGGGCATGATCGCCGAGCAGCTGATCCGGCAGGACGAGACCACCAAGCGCTACTACCTCGGCCCGCTGCTCTACGAGATGGGCCTCGCGGCCGCGCCCAAGCTCTCGCTGCGGGACATCTGCAAGCCCTACCTGCAATCCATCGCGGACCAGACCGGGGATACCGTCTTCATGACCGTGCGCTCCGGCTTCGACAACGTCTGCGTGGCGCGCGCCGATGGCAACTTCCCGATCAAGCTGTTCATCCTCGACGTGGGACGGCACCGGCCCCTGAACATCGGCGCGACCGGGCTGGCGCTGCTCAGCGCGCTGCCCGACGAGGAGGTCGACCGCATCTGCAAGGTGAACGTGGCGCGCACCCAGCGCAAGAATCCGCGCTACTCGCTGGCGGCATTGCAGGCGAGCATCGCGGAGACGCGCCGGCGCGGCTATGCCACGAACAAGGTGTTCGACTCGCCCGCGGTGATGTCCGTCGGCATGGTCATCCGCTATCCCGACGGCACGCCCGCGGCGGCGATCAGCGTGTCGACGCTGGCCACCCGGCTGGGCAAGGAGCGGACCGAAACCGTGGTGAACTGCCTCGGCGACGCCATCCGTTCGATCGAGGACGAACTGGCGAATCTCACCAAGCTCTATTGACCTCTGTTGACGCGACGCAGCGACGCCGCTCCGCGGGCAACGCGATAGTTCAAGTAGTGGACCTGAAACTGCCCGCGTCATGTGCAAAAGACAGTCGCAGGTACTTAGACTGTTTGCCGTACCTGCGATGCCTCGACACGGCAGTGGTGACGAGGCACCGCACGGGAATACACCTAACTAATCGTGCCAACGAAGGCACAGGAGGAAGACATGTTCTGCTTTCATCGTCTGGGGCTGCGCGCCGCCGCGGCATTGATCGTCGGCCTGGGTATCGCGACGTCGGCGCAGGCCGAGTTCCCCGACCGCCCGATCCAGTTCGTCTCGCCCTACGCGGCCGGCGGCGCCAACGACTTTCTGACGCGCCTGATGGCCCAGCACATGGGCGACGAACTGAAGACCACCATCGTCGTCGACAACCGCGCCGGCGCCAACGGCGTGGTCGGCGCCAGCTTCGTTGCCAAGGCCCAGCCCGACGGCTATACGGTCCTCATGGGCAATAGCGCGACGCACGGCACCAACCCCACGTTGTATCCCGACGTGACCTATGACCCGGTGAAGGACTTCGCCCCCATCGGCATGGTGGGCTCGGTGCCCATCGTGCTGGCGGTCAACGCCAAGCTCAACGTCAGGACCGTGGCCGAACTGATCGCCTACGGCAAGGCCAATCCGTCCAAACTGTCGTACGGCAGCAGCGGCATCGGCGGCACCGGCCACCTCGCCGGCGAGGCATTCAACGCGGCGGCGGGACTCGACATGGTCCACGTGCCCTACAAGGGCGACGCCCCCGCCGCGGCCGACGCGATGGGCGGCCAGGTCTCGATGGCCTTCGTCGGCGTAGCCTCGGCGGCGTCGATGCTGCAGTCGGGCAAGATCCGCATCCTCGCGGTGGCCAGCCCGAAGCGCAGCAGCTCGCTGCCCGACGTCCCCACGCTGGAAGAGGCCGGCTTCAAGGGCCTGTACTTCGCGCAGTGGTATGCGCTGTTCACGCGCGCGGGAACGCCCGCGGCCACCATCGAAAAACTCAACGGCGCACTCAAGCTGGCGCTGGCGCGCAGCGACGTCAAGAAGGCGATGGCATCGCAAGGCGCCGACGCGGCCTACACCACGCCGGCGGCGCTCAACACGTTCTATCGGTCCGAAGTGAAGCGCTTCGGGGAGATCATCCACCGGCTGAACATCAAGGCGACGAACTGAGGACGCCGCCCCCCGCCGCATAACCGCCGCATAACCGCCGCATGACTGCCACGTGACCGCCACAGACGCGGGCACGCGGCATTTCCCCGCGACCCGCACGCGCGCACCCGGCCAGGCCGGCCGATCCGCGCGGCCCGCCCGGAGCCGTCGCCATCCGGGTGCCGACGCACCGCTTCGATACGCAAGCCTGTCCGCCTGAAGATACGGCCAGACAGCGGGATGCAGGCCCCGTGAGCGCCTGAACGCCGTCATCGCCGATGACGGCGAACCCGGCGCCTTCCTCTTCCGCACGACCTCCCCGCGACCCTGTCCGCCCGCCGACAGCGCACCGGAAACGCGCCGGAAGCGGCCAAAACTATCCACGCTTTCGCCGCCGATATCATTTTGCCGTCACATTCGGCGGGTAAATTTTCATTCGAACACAAATCTTGAGCGAATGAACAATGAGCCTGAGCCGCCGACAACGGGACATCCTCGACTGGCTGCACGAAGTCGACCAACTGAGCACCGAACAACTGGCCAGCCGCTTCAACGTGAGCAGCCAGACGATCCGGCGCGACATCAACGATCTCGATGAGCAAGGCCTGGTCAGGCGCGTGCACGGCGGGCTGAGCCTGCCGACGAACCAGCACAACCAGAGTTTCCTGCAGAGAAGCAATGTCCAGATCGAGCGCAAGCGCCGCATCGCGCAGGCGGCCGTCGGCCTCATGCAGGACGACGCGACGATCTTTCTTGGCTATGGCACCACGGTGGCGGAATTCGCGCGCGCCCTGCCGCCGGACCGGCCGCTGCGCGTGGTGACGAACAACATCGATGCCGTGCGGGCCCTGGCCGACAAACCCGAGATAGAGACCTGGGTGGCCGGCGGCAAGCTGCGGCCGGCCGACCGCGACGTGATGGGGAGCACCACGCTCGACTTCCTGCGCAAGTTCCGCGCGCACTTCGCGATCTGCGGCGTGGGCGCCGTGAGCGCCGACGGCACGCTCTACGAATTCCAGCCGGACGAAGCCGAGCTGTCGCAGGTCCTCCTCACGCACAGCCACCGCAGGCTGCTGCTTGCCGACAGCAGCAAGTTCCTGCGCGAGGCGCCCTGCCGGGTGGCGCGGCTCGAGCAGGTCGACCACTTCTTCACCGATGCCGACGCCTCCGCCGAACTGCAGGCGCTCTGCGAGCGCGCGGGCGTGGAGACGCACCTTTGCTGAACGCCCTCGCGGCGTCGAAAACACCCCATGAAGCGTACCGGAACACCTTTTCCCTCGCAGCCGAGCCTGCTCCAGGTACGCCCGCGGTCATCGCGATACCCGCGCATTGCGCACCGCTCGATTGACCACGAAGCCCATCACAACGATTCGTGCTCGGACTGCAACTGACCAATCTCATGACTAGACCGATCCCTACACATCAAGCAACAGGCCGATCCATGCTGGGCATTGGTGCGCTATGCATCGTGCTGTTGCTGGGCGGCTGCGGTGGCGATGACAACGCGACGACGCCGACCACCCCGGCCAACCCCGGCAATACCGGCGGCGGCGCCTCCACGCCGGCGGCCTGCACCACGGTGCACTGCGCGCCGGCGCCCTGACCGGGGCGCGCCCGAGCCTGTCCGAGCCACCCACAATCCCTGATCCGGTATGACCTTCAATCCTTCCAAACGCAAGTTCCTGCGCTCGTCCCTTGGCACCGCCGCCGCGGTCGCGACGCTCTCCACCTTCCCCCCGAGCATCCGGCGCGCGCTGGCCATCGAGGCCAACAACGCCACCGGCTCCATCCAGGACGTCAAGTACGTGGTGATGGTGATGCTGGAGAACCGCTCGTTCGACAGCTATTTCGGCACGCACAAGGGCGTGCGCGGCTACGGGGACCGCTTCCCGGTTCCGTCCGCGAACACCGCCAACATCTTCTACCAGAACTACGGCGCCGCCACCCTCATCCCGTATCACCTCGACGGGACCGCAGGCAACGCGCAGCGCGCCGGCGGCACGCCGCACACGTGGAACGACGCGCAGGCCGCCTGGGACCACGGCCGCATGGCGGCCTGGCCGAACGCGAAGACGCCGCTGTCGATGGGCTACTACGACACCGCGGAAGTGCCGTTCCAGCGCGCGCTCGCCGACGCCTTCACGGTGTGCGACGCCTATCACTGCGGCATGCACACCGGCACCATCGCCAACCGCCTGTTCTACTGGACCGGCACCAACGGCCCGAACGGACTGGACCCGAACACCAACGCGCCGGTCGCGGTCGCGGGGCTGAACAACGAATTCAACGGCGGCAACGACATCGGCGCCTCCACCACCGGCTGGACGTGGACCACGTACGCCGACCGCCTGGAGCGCGCGGGCGTCAGCTGGAAGGTCTACCAAAGCCTGATCGACAACTTCGGCTGCAATGAAATGATGGGCTTTCGCCACTGGCGCAAGGCCATCGAGCAGATGCCCTCGACGCGCCGGCCGCTGTACGTGGCGACGGAAAGCCTGGCGCAGTCGCCGACGGCGGCCGGCCCGGTCTACAACCCGGAGATCGACGACGCGCTGAGCCCGCTGGCCAAAGGCTTTGGCAACACCATGCCGGAAGGCCTGCTCGAGACGTTCCGCAACGATGTGCAGAACGGCACGCTGCCGTCGGTCTCCTGGATCATCCCGCCCTCGCAATACAGCGAGCATCCCGGCCCCTCCAGCCCGGCGCAGGGCGGCTGGTACGTGCAGCAGGTGCTGGACGCCCTGACCGCGAACCCCGAGATCTGGAGCCAGACCGTGCTGCTGGTCAACTATGACGAGAACGACGGCTTCTTCGACCACCTGCCGCCGCCGAGCGCGCCGTCGCGCAATACGGACGGCACGCTGGCGGGCGGCAGCACGCTTTCGGACAGCGACATGGCGCCGGAGTATCACACCTACACACCGGCCACGAGCAACCAGCCCGCGATAGACGGCCGCCCCTACGGCCCGGGCCCGCGCGTGCCGATGTTCGTGATTTCTCCGTGGAGCCGCGGCGGCTTCGTCAACTCGCAGGTCTACGATCACACGTCGACGCTGATGTTCCTCGAAAAGCGTTTCGGCGTGGTCGAGCCCCAGATCAGCAATTACCGCCGCACCGTCTGCGGCGACCTGACCTCGTGCTTCGACTTCGTGAACCCGAACGCCGCCGTGGTACCGACCCTGTCCGGCCGCATGACCAAGGTCAGCGCCGACGCGCTGGCGATCGCGCAGAGCGCCAAGACCGCCATTCCCGTGCCCGGCGCCACGCCCGCCTCCGCCCTGCCCGCCCAGGCGGCCGGCACGCGGCCGTCGCGCGCGCTGCCCTACGAACTGCATACCACCATGCACCCGAACGCGCAGCCGGGCGCCGTCACGCTGGAATTCGTCAACGCCAGCACCAACGGCGTGGGCGCGCTCTTCCACGTCTACGACCAATTGCACCTGGACCTCATCCCGCGCCGCTACCTGGTCGAGGCCAACAAGTCGCTGACCGGCAGCTGGCTGCCCACCGCCGCCGACAACGGCAAGTATCGCCTCTGGGTGCTTGGCCCCAACGGCTACCACCGCGAATTCGCCGGCGACCTGGATGAAACCACCGGCACGGCAAGCCCGGAAATCCAGGTCTGCTACCAGCCGTGCGACGCCGCCTCGGTGAGCGTCAAGCTGTACAACAAGGGCAGCCAGCCCTGCACCTTCACCGTCACCGCGAACGCCTATCACACCGACGGCCCGTGGACGGCCACGGTGGCGCCGAACTCGGTGGGCGAACTGAGCTGGCCGGTCGCCGACAGCGGCAACTGGTACGACTTCAGCGTCGGCGCCAGCACATCGCCGTCGTTCAAGCGCCGTTTCGCCGGCCGGATCGAAACCGGCAAGGACACCGTCTCGGACCCGGCGATGGGCGCGGGCGCATAGCAACGATGCCAGGCCGGCGCGCCGGCCTGGCGGGACACGGCAGACCCCAGGGTCTCGACATCCATCCCCAATCCAGCCATTCCACAACATGAACATCCAATACGATCCTCTGCGGGCGGGCGGCAGTCCGCGGCCGCCGGCCGCGGCGCGCGACAGTGCCGCCGCCATCGCGCGCCAGCGCGCGCAACACCGGCGCTGGCCGCTGGCCAGACTTGCCGGCACGCTGGCCCTGGCCGGGCTCATGGGCAGCGCCTTGAGCGGCTGCGGCAGCAGCGACGACGCTAACGCCAGCGCCGGCGCACCCGTCGTGCCGCCCCCCGGCGCCGGCACGCCCACGCCGTCCGCCACCCTGGCCAAGCGCACGCTGCTCGTCGATCTCGACGGCGTCACGTACGACGCCGTGCGCCAGGGCATCGCGTCGGGCCAGCTGCCGAATCTCGCCAAGCTCCAGCCGCAGCTCGCCTACAGCGGCGGCGTGCTCAACGGCGTCAGCCAGCAGCCCAACCTGGACGCGCCCGGATGGGCGACGCTGCTGACGGGAACGTGGGCCAGCCGGCATCGCATCTTCGCGATCGCGCCCGGCCAGAAACCCGCCGTGCAGACCCTGTTCGGCAGGGTCAAGGCAGCCAGCACGGACCTGACCGGGGCGACTGTCGCCTCGGCGCCGCTGGCGACCCTGCTGGCATCCGACCACACCGCGGGCGCGCTGGACACGCTGACCGACTGCTCCCAGGACGCCACCCCCGACGACTGCGTCACGCGCAACGCCGTCCAGATGATCGGCAACGGCGGCTACGCGACCATCGTCGCCCAGTACCATTCCGCCGAGGACGTGGCGCTGGGCAATGGCCTGGCCTCGTCCCAGTACGCGCAGAAGCTCGCGCAGCTGGACGCGGCGGTCGGCACGCTGCTGTCGGAAACCGCCAGGAATCCCGACAGCAAATGGCTGATCGTGGTGGCCTCGAGCCACGGCCTGAACGCCAATGGCCGCGCCGACGGGCTGCCCCAGGTGCCGCAGTCGGCCGCGTTCATCGCCGTCAACCAGGACGAGAACAATGGTCAGCGGGGCGTCACCCCGGCGCTGCCGGCGACCGTCGCGGGGCTGTACCAATATGCCAGCATCGCGGACGTGGCCCCGACCATGCTGGCCTATCTGGACAAGACGCCGGCCGGCCAGGACTACGCGATGGACGGCGGCCAGCTGATCGGCGCGCAGCCTCCCGCGCTGACCGTCCAGATTGCCGAGGACACCACCACGCGCGCGCGCGCCGTGCTCAACTGGACCGCGCCCGCCGGCGCGGCCATCACCGTGATGCGCGACGGCACGGCGATCGCCACGCTGCCCGCGGGCACGACGACCTACACCGACCCGCTCGCCGACCGGAACGAACTGAAGACCGGCAAGTACCAGTTCAGCTACACCGTGGTCGCGGGCACGGCGGCCCGCGCCGTGCTCACGCCGCAGATCTCGTACATCAAGGCGCAACCCCCGGTGCCGCTGGCCACCACCCTCGCCAACGGGCTGACGGTCTACTACCCCTTCGGCGAAGACCCGCAGCTCACCGCGCCCGTCGATGCGCTCGGCCACAGCACGATGGGACCGTGGGCGGCCGATGCCAACGGCGGCGCCACCACCGCCGACCCGCTCGGCGGACATGGCCTGTTCATCGACACCGCCATCGCGAACGCCGCCGGCTACGACGGCTACCGGCTCACGCCGCAGTCCGCCGCGCAGGACGTGGTGAACAGCGCGATCGCCAGCAGCGGCGCCTTCACCATCGGCTTCTGGTACAAGGCCCCCGCGTGCAGCACCAACACCGTCGGCGAGCCCATCCTCAGCAACAAGACCGGCTACGCCACCAGCGGCGGCACCGCGGGCATCATCATCAGCATGTTCGGATGCGGCGCGGAGTTCAACGTCGCGGACGGCTCCCACCGCACCGACACCAACAGCCCGTACATCCCGTTCAGCGAAAACCAGTGGGTGTACTTCGCGCTGGTGGTCGACGTCGGCGGGAAGACCATGTCGGGCTACGTGTTCGATCCCATCCTGGGCACCCAGTCGCAGACCCATGCGTTCGCCGCCGGCATGAACGTCGCGGGCCTGGCTGGCGTGAACCAGGCAAGCGAAGTCGGCTTCGGCCTGGGAGAGGATGGAACCGGCAAGTTCTACATGGTCAAGAACGGGCAGACCGCCGGATCCTACGATCCCAGCCGCGCCACGTCCGACAAGCCCATGCAGATGGCCTTCTCCGATCTGGCGATGTGGAATCGCGCCTTGACGGCGGACGAGATGAACTCGATGTTCCTGTCGCAGAAACCGCTGTCCGGCCTGCTGCCGAAGTAAGCGGGATCCGGCGCGCTTGAGCGGGTCGGTATTTCCGGGCCCTCTTGGCTGGGCCCGGATCCGGCAGGCGCAACGGAAGGATGGAAGATGAAAGCCTCGCGGAATTTGTTTCCGCGGGGCTTTTCTTTTTTGCGCACGCGGATTCCGCGGGACCGGATCGAGCGCATGCGCTGCGTCGCCGGCATGGTACTGCTGCCCCGGAACGATCCATGCCGCACACGCCGGAGCGTTTCAGACCGCCGCGCCGAAAGCGGCGCCGATCCCGGCAGTCACGGCCATTGCGAGCGCGCCCCAGAACATCACGCGGATCGTCGGCTTCAGGATGCCGGAGCCGCCGGCCTTGGCGCTGGCCACGCCAAGCAGCCCCAGGAACGCCAGGGACCCAGCGGATACCACCGGCAACAACCAGTTCGATGGCGAAGCCACGACGAGTGCGAGCGGAGCGGCCGCCCCGACCGAGAAGCTCGCCGCCGACGCCAGCGCGGCTTGCACGGGGCGCGCCGTGGTGATCTCCGAAATGCCGAGCTCATCCTTGGCATGGGCACCCAGGGCATCCTTGGCCATCAACTGCTGGGCCACCTGGCGCGCAAGTCCGGCCTCGACGCCGCGGGAGACATAGATATGCGCCAGTTCCTTTTCCTCGAACTCCACATCCTTCGCGAGTTCGTATTTTTCCCGCGCGAGATCGGCTTCCTCCGTATCGGACTGCGAACTGACCGAGACATATTCTCCCGCCGCCATCGACATGGCGCCGGCGACCAGACCAGCCACGCCCGTCAGCAGGACATTGCCTTGCGAACCCGCTGCCGAGGCCACGCCCAGGATCAGGCTCGCCGTCGAGATGATCCCGTCATTGGCGCCGAGCACGGCGGCTCGCAGCCAACCAACGCGCGCGATCAGGTGTCTTTCCGTATGTGTGCGACGCATCCAACTCCCCCGATTCCGGTATTTGATTCAGCACCCGCTCTCTCGCGCAGAGCATGGCGGGATCCCGTCCGTCCGACACGGGCGATCCATTTTCTCTTGAAGATGACGCCGCGCGGGCCGGCCTTTTGGCCCTTTGGCTTTTTCCGCGCCGGCATCCCGAATATTGGCATCAAGCGTTGCTACCATGACAGCACCCGTGCCATTGGACAACCTCGACCTGACGCCAGCCTGAAAAGGGCCGCCGGTTGTTCAGCCGCCCGTCAGGCTGGCGTGGCATGCTCGGGCGTCGGCTTCCTGGAGGAGATTCATGCGGACATTGCTGATCGAAGACGACCCGGTGCTGGGCGCGGCCGTGCGGGACCACATCGCACTGAACGGCCACAGCGTCGACTGGCTGCGGACCATTGACGAGGCGCGGTCGGCCCTGGCTACCGTCGCCTATGAGCTGGTTCTCCTCGATCTCGGCCTGCCCGACGGCTGCGGCCTGGCGCTGCTGCGCGAACTGCGCGCGGCGCGCAACCCGGTTCCCGTCATCATCGCCACGGCGCAGGATCAGATCGCCGTGCGGATCGAAGGGCTGAACGCCGGCGCGGACGACTATCTGGTCAAACCGTTCGATCTGAGTGAAATGAACGCGCGCATATCCGCCGTGGCGCGCCGCTACACGGGCGACCCCAACCCGGTGCGGGACATCGGCCCGGTCTCCATCGACCTGGCCCGCAAGCGGGCAATGGTGAACGGCAAGGACGCGGGGCTCACCGCGCGGGAGTGGGCGGTCCTGGAGCGGCTCGTCCGCCATCGCGGCGCGATCGTCACCAAGGGCGAGATCGAGGATTCGCTATACGAATTCGGCGCGGAAATCGAAAGCAATGCGGTCGAGGTCTATGTCAGCCGCCTGCGCAGGAAGCTCGGCAAGGACTTCGTGAACACCGTCCGGGGACTGGGCTACCAGGTGGAAAGCTGAACATGGCGCGCCCTTCGATTGCCTGGCGGCTCGCCGCGGGTGTCTCGGCAAGCATGGCCCTGCTCTGGATCGGCGCTGCGAGCATCGCCGGCATGGTCATGTCCGCGCAGATCAACGAAGCGTTCGATCAGTCGCTGCGGCAGGGCGCCTTGCGCCTGCTGCCGCTCGCCGTGCATGAAATCCAGGAGGGGGACGAGCATGGCCAGGATCGCGTGCGGGGCGCCGATCCCGACCAGGGGACGGCCTACTTCACCTACTATCTGATCGACCCGCGCGGCCGTGTGGTGCTGCGCACGGACGACGCACCGGAAAGCCTGCCGCCGGCGCCCGTTGCGGCGGGATTTTCGGAACTCGGCGGCAAGCGCCTTTTCTCGAAGCGGGACCCCCGCTCCGGATTCTCGATCGTCCTGGTCGAGCACACGGGGTATCGCCGTGCGGCCCTCAGAGCGGCGCTCGACGCGGTACTGTGGCCGCTCCTCGGCCTGATACCGCTGGCCGCCGCCGGCATCTGGATCGCGATCCAGCGCGCGATGCGCCCCGTCGGGCGCCTGGCGCGCGACATCTCCGAACGGAGCAGCCACAATCTGTCTCCCCTGGCGACAGAAGGACAACCAGCCGAACTCGCGCCCATCGCCGACGCGGTGGCCAGCCTGCTCAAGCGCCTGAGCGCGGCGCTGGACGCGGAACGCGCCTTCGCGGCCAGCAGCGCGCATGAGCTGCGAACCCCGATCGCCGGCGCCCTGGCGCAAACGCAGCTGCTGGCCGTCGAGCTTGGTGATCAGCCAGCGGGCCAGCGCCTGAAGGAAGTCGAGCTTTCCCTGCGGCATTTGTCGCGCCTGTCCGAAAAGCTGCTGCAGCTCGCCCGGCTCGACGCGGGCTTCGCCCAGGCGCAAACGGCGTCCGACCTCCTTCCCGCGCTGCGCCTGGTGGTGCGGGACTTCCAGCCGACCTCCGGCACGCCAGCCCGGGTGACGCTGCAGGTCTGCGATGGACTGGTCCTGACGCGCCGGATCAATCTCGACGCCTTTGCCATCGCCGTGCGCAACCTGATCCAGAATGCCCTGCTCCACGGCGCGGCGGACGGCCCGGTCGACGTGATCGCCGGACCGGGCCAGCAGGTTCGCGTGGTCAATCGGGGGCCGGTGGTCCCGACCGAAATGCTGCCGCGGATCACCGAGCCCTTCAGGCGCGGCGTCACGTCGGCCGCGGGAACCGGCCTGGGCCTGTCCATCGTTCGCGCCATCATGGACCAGACCGGCGGAAGCCTGACGCTTCGCTCGCCCGCGAGCGGAAGAAGCGATGGCTTCGAGGCCATCATCGCATGGCCGGACGAACCACCTTCGATGCCATGATTTCCGCAGCCGCCAGCCACGGCCGGCGGCAGGCATCGACAGCGCAACGCGGCCGGGTCAGGGTGTCATGCGCCGCAGCGTGTCGTCCTTCAGCACGAAATGGTGATACAGCGCCATGAGTCCGTGCAGGCCCGCGATGACCAGAAACACGGAACCGCCCGTGCTGTGGAGTTCAGCAACGAAGCCCGGTGGCGGCTGGACCGGATCCGTCAGCGCCGGCAAGGCCACCCCGAACACCGTAACCGGGATACCCAGCGCCGAGGCGGCGTACCAGCCCGTCAACGGCATGGCGATCAGGAACAGATAAAGCACCCCATGACCAACCTTGGCGGCAAGCTGCAGCAACGGCGAGCTGCCCGCGTCGAGCGGAGGCGCGCCACCAGCCAGCCGCGCGCCGATACGCGGCACTACCAGCAGCAGCACGGCCAGTCCGAACATGAAATGCCACGTCGGCGGATTGCGCACGACCGCCGGCCCACCCTCGCTGAGCAACCATGCGATCCCCACGCAGAGCGCGGTAAGCCAGTGCAGAACGATCATGAATCTTGAGTAGTGCTGGACCTTGTGTTCCATCGGATGTCTTTCCATGACGATAACCATGTCGCCTAGTAGACCCGGCCAAGCTGACGCCAGCCTGAAAATCAAACAGGTTTCCTGGTGTCTCTCGGTGATCAATTTCTTGCGTCGACAGAGTGAGAGCTATTTTTATATTTCACTGCAATAAAACACACGAAAAATAGCGTTAAATCTTATTGATTTTCTCTTATGTGAATGGGCGATTTATCGTAAATCTCGACCGGAGGTTATCGATTAATATCCATCACGATATTTTTTTGCCCTGCCCACTATGCTATGAACAGGTGACACTCCCGCGATGAGAACCTCATAGACGCAGCGACCAAGGAGCGGAAGGAAATCGTACTCTGAGCATCGGACCCGCAGGAGGAGCAGCGGCGAACTGCGCAATGATCGAGGCAGGCTCGTCGAGCATGGGATCGTCTGGCTGAGTTATGGACTCAAGGATATCGTTGATTAGATCCTTGGCCCACGCACCAGCTTTAATTTGGCGCAACAGGAATTCGGATTTCTGAGCGTGGCAGCGATATGCCATTTGGCAATACGAAAGCAAGAGAAACGTAAATTTCACGCTAAAGAATATCGATTGGCGTGCCCTCCACGTATTGATATATTGCGCCGAGCCAGTTCGAGCACCGAACTGCGGCGCTCGTTTTCCCCGCGTCACGCCATGCTGGCGTGATCAATGTCGGCATGAGACGGTGAACCAGGGTGTACCCGGCGCCGCCGCCGCTTGCCATGAGGCAGGACAACGCTGCTCTTCCAGCATTTTTTTGCGCGCAGCCAAAACTGCTTGGCGACGTGGCGCGCTCATGACGAGCCAAAAAACAAAAGCCCTGTAAGTCATTGACTTACAGGGCTTTTTTCATTCTTGGCGGAGAGAGGGGGATTCGAACCCCCGATAGGCTATTAACCTATACACGCTTTCCAGGCGTGCGACTTAAACCACTCATCCATCTCTCCGGGAAGTCGGCGATTATAACAGACTTGTCCGGCAATTCCAGTGTTTCGTGAAGCGGTCCGTCAGCCACGTCGCAGGTAGGTCACGAGGCGGTCGATCACGGGCGCGTTGCGCGGGGTCAGCAGGCTGACGAGGATGGCGACGGCGAAGCCGGCGGGGACGCCGAAGGCGCCTGACGCGATGGGGTCGACGCCGAACCAGCGGTTGCCGAAGATGCCGGTCATGCGAGTGAAGAACGGGTAGTTGACGAAGATGTAGTAGACCGCCACGCCGAGGCCGGCGGTCATGCCGGCGACCGCGCCGGCGGCGGTGGTGCGGCGCCAGAAGATGGCGAGCACGAGTACCGGGAAGAAGCTGGAGGCGGCCAGCGAGAAGGCGGCGCCGACCAGGAAGAGGATGTTGCCGGGCCGCAGCGAGGTGACGTACGAGGCGAACAGCGCGACGCCGAGCAGGACGATCTTGGCGGTGGTGACGCGCCGCTGGTGGCTCGCGGTGCGGTCGATCATGTGATAGAAGACGTCGTGCGAGAGCGCGTTGGCGATGGTGAGCAGCAGGCCGTCGGCAGTGGAGAGCGCCGCGGCGAGCGCGCCGGCGGCGACGAGGCCGGAGATGACGTAGGGCAGGCCGGCGATCTCGGGCGCGGCGAGCACGATCATGTCGGGCTGGATCAGGATCTCGGCCCACTGCACGATGCCGTCGCCGTTGACGTCGCGGATGCCGAACACGGGCGGGTCGACCTTGCGCCATTGCACTACCCACTGCGGCAGTTCGGCGTAGGGAGTGCCGACCAGGTGCTGGAAGAATTCGTATTTCACCAGCGCGGCGAGCGTGGGCGCGGAGACGTAGAGCAGCGCGATGCAGAACACGGCCCAGGCCACGGAGCTGCGCGTTTCCTTGACCGACGGCGTGGTGTAGAGGCGCGTGAGGATGTGCGGCAGGCTGGCGGTGCCGAGCATCAGGCAGAATACGAGCAGCACGAAGTTGAGGCGCTTGGTCTTGCGCTCCTGCTCGGAGGCGGAGGGATAGGGTTCGGTGGAGGGCGTGGACGGCTGGCTGCGCGCGAGCGCTTCTTCGCGCTGCTGGCTCCATTGCAGCTGCGCCGCGGCGACGTCGCGCGGGAATTCGATGCGCTCGCGCTCGACGGTCTTGATCTCGCGCAGCGGCGCGTTGCGCAGGCGCAGTTCCTGCAGCCGCGCGGACAGCGCGTCGCGTTCCTCGGCGAACGACTGCGGCAGCCGGGCGATGCGTTCCTGCATGCGGATGGCCTGCTGGCGGTAGAACTCGCGCACGACCTGCTCGGCCGGGTCGCGCTCTATCTCGCGCTCGCGCGTGTCGAGCTGCGAGAGCAGCTTGCCATAGCTGAGCTGGGGCAGCGCGTCGTGATGATGTTTCCACGCGATCATCGACACCGTGACCAGGAAGGCGACGATCAGCATGATGTATTGCGCGACCTGGGTCCACGTGACCGCGCGCATGCCGCCGAGGAACGAGCAGACCAGGATGCCGGCCAGGCCGAAGAACACGCCGACGGCGAACTCCACGCCGATGAAGCGCGTGACGATCAGCCCTACGCCCTGGATCTGCGCCACCAGGTAGACGAAGGAGCAGAGCGAGGCGGCCAGCACGGCGATCGCGCGCACCGGCAGGTTGCCGCCGGGCTTGCCGTTGCCGTAGCGCGCGGCGAGGAAGTCGGGGATGGTGTAGCCGCCGTACTTGCGCAGGTAGGGCGCGAGCAGGAAGGCGACCAGGCAGTAGCCGCCGGTCCAGCCCATCACGTAGGCGAGCCCTTCGTAGCCCGAGGCGAACAGGATGCCGGCCAGGCCGATGAAGGACGCGGCGCTCATCCAGTCGGCGGCGATGGCCATGCCGTTGAACATGGCGGGCACGCGGCGCCCCGCCACGTAGTATTCATTGAGGTCGGAGGTGCGGCAGATCAGCCCGATGCACGCATAGATGGCGATGGTGACGAACAGGAAGACGTAGCCGAGCCAGAGCGCGTCGCCGCTGGAATGCTCCAGCAGGCCCATCATGCCGATGAACGTGAAGAGGCCGACGGTGAACAAGCCGTAGTAGAGCAGCAGCCGGCGGCGGAAGCGCGACTGTTCGTCGGGCATGGGATGCGTGGTTGGACTGGCGCCGCGGATGCGGAAACGGCCGGCCGGCACGCGCGTGGCGTACCGGCCGGCCGGTGCGTGCCCTGCTTACTGGACCTGCTTGAGCTGGTCCAGGATGGCGGGGTTTTCCAGGGTCGAGGTGTCCTGGGTGATTTCCTCGTTCTTGGCCAGCGAGCGCAACAGGCGCCGCATGATCTTGCCGGAGCGGGTCTTGGGCAGGTTGTCGCCGAAGCGGATGTCCTTGGGCTTGGCGATCGGGCCGATCTCCTTGCCGACCCAGTTGCGCAGCTCGGTGGCGATCTGCTTGGCTTCTTCCTCGGTCGGGCGCGAGCGCTTGAGCACCACGAAGGCGCAGATGGCCTCGCCGGTCATGTCGTCGGGGCGGCCCACCACGGCGGCCTCGGCCACGATCGGGTTGGACACCAGCGCCGACTCGATCTCCATCGTGCCCATGCGGTGGCCCGAGACGTTGAGCACGTCGTCGATGCGGCCCATGATGGTGAAGTAGCCGGTTTCCTTGTCGCGGATCGAGCCGTCGCCGGCAAGGTAGAGCTTGCCGCCGAGTTCCTCGGGGAAGTAGCTCTTCTTGAAACGGTCCGGATCGCCCCAGATGGTGCGGATCATCGACGGCCACGGGCGCTTGACGACGAGGATGCCGCCGCTGCCGTTGGGCACGTCCTGGCCGGTCTCGTCGACGATGGCGGCGATGATGCCGGGCAGCGGCAAGGTGCACGAGCCCGGCACCAGCGGCGTGGCGCCCGGCAGCGGCGTGATCATGTGGCCGCCGGTCTCGGTCTGCCAGAAGGTGTCCACGATCGGGCAGCGCTCGTTGCCGATATTGTGGTGGTACCACATCCAGGCTTCCGGGTTGATCGGCTCGCCCACGGTGCCGAGCAGGCGCAGGCTGGACAGGTCGTACTGCTTCGGATGGACCTTCTCGTCGGCGTCGGCGGCCTTGATCAGCGAGCGGATCGCGGTCGGCGCGGTGTAGAAGATGCTGACCTTGTGGCGCGCGATCATGTCCCAGAAGCGGCCGGCGTTGGGATACGTGGGCACGCCTTCGAACACCACCTGGGTGGCGCCGGCGGCGAGCGGGCCGTAGGCGATGTAGGTGTGGCCCGTGACCCAGCCGATGTCGGCGGTGCACCAGAACAGGTCGTCGGGCTTGATGTCGAAAGTCCATTTCATCGTCATCAGCGCCCACAGCAGGTAGCCGCCAGTGCTGTGCTGCACGCCCTTGGGCTTGCCGGTGGAGCCGGAGGTGTAGAGCACGAACAGCGGGTGCTCGGCGCTGACCGGCTCGGCTTCGCAGGTCTCGGGCTGGCCCTTGGCGACGTCGTCCATCGCGCGGTCGCGGCCTTCGGTCCAGTTGACCTTGCCGCCGGTGCGGCGATACACGATGACGCTTTTCACGGCTTCGCAGCCGCCCAGCGCGAGCGCTTCGTCGGCGATGGCCTTGAGCGGCAGCGCCTTGCCACCGCGCATCTGCTCGTCGGCGGTGATCAGCGCGACCGCGCCGACGTCCACCAGACGCTCCTGCAGCGACTTGGCGGAGAAGCCGCCGAACACCACCGAGTGGGTGGCGCCGATGCGCGCGCAGGCCTGCATGGCCACCACGCCTTCGACCGACATCGGCATGTAGATGACGACGCGGTCGCCCTTCCTGATGCCGAGCGCCTTGAGGCCGTTGGCGAACTGGCAGACCTTGGTGTGAAGCTGGCGGTAGGTGACTTTGCTGACGGCGCCGTCGTCGGCCTCGAACACGATCGCCACCTTGTCGGCGTTGCCGTTGGCGAGGTTGCGGTCGAGGCAGTTGTAGGAGGCGTTGAGCTCGCCGTCCTCGAACCATTTGTAGAACGGCGCGTTGCTTTCGTCGAGCACCTTGGTGAAAGGCTTGCTCCAGTGCAGCTGTTCGCGCGCATGCCGCGCCCAGAAGCCCTCGTAGTCACGCTCCGCTTCATCGCACAGCGCCCGGTAGGCCTCCATGCTTGGCACCGCGGCCTGCTTTGCGAACGACTCCGGGGGATTGAAAACGCGATGCTCCTGCATCACCGATTCGATGGCGGACATTTGTTTGTCTCCTGATATGGTGTGGCTGCGTGGCTGCAAACTTACGCCCGACGGCTTACTTAAACCTGACGTGCCGCCGGGGGTTTTCAGGCCCCCGCCGGGCCGGGTCCGGCTGCTGCAATGCAGCATGCCGCTTGCGTGCGGCGCAGCATCGGCGAGCGTTGCGCCGGCAACGCGGGTGGCGCGATCGCGGCGCCCGCATGCCGATGTGCAGCCTTCTCCATTAGGCTAGCACAGCTATAATGCCGCGAGCCCTATTCCGAACACGGCGCTGCGACATTCGCGGAGTTTGCGCGCGCCGCACGCCGCCCGCCGAGCCGACTTGGCCGTCCACGACTTGCCCGTCCACTCCCTCCTCCTGATCGCCGCGATGGCCCTGGTCGGCAGCAATGTCGGACTGGGCAAAGCCATCGTGGCCTACGTGCCGATCCTGCTGTTCGCGCTGCTGCGCTTTGCCATCGCCATCGTGTGCCTGGCGCCGTGGTACCGGCCCGCGCGCATGCGCGCGGTGTCGCGCGGCGAGTGGCTCAACCTGTTCCTGCAGGCGTTCTTCGGCACCTTCCTGTTCACGCTGCTGATGCTGGGCGGCGTGCGCCTGACCAGCGCGATGGCCGCGGGCGTGATCACCAGCACCATCCCGGCCACGGTGGCGCTGCTGTCGTGGCTGGTCCTGCGCGAGCGGCTGTCGCGCCGCACCGTGCTGTCGGTGCTGCTGGCGGTGGCGGGCATCGCGGTGCTGAACGTGGCGCGCGGCACCGGGCACGGCGCCGGCGGCGGGACCGACGGCGGGACCGACGGCGGGCAGGCGCTGCTCGGCAACCTGATGATCATGGGCGCGGTGATCTGCGAATCGATCTACGTGATCCTGTCGCGGCGGCTGGCGCAGACGCTGGCGGCGATCGAAATCTGCGCCTACACGCACCTGATCGGCGGCCTGCTGATGCTGCCGCTGGGGCTGGTGCCGCTGCTCACGTTCGACATGGCCTCGGTCCCGCCCGGCATCTGGCTGATGCTGCTGTGGTACGCGCTGTCGGCCAGCATCTTCTCGTTCTGGCTGTGGATGAAGGGCGTGCGCCACGTGCCCGCGCAACTGGCCGGCGTGTTCACCGCGGTGCTGCCGGTCGCGGCGGCCACCTACGGCATCGTCTTCCTCGGCGAGAAGCCGGGCTGGGCGCATGGCGTGGCGCTGGCCTGCGTGCTGGCCGGCATCGTGCTGGCGAGCTGGCCCGGCCCGCTCGCCCGGCGCACGTGGCGCGACGGCGCCGGCGCGGCGGCCGGCGCCGGGCAAGATCGCGGCGGCTGAACAGGTTGAAGGCCGGCCAGGGTGCAAAACGCGCGATTCGCGAAATATGCGCAATGTACAATTGCAACCCTTCCCTTACATTCCGCTTTCAACCCCAATGGCATCGAATCCCATGTCGAACCAGCCCCGGCGGCTCGGCCCGCTGGCCAGCGTGATCTTTTCCTCGCGCTGGCTGCAGCTGCCGCTTTACCTCGGCCTGATCGTCGCGCAGGCGGTCTACGTCTATCACTTCGGCGTGGAAGTCTGGCACCTGGTGGCGCACGCCACCGAATACGACGAGACCAAGTTCATGCTGGTGGTGCTGGGCCTGATCGACGTGGTGATGATCTCCAACCTGCTGATCATGGTGATCGTGGGCGGCTACGAGACCTTCGTCTCGCGCCTGGGGCTGGACAACCATCCGGACGAACCGGAATGGCTCGACCACGTCAACGCCGGCGTGCTCAAGGTCAAGCTGTCGATGGCGCTGATCAGCATCTCGTCGATCCACCTGCTCAAGACCTTCATCGACGCCGACCAGCGCGCGCCGAACACCATCATGTGGCAGGTCATCATCCACCTCGCCTTCCTGCTCTCGGCGGTGGCGATGGCCTACGTCGACAAGCTGGTGTCGCACCCCGCGCCCGGCAAGGCGCACTGAAGGCGCTCCCGGCGAGGCCACCAGACCGCGGCCCCGGCTGCGGTTTTTTTCGGCCTGCCGCCGGAACGCCCGGCGGGCCGCGCGATGCGGCCCCGGCATCACCCGCGGCGTTGCCGGCATGCGCATGCGCATGCCGCGACGCCGCCGCGCGGGTGTATCATTCCGAGTTGAATTTCCCCTCGCCTGTCCCCCACAAAAATGACCGTCATCAAACAAGAAGACCTCATCCAGAGTGTCGCCGACTCCCTGCAGTACATCAGCTATTACCACCCGATGGACTACATCACCAGCCTGGGCCGCGCCTATGAGCTGGAGCAGAGTCCGGCCGCCAAGGACGCGATCGCGCAGATCCTGACCAACAGCCGCATGTGCGCGGAGGGCAAGCGCCCGATCTGCCAGGACACCGGCATCGTCACGATCTTCGTCAAGGTGGGCATGGACGTGCGCTGGGACGGCGCCACCATGGGGCTGTCGGACATGATCAACGAAGGCGTGCGCCGCGGCTACACCCATCCGGACAACGTGCTGCGCGCCTCCATCGTCAACCCGCCCGAAGGCGGCCGCAAGAACACCCGCGACAACACCCCGGCCGTGATCCACTATGAAGTGGTGCCCGGCAACACGGTGGACATCCAGGTCGCGGCCAAGGGCGGCGGCTCGGAGAACAAGTCGAAGTTCGTCATGCTCAACCCGTCCGACTCCATCGTCGACTGGGTGCTCAAGACCGTGCCGACGATGGGCGCCGGCTGGTGCCCGCCCGGCATGCTGGGCATCGGCATCGGCGGCACCGCCGAGAAGGCGATGGTCATGGCCAAGGAATCTCTGATGGACCCGATCGACATCCAGGACGTGATCGCGCGCGGCCCGCGCGACTGGATCGAGGAACTGCGCGTGGAGCTGTACGAGAAGGTCAACGCGCTGGGCATCGGCGCGCAGGGCCTGGGCGGCCTGGCCACCGTGCTCGACGTCAAGATCATGGGCTACCCGACCCACGCGGCCTCCAAGCCGGTGGCGATGATCCCGAACTGCGCGGCCACGCGCCACGCGCACTTCACGCTGGACGGCAGCGGCCCGGCCAGGCTGGAAGCGCCGGACCTGTCGCAATGGCCGAAGGTCGAGTGGGCGCCCAACACCGAAACCTCCAAGCGCGTCGACCTGAACACGCTCACGCCCGAGGAAGTGGCGTCGTGGAAGCCGGGCCAGACCCTGCTGCTCAACGGCAAGATGCTGACCGGCCGCGACGCCGCGCACAAGCGCATCGCCGACATGCTGGCCAAGGGCGAGAAACTGCCGGTGGACTTCAAGAACCGCGTGATCTACTACGTCGGCCCGGTCGACCCGGTGCGCGACGAAGCGGTCGGCCCGGCCGGCCCGACCACCGCCACGCGCATGGACAAGTTCACCGAGATGATGCTGGCCGAGACCGGCCTGATCTCGATGATCGGCAAGGCCGAGCGCGGCCCGGTGGCGATCGAGGCGATCAAGAAGCACAAGTCGGCCTACCTGATGGCGGTCGGCGGCGCGGCTTACCTGGTGGCCAAGGCGATCAAGGAAGCCAAGGTGGTCGGCTTCGCGGACCTGGGCATGGAAGCCATCTACGAGTTCGACGTCAAGGACATGCCGGTGACGGTGGCCGTGGACAGCGAAGGCACCTCGGTGCACAAGACCGGCCCCGCCGAATGGCAGGCCAAGATCGGCAAGATCCCGGTCGCCGCGGCATAATCCGGGCCGCTTCCGCGACAGCCATGCCGCTGTAGAGAGCCGGGTCGCCGACCCGGCTTTTTGCATGCGGGCCCCGAATTTTTTCCCATACGCCACACGCCATCCGTGAACAACGCACCCATCGGCATCTTCGACTCCGGCCTCGGCGGCCTGTCCGTGCTGCGCGAGGTCCGCGCGCTGCTGCCGCATGAGTCGCTGCTGTACCTCGCCGACTCGAAGTACAACCCGTATGGCGAGAAGCCCGAGCGCTTCGTCGAGGCGCGCACGCTGCAGGCCTGCGAATGGCTGGTGGCGCAAGGCTGCAAGGCGCTGGTGATCGCCTGCAACACGGCCACCATGCACGCGGTGCACACGCTGCGCGAGCGGCTGGCGCTGCCGATCATCGGCGTCGAGCCCGGCCTCAAGCCGGCGGCCGCGGCGAGCCGCAGCAAGGTGGTCGGCGTGCTGGCCACCGGCAACACGCTCAGGAGCGCGAAGTTCGCGCGGCTGCTGGCCTCGCTCGATGGCGAGAGCCGCTTTCTCTGCCAGGCCGGCAGCGGCCTGGTCGCGCTGATCGAGGAAGGCGACGTGGCCGGCCCCGCCGTGCGCGAGAAGCTCGACGCCTATCTCACGCCGATGCTCGCGGCCGGCGCCGACACGCTGGTGCTGGGCTGCACCCACTACCCGTTCCTGGCGGAGGCGATCCACGGCATGGTGGGAGACCGGCTGGCGCTGGTCGACACCGGCAGCGCCATCGCGCGCCAGCTGCAGCGCAAGCTTGGCGAGCACGGCCTGGCCGCCGATGCCGGCGCGGTGCCGCGCGACCGCTATGCCTCCACCAAGGACGCCGCGCACCTGCGCGCGATGGCCGCCGCGCTGCTGCACGTGGAGGCCGACGCGCAAACCGTGTCGATCGAGCCGGCTCCCGCGCTGGCCTGACCCCGGCGCGCGCCCACGCTACTGCAGGAAGCCCAGCGGCCTGCGCTGCCGCACGTCGGGCTTGACCGCATGCTCCTGGCGCAGTTGCGCGAGGAATTCGTCGGGCGTCAGCGACTCTCCCAGCAGCACGCACTGGCGCTTGACCGTGGCGAAGTCGCCCGGCGTCAGGCAGTCCAGGTGCGCCAGTTCCTCGCGCATGGCGCTGTCGAGGCGCGCGGCGTCGCCGTCGAGCGCTTCTTCCACGAACATCGCGGCGCGCTGCTCCGGCTTGAGCGGCAGGAAGCGGATCTTGAACGAGAAACGCCGCAGCGCGGCTTCGTCGATGCGCTCGAACAGGTTGGTGGTGCACACGAAGATGCCGTTGAAGCGCTCCATGCCCTGCAGCATCTCGTTGACCTCGGACACCTCGTAGTTGCGCACGGCGTTCTGGCGGCTCTGCATGAAGCTGTCGGCCTCGTCGAGCAGCAGCACCGCGCCCTCCTCCTCGGCGCGCGCGAACATCGCCGCGATCTGCTGCTCGGTCTCGCCCACGTACTTGCTCATCAGGTCGGACGCGCGGCGGATCATCAGCGGCTGCTCCAGCGCCGCGGCGATGTGCTCGGCCAGCGCGGTCTTGCCGGTGCCGGGCGGCCCGTAGAAGCACAGCGTGCCGCGCTCGCGCGCCTTGAGCGCCTGCACGATCTTGCCCACGTCGTAGCGCGTCTCCAGGTTGAGGTAGTCGAGCCGGTAATGCGTCACCAGCGGCCGCCCTTCCACCTCCGGGCGCAGGCCCATCGCGCGGTCGGCATGGTCGAGCTGGCGCAGGATCAGCGCCTCCACCGGCTCGGCCACGCCCGTGCGCGCCAGCTGCACGAAGCGCGCGGCCGACTGCACCTGCGCCGGCGTGAGCGTCTTGCGCGCGGCCAGCGTGGCGATGAAGGCATCGCTCACGTCGAGCGCGCCGAGATGCTTGCGGATGATGTTCTCGCGCACCTGCGGCGGCGGAATCTTCAGCTCCAGGTGGAACTGGAAGCGGCGCAGGTAGGCCGGATCGATCTGCCGGATCGAATTGGAAATCCAGATCACCGGCACCGGGTTCTGCTCCAGCGTCTGGTTGACCCAGGCCTTGCCGTTGACCGAGCCGCGCGGGTCTTCCTGGCCGAACAGGCTGGTCAGCTCGCGCGTGCTGCCGGGGAACACGTCTTCCACCTCGTCGAACAGCAGCGCCGTGTGCGGGCGGCCGCGCAGGAATGCCTGCGACACCTGCAGCGAGCGATAGCGGTCCTTGCCCGAGAGGCTGTTGCCGTCGCGGTCGAGACAGTCCACCTCGTACAGCTCGCAGCCGGCCTCGCGCGCCAGCAGCCTGGCGAACTCGGTCTTGCCGGTGCCGGGCGGGCCGTAGATCAGCACGTTGACCCCGCAGGCGTGCTGGCTGGTGGCGTTGGCCAGCAGCGCCGAGAGATAGCGCGCATCGGTCTCCACGTGCGGATAGTCGCCGGTGCCCAGCGTGGGCGCCGCGGCGGGGCGCGTGAACACCGCCATCATCTCCGCCTCGTCGGCGTAGTTGCCCAGCAGCACGTGCAGCAGGCGGTCGGACAGGCGCATCAGGTCGCCGAGGTCGGTCACGCTGTTCTCGGGCAGCGGCTGCTCGATCAGGTTGAGCGTCTCCAGGCGCGAGCCGGGCCGCAGCGAGGCGGCCACCGCCGCTGGGCTGGCGCCGGTCAGCCCGGCCAGGATCTGGAAGGCCTCCTGGCTGTGCGCCACCTTGCAGTCCACCATCACGGCGCGCAGGTCGCGCTTGTACTTGGCCAGCGCGGCGTACAGCAGCAGCTTGCGCTCGTGCTCGGGCAGGTCCAGCACGTGGCTGAGCATGTCGATATTGCGCACCAGCAGCACGCGCTCGCCGTCCAGCCGCGCGGCCAGCGCCGCGGCCGAGACGTCGAACACGGCGAACATGTCCTTGGCGTGGTGCTTGACGTATTCGTCGAGGTAATAGAACAGCGCGCTTTCGTCGAAGGCGCTGTTCCACTGGCCGTGCCGCTCGAGGAATTCCTCCGGGGTCAGGCGCGCGGCGCCCTTCCAGGCCGGCATGTCGGCGCAGCGCGCGGCCAGGAAGCGCTGCACGCGCAGCACCACGCCGTAGGGCCACACCATGTCCTGGGCGCTGACGGTCAGGATGTCGTTGATGTTGCTGCGCAGGTTGAAGCGCGGCCCCAGCGCGCACACCACGCGCAGGGCGAACTGGGCGCACATCCAGTCGAGCGCGGAGGTGCCCGGCGAGACAGCGGCGGCACGCAGCAGCGTGGAGCGGTCATCATCGGCGCAACGGGTGAAGTCCATAGCCTGATCCTCTCGCACGGGGGCGCCGGCGCCGTGGGCGGCGCGGCGAATTGCTCGTCTTTTTCCTATGCTAGCGCGCTTTGTGGCAGATCGGGCATTGCCGGCAACCCTGTGCCGTGCGCCGGAGCGCATTCGGGCGCGGCGTCCGGTCGCGGGGCGGGAGCGCGGCGCGAAATCGCGGCGAAATCGGCGTATAAAGACGACTTGTGCAGCGCCGCGATGCGACCCGGAACCGGCTGCCGCGCCGATTGCCGCGCCGGCGCGCAACAAGCCGGCGGGAATGCCCGGCTGCATTGCACAAAATGCTAACAAATAAGAATCATTATCGTTTATACTTGCAAGCTGACACGCTGCCCCCTAGAGCGGCGCTCCCACCGGCATACCTGTTGAAGGAGCGTTTATCATGGAATTGCTGCTTAGCTTGCTGGTCGGTTGTGGCATCTCGCTGATCCTGTTCTATCGCAAATAGGCCCTATCGCTAATAAAGCCGGCGCCGCGCCAGACCGCCGACATCCGTTGTTTTCACATGTTCGATCAACGTTTTTTCAAGATCACGCTAGCCGTCCTGCTGTTCCACGTCGGCCTGCTTTACCTGATCCAGAGCGGGCTGGGGCGCAAAATCACGGAAGCCGTGATCGCGCCCGAGATCATCGCCCGCATCATTCCGCTCGAGCCGCCGCAGAAGCCTGCCGTCGAGACCCCCAAACCCAAGCCCGAAACGCCGCCCAAGCAGGTCAAGGTCACTACGCCGAAACCGACGCCGCCGCAGCCCCGGCCCACGCCGCTGCCGGTGCCGTCGCTGCCGCCCACGCCCAACGCCATCGAGGCGCCGCCGGCACCGCCCGCGCCTCCGGCTCCGCCCGCCCCGGCACCCGAGCCGCCCGCGCCGGCATCGGCCGCGCCGCGCGCCGTCGGCATCGGCGAGATCCAGTGCACGCCGCCGCAGCCGGCCTATCCGTCGCAATCGCGCCGCATGGGTGAGACCGGCAAGGCCGTGGTCCGGCTGACCACCGACGAAAGCGGCAAGGTGGTGAAGACCGCCATCGTCTCGTCGAGCGGCTCGTCGCGCCTGGACCAGGCCGCCGTGGACGCGGTCCAGCGCATGCGCTGCAAGCCATACATGGACAACGGTCGCGCCGTGGCGGTCACCGCCCAGCAGCCGATCGGCTTCGAACTCAACTGATTTCAATACCGACCTCACCAGGAACCATCATGCAGGACCTCGGACTCTCGCACCTCTGGACGCAAGGCGATTTCGTCATGCGCGCCACCGCCATCATTCTGCTCATCATGTCGCTGGCTTCGTGGATCGTCATCCTCACCAAGGCGTGGGACCTGATCCGCCTGAAGAAGATGGCGCACGGCGCGGAGAAGCGCTTCTGGCATTCCGACGATTTCGACCACGCCCTCGAGACGCTCGGCGGCAACGACGCCAACCCGTTCCGCTCGCTCGCCGTGACCGGCAAGGAAGCCGCCCAGCACCACCGCGCCAGCCAGCCCCAGCTGCATGACGTGATGGACATCTCCGACTGGCTGACCCGCTCGCTCAAGAGCGCCATCGACGACGCCGTGGCGCGCATGCAGTCCGGCCTCGCCGTGCTGGCCTCGGTCGGCTCGACCGCGCCGTTCGTCGGCCTGTTCGGCACCGTGTGGGGCATCTATCACGCACTGATCAACATCGGCGCCTCGGGCGTGCCGACCATCGACAAGGTGGCCGGCCCGGTCGGCGAATCGCTGATCATGACCGCCTTCGGCCTGGCCGTGGCGATTCCGGCGGTGCTCGGCTACAACGCGCTGAGCCGCGGCAACAAGGGCGTGATCTCCAAGCTCAACCGCTTCGCCCACGACCTGCACGCCTACTTCGTGACCGGCGCCCGCGTGCGTCCGAGCAACGCCCGTGGCGCTACCGACGACAGCGGTATGCGCCTCGCCGTCAAGAACCCGTAAGGCCCGCAGCAAGGCAAGAAGGAAGTCATCATGGCATTCGGTACCCTCGACTCAGACGATGACGAGGTAATGAGCGAGATCAACATGACGCCGCTGGTCGACGTCATGCTGGTGCTGCTGATCATCTTCATCATCACCATTCCCGTGATCAATCACGCGGTCAAGATCGACCTGCCGCGCGCGACCAACACGCCCAACGATCCGAAGCCGCAGAGCATCAACGTGTCGATCGATGCCAGCGGCAAGGTCTTCTGGAACCAGACCGAGGTCGACGAGCAGACGCTCGGCGCCAACATCGCCGAAGCCGCGCAGCAGCAGCCCCAGCCGGAACTGCACCTGCGCGCCGACCGCGACGTGCGCTACGAGCGCGTGGCCGAAGTCATGGCCGCCGCGCAGCACGGCGGGCTCGGCAAGATCGGCTTCATCACCGAGCCGAAGCACTGAGCGGCCGGACCGATCGGCAAGCAAAAGGGCACTCCCGAGGGGTGCCCTTTTTGCTTGGCGCGCCGCCCTCGCCGCATCCGGCGCCGGCGCGGCGTTTCCATGCGGTTCCATCGAAAAACACTATTGTAATGATAACTGTTCTCATTTAAGATAAGGACAACTTGAACCCCGCTGGTGATGGCGCGCAGCGCGCGCCGCCGCCAGCCAACGCACCGGAGCCCTCCGATGAGCACCCTGACCCTGCCGATGTCGCAACCCGCCGTGACTCGCCGCCGCCTCTCGCTGCGCCGGATCGAAGTCAATCCGAGCTCGCGCACGCCGTCGCGGCGCGAGACCGCGGCCAGCACGGCGATCGAATCGATGAAGTCCGCCGTGGCCGCCCTGCCCGCCCGCCTCGAGGCCCTCGTGCGCGACAGCCTGCCGGTGGCGCAGGCCAGCGAAGCGGTGCCGCTGGAAACGCTGATGCGCGGCAACAACGTGCTGCCGATCCTGCATAACGGCGAGGTCTACACGCTGCGCATCACGCGCTACGGCAAGCTGATCCTGACGAAGTAAGCCGCGCGCCGTCCGCGCTTGCGCATGGGCGCGAGCACCCGCCTGCGCAAGCATGGCAGGTCGCGCCACTACGCGGCTTGCGAACGGGAACGGACGGGAACGGGCGAGATGCCTGCCGGGACCGGCAGGCCACGTGCCGGGCCATCGACAGGCCACGGCACGGGTGGGAGCGGCGAGGAACGGGACATGGCGGCAACGCGCCGCGGCCCTCACCCTGATGCCGGCAGCGAGGATGCCCGCTGCCGGTGAACGCTTCTACTGCGCGCCTCTACTGCGCGCCTCTACTGCGCGCTTCTACTACGCGCTTCTGCTGCGCGCGTCTACGGCTCGGAAGCCTGGGCTCAGACGCCCAGGGCCGCGATGCCGGCCCGCGCGATCTGCGCATCTTCGGTCGACTTCACGCCGGACACGCCGACAGCGCCCACCACCTGGTCGTTGACGACGATGGGCACGCCGCCCTCCAGCATGCCTTGCAGCACCGGCGCGGTCATGAACGACTGGCGGCCGTTGTTGATCATGTCTTCGTAGATCTTCGACTCGCGGCGGCCCAGCGACGCCGTGCGCGCCTTTTCGGTGGCGATGTAGCTCGAGATCGGCGCGGCGCCGTCCAGGCGCTGCAGGGCCAGCAGGTGGCCGCCATCGTCCACGATGGCGATCGACACGGCCCACTGGTGATTCTTGGCTTCGACCTCTGCTGCGGCCAGTACCTTCTTCACATCGTCTGCCGTCAGCACGGTTTTTTGCTGCATACCACTCTCCTCGAAGTTCATTTCGGTGAATCAGTTCAACGAGCCGGAAGTATAGCGCCCCGGCCGCCAGCATTGCCACGGGCCGCCCCGCGCGCGCGAAAAAGCAAAAAACCCGCCGGAGCGGGTTTCTTGCTTGCTGCTTGCGTTGCTGCGTTGGCGCGCTTGAACCTGCGGAAGACTCAGGCCCCGTCGGTGAACGAGTCGCGGCGGTCGCTAACCTTGGCGCCGTCCGTGTAGGGGTCAACCTTGCCGAACTTGGCGCCGTCGGTGTACGGGTCCACCTTGCCGAACTTGGCGCCGTCCGTGTACGGATCGACCTTGCCAAGCTTGGCGCCATCGGTGTACGGATCGGCCTTGCCGGTGCCAGCGGCGAATGCGGAAGCGGAAAGGGCGGAGAGGGCGGTCAAGGCGGCGATCGTCACCAGGCTGTTCTTGATCTTCATGGTCTGATCCTTTGGGTAGGTACTGTGCTGGAGGGGCACCGGATGACAGGACTTTGCGAAATCATTTCATCGCGGTGCAACACAAGTAGTGTAGGTGGAAACCCTAATAACGATCTAACCTGCCGTTTGACTTGTCTGTTCAAATATTTTGACCCCGATCATCTCGCGGGAACCACTTGCCGCTTTGCCGCGTCATTCGGCCATCCGCCGGCCGCGGCCCCAAATGTCAAAGGGCCCCGAGGGGCCCTTTTGTGACGCTGCGCGAAGCAGATCGTTCATGCTTATCGCCAGTGGCGATGCTCATGCCCCCAGCGTCCCGGCGGGCCGTAGTAGCCGCGGCCGTAGTAGCGCGGGCCATAGTAGCCCGGACCGTAATAGACCGGCGCCGGGCGTACCACCACCGGCGGCGGGCCATAGTAGACCGGAGCGGGCGCCATCACCACCGGCGGCGCGACATAGGCGGGCGCCGGATAGTATGCCGGGCCGCCAACCACCACGCCGGGGACGCCGATCGACAGGCCGACATTGACATGCGCCATTGCCGCGCCCGACGAAAGCACCCCAAGCACTGCAAGTCCTGCGAGCAACCAGCGTTTCATGATCTTTGCCCCTGCAAGTCGTTATTCGATAAGTCATATTGTAGAGACTGCCGCCAATCCAGGTGAAACCGGGGGTTCTACATTGTTACCGGGCGTAACAACCGGCACATCCGGGCGGCATCTGCGCGCCTCCCGCCGCATCGCGGCTGTCCCGCGCCAAGCTTGCATCACCGCGCCCAACCGACCACAATACCGGGCTTGCCGTGCGGCCGTGGAGAAATTGGTAGACTCAGCAGACTTAAAATCTGCCGCCTTTACGGGCTTACGGGTTCGACCCCCGTCGGCCGCACCAGCAGCACAGCGCCGGCTCAGGCGACTGCCGCGCAAAGCGCCGCGCCACCGGCCATCAGGAACAGGAACAGCAAGCCCGCCAGCACCAGCGGCTTGCGCCCGGCATGCAGCAGCGTGCCGATGCGCGTGTGCAGGCCGATCGCCAGCATCGCGCAGGCCAGCAGCCAGTTGTCCAGCGACAGCAAGCCGGGCTTCCACGCCGGCGGCACCAGCCCGGCGGAATGCGCCGCCATCACCGCCACGAATCCCACCGCAAACCACGGCACGGCCTTCAGGATCGCGCGCCACGGGCGCGCGCCGCCCGCGCGCTCGCCTTCGCCCTCGGCATGCAGCTTCGGCCACAGCGCCAGCACCAGCAGCAGCGGACCCAGCGCCAGCACCCGCACCATCTTCGCCACCACGGCGGCGTCGGCGGTGGCATCGCTGACCATCTTGCCGGAGGCGATGACCTGGGCCACCTCGTGCAGCGTGGCGCCCGTGTAGATGCCGAAGGTGCGCTCGCTGACGGCCCAGTGCAGATGCCGCGTGGCGACCTCGAACAGGTAGGGATAGAGCAGCATGCCGGCCGTGCCGAACAGCACCACGGTGGCGACGGCCACCGCGGTCTGGCGGTCGTCGGTGCGTACCACCGACGCCACCGCGATGGCCGCGGCGGCGCCGCAGACCGCGCTGCCCGCGCTCACCAGGATCGCCTCGCGGCGGCTCAGGCCCAGCAGCGCGGTGCCGGCCCAGACCCCCACCAGCAGCGTCGCCACCAGCATGGCCAGCGGCACCAGCACCCCGGCCACGCCGAGATCGGCGATGGCGCCGAAGGTCAGGCGCAGGCCGTACAGCGCGACGCCGAGCCGCAGCAGGTGATGCCGGGCCACCTGCATGCCCGGCGCCAGTGGCACCAGCCAGCGCTGCGGCAAGGTGTTGCCGGCCACCATGCCGGCGAACATCGCCAGCGTCAGCGCGCTCATGCCGAGGTGGGACACCGCGGGATGCGCCGAAAAGACCATCGCCAGCCAGGCGATGAAGCCGAGCGGCACCAGCGTCAGCAGGCGCGCGGCCCAGGAAGGCGGCATGGCGCCGAGGTTGGCGGTTGCGGTCGAGGGCGTGGGCGACATGGCGGGCGGGGCTCTCCGCCCCTGCCGCCGGGTGGCGGCGGGGCGCTGGTGGATGATGTCCACAGAGTACGTAGCCGCCACAAACCTGTAAAACGGGTAATATCGTTATACCTTACCTGAATTCCAGATATGAACCAGCGCCCGCTCCGGCTGACCCTGCGCCAGCTCTCCGTGTTCGTCGCCGTCGCCCAGCATGGCAGCACCGTGGCCGCCGCCGAGGCGCTGGCCATGTCCCAGTCGGCCGTCAGCGCGGCGCTGGCGGACCTCGAAGCCGCGCTGGGCGGCGCCCTGTTCGACCGCGTCGCGCGCCGGCTCAGCATCAACGAGTCGGGCCGGCTGTTCTTCCCGCGCGCGCTCTCGCTGCTGGACCAGGCCCACGAGCTGGAGCACTTCACGGTCCAACCCGGCATACAGTTGCGCATCGCCGCCAGCAACACCATCGGCAGCTACATCCTGCCCGGCCTGCTGGCGGGCTTCCGCCACGCGCAGAGCGGGCCGTGCGCGCTGGACATGCGCATCGGCAACACGCGCGACGTGCTGCAGGCCCTGCTGCATTTCGAGGCGGACATCGGCCTAATCGAAGGTACCTGCCACGAGCGCGACCTGCGCAGCGCGCACTGGCGCGACGACGAAATGGCGGTGGTGGTCAGCCCGGCGCATCCGCTGGCCGGCAAGCCGGGCGACCTGGCCGCCCTGCGCGACGCGGACTGGGTGGTGCGCGAGCCCGGCTCGGGCACGCGCGAGATCATCGAGCAGCGGCTCGCGCCGCTGCTGGGCGAGCTGCGCTTCGCGCTGGAGCTGGGCAATACCGAGGCGATCAAGCGGGCCGTGATGAGCGGCTACGGCGTCAGCTGCCTGTCGCTGCAGGTGGTGGAAGACGAGCTGAAGCACGGCACCCTGGTGGCGCTGCGCGACGGGCTGCCCGAGGTGGTCAGGCCGCTGCAACTGGTGGTGCACCAGGACAAGTACCCCACGCAGGGCCTGCTGGCCTTCACCGAATACCTGCGCCGCGCGGCCGCCCCGGGGCAAGCCGCCGCGGGCTAGCAGGCCAGCCCGACGATCGGCCCTGCTATCGGCCCGACTGTCAGCTGGACGATCGGCCCAGCGATCGCCCGGCCATCAGGCCGGCTGCGGATCGCCCTCGTCCTGCTGCCGCGCGGTATAGCGGTCGAGCAGGTGGAACAGCAGCGGATTGAGCACGATCGACAGCAGCGCGCCGGCCAGGATCAGCGCCTGGCCGCGTTCCGGCAGGATCTTCAGGTAGACGCCGAGGCCGGCGAGGATGAACGAGAACTCGCCGATCTGCGCCAGGCTGACCGCGATGGTCATGCCGGTGCGCGTGGAATACCCGAACACGCGCACGATGCACAGCGCCGCCACGGACTTGCCCACCACGATGATGAACAGCGTGGCCAGCACGCCCCACGGGTCGTTGATCAGGACCACGGGATCGAACAGCATGCCGACCGAGACGAAGAACAGCACCGCGAACGCATCGCGCAGCGGCAGCGACTCCTCGGCCGCGCGGTGGCTGAACTCCGATTCGGCCAGCACCATGCCGGCGAAGAACGCGCCGAGCGCGAACGACACGCCGAACAGCGAGTAGGCGCCGAACGCCACGCCCAGCGCCGTGGCCAGCACCGCGAGCCGGAACAGTTCGCGGCTGCCGGTCCAGACGATGCGCTCCAGCATCCACGGAATGAAGCGGCGGCCCACCACCAGCATCACCGCGACGAACGCCGCGACCTTGCCCAGCGTGGAGAACACGGTAAACAGGATCTCGCCGGAGCTCGGCGCGGCCACCGCCTCGGCACCCTCCCCCACCGGCATCAGCAGCCCGGCGACCGCGGGCAGCAGCACCAGCGTCAGCACCATCGCCAGGTCCTCCACGATCAGCCAGCCCACCGCGATGCGCCCCTGCGGCGACGCCACCAGGTCGCGCTCCTGCAACGCCTTGAGCAGCACCACCGTGCTGGCCACCGACAGCGCCAGCCCGAACACCAGCCCTGGCCCCCACTGCCAGCCGAAGCCCCACGCCGCGCCCATGCCGAGCGCCGTGGCGATGGCGATCTGCACCACCGCGCCCGGGATGGCGATCCTCTTCACCGCCATCAGCTCCTTCAGCGAGAAATGCAGGCCGACCCCGAACATCAGCAGGATCACGCCCAGCTCCGCCAGCTCCGGCGCCAGCGCCTGGTCCGCGGTGTAGCCGGGCGTATGCGGCCCGACCACGATCCCGGCGCACAGATAGCCGATCAACGGAGGCAGCTTGAGCCGGTTGGCCAGGGCGCCAAGGATGAATGCCAGGACAAGACCGCCGACGATGGTGCTGATGAGCGGGGTAGCGTGATGCATGCGTGGGGGGTTCCTCGTGGGTTGCCATGACGGCATTGGCCGGACGGCCCGCCCACCCCCTAAGCGGCCGGCACGCCGGGGACGCGAAACCTCACGCACGCCACGGCGGCGTCGGCGCCGGGAGGCCAGGGAGATGCCACGCTGATCGAGGGAGAACGGGAACGGAAGTCTTGCAGCAGTCCCGGGGCGGCAACGCGGCGCCGGCCGGCGAGCACGACAATGCGGCAATGATGCGGCAATGGCGCGCGGCCCGGACCGGACTGCGCCGGGCACCCCGTGAAGACTACGCATGCAATGTAACACGATCATCCGCGCGGCAAAGCGCGGAATCGACGCGCATTGTGGCCCCATAGGCTCCACGACAAGGCCCGCGACGCGATCGGCAGCAAGGCCGCGGAGGCGCCGGCATCGACGCCGGCAGTGCCGGATCGGGTGTCGCGCAGCCTGCGCGACTGCGCTTCCAGAAAGACGAAAACACACGCCCAACGCGTGCGCGAGCGGGCAACACAGGGAAGGGATGAACGGGAAAGAGGAAGAAGCGAGCCGGAGGATCGCGAGGCGGCGGCACCCGGAAAGCAAAAAGCGCCACCGGTGAGGGTAGCGCTCTTGTGCTGGACTACTGGACTACTGGACTACTGGATGCTGGAGGCGGGGGTCGGAATCGAACCGGCGTACACGGCTTTGCAGGCCGCTGCATGACCACTCTGCCACCCCGCCGGGTGACTTTGCTGCTGGATTGTAGCCGCTATCGACCGACCCTGCCGGGGCCGCGCCACGCGCCACCATCACAAACAAAAAGGGAAGCGGCGCTTCCCTTTGGGACCTGGAGCGGGAAACGAGTCTCGAACTCGCGACCTCAACCTTGGCAAGGTTGCGCTCTACCAACTGAGCTACTCCCGCATTGGATACTGCTGATTACTGCCGTACTGCCGAAGCCTGCCGACCATCGCGCGGCATACACCCACGCTGGCGAACATCGCAAAAACTGGAGCGGGAGACGAGTCTCGAACTCGCGACCTCAACCTTGGCAAGGTTGCGCTCTACCAACTGAGCTACTCCCGCATGTTCCTGCCGACTTCTTGGCTAAAACGCAACTTCTGTGCCGATACTGCTGCCATCTCGATGCGTTCTTGCCGTATTTCGCTTCGTTCGGTTTGTTTCGTCAGAAGCGAGAACAGGATTATTGCAAACCGGAACATCCTCGTCAAGCATATTTTCACCGAAACATCATTTTTGTACGGTGGCCTGTCCGCCCATGCCGCTGCGCTCGCGGATCTGCGGCCACGCGAGCTTCATGTAATAGAACATCGACCACAGCGTCATGAACGCCGCCACGTAGATCATCCACGTACCGAGCACGGAAGCGTCGACGATGCCGAGCAGGCTGTCGTTGAACAGCAGCAGCGGGATGGCGATCATCTGGAAAGTGGTCTTGAGCTTGCCGAGGAAATTGACGGCCACGCTCTTGGACGCGCCGATCTGCGCCATCCACTCGCGCAGCGCCGAGATGGTGATCTCGCGGCCGATGATGACCAGCGCGATCAGGTCGGCGACCCGGCCCAGCGCCAGCAGCGAAAGCAGCGCCGCCGCCACCATCAGCTTGTCGGCCACGGGGTCGAGGAAGGCGCCGAAGGACGAAGTCTGGTTCCAGCGCCTGGCCAGGAAGCCGTCCAGCCAGTCGGTGACCGCCGCCACGATAAAGAAACCGGCGGCCGTCATGTTCTTGGCGTGCATCGGCAGCCATGCCTCGGGCAGGTAGTACACCCCCACCACGAGAGGAATCATGGCAACGCGGAGCCAGGTCAGCAGGATCGGTATATTCAGCGGCATTGGGGGGCCCGGGACGAGACAATGGCGGTAAGCAATTCCGCGATTGTCGCTTATTTCAACGCCGTCCGAGCATTTCGCGCCGCGCGCGCCCGAATCAATGCAACTGGCGGTAGATTTCCTCGGCCAGCGCATGCGAGATGCCGTCCACGCTGGCGAGTTCGTCGATGCTGGCCGCCATCACGCCGCGCAGCCCGCCGAAGCGGGTCAGCAGCTTCTGGCGCCGGCGCGCGCCGACGCCCTCGATCTCTTCGAGCCGCGAGGTGGTGCGCACCTTGGCGCGGCGCGCGCGCATGCCGGTGATGGCGAAGCGGTGCGCCTCGTCGCGGATCTGCGCGACCAGCATCAGGGCCGCGCTGCCCTGCCCCAGTTCCAGCGACGGGCGTCCGTCGGCGAACACCAGCGTCTCCAGCCCGACCTTGCGGCCTTCGCCCTTGGCCACGCCGACCAGCAGGCCGATGTCGAGGCCAAGCTCCTCGAAGACCTGGCGCGCGACCTCCACCTGGCCCTTGCCGCCGTCGATCAGCACGATGTTGGGCACCAGCGCCAGCGCGGCGGAGGCCTCGCTCTGGCCACTCTCCCCGGCCTCGCCGCCGCCGGCCTCCTGCGCCTGCTCCAGCATCTCCACCAGCTTCTGGTAGCGCCGCGTCAGCACCTGGCGCATGGCGGCGTAGTCGTCGCCGGGCGTGATGTCCTGGATGTTGTAGCGCCGGTATTCGGCGTTCTGCATCTCGTGGCGATGGAACACCACGCACGATGCCTGCGTCGCCTCGCCGGCGGTGTGGCTGATGTCGAAGCACTCCACGCGCAGCAGCGCGAGGTCTTCCAGGTCGAGCCCGATGGTCTCGGCCAGCGCGCGCGTGCGGGCCTGCTGGCTGCCCTGCTCGGCGAGCCGGCGCGACAGCGCGAGCGCGGCGCCCTGCTGCGCCATCGCGAGCCAGGCGCGGCGCTGCCCCTGCGGCTGGCGCACCAGCGTGACCTTGCGCCCGGCCTGCATCGACAGCGCCTGCAGCAGCGTCTTGTCCGTGGGCAGGTGGCTCACCACCAGCACCGGTGGCACCGCCTGGTCGAGGTAGTGCTGCGCCATGAAGGCGGCCAGCACCTCGGTGGCGATGCGCTCGGCCGCGATGCCGGCGCTGGACTCGCCGCCGGCGTCGGCGCCCGCATCCTCCTCGCCGACGATCATCGCGCCCTCTTCCACGTGGGCGGGAAAATAAGCCTTGTCGCCGAGATGCCGGCCGCCGCGCACCATCGCCAGGTTGACGCAGGCGCGGCCGCCTTCCACCGCCACCGCCAGCACGTCGATGTCGCTGGCCTGTCCGCCGACTTCCTCCACGGCCTGCCGGCTGAGCACGGTGGACAGCGCGCCGATCTGGTCGCGCACCGCCGCGGCCTGCTCGAACTCCAGCCGCCCGGCATGCTCCTCCATCTTGGCCTGCAGGCCGTCGAGCACTTCGCTCTGGCGGCCTTGCAGGAAGCGCGCGGCATTGCCCACGTCGCGCGCGTAGTCCTCCTCGCTGATGGCCTTGACGCACGGCGCGGTGCAGCGGTGGATCTGGTGCAGCAGGCACGGCCGCGTGCGGTTGGCGAAAACGGTGTCCTCGCAGGTGCGCAGCTGGAACACGCGCTGCAGAATCTGCATGCTCTCGCGCACCGCGTGCGCGCTCGGGAACGGCCCGAAGTACTGGTGCTTGCGGTCGGTCGAGCCGCGGTAGTAAGCCATGCGCGGGAAGCGGTGGCTGGTCAGCTTGAGGAACGGATAGGACTTGTCGTCGCGGAACAGGATGTTGTAGCGCGGCGCCAGGGCCTTGATCAGGTTGTTTTCCAGCAGCAGCGCCTCGGCCTCGGTGCGCACCACGGTGGTCTCGATGCGCACGATCTTGGCCACCATCATGGCGATGCGCGGCGACGGCAGGTTCTTGTTGAAGTAGCTCGAGACGCGCTTCTTCAGGTCGCGCGCCTTGCCCACGTAGAGCACGTTGCCCTGCGCGTCGAAGTAGCGGTAGACCCCCGGCAGGCCGGGCAACTGGGCGATCACCGCCTTGGGGTCGAACGGCGGCGCGGCCTCGGGGCCGGGCTCGGCGGGCGTGCCTGGGTTGTGGATTTCGGGTTCCGGCTGGGACATCGGGGAGGAATCGCGGGAGGGCATCGACCGTGTGGGCGCGGCCAGTCCGCGCCCGGCCGGCGGACGGCGGCGGCGCGACAGGCTCTAAAATCGCAAGTTTAGAGCAAATCGTTGCCGACTCCCGCCACCATGCCCGTCCGTCCCGATCCCACCGGCCAAGCCAGCCAGGCCGGCCGCACCGTCCGCTCGTGGGACATCTTCTGCACCGTCATCGACAATTTCGGCGACATCGGCGTCTGCTGGCGGCTGGCGCGGCAGCTCGCGCAGGAGCACGGCCACGCCGTGCGGCTGTGGGTGGACGACCTGCACAGCTTCGCGCGGCTGGCGCCGGGGCTCGACGTCGACGCCGCGCGGCAGGTGCTGGCGGGCGTGGAGGTGCGCACCTGGCGGCGCCCCGGCCAGGAAGGCGATCAAAGAAGCGGCCACGAGAGCGGACAAGACAGCGAACAGGACGGCGCCGCGCGCTTCGCCGGCGTGGTGCCGCACGACGTGGTGATCGAGTCGTTCGCCTGCGAGCTGCCGGCGCCCTTCCTCGCCGCGATGGCGGCGCGCGCGCCGCGGCCGGTCTGGATCAACCTCGAATACCTAAGCGCCGAGCCGTGGGTGCGGGAGCACCACCGCATGAGCTCGCCCCATCCGCGCCTGCCGCTGGTGAAGTACTTCTTCTTCCCGGGCTTCGAGTCCGGCACGGGCGGGCTGCTGCGCGAGTCCATGCTGGGTCTGCAGCGCGAGCACCTGCGCGAAAGCCCCGCGGCGCAGGCCGCGCTGTGGCACCGGCTGGGCGTGCGGCCCAGCGAGGGCGCGCTGAAGGCCAGCCTGTTCGCCTACCCCAACCCCGCCCTGCCCGCGCTGCTGGCGCAGTGGCGCGACGGCGCGGAGCCGGTGCAGTGCCTGGTCCCGGCCGGCCTCGCCGCGCAGCAGGCAAGTGCGTGGTTCGGCGCGCCGGATGCCGCGCCGGGCCGGGTCATGGCAGCCGGCAGCCTGACCATGCACGTGGTGCCGTTCGTGCGCCAGGAGCACTACGACGAACTCCTGTGGCTGTGCGACATCAACTTCGTGCGCGGCGAGGACTCGTTCGTGCGCGCGCAGTGGGCCGGGCGCCCGCTGGTCTGGCACATCTATCCGCAGGAAGAGGCCGCGCACCTGGTCAAGCTCGACGCCTTTCTCGACCTCTTCGTGAAGCGGCTGGAGCACACCGGCCAGGCGCCGGCGGCCGCCGCGCTGGTCGCGTTCTGGCATGCGTGGAACGAGCCCGGCAAGCCGCTCGACTGGGCGGCCCTGCGGGCACATCTGCCGGCGCTGCGCGACGCCACCGAGCGGTGGCAGCGCAGCCTGCAGCACCTCGGCGATCTGGCGGCAAATCTCGTGGCCTTCTGCGAAAATCAGGTAAAATAGTCGGTTGATTTGATGGCGACCGGGCCGGAAAACGGCGGTACCGCGACAGGATCCCGCGCGGCATGCCCCAAGGCATGCGCGCCACGGCATCCTGCGGTACCCGGGCGTAACTGGATGGACCGCGTATGGATGGCCGGTGCCATGCGCCGGCAACGCGCCTTCGCCATACTTCGCCACACCGAATTCCGAGACATTCTTTTTCAGGAAAACAGTTCAGATGAAAACCGCACAAGAACTCCGCGTCGGCAACGTGTTCATGATCGGCACCGACCCGATGGTCGTGCAGAAGGCCGAGTACAACAAGTCGGGCCGCAACTCCGCCGTGGTCAAGATGAAGTACAAGAACCTGCTGACCGAAGCCCCGGGCGAATCGGTCTTCAAGGCCGACGACAAGTTCGAAGTCGTGATGCTGGATCGCAAGGAGTGCACCTACTCGTACTTCGCCGACCCGATGTACGTGTTCATGGACGCCGACTACAACCAGTACGAAGTCGAGCAGGACAGCATGGGCGACTCGCTGAACTACCTCGAAGACGGCATGAACGTCGAAGTGGTGTTCTACAACGACAAGGCCATCTCGGTGGAAATGCCCACCACGCTGGTGCGCGAGATCATCTACACCGAACCGGCCGTCAAGGGCGACACCTCGTCGGGCAAGGTGCTCAAGGGCGCCAAGATCAACACCGGCTTCGAGCTGCAAGTGCCGCTGTTCTGCAATATCGGCGACAAGATCGAAATCGACACCCGTACCGGCGAATACCGCAGCCGCGCGAACTGAGCGCAGTTGGCCGCTGCCGCCCGCCACGGGTGGCGGCGCGACGGAAAAAAGGGCAGCCTCGGCTGCCCTTTTCCTTTGCCTGCCGCCCGGCGGGCGCATCGTCACGCGATCAGGCCGTGCCCTTTCAGCTCGCGCAGCGCGCCGGCGTAGTCGGGGTCCTGCATCAGCTTGTTCCAGGGCAGCGGCTTGCGGCGGCCGAACAGCTTGCGGATGCGGCGCTGCGAGGCCTTTTCGGCGACGCCGGCATCGAGCTCGCTGAGCAACTGGTCGGCGCGCTCCGGGCTGTTGCAGATCAGCACCATGTCGCAGCCCGCGCCGAGCGCCGCGCGCGCGGCCTCGGTGACGGTGCCGGCCACGCTGGCGCCTTCCATGCTCAGGTCGTCGCTGAAGATCACGCCCTCGAAGCCGAGCTGGGTGCGCAGGATGTCCTGCAGCCAGAAGCGCGAGAAGCCGGCCGGGCTCGGGTCCACCTTCGGGTAGATCACGTGCGCCGGCATCACCGACGACAGCGCCATGCCCATCCATTCGTAGGGCCGCGCGTCCTGTGCCAGGATCTCGTCGAGGCCGCGCTCGTCCACCGGCACCGCCACGTGCGAGTCGGCGGCGACGAAGCCGTGGCCGGGAAAATGCTTGCCGCAGTTCGCCATGCCGGCCAGCAGCAGCCCGTGGGTCAGGTGGTTGGCCAGCATGGTCACGACGCGCGGGTCGGCATGGAAGGCGCGGTCGCCGATCACCGCGCTGCGGCCGTAGTCGAGGTCCAGCACCGGCGTGAAGCTCAGGTCGATGTCGCAGGCACGCAGCTCGGCCGCGAGCACGTAGCCGCACTGCATGGCCGCCTTGGTCGCGGCCAGCACGTCGCGGTCCCACAGCTCGCCCAGGCGCGCCATCGCCGGCAGGTGGGTGAAGCCGTCGGTCCTGGCGCGCTGCACGCGGCCGCCTTCATGGTCGATGCAGATCAGCACGTCCTCGCGCACCGCGCGGATGTCCTGCGTGAGCGTCTGCAGCTGCACGCGCGACTCGAAGTTGCGCGCGAACAGGATCACGCCGCCGGTCAGCGGATGGGAAATGCGCCGGACGTCCTCCGCGTCGAGCTGCTTGCCTTTGACGTCGAGCACCACGGGACCCGGGCGCTTGCCGGAAATCTTGTTGATCATTTGGGTTCTTCACTAGGCTGGGAAGCGAGCGGCGCGCCGCCGCCGCGGGGAGCGGCGGCGCCAAGCTCGGCGATCGCGAAGGCGACCGCGTAATCGTGTTCGTCGCTGACCGTGACCCGCACCGTGACGCCGCGCTCGCGCAGCCACGCATCGAGCTCGCCGTGGCAGAGCGCATAGGGCTCGCCCGAAGGCAGGTTCAGCAGTTCCATCGCGCGCCACGTCATCGGCCAGCGCATGCCCAGCCCGATGGCCTTGGAGAAGGCTTCCTTGGCGGCGAAGCGCGTGGACAGGAAGGCCAGCCCGCGCTTCTCGGAGCGCGCGCGGCGCGCGTGGTACTTCAGCAGTTCCTGCGGCCCGAGCACCTTCTCGGCGAAGCGCCCGCGCGTGCGCTCCATCACGCCCTGCACGCGCTCGATCTGGATGATGTCAGTGCCGATGCCGTAGATCACGCTGCGGCGTCCGGGCGCGGATAGGTGGTGCCGAGGCGCGCGGCCACCATGATGGCCTTCATCTCGCGCACCGCGTTCTGCCAGCCGGCGAAGACCGCGTGCGCGACGATGGCGTGGCCGATGTTGAGTTCCTTGATGCCGGGCAGCGCGGCGATGGGCTGCACGTTGGTGTAGTGCAGGCCGTGCCCGGCGTTGACCACCAGCCCGAGCCGCACGCCGGCGTCGACGCCGTCGGCGACGCGCCGGAATTCCGTGGCCTGCTCGGCCGGCGTGTGCGCGTCGGCATAGCGGCCCGTGTGCAGCTCGACCACGGGCGCGCCGCAGGCGGCGGCGGCCTCGATCTGCTCGGCCTGCGCATCGATGAACAGCGACACGCGGATGCCGGCATCGGCCAGTTGGCGGCAGGCGGCCTTGACCTGCTCGAAGCGCCCGGCCACGTCCAGCCCGCCTTCGGTGGTGACTTCCTCGCGGCGCTCGGGCACCAGGCAGACGTCCTGCGGGCGGATCGCGCAGGCGATGTCGAGCATCTCCTGGGTGAGCGCGCATTCCAGGTTCATGCGCGTGGCCAGCAGCGGGCGCAGCGCGTGCACGTCGGCGTCGCGGATGTGGCGGCGGTCTTCGCGCAGGTGCAGCGTGATCAGGTCGGCGCCGGCCTGCTCGGCCTGCAGCGCGGCCTGGATGGGATCGGGGTAGACCGTGCCGCGCGCGTTGCGCAGCGTGGCCACGTGGTCGATGTTGACGCCAAGGTCGATGACGCCGGGATGCGCGTGGAAAATCATGCGGGCAGGCTCAGAGATAGTGCAGGTCGATCAGGATCTGGCGCGTCTTCAGCGGCGCGCCTTGCAGATAATAATGCAGCAGGAAGCGCATCAGCGCACGGCTTTGCGTCACGGTCTGGGGCCGGCGGTAGTCGTCCTGCGACATGTCGAGCAGGGTCTGCCCGGACACCACCGGCCACGAGGACGGATCGCTCGGCTGCGCGCGGCGCACGCCGCGCTCCGGCTGGTACACGTAGTCGTGTTCCGGCTCCACCGCCTCGCCCGAGTTCGCGCATTCGTCGAAGGCCACGGCGAAGCCGGTTTCCTGCAGCAGCACGCGCTCGAAGCTGCGCAGCACCAGGCCGGCCTGCTCGCCGTGCGCGAGCCGCGCCAGCGTTTCCATGTACTGGCGGAACAGCGCCACGTGGGCGTCCTCGCGCGGGCAGAAGCGCAGCAGCAGCTCGTTGAGGTAGAAACCCGACAGCAGCGCGTCGCTGGCCAGCGGCAGCAGGCCGCCGACCCACTCCGCGCGCGTGAGCGTCTTGACCTCGCCGCGCCCGCTCCACGACAGCGAGACCGGCTGGAAATGCTGCAGCACCGGACGCAGCGCGGAATGCGGCCGCTTGGCGCCCTTGGCGACCATCGCCACGCGGCCGTGGTCGCGCGTGAACACGTCGAGGATCAGGCTGGTCTCGCGGTAGGGCCAGGCATGCAGCACGAAGCCGGGCTGGTTGGCCACGCGCAGCTCGGTGCGCGCCGGCGCGATGCGCAGCGCGCGGTCCATCATGGCGCGCTGCTCGGCCACCTCCATGCCGGGCACGGCGTGGCTGTCCAGCAGTTCGGCGGCTTCTTCCGCCACCGGGTCGATGCGGCGGGCCTTCAGTGCCGGCCCGCCCGCTCTGTCATTCATAGCCGTAGGCGCGCAATCCGGCTTCGTTGTCGGCCCAGCCGCTCTTGACCTTGATGAACATCTCCAGGTAGACCTTGCCGTCGAACAGCTTTTCCATGTCGATGCGGGCTTCGGTGGAGATGGTCTTGAGCTTGGCGCCCTTGTTGCCGATGATCATGGCCTTGTGGCCTTCGCGCTCGACCAGGATGGTGGCGAAGATGCGCCGCAGCCGGCCTTCGGTCTCGAACTTCTCGATGATGACCGTGCTGGTGTAGGGCAGCTCGTCGCCGGTCCAGCGGAACACCTTCTCGCGGATGATCTCCGAGGCGAGGAAGCGCTCGCTGCGGTCGGTCATGGAATCGGCGTCGTACATCGGCTCGCCTTCCGGCAGGTAGGGCCGGATGATGCCGAGCAGGCGCGCGATGTGGTCATGGGTCTTGGCCGACATCGGCACCACTTCCGCGAACTGGAACTGGTGGCCCATCTTTTCCAGGAACGGCATCATCACCTCGGCGCGGTCCGCGCCGAGGCGGTCGAGCTTGTTGGTGACCAGCAGCACCGGCACCTTCTTCGGCAGCAGCGCCAGCACCTTCTCGTCGTCGGGGCCGTACTGGCCGGCCTCGACCACGAACAGCACCAGGTCCACGCTCGACAGCGTGGACGTGACGGCGCGGTTGAGCGAACGGTTCAGCGCGCTGGCGTGGCGCGTCTGGAAGCCCGGGGTGTCGACGAACACGTACTGCGCGTCGTCGGTGGTCTGGATGCCGACGATGCGGTGGCGCGTGGTCTGCGCCTTGCGCGAGGTGATGCTGATCTTCTGGCCGACCAACGCATTCATCAGCGTGGACTTGCCGACGTTGGGACGCCCGACGATGGCCACGGTGCCGCAGCGGAACGCCGCGAAAGGGGTACCCGCGGCATCTTGCCGCGGATCGAGTGATTCGGTCATTCCTTCAACCTGAGAGACAACTGGGGATCGGGCGGCACCGGCTGCTTGCGGGTCTTGCCGGTACGCTCGGCCCGGCTGCGCTTGAGCAACTGGGGCACGAGCTTCTGCACCTCGTCGAGAGCCAGCTTGGCGGCGGCCTGCTCGGCGGCGCGGCGCGACGCGCCGGTGCCGAACACCCGCACTTCCAGTTTAGGCACGGTGCACTCGACTTCAAACTGCTGGTTGTGCGCCGCGCCGTGGGTGGCGATCACGTTGTATTGCGGCAGCGCTATCTTGTGGCCTTGCAGGTACTCCTGCAGCAGCGTCTTGGCATCCTTGCCCAGCGTGCGCGGATCGACCTGCTCGAGGATGGGGATGTACAGCTTGCGGATCAGGGTGCGCGCGCCCTCGAAGCCGGCGTCGAGGAACACCGCGCCGACGATGGCCTCGAGCGCGTCGGCCAGGATCGAGGGGCGGCGAAAGCCGCCGCTCTTGAGCTCGCCCTCGCCCAGGCGCAGGGCCTCGGACAACTGCAGCATCTGCGCGATCTCGTACAGCGCCTGCTGCTTGACGAGGTTGGCGCGCACGCGGGACAGGTCGCCTTCGTCGAGCTTGCTGAACATGCCGTACAGCATGTCGGCCACGGCGCAGTTGAGCACCGAATCGCCGAGGAATTCCAGGCGTTCGTTATGCAAGGCACTGTGGCTGCGGTGCGTCAGCGCCTGCTGCAGCAGTTCTGGCTTGCTGAAGCGGTAGCCGAGGCGTTGCTGCAAGGCGTCGAGGTTCATGTCAGTACTGCGTTCCCGAGTAGGTAATCAAAAGGCTCAGCGGGCCGTATAGCGGCACCTCGTTGCGGTAGGAGAATCCCACCGAGCGGATGGTGCCGTTGTCATCCTCGTGGATATCCAGATCGTCGCTGCGCACGGCCGTGATGCGGTCGATCTGCGCCTGCTTGTTGAAATAGTCGGCCACTTCGCGCCGGTTGCTCGCCTGCTGCTTGGCGTAGCTGACCGCGCGCTTGACCGAAAAATATTCCAGCAGGCTCGGTATCGCCCGGATCGCGGGAATGACCACGCCCACCACCACCAGGATGACCACCAGCAGGCTGCCCAGCGAAAATCCGCGCTGCCCGCTGTGCCTCGCCAGGCGCTGCCGCCGTCCCCCGACGGCACCGCCAATTCGTTCCGATTGACCCATAATGCGCTTTCCCTCGCTTGACCGGAGTGGTTATTCGCGCCGCGGGGATGCTACTTGAACGATCCCACGCGTCCGATATTGCCGAGGTTCATCCAGATCAGGAACGCCTTGCCGACGATGTTCTGATCGGGGACGAAACCCCAGTAACGTGAATCCAGGCTGTTGTCGCGGTTGTCGCCCATCACGAAATAGTGACCTGGCGGCACCTTGCAGATCAGCCCTTGCTGATTGTAAGTGCAGTTCTCGTGGAACGGAAAATCCGGGTCGGCGCCGGCGATGAAGGCCGGCCGGTCGGCGTCGTTGAGGATGCCGTGGACCGGGCCGGCCGGCAGCGTCTCGTCGAAATGCTTGGAGTACGACAGGCGCTCTTCGTCGAGGTAGTCGGGCAGCGGCGCGTATTGCGCCGGCTTGCCGTTGATGGTCAGGCGCTTGTCCTGGTAGCTCACCACGTCGCCCGGCACGCCGATCACGCGCTTGATGTAGTCGAGCGACTGGTCCTTCGGGTAGCGGAACACCATCACGTCGCCGCGCTGCGGCTCGCCCACCGGGATGATCTTCTGGTTCACCACCGGCAGGCGGATGCCGTAGTCGAACTTGTTGACCAGGATGAAATCGCCGATCAGCAGCGTCGGGATCATCGAGCCGGACGGGATCTTGAACGGCTCGACCACGAACGAGCGCAGCACGAACACCGCCAGGATCACCGGGAAGAAGCTCGCCGAGTATTCCAGCCACCAGGGCTGGCGCAGCTTTTCCTCGGCCAGGCGGCTGCGCGAGGTGTCGATCTCGCCGGTGCCGTAGCGGCCCTGGAGGTCGGCCCTGCGCGCATCGAACTCGGCGAGTGCGGCCTGCGCGGACAAGCGCCGCTGCTTTTCGAACACCAGCTTGTCGGCCACCCAGGCAATGCCCGTGATGACCACCAGCACAAAAAGGATCAGTGCAAAATTCATGACGGCTAGATCGTGGTGATGTTTTGTTAGAGTCCGCTTCGCCCGCGGCCAGGCGCAAGCCCGGCCCGGTTGCCTTGTTGCCTTGCTACCCTGCCCGCCTTACTTGTCGCTCACCTGCAGGATCGCCAGGAAGGCTTCCTGCGGAATTTCCACCGTGCCCACCTGCTTCATGCGCTTCTTGCCCGCCTTCTGCTTCTCGAGCAGCTTCTTCTTGCGCGAGATGTCGCCGCCGTAGCACTTGGCCAGCACGTTCTTGCGCAGCGCCTTGACGTTCTCGCGCGCGATGATGTTCGCGCCGATGGTGGCCTGGATGGCCACGTCGTACATCTGGCGCGGGATGATCTCGCGCATCTTGGACACCACCTCGCGGCCGCGGTACTGCGAGTTGCTCCGGTGCACGATCACCGACAGCGCGTCGACCTTGTCGCCGTTGATCAGGATGTCGACCTTGACCACGTCGGCGGCGCGGTACTCCTTGAACTCGTAGTCCATCGAGGCGTAGCCGCGCGACACCGACTTGAGCCGGTCGAAGAAGTCCATGACGATTTCCGCCATCGGGATCTCGTACGTGAGCTGCACCTGCTTGCCGTGGTAGCTCATGTTGATCTGCGTGCCGCGCTTCTGCGTGCACAGCGTGATCACCGAGCCGACGTAGTCCTGCGGCATGTACAGGTTGACCGTGACGATCGGCTCGAGGATGTCCTCGATGCGGCTCGGGTCCGGCATCTTGGCCGGGTTCTCCACGGTCAGCATGGTGCCGTCGCGCATCTTGACCTGGTACACCACCGTCGGCGCGGTGGTGATCAGGTCCATGTCGAATTCGCGCTCCAGGCGCTCCTGCACGATCTCCATGTGCAGCAGGCCGAGGAAGCCGCAGCGGAAGCCGAAGCCAAGCGCCTGCGACACTTCGGGCTCGTACTGCAGCGAGGCGTCGTTGAGCTTGAGCTTCTCGAGCGATTCGCGCAGCGCTTCGTACTGGTTGGCCTCGACCGGGTACAGGCCGGCGAACACCTGCGGCTTGACTTCCTTGAAGCCCGGCAGCGGCGCGGCGGCCTTGCGCGCCATGTTGGTGATGGTGTCGCCCACCTTGGCGGCCTTCAGTTCCTTGATGCCGGCGATGACGAAGCCCACCTGCCCGGCCGTCAGCGCCTCGCGCTGCAGCGACTTGGGCGAGAACACGCCGACCTGCTCGACCAGGTGCTGCGAGCCGGTGGCCATCAGCAGCACCTTGTCCTTGGGGCGCAGCGTGCCGTTGACCACGCGCACCAGCATCACCACGCCGACGTAGTTGTCGAACCACGAGTCGATGATCAGCGCCTGCAGCGGCGCGGCCGCGTCGCCCTTGGGCGCGGGCACGCGCGCGATCATGGCCTCGATCACGTCCTGCACGCCGACGCCGGTCTTGGCCGAGCACGGCGTGGCGTCCTGCGCGTCGATGCCGATCACTTCCTCGATCTCGCGGATGGCGTTTTCCGGGTCGGCCTGCGGCAGGTCGATCTTGTTGAGCACCGGCACCACTTCCACGCCGAGCTCGATCGCGGTGTAGCAGTTGGCGACGGTCTGCGCTTCCACGCCCTGCGAGGCGTCCACCACCAGCAGCGCGCCTTCGCAGGCGGACAGCGAGCGGCTCACTTCGTAGCTGAAGTCGACGTGCCCCGGGGTGTCGATCAGGTTCAGGTTGTAGATCTGGCCGTCGCGCGCCTTGTAGTTCAGCGCCGCGGTCTGGGCCTTGATGGTGATGCCGCGCTCCTTCTCGATGTCCATCGAGTCGAGCACCTGCGCCTCCATCTCGCGATCGGACAAGCCTCCGCACAGTTGGATGATGCGGTCGGCCAGGGTCGATTTGCCGTGGTCGATGTGGGCGATGATCGAGAAGTTGCGGATATGGTCCATCGGATGTTCAGGGGTGCGCCTTTTCTCGCCTGGAGGTGCCCGCCAGGGCACGCCGGACGGCGCAGCGGCTATGAACGGCCTGGAACCGGCACCCTGCCGGGCACGCGCCGTTCCGGGCCGCAAGGTTGGTGGCGCGGATTTTGCGCCAAAGCGCGATTTTACCGTACTTTCAAGGACTTCCGTATGGCGAGATGGCTTGCGCCGCCAGCCACGCCCGCACCCGCGGGACGTCGAGGAAATAGTGGCACAGCTCGCCGCCGGCACCCGCGGGCGTGCCGGTCATCAGCACCGGCACCAGCTCGCCGAAGCGGGCCTCGGTGGCGGCGTCGGCATCGACGTCCACCTCGTGCAGGACAAAGGAAAAATCGCGCCGGAGCGGCTCCAGCGCGATCTTCATGTCCTCGCACAGATGGCAGTAGGTCCTGCCATACAGCGTGAGCGCGGTCATGGGGACGGGCTAGCGCGAGGAAACCGTGCCCGGCCGCAGCGTCAGCACCTGGGTGGCGTCGCCGCGCCTGACGAACACCGCGGCGATCTTGCCCTTGTCCAGGCCCTTGACCAGTTCGTTGAACTGGCGCGGGCTGGTCACGTCGCTGTCGCCCAGGCGCAGGATGATGTCGCCCGGGCGGATGCCGGCGCGCTGGGCCGGGCCGTCGGCCTGCTCGACTTCCACCCCGGACTTGATCTTCAGCTCCTTGAGCTTGGCGTCCGGGATCTCGTTGACGATCAGCCCCAGCGCGTTGGGCTTGGCCGCCTGCGCGGCGCCGTCGTCGCGCGGCGCATTGCCGTTGCGCGCCTTGACCTTGGTGTCGGCATCCAGCTCGGCCACGGTGATGTTGACGTCGCGCGTCGCGCCCTTGCGCCACAACTGCAGCGGCACGCGCGTGCCCGGCTTGATGTCGCCGACCATGCGCGGCAGGTCCGAAGCCTTCTCGATGTCGCGGCCGTTGAACTTCAGGATGATGTCGCCGGCCTCGATGCCGGCCTTCTCGGCGGGCCCGCCCGGCTCCACGCTGCCCACCAGCGCGCCGCGCGCGCGACCCAGGCCGAGCGAGTCGGCGACTTCCTTGGTCACGTCGCCGATGGCCACGGCGATGCGTCCGCGCGTGACCTTGCCGTTCGCCTTGAGCTGCTCGGTCACGCGCATCGCCTCGTCGATGGGAATCGCGAAGGAAATGCCCATGTAGCCGCCGCTGCGGCTGTAGATCTGCGAATTGATGCCGATCACTTCGCCGCGCAGGTTGATCAGCGGGCCGCCCGAGTTGCCGGGGTTGACCGCCACGTCGGTCTGGATGAACGGCAGGTAGTCGCCGGTGTCGCGTCCCTTGGCGGAGACGATGCCGGCGGTCACGCTGTTGTCGAGGCCGAACGGCGAGCCGATCGCCAGCACCCATTCGCCCGCGCGCACCTTGTCGGAGTCGCCGAGCGTGAGCTTGGGCAGGCCGGTGGCGTCGACCTTGAGCAGCGCCACGTCGGTGCGCTTGTCCGAGCCGATCAGCCTGGCCTTGAATTCGCGCTTGTCGGGCAGCGTGACGTAGATGGTATCCGCGTCGGCCACCACATGCGCGTTGGTCATCACATAGCCGTCCTGGCTGATGACGAAACCGGACCCGACCCCGCGGCTCTGCTCCTCGCCCTGCGGCGGCTGGCCGCGGCGCGGCGCGCCCGGCGGCGTGGGCGTGCCCGGCGCGCCGGGCATCGGCACGCCGAAGAAGCGGCGGAAGAACTCGGCCATTTCATCGTCGTCGGGGCTGCCGTTGCCGCGCGCGCGCACCCGCTCGGTGGTGCGGATATTGACGACGGCCGGCCCGGTCTTGTCGACCAGATCGGTGAAATCGGGCAGCCCGTAGGACTGCGCGGCAGCCTGCGCATGGCTCACTTCTGCGACCAGCGGCGCAAACGCGAGAATGGCAGCCATGAGCACGGTCCGAGCCAAGGCTGGAGATCTTGGTGACATCATCGACTCCCGGAAATCGGCAAAAAGGAAGGAAACAGGGCTTCGGAGGGGCCGTGGCGCGGCGCGCCCGCGGCGGGGAGCCGCGGCGCCACCGGCGGCCCGGAGCGCGGGCCGGCTCAGTGCGCCTTCGGCGGTGGCTTGTATTCTACCGCCGAGGCGAACTGGCGGACGGTGGCGGGCGGCACTTCGCCCACCACGGTGATCCAGAAATCGGCGACGCGCCGCACCACCACCTGGGTGGCGCCCAGCGAGGCGACGCCTTCGCGGCGCACGCGCTGCTCGGAAACCGGCTCGATGAACACCGACAGCCCGGTCAGCCCGTCGCTGTAGACGATCTGGAGCACCTCGAAGACCTGCCCGCGCGGGTTGGCCTGCGGCGAACGCAGTTCGCCGAGCGGGCGGCGGACCTCGCGGATCTTCATGAAGCCCTTGACCGGAATCCCGATGCTCCAGCCCTCGTCGGCGATGTTGGCCGGCTGGTTGGTGACTTCGTAGTGATTCCAGGAACTGGCGTTCTTGATGGCGGTGAGAATGCGCTGCTTTTCCGAGGGCACGCCGATCTCGACCTGCGAGAACGCGACCTGCTCGAGCACCTTGCCGCCCTCGCCCACGGTCTGGGCGCGCATCAGCAGCCCGGAGTTCTTCTCGGCCCACAGCCGCACGGCATAACGCGCGGCATCGTGCGGATCGAGCGAGAACACTTCGCATTCGACCCCGGCGACGCGCTCGCCGGGCAGCTTGCGCATCTCGTAGATGTCGAGGACATCGCTTTTGTTGGTCGCCAGCAGGGCCGGGAAGCGGTCCTTCGCTTCCTGCTTTTCCACCACCACCAGCTTGGCCTCGGGGATCAGGCTGTGCACGACGTCATTCTGGCGCAGCACCTCGCGCGGCTTGCCGTCCAGCGTTTCCAGCCGTTCGTATTCGTTGTTGACCAGGTCGCTGTAGTGCTGGATGCGCGAGGCATGCATCACGCTGCCGCGCTGATAGATCAGCGTGCCGACATAATTCTCGCGCTGGGCCGCGCGGTGGATCTTGTTGAGCCAGGCCGTCGCATCCCGCCGGGCCAGGGTATTGTCCGCCGGCTGCGCGCCTGCCGCAGCCGCAGTCAGACACAAGGCCAGAAAAAAGGACCTGCGAAGGGCCCTTATTCTGCGTGCGCCCGCTACGTTGGCGGGCGACCATCCTTTATGCATGTCCGGCATTATTCCTGCGAATTGTCCTGAGAAAAGTTTGCACTGTTGACAACGGTGCGCATGGTCGGGACGACCGCGTCGGTGGCCACCGACACCCGGTGGGCACGCAGGTATTCGTCAAGGCGCGGATCGCGGATCATCTGCGCGCTGTCGGCGGAAACGGTCACGATGCCACCGGCCTTGGGCACGGCGGGCTGCTCGGCACGCGCCACCACGGCATCGGGCGCGCCCACGTCGCCGGTGCCGCGCATCTGCGGCACCACGACCCAGCTCACGGCCGCCACGGCGGCGGCGATGGCCGTGCCCGGCATCACCCGGCGCACCCACGAAGGCTTGAACAGCATGCGATGCGCCGCCGCCTGCTGGGCCACGGCGGGCACCAGCACGTGCGGTTCGCTGTCGAGACGCGCGGAAAAACGGGAGAGGAAATCGTCGGTCGAGCCGGCATGCGTCAGTTCTTCCGAACGCAGGGCATCGCCGATCAGCTGGAACGTGGTCCAGCTTGCCATGCCGTCCTCGCCCTTGGCGAGATCCAGTACGGCGTTGACTTCGTGCGGCGCCAGCTCGCCATCCATCAGCGCGGAGATCTGCTCCGCTGCTTCCACTACATGAACCGACTGCTTATGAGCCTGACCCATTTCCCACCCCTAGAAAAACCATTGAACACCGACAATCCCGTCTGACTGCTTTTGTCGTTTATCGATGCAGGAATAGGCTGCAACGCTGGCCGCACGACATTTTCTTACCACTTACCGCCGTCTTGCTACTTACCGTTTACCACTGACTTACCGCCGATTTACCGCTTACCACCGCTTGCCCTCTGCCGTTCCCAGCAGCGGACGCAATTTCTCGGCGATCGCCTCGCGCGCCCGGAAGATGCGTGACCGGACCGTTCCGATCGGACACCCCATCGCCTCGGAAATCTCCTCATAGCTGAGGCCCTCGATTTCGCGAAGCGTGATTGCCGTGCGCAGTTCTTCCGGCAGGGCTTCCATCGCCCGGTTGACCGTTTCGGCGACCTGTCGGGTATGGAGCATCGACTCCGGCGTATTGATATCTCTTAGTTGCTCGCCATCCGCAAAAGTTTCAGCCTCTTCGGCATCGATGTCGCTGGTGGCTTCCGGCCTGCGCCCCTGGGTTGCCAGGTAGTTCTTTGCCGTGTTCACCGCAATCCGGTACAACCAGGTGTAGAACGCCGACTCGCCGCGGAATTGCGGCAAGGCACGATACGCCTTGATAAAGGCGTCCTGTGCCACATCCTCCACTTCCGCCGAATCCCGCACCAAGCGCGAAATGAGCCTGATGATCTTGCGGTGGTATTTGGCCACCAGCAGTTCAAAGGCCCGCTTATCGCCCTTCTGGACGCGTTCAACGAGGAGCTGATCGGCTTCGCGTTCGCTCACGAATGGTTCACCTGCAGTGTATCTCTTGGTATCGTCTTCACGACAAACGTTGTATTTTACCTACGTAGCCGGCGCACGGTCAGTGCGTTGCAACGCATTTTGTGACGAATGGTTGCAGCGCGGCGCCGCTCATGCTGCCTCGCGCGCCGGCGCCTGTTCGCGCCGCGCCGCGCCGAGTGCGCGCCTCAGTGCCCGCAGGGAATCGGAAGCCGCGGCTCCCGGGCCGATGATCAATGTCCGCGGCGGCGTGCCGCTGGCCGGCTCCAGCGCCAGCACGAGCGCCAGGCCGCCCAGGTCCCAGCTGCCGGCGACCCGCGCCACCGCATCGGCGCCGGTATGCAGGCGGACCAGGATGGCGGGCCGTCCCGCGGCACCGCCGTGCCCCGGCGCCAGTCCGGCATAGGTGCAGCCGGCGGCCCGCCAGAGCGCGGGCCAGTGGCTCAGGAGCCTGCCACCGGCTGCCGCCGCGGCCAGCGCCGGCAGCCACTGCGCCAGGCCCCAGCCTTCGGGAGAACGCGCCAGGCTCCACGCGGCCTCGCGCGCGAGCAGCGCAAGCGCCGCCAGTTCGCCGGCCAGGAACAGCGCCAAGACCCACCGCAGGCGATGGGTCCCGAGCGAAGTCCGGAGGAGCGTCACCCGGCGGCTGCCGGGTTCAGACGCGGCGGAAGACAAGCGTGCCGTTGGTGCCGCCGAAACCGAAGTTGTTCTTCACCGCGACGTCGATCTTCAGGTCGCGTGCCGTGTTGGCCACGTAGTCCAGGTCGCATTCGGGATCCTGGCTGAAGATGTTGATGGTCGGCGGCGAGACCTGGTGGTGCAGCGCCAGCACGGTGAAGACGGATTCGAGGCCGCCGGCGCCGCCCAGCAGGTGGCCGGTCATCGACTTGGTCGAATTCACGGCCATCTTGTAGGCGTGGTCGCCGAAAGCCAGCTTGATGGCTTCGCTTTCGTTCTTGTCGCCCAGCGGGGTCGACGTGCCGTGCGCGTTCAGGTAGCCCACCTCGTCCGCGTTGATGCGGGCGTCCTTGAGCGCGTTGACCATGCAGCGGCGCGGGCCGTCCATGTTGGGCGCGGTCATGTGGTAGGCGTCCCCGCTCATGCCGAAGCCGATCAGTTCCGCGTAGATCCTGGCGCCGCGCGCCTTGGCCGACTCGTACTCCTCGATCATCATCACGCCGGCGCCTTCGCCCAGCACGAAACCGTCGCGGTCCTTGTCCCACGGACGGGAGGCGGCGGCGGGATCGTCGTTGCGGGTCGACAGCGCGCGCGCGGCGGCGAAACCGCCGATGCCCAGCGGCGACACGGTCGATTCGGCGCCGCCCGCGAGCATGGCATCGGCATCGCCGGCCTGGATCAGGCGGGCCGCCAGGCCGATGCTGTGCAGGCCGGTGGTGCAGGCCGTCACCACGGCCAGGTTCGGGCCCTTGAGTCCGTGATAGATGGACAGGTGGCCCGAGATCATGTTGATGATCGAACCCGGCACGAAGAACGGCGAGATCCGGCGCGGACCGCGGTTGGTCAGCTCGGCGTGGGTATCTTCGATCATCGGCAGGCCGCCGATGCCCGAGCCGACCAGCACGCCGACGCGGTCGGCATTGGCTTCGGACACCACGTAGCCGCTGTCCTTCAGCGCCTGCGTCCCCGCTGCGATGCCATAGTGGATGAACGTATCCATATGGCGGGCTTCCTTGGCGGGGATGTAGTCCTCAGCCTTGAAACCCTTCACTTCGCCGGCGAAGTGCACGGCTAGCGCGGAATGATCGAATTTGGTGATGGTGGCGATGCCAGACTGACCGGCAACCAGATTGGCCCAGCCCTCGGCAACCGTGTTTCCGACCGGAGACACAAGGCCAAGCCCAGTGACGACGACGCGACGACGGCTCACTATGATTTCCTACGGGTACGTGAAGCAGAACCGGAACGACGACCGGCGCCGGCCATGACAGCCTTGCGCCAGGCCACGCCGGTCACGGCGCGGCATATCCGATTGTGCTTCTTCGAACAGACGAAAGCCACAGAAAACAGCGCGGACGACCCTGCGGCCGGTCCGCCTGTTTTCTGTGGCTCGGAATCCAGATACGACAGGCTCAGGCCTTGACGTGTGCGGTGGCGTAATCGATGGCCTGTTGCACGGTCGTGATCTTTTCGGCTTCCTCATCGGGAATTTCCATGCCGAATTCATCTTCCAACGCCATCACGAGCTCAACCGTGTCCAGCGAATCCGCACCGAGATCGTTCACGAACGAGGATTCGTTCTTGATGTCAGCCTCGGCCACGCCGAGTTGCTCTGCCACGATTTTCTTGACGCGTTGTTCGATATTGTCCATGTAACCCTCCAGGGAAGTTCGACAAAAAGTGGGCGCATTTTAGCAGGTTTGGACCATAAAAATCCCACCCGCCTTCCATTGCAAGAACCGCGCCCGTTCAGTTCAAAAAACAACCACTTCACACGGCATCTGCCGGCTTCTCCCTCGAAACCGTCCGCCGTGAAACGTGATCAATTCATGTACATGCCACCATTCACATGGAGCGTCGTACCGGTAATGTAGGCTGCCTGGGGGCCGGCCAGGAAAGCCACCGCATGCGCGATGTCTTCCGGCTGGCCGAGGCGGCCCAGCGGGATCTGGGTCTTCAGTGCCGCGTGCTGCTCATCCGACAGGACCTTGGTCATGTCGGTGTCGATGAAGCCCGGCGCCACGCAGTTCACGGTCACGTTGCGGCTGCCGATCTCGCGCGCCAGCGCGCGGCTCATGCCTTCCACGCCGGCCTTGGCGGCGGCGTAGTTCATCTGGCCCGGGTTGCCGGTCGAGCCGACCACCGAGGTGATGTTGATGATACGGCCGCCGCGCGCCTTCATCATCGGGCGCAGCACCGCGCGCGACAGGCGGAACACCGCGGTCAGGTTGGTCTCGATCACCGCGCTCCAGTCCTCGTCCTTCATGCGCATGGCGAGCTGGTCCTGCGTGATGCCCGCGTTGTTGACGAGGATGCCGAGGCCGCCGTGCGCCTTGACCAGTCCGTCGATCAGCGCCTCGGATGCCGCGGCGTCGTTGACGTTGAGCACCGCGCCGCGGCCCGTGCCGCCGGCCGCGGCCAGGTATTCGCCGATGGCGGCCGCACCCGCCTCGCTGGTGGCGGTGCCGATCACGGTGGCGCCCTGGGCAGCCAGCTCGAGCGCGATGGCGCGGCCGATGCCGCGCGAGGCGCCCGTTACCAGCGCGACCTGGTTTTCCAGAGTTTTCGTCATAGCGTTGGTCCTTTCTTGCCTTACTTGAGCAGCGCCAGCGTGTCCTGCAGCGAGGCCGGATCGAAGATCGCGCCGCCGGTCAGGTTGCCGTCGATGCGCTTGGTCATGCCCGCCAGCACCTTGCCGGGGCCGCACTCGATCACGTGGGTGACGCCCTCGGCGGCCATCTTCTGCACGCACTCGACCCAGCGCACCGGCGCCGCGGCCTGGCGCACCAGCGCGTCCTTGATCGCCTGCGGGTCGCTGACGATGGCCACGTCCACGTTGTTGACCAGGGGAATGGCGGGCGCGCCGAAGGCCATGCCGGCCATGCGCTCGCGCAGGCGGTCCGACGCCGGCTTGAGCAGCGACGAGTGAAACGGCGCCGACACCGGCAGCGGCAGCGCGCGCTTGGCGCCGCGCGCCTTGGCCAGTTCGCAGGCCTTCTCCACGGCCGCCTTGTTGCCGGCGATCACCACCTGCGACGGCGCGTTGAAATTCACCGCTTCCACCACGCCGACGCCCGCGGCCGAAGCCTCGGCGCAGGCGGCGCGCACGTCGTCGTCGGACAGGCCGAGGATGGCGGCCATGCCGCCCTCGCCCACCGGCACGGCTTCCTGCATCGCCTGCGCGCGGAAGCGCACCAGCGGCACCGCCTCGGCGAACGGGATCACGCCGGCGGCCACCAGCGCGGAATACTCGCCGAGGCTGTGGCCGGCCACCAGCGCGGGCGCCGCGCCGCCCGCGTCGATCCACGCGCGGTAGATCGCCACGGCCGCGGTCAGCATGACCGGCTGGGTATTGGTGGTGAGGTTCAGTTCCTCGGCCGGGCCTTCGGCGATCAGGCGACCCAGGTCCTGCCCGAGCGCGGCCGAGGCTTCTTCCAGCGTGGCGCGCACGACGGCGTTGTCGGCGAACGCATTGAGCATGCCGACCGCCTGCGAGCCCTGGCCGGGGAATACAAAGGAAAATTTCATCGCAATCGAATCTTAAAGAGGAACACCGCGAAAAACGCAGCGGCGTGGCGGCGCCGCGGCGCCGCCGGATGTCACATGCGCGCCAGCACCGCGCCCCAGGTGAAGCCGCCGCCCACGCCTTCCATCAGCACGTGATGGCCCGGGCGGATGCGGCCGTCGCGCACCGCCACGTCCAGCGCCAGCGGGATCGAGGCGGCCGAGGTGTTGCCGTGCTCGTGCACGGTCGCCACCATGCGCTCGGGCGGCAGGCCGAGCTTCCTGCCGGTGCTCTGCATGATGCGGATGTTGGCCTGGTGCGGCACCAGCCAGTCGATCTTCTCGGCCGGGAACTGCGCGCCGGCGAGCGCCTCGCGGGCAACCTTGTCGAGCACCGTGACCGCGAGCTTGAACACCGCCTGGCCGTCCATGTGCAGGAACGCATTGCCGGTGATGCTGCCGCCCGACACGTTGCCCGGCACGCACAGGATGTCGACGTGGCTGCCGTCGGCATGCATCGCCGCGGACAGGATGCCGGGTTCCTCGGACGCCGACAGGACCACCGCGCCGGCGCCGTCGCCGAACAGCACGCAGGTGGTGCGGTCATTGAAGTCGAGAATGCGCGAGAACACTTCCGCGCCGATCACCAGCGCGTTGCGGTGCGAGCCGCTGCGGATGAATTTCTCGGCCGTGGACAGCGCGTAGACGAACCCCGAGCACACGGCCTGCATGTCGAACGCGGCGCAGCCGTTGGTGATGCCGAGCTTCTGCTGCACCAGGCAGGCGGCGCTCGGGAACACGAAATCCGGCGTGGACGTCGCCACGATGATCAGGTCGATGCTCTGGCGGTCGATGCCGGCGGCTTCCAGCGCGCGCTCGGCGGCCTTGACGGCCAGGTCGCTGCTGGTGACGTCCGGCTCGGCCCAGTGGCGCGCCGAGATGCCGCTGCGCGAGAAGATCCATTCGTCGCTGGTCTCGATGCCCTTCTCAGCCAGTTGCGCCGCGAGTTCTTGATTGGTGACACGCCGCGGAGGCAGATAGCTCCCGGTCCCGATGATTTTTGCGTAGCTTGTCATGTAGTGTCGGATCGATCGTGTGGCCACGGGTCGTCGCCCGCGGCATCTGCATCAGAACCTCAGGCGGCGTACGGGCTTGGACTAGGATCCTGGGCACCTGACTGCGGGCCGGAAGCCGGAGTGCTGTTACCTGACTTGTTGGCGAAAGCCTGAATGGTGCGAGCGATCACACCATTACTGGCCGCATCATACCCGCGTTTGATGGCCCACTCAAAAGCGTGCGCGTCGGCCGAGCCGTGGCTCTTGATCACCAGCCCGCGCAGGCCCAGCAGCGATGCGCCGTTGTAGCGCGCGGGGTCGAGCCGCCGGGACAGGCGCTTGAGCACCGGCATGGCCAGGCCCGCCAGCAGCCGGGTGAACCACGAGCGCGTGAATTCTTCCTTGATCATGTTGCCGATCATCTTGGCCAGGCCTTCGCTGCTCTTGAGCGCGACGTTGCCGACGAAACCGTCGCACACCACGATGTCGGTGGTGCCCTTGAAGATGTCGTTACCTTCCACGTTGCCGTAGAAATTGAGCTCCGAAGCGCGCAGCAGCTCGCCGGCGCGCTTGACCACGTCGTTGCCCTTGATCACTTCCTCGCCGATGTTGAGCAGGCCGACGCTGGGGCGTTCCTTGTGGTCCACCACCGCGACCATCGCCTCGGCCATGCGCGCGAACTGCAGCAGGTGCTCGGGCCCGCAGTCGGCGTTGGCGCCGAGGTCGAGCACCGTGGTACCCCAGCCCTGCTCGTTGGGAATGGAAGTGGCGATCGCCGGGCGCTCGATGCCTTCGAGCGTCTTGAGCACGTAGCGCGACACCGCCATCAGCGCGCCGGTGTTGCCCGCCGAGATGCAGGCGTCGGCCAGACCCTCCTTGACCTGGGTCACGGCCACGCGCATCGAGGAATCCTTCTTCCTGCGCAGCGCCACCTCGACCGGGTCGTCCATCGTAATGACTTCGGTCGCGGCCACGACGCGCACGCGCGGGTGATCGAGCGCTTGCAGCTTGGCGAGCTGCGCCTCGATGCTGTCGCGCAGGCCCACCAGCACCACCTCGGCGTCGCTGTGGCTGGAGAGAAAACTGATCGCTGCCGGGATCGTCACGTCAACGCCGTGATCGCCACCCATGCAGTCGATAGCTAGTTTGATCGTCATTGTTTCCTGGTGCACAAGCGCCTATCGGCATGACTTGAAGGCCGGAAGCCTGCACTGCGGTGCGCTGCGAGCGCGCAACAAAAAAGCGGCAACGATTTTGCCGCTTTTTTGTTTTCGACCTACCAACGTGCGCGTACGAGACGCAAAGTCACGCCGAACGATCTGTCAGTCGTTCTTGGTCTTGATGACCTTGCGGCCACGATAGTAGCCGTTCGGGCTCACGTGGTGACGCAGGTGGGTTTCGCCCGTGGTCGGTTCCACCGCCAGCGGCGCGGCCGACAGATGATCGTGCGAACGGTGCATGCCGCGCTTGGACGGCGACTTCTTGTTCTGTTGAACTGCCATGATGACTCCTTCGAGAATTTTTCAATGGTAACACACGCATCCCGCACGAGGCGTAGCCGGGCCCGGCCGGATGCTGATCCTGGTGCCTTGCGGACGCTGCCTGAATACCGGCGGACCGGCGTCAGTGCTTCGTCTTCAGGCCGGCCAGCGCCGCAAAGGGCGAAGGCCGTTTTTCTTCTTCCGGCGGTTCCTCGGGTTCGGGTTCCGCCAGACCGTCCGCCCCGGTGACGAGGCTTTCGTGCACCTCGGGGCAGACGTCGTGCTTGGGTGCCACCGGCAGGGCCAGCAGCACTTCATCTTCAATCAGCGTCAGCAGGTCGAAGCGCCGGGCGCCGACGATCACGTCGACTTCGTCGTCGTCCATCGATGCCGCATCGGCCTCTTCCTCGCTGGCCACCACTTCGAAACACATGTCGGTGGCGATGTCCTGCGCAAACACCCGCAGGCAGCGCTGGCAATCGAGCCACACGCGGCCGTTCACGGTCAGGTCGACGAACAGGCGCTGCGTGGCCGGCGCGCCGGGTTCGCCCTCTTCTTCCTCGACAAAGCCGGAAAGCGCATAGGCGAACACTTCATCCGCCGCCGATGCTGGCGCTTGCGCCGCGGTCTCGGCTATGATGCGCGGCAAATCGCGTGCCGCGACTTCGCCGGCGGCCTCGCCGCCAGCGCGGCAGAACGCAAAGAGATCGAGCGCGCGCGGGTCAATCGGCTGGGTCGGCTGGGTCATGTCTTGTCGTGCCGTTCGTCGTGCCTCGCCGGCGCCGCCGGCCGCTTCCGGCGCACTGGGGCGCATTGGCGGCGCGGAACATGGCCCCGGAGCCGCAAACCGCAGGCGGTATACACGGATACGCACAGCGATGCGCCGGACTTGCTCGGCTAAACACACGATTATACGTCGATTTTTCGTCCGCGGTCAAAAATTTGGAAGACGACAATACGCCGCTTTCCCTTTCCACTCAATTACTTATGTCGCAACCTTCCCGCCCCGCCCTGATCCTCGGCTCCAGCTCGCCCTACCGCCGCGCGCTGCTGGAGCGCCTGCGCATTCCCTTCGCGGTGGCGGTGCCGGACATCGACGAAACCCCGCTCGCCGGCGAAAGCCCCGAGGCCACCGCGCTGCGGCTGTCGCGCGCCAAGGCGCAGGAGATCGCCGGGCGCCATCCGGGCGCGCTGGTGATCGGCTCCGACCAGGTCGCCACGCTCGACGGCGCGCAGATCGGCAAGCCCGGCTCGCACGAGAAGGCGCTGGCGCAACTGCGGCTGATGCGCGGGCGCACCGTCACCTTCCATTCCGCGCTGTGCCTGCTCGACGGCCGCACCGGCGAAGCGCAGCTGGCCGACGTGCAGACGCGCGCCACCTTCCGCGAGCTGCCCGACGACGAACTGGAAGCCTACCTGCGCCTCGAGCGCCCGTATGACGTGGCCGGCAGCGCCAAGTCGGAGGGGCTCGGCATCGCGCTGCTGTCGCACATGGAATCCGACGACCCCACCGCGCTGGTGGGCCTGCCGCTGATCGCGCTGACCACCATGCTGCGCCACGCCGGCTACCCGCTCTTCCAGCACTGAGCGCGCCAACCAAGACAACGACGGAAACCAAGCATGAGCGGCATCCTCTACCTGATCCCCAACACGCTGGGCAAGCGCGACGAGAGCGACCCGCTGCCGGACGTGATCCCGGCCGGCGTGCAGCAGATCGCGGCCCGGCTCGACTACCTCGTGGCGGAAAACGCCAAGACCGCGCGGGCCTTCCTGAAAAAGCTCGGCGAGACCTGCCCGCTGGCCAGGCCGGTCCAGCAGATCGAGATCCGCGAGCTCAACGTCAACACGCGCGACGACGCGCTCGCCGCCCTGCTCGCCCCGATCCGCGCGGGCCGCGACGGCGGCCTGCTGTCCGAGGCCGGCGTGCCGGCGGTGGCCGACCCCGGCGCCAACCTGGTGCGCCTGGCGCATGCCAGGGGCGTGCGCGTGCGCCCGCTGGTGGGGCCCAGCTCGATCCTGCTGGCGGTGATGGGCTCGGGCCTGAACGGCCAGAGCTTTGCCTTCAACGGCTACCTGCCGGTCGACGCGGGCGAGCGCGCCCAGCGCCTGCGCGAGCTGGAACAGCTCTCGCGCAAGGCGCACCAGACCCAGGTCTGGATCGAGACGCCCTACCGCAACGGCCAGTTGCTCGAAGCGCTGCGCCAGCACTGCGCGGGCACCACCATGCTGTCGATCGCGGTGGACCTGACGCTGCCGGGCGAGACCATCGTCACGCTGCCGATCGCCGAGTGGCGCCCCGAACGGCTGGCGCTGCACAAGCGCCCGGCCATCTTCTCGCTGCTGGCGGGCTGACCGGCATCCGGGCAGCCCGCAAACGAAAAAACGGGGCGTCACCGCCCCGTTTCCGTTCCTTGCGCCCTCGCCCGCTCAGTGAATCGCCTGCAGGCGCGTGCCGAACAGCATGGTCTTCATCGCCGCGGTGCCCATCGCCGCGCCGAAGCGCTTGGCCACGCGCTCGGCGATGTTTTCCTTGACCGTGTAGTCGACGATGTCCTCGGCCTTGAACAGGTCGCGCGCCACGTAGTCCGCGTTGCCCAGGCCGTCGGCCAGGCCCAGCTCGATGCTGCGCTCGCCGGACCAGAACAGGCCGGAGAACAGGTCCGGGTCGTCCTTGAGGCGGTCGCCGCGGCCTTCCTTGACCACGTCGATGAACTGCTGGTGGATCTGCTTGAGCATGGTCTCGGCGTACTGCTTCTGCCGCGGCACCTGCGGCGAGAACGGGTCGAGCATGCCCTTGTTGGCGCCGGAGGTGTAGAGCCGGCGCTCCACGCCGAGCTTGTCCATCAGACCGGTGAAGCCGAAGCCGTCCATCAGCACGCCGATGGAGCCGACGATGCTCGCCTTGTCCACATAGATCTTGTCCGCCGCCGCGGCCACGTAATAGCCGCCCGAGGCGCAGATCTCCTCCACCACCACGTAGAACGGCTTGTTCGGGTAGAGCGTGCGCAGGCGGTGGATCTCGTCGTTGATCATGCCTGCCTGCACTGGCGAGCCACCCGGCGAGTTGATCTTGAGGATGATGCCGGCGGCATTGGTGTCGGCGAACGCCGCCTGCAGCGCGGCGTTGATCGATTCGGCGCTGGCCGGCGTGCCGGCGGCGATCTCGCCGTCCAGCGACACCATCGCCGTGTGGCGGCCGGACGTGGCGGTAATGCTGCCGTCGCCCTTGAAGTCGAAGATGGCGAAGAAGACCAGCGCGAACAGCGCCACGCCCACGAAGCGGAAGAAGATGCGCCAGCGGCGCGCGGCGCGCTGCTCGCGCAGGGTGGCCATCAGCACCTTCTCCAGCACGTCGCGCTCCCAGCCGGCGCCGGTCGGCACCGGGCCGCTGCCGCCGCCCGCCAGGCGCGCGCGGCGCTCGCCGGCTTCGCGCCGGGCCGCGTCGTCGCCGGCGCGCAGGTCCTGCTCCAGCGGGAAATCGGCGTGCGCGGCGGTTTCCAGCCGTTCGCCGGCGGACCCGGCCGGCTCCTGCGGCTTGCCGGTTTCGTCCTGCGGCGGTTTTTGCTGTTCAGTCATGCAGTTGGCTCTTGGTTCGCTCTTGGTTGTCGGTGAGGGTCGGGCTAGGCAGACGGCGTGGCAGGTGCCTCGGCGGGTGCCTCGTAGGGGCTTTCCGGCACCCAGTAGACGCTGCCGTCATGCTCTTCCACGCGCAGCCGGGACAGCGACGCGCCGCGGCAAGGACCGCCCACGCACAGCCCGCTGTCCGGTGCATAAATCGCGCCATGTGTGGCGCACATCAAGTATAGGCCCGAGGACTCGAAAAACTGGCCTTCCTGCCAGTCGAGCTCCATCGGCACGTGCGCGCACTGGTTCAGGTAGCCGTGCACGGCGCCGTCGAAGCGCACCGCGAAGGCGCCCACCTGGCGCCCGCCGATCCCGACCACGAAGCGCACGCCGGCGCCGCCGTCGGCCAGGTCCTGCGCCGCGCACAGCCGGCGCGCGCCCGCCGCTATCGCCAATGGTGTTTCAGGCATGCGTCAGCAACCAGTCCTTGAGGTCGGCGATCGAGGCCGCGCAGTGCACCGGCGCCATCGCGCGCAGCGCATCCGCCGGATGCGCGCCGTAGCCCACGCCGATGCCGGCGGCCCCGGCATTGGCCGCCATCTGCAGATCGTGCGTGGTGTCGCCGATCATCACGGTGCGCTCCATCTCCTGCCCGAGCTCGCGCGTGAGTTCCTGCAGCATGGCCGGATGCGGCTTGGAGAAGGTTTCGTCGGCGCAGCGGGTGCCGTCGAACAGCGGCCCGAGGCCGGTGGCCTGCAGCGCGCGCTGCAGGCCTACCCGCGTCTTGCCGGTGGCCACGCCGAGGAAGTAGTGCTGCGCATGCAATGCCTCGAGCATCTCGCGCACGCCGTCGAACAGCACCAGCTCCGCGTCGCGGGTCAGGAAGTGGAAGCGGTAGCGCTCGGCCAGCTTGGGATAGTCGGCCGGGTCCAGCGTCGGCACGGCGTAGGACAGCGCATCCTTGAGCCCCAGCCCGATCACGTGGCTGGCGGCGCTGTCGTCGGGCACCGGCAGGCCAAGGTCGCGGCTGGCCAGTTGTATGCATTTGGCGATGGTCGGGGTGGAATCCATCAGGGTGCCATCCCAGTCGAACACGATCAGGTCGAAACGTTGCCTGGCCATTGATTTCCTTGTCGGCGCCTCAGTCGTGGGCGCGCTGGTTGCGGGCTTGCTGCAGGAAGGCTTCGCATTCCGGCGGCATGGGGGCGGTGACGGTGACGCTCTCGCCACTTGCCGGGTGCGTGAAGGTCAGGCTGTGCGCGTGCAGGAACATGCGCTTGAGGCCCGGATTGGCGCCGCTGCGGGCCAGCGCCTTGTTCAGGCCGTAGTCGCCGTACTTCTCGTCGCCGAGGATGGGAAAGCCCGAATGCGCCAGGTGGACCCGGATCTGGTGGGTGCGGCCGGTCTTCAGCTCCGCCTCCAGCAGCGTGAAGCCCGGCAGCACTTCCAGGCGGTTGAAGATGGTGTGCGACGGCAGGCCGTCGTCCTGGACCCGCACGCGGCGCTCGCCGTCGGCCGTGGTGTATTTATATAGCGGCAGCTTCACGTGCTGCCGGGCGTTGTCGAAATGGCCGGCCACGCAGGCGAAATAGCGCTTGTCGAGCGCGTTGCCGCGGATCTGCTCGTGCAGGCCGACCAGCGCGCTGCGCTTCTTGGCCAGCATCAGCAGGCCGGAGGTTTCGCGGTCGAGCCGGTGCACCAGTTCGAGAAAGCGCGCCTGCGGGCGCGCGCGGCGCAGTTGCTCGATGACCCCGAACGCCACCCCCGAGCCGCCATGCACGGCCACGCCGGCCGGCTTGTCGATCACCAGCAGGTGCTCGTCCTCGAATACCACCGGAAAGCTGGCCGCGGGCACGAAACGGGCATGATCGGATGCCTTTTCCGCCACGCGCATCGGAGGAATGCGCACGATGTCGCCCATGCAGAGGCGATAGGTGGCATCCACCCGGCCCTTGTTGACGCGCACTTCCCCGGACCGCAGGATGCGGTAGACATGGCTCTTGGGCACGCCCTTGGACAGCTTCAGCAGGAAGTTGTCGATGCGCTGGCCCTCGGCCTCTTCGCCAATTGTTATATACGCCACCTGGGGTGCGGCCGCGGCGGCCCGCACCTCTTTTTCAATTTGATGGCGTAACTCATTCATTTTCAATATAATTTCCTCGCTGTCCCGGCCAAAGACCGGCAGCGCAAGTCAGGTGTAGGCGATTCGTCGTATTTTACACTTTGGGTTGCCGCCAGCCCTGCCAGCCTCCCGCTTCTTTGCGTACCCCGCGAGCCCGCGGCTGGTGAATGGCGGCAAAAACGCAGCACGCACGGTATCGCCCGCGCAGGAAGTTGCCCGAAGGCGACTTCGGCGCTGACGGCGGTCACGTGGGAAGAGTGTTCAGGTAGAACAGAATTTGATCGCGGATGCCCTGTTGGCATCCGCTCTGGTGAGAGAAGTCCCGCCCGCACCGGGAAACGGTGCCGCCGGCATGCTTCAGACGCCGCCTGACTGGTTTATTACCGGCGCCCGGTCGCAGAACTCCAAGAAGTAGTAGGTGCGCCCGCCAGGAGATGTCAGGTAGCGAAGCAGCATTGCCGTGTCGACAAACTTGCTCTTTGACGCGTCCTAGGCCTTCCGCGGCCGGCCGCGGTGCGACCGGCGCCCTTTGCGCCCGCGCCGCCGCCCATGCCAGCCGGAAACCCGCCGGAAACGCTGCGCAGAGCAGCACGCCGGCGTTCTCTCCGACCATGCGGACGGCGCTTCGACGTCGTTACCTCTCTTTCACCCGCGCCCAGCCGGGCCGCGCCTGTCGGCGCGCCGGCGCTTTCGGCAATTCTCGCGCCCTCGCTCGCTCCCTCGCGTGCTCCACGGAACGCTGCGGGCACCGCATGCCGGTGCAATCCGCGGCATTGGAGTGAGGTAATGCGATGAAACGCATGTTGTTCAACGCGACGCAGCAGGAAGAATTGCGCGTCGCCATCGTCGATGGTCAGAAACTGATCGACATCGACATCGAGGCTGCCGGGCGCGAACAGCGCAAGGGCAATATCTACAAGGGCGTCATCACCCGCATCGAGCCGTCGCTGGAGGCCTGCTTCGTCAACTACGGCGAAGAGCGCCACGGCTTCCTGCCGTTCAAGGAAGTCGCGCGCGCCTTCTTCAAGGAAGGCGTGGACGTGCGCAACGCGCGCATCCAGGACGCGCTGCACGAAGGCCAGGAACTGATCGTCCAGGTCGAGAAGGAAGAGCGCGGCAACAAGGGCGCGGCCCTGACCACGTTCATCTCGCTGGCCGGCCGCTACCTAGTGCTGATGCCCAACAACCCGCGCGGCGGCGGCGTGTCGCGCCGCATCGAGGGCGAGGACCGCCAGGAACTGCGCGAGACGATGGGCCAGCTGACCGTCCCCGACGGCATGAGCATCATCGCCCGCACCGCCGGCATCGGCCGCTCGGCCGAGGAACTGCAGTGGGACCTGAACTACCTGCTGCAGCTGTGGAAGGCCATCGACGGCGCCGCCGGCGACAACAAGGCCCCGCTGCTGATCTATCTCGAATCCAGCCTGGTGATCCGCGCCATCCGCGATTATTTCCAGCCGGACATCGGCGAGATCCTGATCGACACCGACGAAATCTACGAGCAGGCCCGCGCCTTCATGAGCGTGGTCATGCCCGACAACATGAACCGCGTGAAGAAGTACCGGGACGACGTGCCCCTCTTCTCGCGCTTCCAGATCGAGCACCAGATCGAATCGGCCTACTCGCGCATGGTCATGCTGCCCTCGGGCGGCGCCATCGTGATCGACCACACCGAGGCGCTGGTCTCGGTGGACGTCAACTCGGCGCGCGCCACCAAGGGCGCCGACATCGAGGAAACGGCGCTACGCACCAACCTCGAAGCCGCCGACGAGATCGCCCGCCAGCTGCGCCTGCGCGACCTGGGCGGCCTGATCGTGATCGACTTCATCGACATGGAAGCCAGCAAGGCCCAGAAGGACGTGGAAACGCGCCTCAAGGACGCCCTGCGCCATGACCGCGCCCGCGTGCAGATGGGCAAGATCAGCCGCTTCGGCCTGATGGAGCTGTCGCGCCAGCGCCTGCGCCCGTCGCTGTCGGAAGGCTCGCACATCACCTGCCCGCGCTGCAACGGCACCGGCCACATCCGCGACACCGAATCCTCCGCGCTGCAGGTGCTGCGCATCATCCAGGAAGAAGGGATGAAGGAGAACACGGCCGCCATCCACTGCCAGGTGCCGGTGGAAGTGGCCGCGTTCCTGCTCAACGAGAAGCGCCAGGACATCAACCTGATCGAGATGCGCTTCAAGGTCAACGTGCTGCTGATCCCGAACAAGCACCTCGAGACCCCGCACTACAAGCTCGAGCGCCTGCGCCACGACGACCCGCGCCTGGAAGACAGCACCGCCAGCTACAAGATGGCCGAGGCCGCCGCCAAGGAACTGGAAGCCGACACCAGCTACAGCAGCCGCAAGAAGGAAGACGCCAAGCCGCGCCAGGAAGCCGCCGTCAAGGGCATCACGCCCGAGCAGCCGGCGCCGGTGTCGGTGCCGCGCCCCGAGCGTCCCGCGCGCGTCGAGCCGCCGGTGGCCCGCCCGGTGGTGCCGGCCACCCAGCCGGTGGCCAGCGGCGGCTTCATGGGCTGGCTCAAGGGCCTGTTCGGCGCCAAGCCGGCGGCCCCCGCGGCGGAACCCGCCAAGCCGGCCGAGTCGGAACAGCGCAACGGCGACAGCCGCCGCGAACGCGGCCAGCGTGGCGAACGCGGTGAAAGCCGCGGCGAGCGCGGCCAGCGTGCCGAACGCGGTGAACGCGGTGAACGCGGCGGCGAGCGTGGCGACCGCCAGGGCCGCGGCCAGCGCGGCGAGCGCGCGCCGCAGGAACGTGGCGAGCGCGGTGAGCGCGTCGAAGCGCGCGGCGAGCGTGCCGAACGTGGCGAACGCACGGAACGCGGCGAGCGCGGCGAACGCAACGGCCGCGCCCCGCGCCAGGCCGCGCTGGAAGCCCAGCCGGCACGCCCGCAGCCCGAAGGCGCCGCAGCCGAGCGCACCGAAGGCCGTGGCGAAGGCCGCCGCGACCGCAACCAGGAGCGCCGCGAGCGCCAGCGCGAACGCCAGCGCGAGCGCGGCGAGGCACCGCGTGAGGACGAAAACGGCGAAGGCCTGGCAGCCGAAGCCGCCAGCGCCGCCGTGGCTACCGTGACCGCGCCGGCGATCCAGCGCGACGAGGCCGACAACGCACGCGCCGACCTGCAGGAAGCGCCGGAAGGCGCCGCCAACGGCGAAGGCAGCGAAGGCGAGGAACGCCGCCGCCGCAACCGCCGTGGCCGCAACCGCTATCGCCGCGAACGCGACGACAGCGTGCAGGCCGGGGAAAACGCCGAGGGCGCCGAGGGCGCCGAAGGTGCCGAGGGCGAGGAAGCAGCCGAGCCGCGCGAAGCGGTAGCCGTGGCAGCCGTAGCCCCGGCCGCCGCGGTCCAGACCGTCGAGGTCGTCGAGACCGTCGAAGCGGTGGTGGCCGAATCCGTGGCCGCCGTGGCCGCCGAGCCGGTGCCGAGCGCCCCGGCCTATCAGCCCGCCGAGGTCGCCGAAGTTGCGGCGGCGCCGACGGTGCTGCCGGCCGAAGTGCTGGCCACCCCGGTGGCCGAGCCCGTCGAAGCCGCGGCGCCCGCGCCGGTGGCTGAAACCGCCGCGGAGGAAACCGTGGCCGCCAGCCCGGCCGCCTACGCGCCGCAGCCGGCCGCGCCGGCTCCCGTGGCGCAAGCCGTTGTCCAGGCGCCCGCCCCGGTGGAAGTGCCGGTAGCAGCACCCGTGGCAGCGCCTGCCCCGGTGGCCGCCGCCGTTGCTCCGGCAGCGGCCCCGGCAAGCCTGGAAAACCTGCAGCCGATGCTCGCCTCCGCCGGCCTGGAGTGGGTGAACACCGACAGCAGCAAGCTGCGCGCGGCGCAGGAAGCCGCCGCCAGCCTCCCGCCGGCACCGCGCGTGGTACGCGAGCGCAAGCCGCTGCCGCCGCTGCCGGAAGGCCCGATGGTGCTGGTCGAGACGGCGCCCGCCGCCAAGGAAACGACGCCGCAGGAATAAGCGGCTTCGCCAGGCAACAAGGAAAGGGACGGCGATGCCGTCCCTTTTTTCATATCCGCACGCCGCGTTGGCGCCCGTCCGGCCCGGCGGCAACGGCGCGGGCGCAGGCTCGGCTAGAATGACAGCATGATGGCGCCCCCGATGGCGCCCCACGATATAGCGCCCCAATACGGCGCCCGAGGACAGCACCCGCAACCAGCCCCGCCTGTCCGCCTTCGCCCCCACCCCAGGCCATGACCGAAACCGTCATCCCCATCTTCGACCTGCGCGACCATCGCTACCGCTCGATGATGCCCGTCATCCCGGACGTGCTCGCCGCGCCCTCGGGACTGGTTGCCGACACCCGCGGCAGGCCGCTGCACGACCTGCGCATCTCCGTCACCGACCGCTGCAACTTCCGCTGCGTCTACTGCATGCCCAAGGAAGTCTTCGACAAGGACTACACCTTCCTGCCCCACTCCGCGCTGCTCAGCTTCGAGGAAATCGAGCGCGCCGCCCGCCTCTTCGTCGCGCACGGCATCGAGAAGATCCGCCTCACCGGCGGCGAGCCGCTGCTGCGCAAGAACATCGAGAAACTCGTCGAGATGCTCGCCCGCATCGAGACCCCCGCCGGCAAGCCGCTCGACCTCACCCTCACCACCAACGCCTCCCTGCTCGCGCGCAAGGCCCGCGCCCTGCGCGACGCCGGCCTGACCCGCGTGAGCGTGAGCCTGGACGCCATCGACGACGCCACCTTCCGCCGCATGAACGACGTCGACTTCGCCGTGGCCGACGTGCTCGACGGCATCGAGACCGCCCAGGCCGCCGGCCTGGCGCCGATCAAGGTCAACATGGTGGTCAAGCGCGGCACCAACGATGCCGAGATCGTGCCGATGGCGGCGCATTTCCGCGGCAGCGGCATCATCGTGCGCTTCATCGAGTTCATGGACGTGGGCGCCAGCAACCACTGGCGCATGGACGAGGTGCTGCCCTCGGCCGAGGTGGTGCGCCGCATCCACGAAGCCTTCCCGCTCGACGCCGTGGCCGCCAACTACAGCGGCGAGACCGCCGAGCGCTGGCGCTACCGCGACGGCGCCGGCGAGATCGGCGTGATCTCCAGCGTGACGCGCGCGTTCTGCGGCGACTGCAGCCGCATCCGGCTGTCGACCGAAGGCAAGCTCTACCTGTGCCTGTTCGCCACCGAGGGCCACGACCTGCGCGCGCTGCTGCGCGGCCCGCACAGCGACCTGGAGATCGCCAACGCCATCGCGCGGGTCTGGCAGGCCCGCACCGACCATTACTCCGAGCAGCGCGGCGACCCCGCCGTGCGGCACGCGCGCGCCGACAGCAAGATCGAGATGTCCTATATCGGCGGATGAGGACGCAACTGCGAGGCGCAACGCGGGACGCAACCGCGGGATGCGACCGCGCCGCACGCCACCAACCGGCTTCCATTCAATGATTCCACGCGACGACATCACCGGCCTGATCCTCGCCGGCGGCAGGGGCAGCCGCATGGGCGGGACCGACAAGGGCCTGCAGCCGTTCCGCGGCACGCCCATGACCGCGCATACGCTGGCGCGCCTGGCGCCCCAGGTCGGCGGCGTGCTGATCAGCGCCAACCGCAACCTGGCGGCCTATGCGTCCTTCGGAGTGCCGGTGGTGACGGACGCCGCGCCGGATTCGGCACCGGAATTCGCCGGACCGCTAGCCGGAATGCTCGCCGGCCTGCGACAATGCCGCACGGGCTGGCTGCTGACCTCGCCCTGCGATTCGCCGTGCCTGCCGGCCGACCTGGCCGCGCGCCTGGCCGCGGCGATCGAAGCGCAGGGCGCCGACATGGCCATTCCCGTCACCGTCGACGCGGCGGGCCGCCGGCAAACCCAGCAGGTGTTCTGCCTGATGCCGGCGACGGCGCGCGACAGCCTGGCGGCATACCTCGCCGGGGGCGGCCGCAGGATCGAGACCTGGGCCGCCTCGCACCGCCTTGCCGAAGTGCTGTTCGAAGACGCCGGCGCCTTCGCCAATATCAATACCCTGGACGAGCTGCGCGCGCTGGAAGCGCGCTGACGATCCGGGTTGCTGCCTCTCCGGGACCGAGCCATGCCATCTCTGCAAACCGTCATTTCTTGCCTGTCCGACTACGATCCCGACGCCCTGCCGGTGGCGCAGGCCAGCCGCATCATCGGCGAGGTGATCGAGCCCGTGCGCGGCACCGAGCAGGTCGCCCTGCGCGCGGCGCTCGGCCGCGTGCTGGCCGCGGACGTGGTCTCCACGCTGGACGTGCCCGCCCACGACAACGCGGCGATGGACGGCTACGCCTTCGCCGGCAGCGCGCTGGCGGCCGGCGGCGAGGTCGCCCTGGCGGTCGCCGGCAGCGCCTTCGCGGGCGGCGCGGGCTGCCCGCCGGTCGCGCCGGGCAAGGCGGCGCGCATCATGACCGGCGCCATCATGCCGCCCGGCTGCGACACCGTGATCCCGCAGGAATTCGTGCAGGCGCGGGACGGCCTGATCCGCTTCGACGCGGCCGCGGTGGGCGCCGGCGACAACCGCCGCCTGCGCGGCGAGGATCTCGCCGTGGGCCAGCCCGCGCTGGCCGCCGGACGCATCCTGCGCCCGGCCGACCTGGGCCTGCTGGCCTCGCTCGGCGTGGCCGAGGTCAAGGTGCGCCGGCGCCTGCGCGTGGCCTTCTTCTCCACCGGCGACGAGCTGCGCTCGATCGGCGAGCCGCTCGGGCCGGGCTGCGTCTACGACTCCAACCGCTACACCCTGCACGGCATGCTGCGGCGCCTGGACGTGGACCTGCTCGACATGGGCGTGGTGCGCGACGACCCCGACGCGCTCGAAGCCGCGCTGCGCAGCGCCTGCGAGAATGCCGACGCCGTCATCACCTCGGGCGGCGTGTCGGTGGGCGACGCCGACTATACGAAGCAGATCATGGCGCGGCTGGGCGACGTCACGTTCTGGAAGATCGCCATGCGCCCGGGGCGGCCGATGGCGTTCGGCCGCATCGCCTCCCACGGCCGCGAGGCGCTGCTGTTCGGGCTGCCCGGCAACCCGGTGGCGGTGATGGTGACCTTCTATCATTTCGTGCGCGCGGCGCTGCACCGGCAGATGGGCGCCCAGGTGCCGCCGCTGCCGCTGATGCGCGTGCGCAGCACGCAGCCCATCCGCAAGAAACCCGGGCGCACCGAGTACCAGCGCGGCATCCTGACGCAGGCCGCGGACGGCGGCTGGCAGGTGGGCATCACCGGCCAGCAGGGCTCCGGCGTGCTGCGCTCGATGAGCGAGGCCAACTGCTTCATCGTGCTCGGCCACGACCAGGGCATGGTGGGCGCGGGCGACGAAGTCGAGGTGATGCTGTTCGACGGGCTGATGTAGGCTGGCCCGGTGTCGTTTTTGTGCCGCAGTTTTACGATTGTTTAGCCATCAGACCGGGGGATTTCCGCACCCCGCGGGTGGCGGACTATGCGCCGCAGCACCCATTCGATACACTTGCGCAACATTACTCTGCTTATGCCCCAAGCTGTCATGAATCAGGAGATCGCGTACCTCCACCCGGTCAAAACCGCCCGCGCGCTGGTGCTGGTGTACCTGTGCTTCTCGGTACCTATCGTCTTGCTGGGCCTGTTCGTGGCCTTCATCCGCTACGGCGACCTGCCGGGCATCACGGTGTTCACGGCGCTGATCCTCAACGCGCTGGTCGGCTTCGGCCTGCTGTGGCTGGCCTGCAAGGCCTACAACTGGGTCGCGGCGCGCTTCGGCGGCATCGAGGTCACGGTCCGCGACCTGCCTTGATCCGGTCGACCCGCTCCGCCCGGCCGCAAGCCTGAAAAAAGCGCATCGTTCCGATGCGCTTTTTGCTGCCTGCCGCTGTCGCGGGCGTCACGCGGGCGCCGGCACTCAGCCGGCCTCCCCTTCCTCGCCGTCCGGCTCCGGCGCCGCTTCCAGGCCCAGCAGTTCCTGCGCGGCCTCGCCGGGCAGCGCCTCCACCGTGCGCAGCTTGCGCTCCATCTGGCGCGTGCGCACTTCGGCCTGCTCGATGTTGCGCGCGGCCCGCTCGAGCGTGTCGCGCGTCCGGGACAGCACCACGCCGAACTTGCCGAACTCAGTCTTGACCGCGCCGAGCACGCTCCACACCTCGCTCGAACGCCGCTCCAGCGCCAGCGTGCGGAATCCCATCTGCAGGCTGTTGAGCAGGGCCATCAGCGTGGTCGGCCCGGCCACCGTGATGCGGTGGTCGCGCTGCAGCAGGTCGACCAGGCCGGGGCGGCGCAGCACTTCGGCATACAGCCCCTCGGTCGGCAGGAACAGGATGGCGAAGTCGGTGGTGGCCGGCGGCGAGACGTATTTCTCCGAGATGGTCTGCGCCTCGCGCCGGATCGCCACTTCCAGCTCGCGCCCGGCCGCGGCCACGCCGTCCGCGTCGCCGCGCTCCTGCGCGTCGAGCAGGCGCTCGTACTGCTCCTTGGGAAACTTGGCGTCGATCGGCAGCCAGACCACGCCGCCGTCGGGGTCCTTGCCCGGCAGGCGGATGGCGAACTCCACGCGCGCGCCGGTATTGCGCACGGTCTCCACGTTCTTGGCGTACTGCTCGCTGGTCAGCACCTGCTCGAGCAGCATCTCCAGCTGCACCTCGCCCCAGGTGCCGCGCGACTTCACGTTGGTCAGCACGCGCTTGAGGTCGCCCACGCCCTGCGCCAGCGCCTGCATCTCGCCCAGCCCGCGATGCACCTGCTCGAGCCGCTCGGACACCAGCTTGAACGACTCGCCCAGGCGCTGCTCAAGCGTGGCGTGCAGCTTCTCGTCCACGGTGCGGCGCATCTCCTCGAGCTTGCCGGCGTTGTTGGCCTCGATCTCCTTGAGCTTCTTCTCGAGCGTGGCGCGCACCTCGCCCAGGCGCCGCTCGTTGCCCTCCGACATCTGCCCCAGCTGCTGCTGCAGCACGTCGCCGAAGCGGCGCAGCGCCGCGCCCTGCTCCTCGCGCGCCTGCTGGCCCTGCGCCAGCAGGTTCTGCCGAACCTGGTCGAGCTGCGCGGCGTTGGATTCGGTCAGCTTGGCGAGCTGCTGCGCGAACATGTCGATCTGGTTGTTCTGCAGCGTGGCGATGCTGGTGAGCTGCGACGACAGCGCCTGCTGGAAGCGCATCATCTGCTGGCCGGCTTCGCCGCGGCCGGTGCGGGCGCTCTCGGCGATCTCGGTGCGCAGCTCGCGCTCGAGCCGGTCGAGCCGCTCGGTGCCGCGCGCGCCTTCGGCGCGCAGCTCGGCGAGCAGCCGCACCAGTTCCGGGCTGGCGCCGTCGCCGCGCCCGCGCAGCACCAATACCAGCAGCAGCAATACCGCGGCCGCCGCGAGCGCCAGCGTCAGGAGGGAAATCAGGTTCATGTGGGTCGGGAAGGATCGGGAACGCCGTGGCGGCATGGCGCGCCACGGCGGCGCACAGGCTTCAGCGGCGGCGCGCCATCACGTCGGGATTGATCACCGAGGACGGGTGCCCCGCCTGCGGCCCGGCGTCGAGCGCGGCGATCAGGTTGTCGGCGGCAAGGTCGGCCATCGCGCGGCGGGTCTTCTCCGAGGCGCTGGCGATATGCGGGGTCAGCACCACGTTGGGCACCGCCAGCAGGCCGGGATGCACCTGCGGCTCGCCCTCGAACACGTCGAGCCCGGCGGCGAACAGGCGGCGCTCGCGCAGCGCCTCGGCCAGCGCGGCATCGTCGACGATGCCGCCGCGCGCGAGGTTGACCAGCGTGGCCGACGGCTTCATCTGCGCCAGCTCGGCCGCGCCGATGCTGTGGTGGCTCTGCGCGCTGTACGGCAGCACCAGGATCAGGTGGTCGGACTGCGCCAGCAGCCCGGCCTTGCTGACGTAGCGCGCGTTGAGCGCGCGCTCGGTGTCCTCGGGCAGGCGGCTGCGGTTGTGGTAGATCACCGGCATGCCGAAGCCCGCCGCGCGCCGCGCCAGCGCCTGGCCGATGCGGCCCATGCCGAGGATGCCGAGCGTGCTGCCATGCAGGTCCATGCCGAGGAACATGTCGAAGCTCCAGCGCTCCCACTTGCCGGCGCGCAGCCAGTGCTCGGACTCGGTCACGCGGCGCGCGGTGGCCATCAGCAGGGCCCAGCCGAAATCGGCGGTGGTTTCCGTCAGCACGTCGGGCGTGTTGGTCGCCACGATGCCGGCGGCGGTCAGCGCCGCCACGTCGAGGTTGTTGTAGCCCACGGCCATGTTGCAGACCGCGCGCAGCGCCGGCAGCGCCGCCACCAGCGCACCGTCGATGCGGTCCGCGGCATTGGCCAGCACGCCGGCCTTGCCGGCCAGGCGCGCCTTCAGCGCGGCGGCGTCGAGCGCCTCGTCCTGCTGGTTGCTGTCGACGTCGAAATACTGCGCGAGCCGGTCGATCACTTCGGGAAAGACGGCGCGGGTCACGAGAATGGATGGCTTGCTCATGCTTGGACGTGGAAAAAGATAAAGGTCATCATCAGGAACAACGGCACCAGCACGCACCCCGACCACAGCATGTAGCCGAAGAAGCTGGGCATGCGCACGCCGCGGCTTTCCGCGATGGCCTTGACCATCAGGTTGGGCGCGTTGCCGATGTAGGTATTGGCGCCCATGAACACGGCGCCCGCCGAGATCGCCGCCAGCGTGGAGGCGTTCCGCGTCATCAGCGTGGCGGCATCGCCGCCGGCGGTATTGAAGAACACCAGGTAGGTCGGCGCGTTGTCGAGGAACGACGACAGGATGCCGGTGGCCCAGAAATACATGCCGTCGACGGGCTGGCCGCCGGCGTCGCTGACCAGGCCGATCACGCCGGCGAACGCGCCGTCCGCGCCGGCCTTGAGCATGGCGATCACCGGGATGATGGTCAGGAAGATGCCGGCGAACAGCTTGCCCACCTCGAGGATCGGCTCCCAGGTGAACTCGTTGCCGGCGCGCGCCGCGGCCGGCGTGATCCACAGCGACAGCAGCGCCACCGCCACCAGCAGCACGTCGCGCACGGCCATCTGCAGGCCGACCGGCGCGCCCATCACGTCGAACGCGATGCCGGGCTGCCACAGCCCGCTCATCAGCACCAGCCCGACCACCGCCAGCAGCAGCACGAAATTGCGCTTGCCCTCGATGCGGATGCCCGCCGAGTCCGGCGTGGGATCGGCTGCGGCCGGCAATTCTTCTTCCCTGTTGAGGTAGTAGTGCCGGTCGACGAAGTAGAAGATCACCAGCAGCGCGCCGCAGATGAACAGGGTCTCGGGCAGGATGTTGCGCAGCGTCCAGAAGAAATCCACGCCCTTGAGGAAACCCAGGAACAGCGGCGGGTCGCCGAGCGGCGTGAGCGCGCCGCCCGCGTTGGCCACCAGGAAGATGAAGAACACCACCACGTGCGCGACGTGGCGCCGGTTGTCGTTGGCGCGCAGCAGCGGGCGGATCAGCAGCATGGCCGCGCCGGTGGTGCCCATCAGGCTGGCCAGCGCCGTGCCGAGCGCGAGCAGGCCGGTGTTCAGGCGCGGCGTGCCGTGCAGGTTGCCGCGCACGCAGATGCCGCCGGCCACGATGTAGAGCGAGGCGATCAGCGCGATGAACGGCACGTATTCGGAAAGCAGCGCATGCACGGCGCTGGCGGCCGCCGCATGCGCGCCGAAGGCCAGCGCGAACGGCACCAGGAACAGCAGCGCCCAGGCCGCCACGACCTTGCCGTAGTGGTGATGCCAGAAGCGCGGCGCGAGCAGCGGCAACAGCGCGATCGACAGCAGCGTGCCGGCGAACGGCAGGGCCCATGCCGGCGACAGCGCCGCACCATCGAGCTCCGCCGCGCCGGCCAGGCCGGGCGTCAGCGCGAGCAGTGGTGAAAGCAAGGCGGGGGCACGGCGCATCGGGCGGGATCTCCTGGTTCTGGATTGCGGCACCCGCGCCGGGCGAAGGCGGCGGGCGGAGACAGTGCGCCGGCTGGCAAGGCGCCGGCACGGCGGGCCGCCGGCGCGCGGCGAAGGCCTCAAGTGTAAAGCAATCGCCGCGGCTTTCCGCCGGCTTTCCGCCGAACTTTCCTGCGGCTTTCCCGCGCGGGCGCCGGGCGCGCGGCGCTCAGTCCTGCTCGACCAGGATCACGTGCACGCGGTAGGGCCCGTGCGCGCCGAGCACGATGGTCTGCTCGATGTCGCCGGTGCGCGACGGGCCGCTGATGACGTTGGTGGCGCGCGGCAATTCGCCGCGCTCGCCGCGCGCCAGCGCGAAGGCGTCCTCGAGGCCGTCGACGATGCGCGAGACCGGCACCACCGCGATATGCGTCTCCGGCAGCAGCGCGGCCGAGGCAAAGGTCCGCGGCCCGGACAGCAGCATCAGCGAGCCGGTCTCGGCGATGGCGCAGAAGCAGCCGGTGATGCCGACCAGGTCGCCGTGGTCGTGGTCGGCCTGCGCGTCGCGCTCGGGCAGGCGGCACTCCACCGCCAGGCCGTGCGCCTGCCAGTCGAGCGCGCCGAAGCTGTCCCAGGCGATGGCGCGGCGCGCCAGGCCCAGGCTGTCGAGGTAGCGCGCGGCCTCGGCCGGCACGTCAGCCAGCGTCGCCACGCGCGCCACCGTGGAGGCCAGCTTGAGCGCCTGCGCCTCGAACGCGGCGATGCGGTCCGCCGGCGCCGGCGGGCGCGGGCCGGCTGGATGGCGCGCGAGATAGTCGGCCACCGCCGCGCGCTCGCCGTTGCTGACTCCGGCGGCGCGGCCCTGGGCGGCGCGGATGCGGGCGAAGATGCGGTCGCGTGCGGAAGAGGTGTCCATGCGTTGCTGTCCGGTGGTGGATGCGGAATGTCTGGAGGCCGGGGTTCCCGGGTTCCCGGGTTCAGGCCGGCGCCTTGATGCCGAATACCTGCCGCAGGTAGGTCAGGTAGGCGGGATCGTCGCACATGGTCTTCTCGGGCGTGTCCGACAGCTTGGCCACCGGCTGCCCGTTGCAGCGGGTCATCTTGATGACGATCTGCAGCGGCGTGTAGCCGAGGTCGTTGGTGAGGTTGGTGCCCACGCCGAAGGCCAGCCGGCAGCGCCCGCCGAAGCGCTCGTACAGCTCGATCACGCGCGGGATGTCGAGGCTGTCGCTGAAGATCAGCGTCTTGCCCAGCGGGTCGACGCGGCCCGCCGCGTAGTGGGCCAGCATGCGCTCGCCCCACGCGAAAGGGTCGCCGGAATCGTGGCGCACGCCGTCGAACAGCTTGCAGAAATAGAGGTCGAAGTCGCGCAGGAAAGCGTCGAAGCCGTAGGTATCGGACAAGGCGATGCCGAGGTCGCCGCGGTACTCCTTGGCCCACACCTCGAGCGCGAACACCTGCGAATCGCGCAGCCGCGGGCCGAGCGCCTGGCAGGCCTGCAGGTATTCATGCGCCATCGTGCCCAGCGGGATCAGGTTGTGCATGCGCGCGAAATGCACGTTGCTGGTGCCGGCCAGCTGGGGCCCGAGCACGCGGCGCATGGTCTGCAGCACCTCTTCCTGCCAGTCGCGCGAGAAGCGGCGCCGCGAGCCGTAGTCGGCGATCACGCAGTCGGCGTGGCCGGGCATCTTCAGCAGGGCCAGCTTCTCTTCGAGCCGGCGGCGGCCTTCGCGCCAGTCCGGCTGCGGCTGCGTGTTGCGGAAGTACACCTCGTTGACGATGGCCAGCAGCGGCACCTCGAACAGGATGGTGTGCAGCCACGGGCCGCGGATGGTGATCTCGATCTCGCCCGCGCCCGACGCGGCGGGCGCCACCGTGACGTATTTCTGGTTGAGGTGGAACAGCCCGAGGAAATCGACGAAATCGCTCTTGATGAAGCGCAGGCCGCGCAGGTAGTCGAGCTCGTCCTCGGTGAAACGCACCTGGCACAACTGGGCGATCTCGTCGCGGATCTCGTCCACGTAGGGCGTCAGGTCCATACCCGCGTTGCGGCACTTGAAGCGGTACTCGACCTGCGCCGCCGGGAAATGGTGCAGCACCACCTGCATCATGGTGAATTTGTACAGGTCGGTGTCGAGCAGGGATGAGATGATCATGTCAGGCCGGACGGCAAAGCCAAGTCAGTGCGACATGCTAACCGAAAGCGCGCACGCAGGGCTGGCGGCGGGCGCGCTCACCCGCCATCGAGGAAGCGGTCCGGCTGGCGGCCGCGCGCGCTGCCGCGCAGGCACCACAGCGTCTCGCCGTTGTAGCCGGGGCATCCGATCAGCGTGGCCTGCGCGCGCGGCACGGCGCTCGGCAGCGGTTCGGCGAACACGGCCGAGCGCACCGTGATGCGCTCGTGGTAGACCGGCGTGGCCGCGCGGCGGAACACCAGCACCTGGACCGGCGCGCCGCGCGCCGGCTGCAGGCCCGCATCGCACGGCATGAAGCCGGCCTGGCCGCAATTGGCCACGGCCTCGCCGGCGGGCTCGACCACCACGCCGAAGTCGTCCCATTCGAAGCGGGTCAGCGCGGCCAGCGACACCGGCCGGTCGGTCTCCATGCGCCACGCCATCAGCCGCGCCACCACGCTCTCGGACGGGCCGCCGGCCTGCGCCAGCGTCTGCGCGTGCGTCACCGGCGCGGCCAGGACCGGCAGCAGCGCCAGCCCGGCGAGCCGCGCCGCCGCGCGCGTGCGCCGGGCGCTGCCGGCGGGCTGCTGGCGGACGGGAACTGGCATGGCGTTCTCCTCGTTTTGGCGCGCCGGCGGCGCGGGCAGGCCCTGGGGAGCATACAACGGCGCCGGGCCGGGAGCCAGCAAAGCGCGCCGGCGCGGGCGCGCCGGTACTGCGCTGGATCAAACGTACATAAAGAAATAAGAAAACTATCTGATCCGGCTATATAGGAGGATTACCCTAGGTTTGCGCCTCGGCTACAATATCGGTCTTTGAAAGGCCACGGCCTGCGCTCGCGCCGCGCACGGTGAACCCATGGTGGACGGATGGTGAACCCGCGGGGCATCCCATCCGGCCCCGCCCGGCGGCGTGATTCGCAGTGCACAGCAAGCCTGATCCCCCCATCGAAGCCGACCCCGTTTTTCTGGAACCGAAATGACTCACGTTGTCACCGAATCCTGCATCCGCTGCAAATACACCGACTGCGTCGACGTGTGTCCGGTCGATTGCTTCCGCGAAGGTCCGAACTTTCTCACCATCGACCCGGACGAGTGTATCGATTGCGCGGTGTGCGTGGCGGAATGCCCGGTGAACGCGATCTACGCGGAAGAAGACGTGCCCGGCGACCAGCAGCAGTACATCGACCTCAACGCCGAGCTCGCGCGCAACTGGCCGTCCATCACCAAGACCAAGTCGCCGCTGCCCGACGCCGACCAGTGGAAGGACGTCGGCGACAAGCTGCAGTACCTCGAGCGCTGAACGCCTGGATCCGCCGGATCAAGAGAGCAGAACAGGCCAGGAAGCCGTCCCCACATACGCGTTTTCCCGTCATGCCGGGCACATCGGTGCCCACAACGTATCAGGACGAATATGGACTTGAGCATTCCTAACCCCGTCGCCGACGCCAGCCTCAGCGTGGCCACCGGCAACGCCGGCGGCCAGCCGCTGGAAATCGACGCGCTGATCGTCGGCGCCGGACCGGTCGGACTCTTCCAGGTCTTCGAACTGGGCCTGCTCGAAATCAAGGCGCACGTGATCGACTCGCTGAAGGTGGTGGGCGGCCAGTGCGTGGAGCTGTATCCGGACAAGCCGATCTACGACATCCCGGCGGTGCCCATCTGCACCGGCCAGGAGCTCACCGACAACCTGCTCAAGCAGATCGAGCCGTTCGAGCCGACCTTCCACCTGGGCCAGGAAGTCTCGGTGGTGGAGCGCCGCGACGACGGCCGCTTCTTCGTCGAGACCTCGCTCGGCACGCGCTTCATCACCAAGACCATCTTCATCGCCGCCGGCGTGGGCTCGTTCCAGCCGCGCACGGTCAAGGTCGAGGGCATCGACAGGTTCGAGGGCAAGCAGCTGTTCTACCGCGTCAAGGATCCGAGCCGCTTCCACGGCCGCAACCTGGTCATCGTCGGCGGCGGCGACTCCGCGCTCGACTGGACGCTGGACCTGATCGGCAAGGCCGAGTCGGTGGTGATGATCCACCGCCGCGACGGCTTCCGCGCGGCGCCCGCCTCGGTGGCCAAGATGAAGGAACTGTGCGAGCAGCTGGAAATGCAGTTCGTGGTCGGCCAGATCAGCGGCTACGAGGAAAAGGACGGCCTGCTCACCGAGATCAAGGTGACCGGCGCCGACGGCGTGACGCGCCGCCTGCCGCTGGACGACCTGCTGGTGTTCTTCGGCCTGTCGCCCAAGCTCGGCCCGATCGCCGAGTGGGGCCTGGCGCTCGAGCGCAAGCAGATCAAGGTGGACACCGAGAAGTTCGAGACCAACATCCCGGGCATCTTCGCGGTGGGCGACATCAACACCTACCCCGGCAAGAAGAAGCTGATCCTCTCGGGCTTCCACGAAGCCGCGCTGGCCGCCTTCGGCGCCGCGCCCTACATCTTCCCCGAGAAGAAAATCCACATGCAGTACACCACCACCTCGCCGAAGCTGCACAAGATCCTGGGCGTCGATTCGCCCGTGTTCGACTGAACGGCGATGGCCACCGTCCGGTGAAGCGGATGGGAACAAAAAAACCGCCCTTCCGGGCGGTTTTTTATGGCAAAAATCAAAAACATTGCCTATAATGTGGCCCTCGCCATCGAACACCGACGGCACACGGCCAGCAACACCGGCCCGCGCATCGGGATCGTTCAGGCGGAACCAGAAGTTTCGCGGCACCGGCGGTAAGAACTACCGCGCAGGTGTTGACGAATAAACGAGAAACTGGTTATAATCCTTTTCTCTGCTGTTCCCTGATAGCTCAGTTGGTAGAGCGACGGACTGTTAATCCGCAGGTCGCTGGTTCGAGCCCAGCTCGGGGAGCCAAAAGTATCGTAGAAAAGCCCGCAAGCAATTGCGGGCTTTTTTGCTTTCGGGTTCGCCCTGGCACCGGGCGCACGGCAAGCACCGCCGCCCCGCGTGCCATCCCTCCCCCGCGTTACCTCCTGCCTGCCGCGTTCCCTTGCGCGCACGCCATCTCTTGCCGGCACGCCTGCCAGCCTGTTCGTCGACTCACCCCCCTCTCCCGCCGTCACCCTGCGCGTTCGCGCATCCAGCTTTCCTCGCTTCCTGCGCGCCAGCGCGGCGCCACGCCCGCCATCTCCGCCAGCGGCGGCGCAGGCTTGACATCAATATGTTCAGCATACACAATATGTTCGAACATAAACAAGCCGGCGCGCAGAACGCCGCCGCACACCGAGGCTGAGAATGGAAGACAAGGTTGTCGTATTGACGGGCGCGAGCGGCGGCATTGGCCGCGGCATCGCGCTGGCGCTGGCGCAGGCCGGCGCGAAGGTGGTCGTGAACGATGTCGGCGTGTCCCTGTCCGGACAGGGCGGCGACAGCAGCGCGGCCGGGCGCCTGGCCGAGGAGATCGCGCAGGCCGGCGGCACGGCCACGCCCAACGCCGACAGCGTGACGACCTGGCAAGGCGCGGCCAACGTGATCGCGTGCGCGCTCGACACCTATGGCCGCATCGATGCCGTCATCAACAACGCGGGCAATCTGCGCGACCGCTTCTTCCACAACATGAGCGAGGAAGAATGGCGCGCCGTGATCGACGTGCACCTGCATGGCAGCTTCTTCGTCAGCCGCGCCGCGGCGCCACACTTCAGGGCGCAGAACGGCGGCGCCTACGTCCACATGACGTCGACCTCGGGGCTGATCGGCAACTTCGGCCAGGCCAACTATGCCGCCGCCAAGCTGGGCATCGTGGCGCTGTCGAAGTCGATCGCGCTGGACATGCAGAAGTACGGCGTGCGCTCGAACTGCATCGCGCCGTTCGCCTGGAGCCGCATGACGGACTCCATCCCGGCCAACACGCCGGAAGAAGCCGCGCGCGTCGACAAGCTCAAGCGCATGGAAGCCGGCAAGATCGCGCCGATGGCCGTGTACCTCGCCAGCGACGCGGCCAGCGCCGTGACCGGGCAGATCTTCGGCGTGCGCGCCAACGAGATCCTGCTGTTCAGCCAGCCGCGCCCGATCCGCTCGGTGCACCGCAGCGACGGCTGGACGCCGCAGACCATCGCCGAGGTCGCCATCCCTGCCATGCGCACCAGCTTCTACGACCTCGAGCGCTCGCCCGACGTCGTGTGCTGGGACCCCATCTGAATTCCCGCTTCGCACACAGGACGATCATGTCAAAACCAGTGACGAAGGACGGCGCGCCGCCCGCGGCCGGACCCGAGCAGACCTATTTCCGCTACCTCGACGGCGGCGAGTGGCGCGTGCCGAAATGCCGCGGCTGCGGCGCCGTGGTGTTCTACCCGCGCGTGCACTGCCTGAACTGCGGCGCCGGCGAATTCGAATGGATCGCGCCGTCCGGCGACGGCACGGTCCATTCGACCACCGTCATGCGCCGCCCGGCCGAAGCCGGCGGCGACCGCAACCTGTGCCTGGTCGATCTCGACGAAGGATTCCGCATGATGAGCCAGATCGAATCGCCGGACCCGGCCGCCGCCCGGATCGGCGACCGCGTGCGCGCGCGCGTGCGCCCCGAAGGCGAGACGCATCTCGTGGTCTTCACGCTGGCGGAGGGCACGGCATGAGCGCGTCGGCATTGCGCGGCGCCACGGCCATCGTCGGCGTCGGACAGGCGGGCCTGGGCAGCGCCCGCGGCTATACGGAAATGGAGATCCTGGCGCAGGCCGCCGCGCGCGCGGTGGCCGATGCCGGGATGACGATGGCGGACATCGACGGCCTGTGCACGTGCAGCGCGTCGGCCACCATGTGGGCCATGCCGGTGGCCGAATACCTCGGCATCCGCCCGGCCTTCGTCGACAGCACCATGCTCGGCGGCTCGAGCTTCGTCGCCCACCTGCTGCCGGCCATGCACGCGCTGGCCGCCGGCGAATGCAACGCCGTGCTGGTCTGCTACGGCAGCACGCAGCGCAGCGGCGCGGTGGACCGCGCGGCGGTCGGCAAGATGCGGCAGGTGCTGGACCCGCAGCCTTATGAAACGCCGTACCAGCCGATGCAGCCGATCAGCGCCTACGCGCTGGCCGCGGCGCGCCACATGGCCGAGTTCGGCACCACGCGCGAACAACTGGCGGAAGTGGCGGTCGCCGCGCGCGCATGGGCGCGGCTGAATCCCGAGGCCTATTCGCGCGACCCGCTCTCGGTCGAGGACGTGCTGGCCTCGCGCATGATCTGCGACCCGCTGACCGTGCGCGACTGCTGCCTGCTGACCGACGGCGCCGGCGCCTTCGTGCTGGTGCGCAGCGACCGCGCCCGCGACACGCCGAAGCCGCCGGCCTACGTGCTCGGCAATGCCTCGGCGCTGTGGCACCGCCAGATCTCCTCGATGCACGACCTGACCGTGACGGCCGCGACCGAATCGGGCCGGCGCGCCTACCGCATGGCGGGCGTGACCAAGGACGACGTCGACCTGCTGTGCCTGTACGACGCCTTCACCATCAACACCATCCTGTTCCTCGAGGACCTCGGCTTCTGCCCCAAGGGCGAAGGCGGGAATTTCGTCAGCGGCGGCGCGATCGCGCCGGGCGGAACGCTGCCGGTCAACACCAACGGCGGCGGCCTGTCGTTCGGGCATCCGGGCATGTACGGCGTGTTCCTCGTCATCGAGGCCGTGCGCCAGCTGCGCGGCGAGGCCGGCGAGCGGCAGCAGAAGGCCGAGATCGCGCTGGTGCACGGCAACGGCGCCACGCTGTCGAGCCAGTCGACCGCGATCCTCGGCACCGCGGCCGCGCTGTGAGGCGGCCCAGGGAAAACATCGACGCAAGAACCGACGGGCGCCGGCGCCCGTCGCCAAGGAAGAGACATCCATGATCAACAAGATTTCGCCCAGCCTGCTCGACGCCGTGTCGGGCATCGGCGACGGCGCCTCGGTGATGGTGACCGGGTTCGGCGATTCGGGCCTGCCGCGCGAGCTGCTGCACGCGCTGATCGAGCACGGCGCCACCGACCTGACCATCATCAGCAACAACGCCGGCACCGGCACCACCGGCCTGGCCGCGCTGCTGGCCGCCGGGCGCGTGCGCAAGATGATCTGCACCTATCCCAAGTCGTCGGGCGCCGACATCTTCCGGGACCTGTACAAGAACAAGAAGATCGCGCTCGAGCTGGTGCCGCAGGGCACGCTGATCGAGCGCATGCGCGCGGCCGGCGCCGGGCTCGGCCCGTTCTACACGCCGACCGGCTACGGCACGCCGCTGGCCGAGGGCAAGCCGCAATGCGTCTACAACGGGCGCGGCTACGTGCTCGAGGAACCGCTGCATGCCGACTTCGCGCTGGTCAAGGCGTATCACGGCGACCGCTGGGGCAACCTCACCTACCGCCTGGCCGCGCGCGGCTTCGGCCCGGTGATGTGCACCGCCGCCAGAACCGCCATCGCCCAGGTCGACGACATCCTCCCGCTCGGCTTCATGCCGCCCGAGACGGTGGTCACGCCGGGCATCTTCGTCAGCAAGGTCGTGCGCAAGGACGGCAAGCAATGAGCGACACCATGAGCGACAGCAAGAAACTCAGCCGCGACCGCGTCGCGCAACTGGTCGCCGCCGACATCCGGCCCGGCAGCTACGTCAACATCGGCCTGGGCATGCCCACGCTGGTGGCGCGCCACCTCGACCCGAAGAAGGAAATCGTGCTCCACAGCGAGAACGGCATCCTCGGCATCGAGGACGTCACCCCCGGCGACCCCGGCGACGAAGACCTCATCAATGCCAGCAAGGCGCACGTGCAGCTGATTCCGGGCGCGTCCATCTGCGACCAGTCGCTGTCGTTTTCCATGATGCGCGGCGGGCACCTCGACGCCACCATCCTCGGCGCCTTCCAGGTGTCGAGCGAGGGCGACATCGCCAGCTGGGCCACCGACGACACGGACGCGGTGCCCGGCATCGGCGGCGCGATGGACCTGGTGGCCGGCGCGCGCAAGGTCATCGTGGTGATGGAGCACACCACGCGCGACGGCAGGCCCCGCCTGCTGCGCCACTGCACCTTCCCGCTCACCGGCAAGGGCGCGGTCGACACCGTGTACACCGACATGGCGATCATCGACGTCGACCCGCAGCGCGGCTTCGTGGTGCGGGCTCTGGCCGCGGGCGTGTCCAGGGACGAGCTCCAGGCCGCCACCGAAGCGCCGCTCACATTCCCGGACGACCTGACCCTGATCTGAACACCGATACCTACGGAGAGAGACAAATGCATACCAAGATCACCCGCCTGCTCGGCGCCGCACTGCTGTTCGCCGCCACCGCCGCCGGCGCGGCGGCCTTTCCCGACCGCCCCGTCGAGCTGATCATTCCCTACCCGCCCGGCGGCACCGCCGACGTGGTGGCGCGGCCGCTGTCGGCCGGCCTGCAGAAATACCTGGGCGTGCCGGTGGTGGTGCAGTACAAGGCCGGCGCCAGCGGCGCGATCGCCACGCAGTACGTGGCGCGCGCCACGCCGGACGGCTACACGCTGGTGATGGTGCTGGCCGCGCACGCGATCAACCCGAGCCTCTATCCCAACCTGCCATACGACTCGGTGAAGGACTTCAAGCCGGTGTCGATGGTGGCCAAGCTGCCGCTGGTGCTCTACACCAACCCGAAGTTCGGGCCCAAGACCATCCCCGAGTTCATCCAATACGCCAAGGAGCATCCGGGCGCGGTCTCGGTCGGGTCGGCGGGCAACGGCAACACCAGCCACCTGGCGCTGGAGCTGTTCTCGAACATGGCCGGCGTGAAGCTGCTGCACGTGCCGTACAAGGGCGGCGGCCCCTCCATCGCCGCGGCGATGGGCGGCGAGGTCAACGCCGTGTTCGCCGGCCCTGACAGCCTGAACCAGGCGCAGGCCGGCAGGCTGCGCGCGCTGGCCGTCACCAGCGCCACGCGCCTGCCGCTGACGCCCGGCACGCCGACCGTGCAGGAAGGCGGCCTCAAGGGCTACGAGGTGCAGGGATGGTATGGCCTGCTCGCGCCGGCCGGCACGCCCGACAGCGTGGTGGCGGTGCTGAACAAGGCGGTGGCCGACACGCTGGCCGACGCGCAGTTCCGCAAGACCGTGGGCGACCTCGGCTACATCCCCGCGCCGTCCACGCCGCCGGCGTTCATGGACTACATCAAGCAGGAAATGGCGCGCTGGTCCAAGGTGGTCAAGGACGCCAACATCAAGCTCGAGTGAGGACATGGCATGGGGTGGCGGATGCGGTGGCGGATGCAGGAGCGGAGCCCGGAACAGGTGAACGGCGGCATCGCGCCGGACGGCTTCGCGGCGGGCGCCGGGTGCGGCGATATAATCCGCTCGTCATTTACCTGGTCCGGACCAAGCCGTGAGCGTTACGAAGCCGCGTTACGTCGAGCTGACGGAGATGTTGTTGAACGACATCGCCTCAGGCGCCTATCCCGTGGGAAGCTGTCTGCCCGGCGAGCTCGAGCTCGCACAGAAGTACGGCGTCGGCCGGGGCACGGTGCGCGCGGCGCTCGACCAGGTCCAGGCGCTCGGGCTCATCTCGCGCCGCAAGCGCGCCGGCACGCGCGTCGAGGCCTCGGCGCCGCCGGCCACCGGCTACGCGCCGACCATCTCCACCGTCGACGAGCTGCTGCAGTACAGCGCCAACACCCAGCGCGTGATCCACAGCATCAAGAACATCGTGGTGGACGTGGAAATGGCCGCGCGCCTGGGCTGCGCGCCCGGCACGCACTGGATGGAGGTGCAGGCGGCGCGCGTCGACCCGCTCACGCACGCCTGTCCGGTGGCGTGGTTCCACGTGTACGTGCGCGCGGCCGACGGCGGCAAGATCCGCCGCCAGCTGCGCCATACGCAGGAGCTGATCTGCGACCTCATCAGCGACGTGACCGGCAGCGTGGTGATGGAGATCCGGCAGACGGCCAGGGCCGTGGGCGTGCCGGAGGCGCTGGCGGCCAAGCTCGGCACGGAGCCCGGCGCCCATGCGCTGGAGTTCGTGCGCCAGTACTACGACCAGTCGCACACGCTGATGGAAGTCTCCATCAGCATCCAGCCGGCGGACCGCTTCAGCTACACCACGGTGCTGCAGCGGCGCATGCCGCCGGCCGCCGCCGCCGCGACCTGACCCGCGCCGGCCCGGGCCTGCGCGCGCTAGGCCAGTCCGCGCGCCATCCTGGCGGGATCGACCAGGCGGTCGTACTCCTCCCCGCTCAGCAGCCCCAGCTCGAGCGCCGCCGCGCGCGGCGTGATGCCGCGCTCGAGCGCGGTGCGCGTGATGCGCGCGGCGCGGTCGTAGCCGATCACCGGGTTGAGCGCGGTCACGGCGAGCAGCGCGCCGTCCACGTTGGCGGCCAGCCGCTCGCGGTTCACGTCCAGCCCCGCCACCAGCTTGCGCGCCAGCACCTGCATGCTGTCGGACAGCACGCGGATCGACTGCAGCACGTTGTGGATCAGCACCGGCTTGGCGACGTTGAGCTCGAAGTTGCCGGACGCGCCCGCCAGGGTGACGGTGACGTGGTTGCCCATGACCTGCATGGCGGCCTGAACGGCCACTTCCGCGATGGTCGGGTTGCGCTTGCCGGGCATGATCGACGAGGTCAGGCCGTCGTCCGGGATAACCAGCTCGCCCAGGCCGCAGCGCGGCCCCGACCCCAGCCAGCGCAGGTCGTTGGCGATCTTGGCCAGCGAGGTGGCGATGACGTTGAGCACGCCCGAGAGCTCGACCAGCGTGTCGTGCGCGGCCATGCCCTCGACCTTGCAGGGGCTGGGGCTGAACGCCAGGCCCGCGAGCTGGCCAGCTTCTTCGCAGAAGGCCTGGTCGAAGCCGCGCGGCGCGTTGAGGCCGGTGCCGGCCGCGGTGCCGCCCTGCGGCAGCACCAGCAGGCGCGGGAACACGCTGTCGATCCGCGCGAGGCCGCCGGCGGCCTGCGTGGCGAAGCTCTCGAAGGCCTGCGCCATCGTCATCGGCACGGCGTCCATCAGGTGCGTGCGCGCCACCTTGAGCACGCCCGCGAAGGCGCGCGCGCGCTCCTGCAGCGTATCGCGCAGCAGCGCCAGCGCCGGCTGCAGGCGCTCGCGCACTTCCAGCGCCGCGGCCATCTGCATCACGGTCGGGAAGCTGTCGTTGGAGGACTGCGAGGCGTTCACGTGGTCGTTCGGATGCACCGGCGACTTGGTGCCGAGCGGCTGGCCGAGCAGCTCGTTGGCGCGGTTGGCGATGACCTCGTTGGCGTTCATGTTGGTCTGGGTGCCCGAGCCGGTCTGCCAGATGGTCAGCGGGAAATGCGCGTCGAAGCGGCCGGCGCGCAGTTCCGCCGCGGCGGCCTCGATGCTTTGCGCCAGCGCGGGATCGAGCGCGGCGCAGCGCACGTTGGCGCGCGCCGCCGCCATCTTGTGCAGGCCGAAGGTGCGGACCAGGCAGGCCGGGAAGCGCTCGTCGCCGACCTCGAAGACGCCGAGCGCGCGCTGCGTCTGCGCGCCCCAGTAGCGGTCGGCGGGAATCTCGACCGGGCCGAAGGCGTCATGCTCGACGCGGGTAGCCGTCATGGTGTTCACTTGGTTTCAATCCGGTGGAAGCGGCCCGGCGGCGCCGGCCGCTCCCCGCTCGGGAAGACGGCGGACACCGCCGGGCCGCGTGGTGGACCTGCGCGCAGGTCAGAGCGTGGGCGCCTTGGGCAGCGCGCCATGCGGATCGACCTCGACCGCCGCGGCGTCGGCGGCGAAGCCGGGATAGCGCTCGGGATAGAAGTACGGCTCGGCCACCTTGGCGTCGAACGTGCCCGACCACTTCGCCACCACCACCGTCGCCACGCCGTTGCCGATGGTGTTGCAGGTGGAGATGGCCATCGACAGGAAGCGGTAGACGCCGAAGATCACGGCCAGCCCTTCCACCGGCAGCAGCCCGGTGGAGGTCACGGTCGCGGCGAACACCACGAACGAGCCGCCCGACACCGTCGCCGCGCCCTTCGAGGTCAGCAGCATCAGCAGCAGGATGCCGATCTGGTGGTCCAGCGTGAGCGGCACGCCGTAGGCATGCGAGATGAACATCACGCCCATCGCCATGAAGATGGAGGTGCCGTCGAGGTTGAACGCATAGCCCGTGGGCAGCACCAGCCCGACCGTCTGCTTGGCGCAGCCCAGGCGCTGCAGCTTGATCAGCAGGCGCGGCAGCGCGCTCTCGGACGACGCCGTGCCGAGCACGATCAGGATCTCGTCCTTGATGTAGCGCAGGAAGCGCCACAGGCTGAAGCCCGCCAGCCGGGCCGCCAGCCCCATCACCACGGCGATGAACAGCACCACCACCGCGTAGAAGCTCAGCACCAGCTGCGCCAGCGCGACCAGCACGGCGGCGCCGTTGCTGCCCACCGAGTAGGCCACCGCGCCGAACGTGCCGATCGGCGCGAGCTTCATCACCAGGTTGATGAAGGAGAACAGCACCTCGGAGATGGTCTCGAGGCCGTCGTTGACCTTGGCGCGGCGCGACTCCGGGATCGCCAGGATGCCGATGCCGACCATCACCGCGAGCACCACCACCTGCAGCAGCTCGCCCTTGGCGAAGGCGCCGACGAAGTTGTCCGGCACGATGTGGAGCAGGAACTCCAGCAAGCCCTGCGGCGCGGTCGCCTTGGCCACGGCCACCGGCGCCGCGCCGGCGGCGGCGGTCATGCCCTTGCCGGTCTGCAGCAGGTTGCCGGCGAACAGGCCGAAGATGAGCGCGATGGTGGAGATCACCTCGAAATAGACGATCGAGCGCCAGCCCACGCGCCCGGCGCTGCGCACGTCTCCGGCCGAGGCGATGCCGTGCACGATGGTGAGGAACACCAGCGGCGCCACGCCGGCCTTGATCAGCGACAGGAACATGTCGCCCAGCAGCTTGAGCTGCGGCGCGAGCTTCGGAAAGGCAAAGCCGACCGCGATGCCGAGTATCAGCGCCAGCAGCACCTGCATGCCGAGCTTGCGGTACCAGGGCAGCGGCTTCGGGGGCGCCGTCGTGGCGGCGCCGGTGGATTCGTTGTGCATGATGTCTTCCTCCACCGCTATCTCAGACCCCGGCCTGCGCCGACAGCGCCACGGCGCGGTCCACCATCTGCGGCGCGAGGCCCAGGTAGTTGGCGGGGTCGGTCATGCGCTCGATGGCGGCGCGGTCGAAATGCGCCGTGACCGCGGGCAACGCGGCCAGCGCCTCGGCCAGCGTGCCGCCGTGCTCGTTGACGGTGCGGCAGGCGTCGTAGACCACGTCGTGCGCCTGCTGGCGGCCGATGTACGGCGCCATGCCCATCATCACCGCCTCGGCCACGATCAGGCCGCGCGAGATGCCCAGGTTGTGCTTCATGCGCGCCTCGTCGACGATCAGGCCGCCGAGCGCGAACTTGGCCTGGTGCAGCGCGCCCGAGGTGAGGATGAAGCTCTCGGGAATGGCGATCCACTCGGCGTGCCACGGGCCGGTGGCGCGCTCGAAGTCCTGCACCATCGCATCCACCATCAGGCCGGCATGCTGGCGCACCGCCTTGGAGGCGGCGAGCATCAGCTCGCTGGAGATCGGGTTGCGCTTCTGCGGCATGGTGCTGCTGGCGCCGCGGCCCTTGACGAACGGCTCGTAGACCTCGGCGAACTCGGTCGAGGCCATGATCATGATGTCGAGCGCGATCTTGCCCAGCGAGCCGGTGACCAAGGCCAGCAGGTTGACCGCTTCGGCGAAGCCGTCGCGCGCCACGTGCCAGGTGGTGGCGGGCACGCCGAGGCCGAGTTCCTCGGCCAGCGCCTTCTGCACTTCGAAACCCTTGTCGCCGAGCGAGGCGAGCGTGCCGGCGGCGCCGGCGAACTCGACCACGGCCACGCGCGGGCGCAGCTCGGCGATGCGCTGCTGGTGGCGGTCGAACATCGCCAGCCAGATCGCCACCTTGTAGCCGAACGTCACCGGCAGCGCCTGCTGGAGGTGGGTGCGGCCGGCCATCGGCGTGTCGCGGTGCTTCTGCGCCAGCGCGGCGAGCACGCCGCGCAGTTCGCGCACGTCCGCGTCGATGCTGTCGAGCGCGTCGCGCACCTGCAGCGCGACCGCGGTGTCCATGATGTCCTGGGTGGTGGCGCCCCAGTGCACGTAGCGCCCGGCCTCGCCGCACATGGCCACCATCTGGTGCACCAGCGGCAGGATCGGGTAGCCGACGATGTCGGTTTCCTCGCGCATGTGGTCGAAGTCGATGCGCTCGATCCGCGACTCGCGCGCGATCACCTCGGCCGCATCGGCGGGAATCACGCCCGCGCGCGCCTCGGCCCGCGCCAGCGCCACCTCGACGTCGATGTAGCGCTGGATCAGCGCGCCGTCGGAAAATACCTGCCGCATCTTCTGCGTGCCGAACGCGTCGCGGAACAGGATGGAATCAACGACGGTGCTTGCCGCCGGAAGGGAGGAAGTTAGCATGGGGCCCGATGAGCGAGTGGAAATGACGGAAGCGCGGAAGAAACGCGAAAGAGCAGCGGAAGAACCGCAACACAATCGGACATATATGTCCGGACATATGCATAGTGTAATATGTCCGGACATTCCCCTCAACCAAGCGTTAACCCTTAGTCAGAATCCAGTGCCTTTGCATGACCAAGCCTAATTACGCGGAAATCGCGCGCCAGCTGATCGAAGGCATCACCAGCGGCCGCTTCGCCGTCGGCTCGCTGCTGCCGACCGAGTTCGAGCTGTGCGAGCAATACCGGACCAGCCGCCACACGATCCGCGCCGCCTTGCAGGAGGTGCAGCAGCTCGGCCTCGTGTCCCGGCGCAAGAACGTCGGCACGCGCGTCGAGGCGGCCAGGCCGAAGACCGTCTTCCGGCCGTCGCTGGCCTCGGTCGACGACCTCGTGCAGTTCGGCGAGGAACACCTGCGCGTGGTGCAGTCGACCGGCGAGGTGACAGTGACCGGCGCGCTGGCGAAGGAACTGGGCTGCGCGAGCGGCAGCCGCTGGCTGCGCGTGTCCAGCCTGCGCATGACCGGCGACGCCGCCGGCGCGCCGATCGGCTGGACCGACGTCTACGTGGACCCGGCCTACGGGGAGATCGGCGAACTGGTGCGCGCGTCCCCCGACACGCTGATCAGCGCCCTGATCGAGACCCGCTACGGCCGCCAGATCGCCGAGATCCACCAGGACGTGCGCGCCTGCACCGTGACCGACGCGGCCCTGGCGCGCGCGCTGCGGCTCGACGTCGGCGCCGCCGCCCTGAAGATCGTGCGCCGCTATCTCGACAAGGCCGGCGAGGCGTTCGAGGTGTCGGTCTCGGTCCATCCGGCGGAGCGCTTCTCGGTGTCGATGCGGCTGCAGCGCTCGGGCGCCTGAAGCGGCGGAAGCAACGGAAGCGGCGGGCGCCGGAAAAGCAAAAGGCCGGCATGACGGCCGCCGGCCTTTTGTTTTCTCTTGCAGCTTGCGCGCGGCGCTATGCCGAAGCGCTGCGCGACGGCTGCCCGTACAGCCCGCACTCCAGGTCGCTTTCCAGTTCTTCTATCCACGCCAGCCCCGGGGCCGCCTCGTAGGCGCTCTGCGCGCTGGTCGACAGCCGCCGCACGCCGAGCCGGCGCGGCTGGCCCGCGTCGGCCTGTTCCTGCGTGATCTCGAAATCGCCGGGCGCGAAGCCCAGCCGCTCGCACAGGACCTGGACCTCGTGCTGCTCATCGGCAGGCAAATGGGGATATAGCTGCTCGGCCATCGCACTCTCCTTTCGAGTCGAAGCGGCGCCGCGCGGCACGTGCCGGCCGCGCGGCGCCTTCGCCCTGCCGCTCAGGGCACGCTAGCGCGTCTGCCGGCTGTTGATGACGGCCTCCGCCACGCTCGCCGGCGCTTCCGTGTAATGCTTGAATTCCATCGTGTAGGTGGCGCGCCCCTGGGTCAGCGAGCGCAGCGAGGTCGAGTAGCCGAACATGGTGGCCAGCGGCACCTCGGCGCGCACCAGCTTGCCGCCGCCGCCGGCGATGTCCTCCATGCCGTGCACGATGCCGCGCCGCGAGGACAGGTCGCCCATCACGTTGCCGGTGAACTCCTCGGGCGTCTCCACTTCCACCGCCATCATCGGCTCGAGCAGGATCGGCCTGGCGCGGCGCATGCCTTCCTTGAACGCCATCGAGCCGGCCATGCGGAAGGCGTTTTCGTTCGAGTCGACGTCGTGGTACGAGCCGAACACCAGCGTGGCCTTGACGTCCACCACCGGATAGCCGGCCAGCACGCCGGTCTCCAGCGTCTCGCGGATGCCCTTGTCCACCGCCGGGATGAATTCGCGCGGCACCACGCCGCCCTTGATCGCGTCGACGAACTCGTAGCCCTTGCCGGCCGGCTGCGGCTCGAGGTCGATCACCACGTGGCCGTACTGGCCGCGCCCGCCGGACTGCTTGACGAACTTGCCTTCGACGTCCTTGGCGGCCTGCTTGATGGTCTCGCGGTAGGCCACCTGCGGCTTGCCGACCGAGGCCTCCACGTTGAACTCGCGCTTCATGCGGTCGACCAGGATTTCCAGGTGCAGCTCGCCCATGCCGGAGATGATGGTCTGGCCCGATTCCTCGTCGGTATGCACGCGGAACGACGGGTCTTCCTGCGCCAGCCGGTTCAGCGCCAGGCCCATCTTTTCCTGGTCGGCCTTGGTCTTGGGCTCGACCGCCTGCGAGATCACCGGCTCGGGGAAGCTCATGCGCTCGAGGATGATGACGTTGGCCGGGTCGCACAGCGTGTCGCCGGTGGTCGCTTCCTTGAGGCCGACCGCGGCGGCGATGTCGCCGGCGCGCACTTCCTTGATCTCGCTGCGCACGTTGGCGTGCATCTGCAGGATGCGGCCGAGGCGCTCCTTCTTGTCCTTGACCGGGTTGTAGACCGTGTCGCCGGAGTTCACCACGCCGGAATAGACGCGGAAGAAGATCAACTGGCCGACGAAGGGATCGGTCATGATCTTGAAGGCCAGCGCGGAGAACGGCTCGTCGTCGCTCGGGTGGCGCTCGGCTTCCTTGTCGTCCGGGGTGTGGCCGAGGATGGCGGGCACGTCGATCGGCGACGGCAGGTAGTCGATGACGGCGTCGAGCAGCGTCTGCACGCCCTTGTTCTTGAAGGCGCTGCCGCACAGCATCGGCACGATCTCGTTGGCGATGGTGCGCCGGCGCAGCGCCGCCTTGATCTCTTCCTCGCTCAGGGCCTCGCCGCCGAGGTATTTGTGCAGCAGCTCGTCGCTGGCTTCCGCCGCCGCCTCGACCATCTTCTCGCGCCACTCGGTGGCCAGGCCCAGCAGCTCGGCGGGCACCTCGCGGTACTCGAAATGCAGGCCCTGGCTGGTGTCGTCCCACACCGTGGCCTTCATCTTGACGAGGTCGATCACGCCCTGGAAGCCGTCCTCGGCGCCGATCGGGATCTGCACCGGCACCGGGGTGCCCTTGAGGCGCTCGGCGATCTGCGCGCGCACGCGGAAGAAGTCCGCGCCCACGCGGTCCATCTTGTTGACGAAGGCGATGCGCGGCACCTTGTACTTGTTGGCCTGGCGCCAGACCGTCTCGGACTGCGGCTGCACGCCGCCGACCGCGTCGTAGACCATGCAGGCGCCGTCGAGCACGCGCATCGAGCGCTCCACCTCGATGGTGAAGTCCACGTGGCCCGGGGTGTCGATGATGTTGATGCGGTGCTCGGGATAGTTGCCGGCCATGCCCTTCCAGAAGGCGGTGGTGGCGGCCGAGGTGATGGTGATGCCGCGTTCCTGCTCCTGCTCCATCCAGTCCATCGTGGCGGCGCCGTCGTGCACTTCACCGATCTTGTGATTGACCCCGGTGTAGAACAGGATGCGCTCGGTGGTGGTGGTCTTGCCGGCGTCGATGTGCGCGCTGATACCGATGTTCCGGTAGCGCTCGATGGGGGTTTTGCGGCTCACGGTGATCTCCTGGTAGGCATCGCTCAAAAGAGTATCACTTCTGCGTGCGGCACATCGAAAGCCTTGTGGGGCAAGGGCTGGCGGGGTGCCGGGGGCTGCCGGGCGGGGCCGTGCGGACCACCTCCGCCATCAGGCCGGGCGGACGGCGGTGGCGAACGTGCGCCCGCGCGCTAGACGGCGCGGGAAAGGTGCAAGAAAGGCGCAAGAAAGGCGGCAGGCGGAGGTAAAAAACAGAAAAGCCCGCCTGATAAGAGGCGGGCTTTTTAGTAGAATAGCGGTCTTGGTTGCGGAGGCAGGACTTGAACCTGCGACCTTCGGGTTATGAGCCCGACGAGCTGCCAACTGCTCCACCCCGCGCCAGAGGGGCGTACTATACGCCACTGGTGTGAATATGTGAAGCGTTTTCAGCGACTTTCCTTGACAGCGTTTACGTAAACATGTAAAAGCAAGTGGGCGCATTCTGTGCGCTCAAAAGAGGAATCTTCATGGAAACTGGTACCGTCAAGTTCTTCAACGCCCAGAAGGGTTTTGGCTTCATTACCCCCGACGCCGGTGGCAAGGACTTGTTCGTCCACATCTCTCAGGTTCGCGGGGGTGCTCCGCTGCAAGATAACCAGCGAGTGCAATACCAGTCGCAACAGGGCAAGAAAGGCCCTGAAGCGGCCAATGTTTCCCCCGTTTGAACCCGCCGCTTCGCGCGGCAATGCTAAAGGACAGAATTGACTAAGATCGTCTTGAAACCCGGTGAGCCCGTTGAAGTTGCAATGCGGCGTTTCCGTAGGGCCATCCTCCAGACCGGCCTGATCGTTGAACTCAAGAGCCGTACCGCTTACGAGAAGCCCACGACCGAGCGCAAGCGCAAGAAGAAGGCAGCGGAATCGCGCCTTCGCAAGCGTCTGCGCATGCAAATGCTGCCGAAGAAGCTGTACTGATTCCGGCAGTGCAGGCGGCGAGCGCGCTCCGGCGCGAATTGCCGCGGGCCGCGCAGGCCTCAAGGCCCGCATAGACATATCCGGGCCGCATGAATCCGCCAGGCATCACCTGGCGGATTTTGCATTTGCGCGGCACCGACGGTAGTCCCGCCCTCCGGGGCCGGACTACCGCTCACCACCCATTCCTTCCCTGCTCCGCCCAGCCCGCAAGAATCGATGCGCGGCCGGCGTCTTGCATGCGCTCGCCCGTTCGTCCGGCGCGCGCCGCCCCTTTCCCCATATTCCAGGTAGCGCTCGTCCACCGTCCGCGCGGCTTGCCAGCCAGTGTTGGAAGGACACGGAAAGCGCCCTGTACAGGTTCAGGCGGCCGGCATCGGGAAAACGAGGCAGGTGGTGGTGGCGAATGCGTACAGCTTGCCCTGCGCGTCGACGATGCGGCCCTCGGCGATGCCGATCTGCGTGGTCAGGCTGATCACCTTGCCCTCGGCGCGGATGGGGCCGGTGCGCGTGGTCAGCGGGCGCACGTAGTTCACCTTGAGCTCGAGCGTGGTGTAGCCCTTGCCCGCCGGCAGCATGGTGTGCACGGCGCAGCCCACGCAGGAGTCGAGCAGCGTGGCGGCGTAGCCGCCGTGCACGGTGCCGATCGGGTTGTAGTGCTGCGGCCCGGGCGTGCCCTGGAACACGAAGCGGCCGGAGGCGAACTCCACCGGCACGAAGTCCATCAGTTGCCCGATGGGCGCGCCGGGCAGCTTGCCGGCCATCATGTCCTCGAAAAACTGCAGGCCCGCGCGCTCGGCCAGCTGCGCCGTGGTCGCCACGCCGGGCTCGCGCAAGCTGGCGCGCGCGCGCCGTTCGTCTTCCTGCCACCGGGCCAGTACATCCTCTGCGCTCATCGATCGGTCTCCTTGTCGTTCTCGCGTTGGTACGCGGGTTGTTCTTCTGCCCGGCGCCCGCCGTGGCGCGCCTGGCGCGAACCAGCAAGATAACCGGTTCCGGCGTTCCTTGCTGCGCCGCGCCACGAGACATCCGCCGCCTTGCCGGCATAATGGCGGGATTGCGCCCGTGGCGCGCCCCGATCCGGCTCCTGCCTTGACTGCTATCCTGGAACTCCGCAACGTCAGCAAGCAATACGGCGACACCGTGGTGGTGAACGACCTGAGCCTGAGCGTGCAGCGCGGCCAGTGCTTCGGCCTGCTGGGGCCGAACGGCGCCGGCAAGACCACCACGCTGCGCCTGCTGCTGGGCCTGACCACGCCCGCCTCGGGCTCGCTCACGCTGTGCGGCGAGCCGATCCCGCAGCGCGCGCCGCAGGCCCGCATGCGCGTGGGCGTGGTGCCGCAGTTCGACAACCTCGACCCCGATTTCACCGTGGTCGAGAACCTGCGCATCTTCGGCCGCTACTTTGGCCTGGCGCGCGCCGAGATCGAGCGGCGCGTGCCGGCGCTGCTGGAATTCGCCCGTCTCGAGAGCCGCGCCGGCGCGCAGGTGCGCGACCTGTCGGGCGGCATGCGGCGGCGCCTGACGGTGGCGCGCGCGCTCATCAACGATCCCGACCTGCTGGTCATGGACGAGCCCACCACCGGCCTCGACCCGCAGGCGCGCCACCTGATCTGGGAGCGGCTGAAGTCGCTGCTGGCCGGCGGCAAGACCATCCTGCTGACCACCCACTTCATGGAGGAGGCCGAGCGCCTGTGCAACTACCTGTGCGTGATCGACGGCGGCAGCAAGATCGCCGAAGGCAAGCCGCATGAGCTGATCGACAGCCAGATCGGCTGCGACGTGGTGGAAGTCTATGGCGACAACCTGGAACCGCTGCGCGGCGAGCTGCAGCCGCTGGCCGCGCGCACCGAGGTCAGCGGCGAGACGCTGTTCTGCTACGTGAAGGAGCCGGCGCCGCTGCTGGCCGCGCTGCACGGCCGCGCCGGCGTGCGCTACCTGCACCGGCCCGCCAACCTCGAAGACGTCTTCCTCAAGCTGACCGGGCGCGAGATGCGCGACTGAGGCTCGCCGCGCCGGCGCACCGCCGGCAGCGGACCACAACGGACCGAACCATTGAACATGAGCGAACAAGATCCCCGCCCCGCCGGCACGCCGGCCGCCACCGCGCCACCGCGCGCGGCGGCGCCGGCGCGGCATTACCCGCAGCCGCTGCTGCCCCTGAACGCGCGCAACTGGACCCTGGTCTGGTACCGCAACTTCATGGTGTGGAAGAAACTGGCGATCCCGTCGATGATCGGCAACCTGGCCGATCCGATGATCTACCTGTTCGGCCTGGGCCTGGGCCTCGGCCTGCTGGTCGGCCAGGTCCACGGCGTGCCCTACATCGCCTTCCTCGCGGCCGGCACCACGGCCTCGAGCGTGATGATGTCGGCCAGCTTCGAGTCGATGTACTCGGCCTTCTCGCGCATGCACGTGCAGCGCACCTGGGAGGCCATCATGCACGCGCCGCTGACGCTGGGCGACGTGGTGCTGGGCGAGATCATGTGGGCCGCCAGCAAGGCGGTGCTGTCGGGCCTGGCCATCATGCTGGTGGCGGGCGCGCTCGGTTACGCGCACATGCCGGGCGCGCTGCTGGCGCTGCCGGTGATCGTGCTGGCGGGCATCGCCTTCGCCAGCCTGGCGATGATCGTCACGGCGCTGGCGCCGAGCTACGACTTCTTCATGTTCTACCAGACCCTGGTGATGACGCCGATGCTGCTGCTGTCCGGCGTGTTCTTCCCGCTCGAGCAACTGCCCGCGGGCGCGCAGGCCGCCACGCAGGTCCTGCCGCTGGCGCACGCGGTGGCGCTGATCCGCCCCATCATGCTGGGACGCCCGATCGACGACCTGGCGCTGCACGCGCTGGTGCTGGGCGCCTACGCGGCGGCGGCGCTGGTGCTGGCGCTGGTGCTGCTGCGCCGCAGGCTGCTGCGATGAGCGGCCGCGCGAAGAAGGATGGCGCCGGGCCGGGCCGCTGGACCCGCCGCGCCGCGCTGCCGGCCGCGCTTGCCGCCGTCGCCCTGCTGGGCGCGTGCAGCGTGGTCGGTGCCACGGTGGCGGTGGGCAGCGCCGCGGTGTCCACCGCGGCCACGGTCGGCTCGGCCGCCGTCAGCGTGACCTCGACCGCGGTCGAGGCGACCTACGACGTGACCAAGGCCGGCGTGAAGGCCGTGGCCGGCAGCGACTGAGCTGCCGGCGCCGCAGTCTGCCCCGCCGTCAGCCCTGCAGGCCGCGCAGCAGGTCGGCCTTCAGGTCGGCCACCGATTCCAGCCCCACCGCCATGCGGATCAAGCCCTCGCCGATGCCGGCCGCGGCCTTGGCTTCGGCGCTGACGCGCGCATGCGTGGTGGTGTACGGATGCGTGAGCGTGGTGCGCGTGTCGCCGAGGTTGCCGGTGATCGAGCACACGCGGGTGCTGTCGATCACGCGCCAGGCGTTGGCGCGCTGCTGCTCGGGCGTGTCGCCCTTGAGCTCGAACGAGACGATGGCGCCGCCGCCGCTCTGCTGGCGGGCGGCCACGTCGAATTGCGGGTGCGACTTCAGCGCCGGGTGATAGACGCGCGCGACCGCCGGGTGCGACTCCAGGAACTCCGCCAGCGCCAGCGCGCTCTGGCTGTGGCGCTCCATGCGGATCGCCAGCGTTTCCATGCCCTTGAGCAGCACCCACGCGTTGAAGGCCGACAGCGTCGGGCCCGCGGTGCGCACGAACGGGAAGACCTTGCCCATGATGAAGTCGTGCGTGCCCAGCACCGCGCCGCCGAGCACGCGGCCCTGCCCGTCGATGTGCTTGGTGGCCGAATGGACCACGATGTCGGCGCCGAACCTCATCGGCTGCTGCAGCGCCGGCGAACAGAAGCAGTTGTCCACCACCAGCAGCGCGCCGGCATTGTGGGCGATGTCCGCCACCGCGGCGATGTCGGCCACCTCGGTGAGCGGGTTGGACGGCGTCTCGAGGAAGAACAGCCTGGTGTTGGGCTTGACCGCGGCGCGCCACGCGGCGAGGTCGGTGCCGTCGACGAAGGTGGTCTCGACGCCGAACTTGGCGAAGATGCTCGAGAACAGCGTCATGGTCGAGCCGAAGATGGCGCGCGAGCTGACCAGGTGGTCGCCGGCCTGCATCGACGACATCACGATCGACATGATCGCGCTCATGCCCGATGCCGTGGCCATGCAGGCCTCGGCGCCTTCCAGCGCGGCCAGGCGCGCCTGGAACATCGCCACGGTGGGATTGGTGAAGCGCGAATAGGTAAAGCCGGTTTCCGAATTGGCGAAGCGCTCGGCGGCCTCGGCGGCGCTGTTGAAGCAGAAGCTGGAGGTCAGGTACATCGCCTCCGAGTGCTCCATGAACTCGCTGCGCATGGTGCCGGCGCGCACGCCGAGCGTATCGATGCCAAGGGAGTCGAGAGGAAGCGGTTCATTCATGATGGGGAGGCGGTGATACCCGCGCGGTTATCGGTGATGAGCGTTGAATGTCGTGCGCGCGCCGGCCGGGCCGGGACGCACGGCAACAAAAAAGCCCGTGCGATCCGCTGGCCTGGCTGGCCGAATCGACGGGCTGCTTGTGTCTGGGGGAGGGAAAGGTTCCGAAGCGCGCCGAGGCGCCCCGAAGCTCCGCGCTGCGGCGGGACTGCCGGTTCGCCTTCGTGCCGTTGCCGCGCACGACCGGGAACCGGCCTTCCGCTTTAGCTGTTTCGGGCATTTCCCTGTATCGGGTCATTTCCTGTCCGGGGGCATCACGCCACATCGCGCCCCGGCAGGACCCGCGTCCGCAAGCTGACAATCAAATCGACGCCCGGCCATGTTACGGCCGGGCCCCGTCTGCGTCAACTGCGCGGCGCGGGCCCGCGCGCGGGCCGCCGGGCTTTACTCGTTGCCGCCCGAGCGCTGCAGGTGCAGCTGCGAGCGTTCCGTGTCGCCGCTGGTGCCGTCGCGGTCGGCCTGGCTGCGCGCCGTTTCCAGGCGCTCCAGGTAGGCCTCGTCGATGTCGCCGGTGATGTAGCGGCCGTCGAAGCACGATGCGTCGAAGTCCTTGAGCGCGGGGTTGATGTCGCGCACGGCCTGCTTCATCGCATCCACGTCCTGGTACACCAGCTTGTCGGCGCCGATGATGCGGGCGATTTCCTCGTGCGTGCGGCCGTGGGCGACCAGCTCGCTGCGCGTGGGCATGTCGATGCCGTAGACGTTGGGGAACTTCACCGGCGGCGCGGCCGAGGCGAAGATCACCTTGTTGGCGCCGGCGTCGCGCGCCATCTGCACGATCTCGAACGAGGTGGTGCCGCGCACGATCGAGTCGTCCACGATCAGCACGTTCTTGCCCTTGAACTCCACGCCCATCGCGTTGAGCTTCTGGCGCACCGACTTCTTGCGCACGGCCTGGCCCGGCATGATGAAGGTGCGGCCCACGTAGCGGTTCTTGAAGAACCCCTCGCGGTAGCCCACGCCCAGCCGGTTGGCCACCTGCATGGCGGCCGGGCGGCTGGAGTCGGGGATCGGCATCACCACGTCGATGTCGCCGCCGGAGATTTCGCTGCGGATCTTCTCGGCGAGATAGTCGCCCATGCGCAGGCGCGCGTCGTACACCGGCACGCCGTCGATGCACGAATCCGGGCGCGCCAGGTAGACGTACTCGAAGATGCACGGCGTGAGCACCGGGTTGTCGGCGCACTGCTGGGTGTAGAGCTTGCCGTCGAGGTCGATGAAGATGGCCTCGCCGGGCGCCACGTCGCGCTCAAGCTTGTAGCCGATGCCTTCGAGCGCCACCGATTCCGAGGCGACCATCCATTCCTTGCCGGTCGGCGTTTCCACGCTGCCCAGGCACAGCGGACGGATGCCGAACGGGTCGCGCACCGCCAGCATGCCGTAGCCGGCGATCTGCGCGGCAATGGCATACGAGCCGCGCACGCGGCGGTGCATGCCGGCCACGGCCCTGAAGATGGTGGCCGGGTCCAGCGCGAGGCCGCTGCTGGCGCGCTGCAGCTCGTCGGCCAGCACGTTGAGCAGCACCTCGGTGTCGGAATGCGTGTTGATGTGGCGGCGGTCGCGGTTGAACAGCTCCTCATGCAACTGTTTCCAGTTGGTCAGGTTGCCGTTGTGGGCCAGGATCACGCCATAGGGCGCGTTGACGTAGAACGGCTGGGCTTCTTCCTCGCTGGAAGCCGAGCCGGCAGTGGGGTAACGCACCTGGCCGATGCCGGCGGCGCCGGGCAGGCCGCGCATGTTGCGCGTGCGAAACACGTCTCGCACCAGGCCGTTGGCCTTGTGCATGTGGAAGGTGCTGCCGTTCGCGGTAGCGATGCCGGCTGCATCCTGTCCGCGATGTTGCAACAGCAGCAGGCTGTCGTAAATCAATTGGTTGACGGGCGTGGAGGAAACCACACCGACGATACCGCACATGCCAAGCTCCCAGGAAAGGCGTTTGAATCGGGGGCACGGCCCTGCCCTGTAGGACTGGGCCCGCGTATTACCGGCCGGGGGATCTGCCCGGCCTCATGTCTTGACGTACCTGGCGACTTCCGGCGGCAGCCACGGCCGCAGCGACTCCATCGCCTGCATCACGTAGGGCCGGGACAGCGCATCGCGCCAGAATGCCTCTTCAGGCAGTTTGGTGAGCCCGGCCAGCGTCACCACGAACATCACCACCAGCGCGCCGCGCAGCAGGCCGAACACCAGCCCCAGGCCGCGGTCGGCGGGCTTGAGCCCGGTGCTTTCGAGCAGTTGCCCCAGCACCGTGCCGGCCAGCGCGGCGGCGATCACGGTGCCGATGAACAGCACGCCGAAACCGAGCGCGCTGCGGGCCAGCTCGCCGCCGGGCACCGACTCCGGTATCCAGCGCGCCGCCGTGCCCGCGAAGTGGTACGCCACCCAGAACGCCACCACCCAGCCGATCAGCGAGAGCACCTCGCGCACCAGGCCGCGCAGCACGCCGATCAGGCCGGAGGCAACCAGGATGAAGGCGACGCTGTAATCGAAGAAAGTGGGCTGCATGCGGATACGGTGTGACTGGTGTGACTGCGCGCCGTCGCGGCGCGGCCCCGGTTCCCGGGACCGCCGCCGTTACTGTTCGACCACCTTGGCGCTCAGGCCGGCGTCGCGCACGCGCTTCTCGGCAGCGTCGGCCGTGTCGCGGTCGGGGAACGGGCCGGCCCGCAGCAGCACGCGCTCGCCGTCGGCCAGCACTTTTTTCTCGATATAGGCCGGCACCTTGCTGGCCTTGAGCTTGGCCAGCCAGCCCTTGGCCTTGTCTTCCGAGGAGAAGGCGCCGATCAGCACCAGGAACTTGCCGCTGCCGGGCTTGGCCTCGGCGCGCGCGGCGGGCTTGTCCGCAGGCTTGTCGGAAGCCTTGTCTGACGCTTTATCGGATGCCTTGCCGGACGCCTTGTCCGCGGCCTTGTCGCCTGCCTTGCCGGCGGCGGCCGGCGCATCGGCGGCCGGCCTCGCGGTGCCGGCATCGGCCACCAGTTCCTCGCCCGCGTCCAGCCCCTGCGTGTCGGCCTTGGACTGCGGCGCCGGCGGCAGCGGATCCGCCTTGCGCGCATCGGCCTTGGCCTTGCCGACTCCGCCGGCACCGCCGTCGACCCGCACCGCGATATTCTCGACCAGCGGCCGCGGCTGGGTCTCGAACACGATCGGCAGCACGATGATGGCGGCCACCATCAGCACCACGGCGCCGATCAGGCGGCGGCGCGCCCGCTGCTTCTGCGGGAATTCGGGGTCGAGCGTGTCGTCCGCGTACTCTTCGGCCAGGCGCCGCGACGAGGCGATGCCCGCGCCCGGGTCCGAACGCGAGCGGCGCCCGCGCTCCGGTGCCGGGGCGTTGCCCTTGCGGGAAGAAAACAGCGAAAGCAGGCCCATAGATTGGTTCGGTGCTCCGGCCGGAACCCCCGGCCGTTGAAAATGTCGCTCAGTCCGCGCGGCAGCGCCCCCCGGGGGCGGCTTCGGCGCCGGGCCGGGAAACCCGCCCGGCGCCCGCGCGGCTCAATTTGCCTGGGTGGCGCGATACGCCATCACGCCCGCCACGGTGAAGAACGATCCGAAGACCAGAATTCTATCATTCTCGGTCGCTCTGCCGAGGGCGTCCCGGTAAGCCGCCTCCGGACTGGGAAAGCAGGCCGCGGTGGCATCCGGCCCGGGCCGGAAACCGCCCTCTTCGAGCTTTTCCAGCAGGTCCGCCGCGCCGGCCGCGCGCGGCGTGGGCAGGTCGCACAGGCACCAGTGGTCCACCTTGTCGGACAGGTGGCGCAGCACGCCGGCGATGTCCTTGTCCTCCATCGCGCCGAACACCGCGTAGGTGTAGCGGAAGAAGCCCATGTTCTCGAGGTTCTGGCCCAGCGTGGCCGCCGCGTGCGGGTTGTGCGCCACATCGAGGATCACCGCGGGGCGCCCCGGCATGACCTGGAAGCGGCCCGGCAGCTCGACGAAAGCCAGCCCGTTGCGCACTTCCTGCGCGCTCACCGGCAGGCGCGGGCGCATGGCCTGCAGCGCCGCCAGCGCGGCCGAGGCGTTGAGCAGCTGGTTGGCGCCGCGCAGCGCCGGATAACCCAGCCCGCTGAGCCTGCGCTCGCGCCCGCTCCAGTCCCATTGCTGGCGCTCCTGGCCCCTGGCGGCCTGGTGCTGGAAATCCCGCCCCACCAGCCACAGGTCGGCGCCGATGGCCTGCGCGTGGTCGATGACCGACTGCGGCGGCAGCGGGTCGCCCACGATGGCGGGCACGCCGGGGCGGAAGATGCCGGCCTTCTCGTAGCCGATCTTCTCGCGCGTGTCGCCCAGGTAGTGGGTGTGGTCGATGTCCACGCTGGTCACGATGGCGCAGTCGGCATCGATCACGTTGACCGCGTCCAGCCGGCCGCCCAGGCCCACTTCCAGGATCATGGCGTCGAGCCCGGCGGCGGCGAAGGCGTGGATGATGGCCAGCGTGGTGAATTCGAAATAGGTCAGGCTGACCGGGTCGGCAAAGCTGGTGCGCGCGCGCTCCACCGCCTCGAAATGCGGCAGCAGCTGCGCGTCGGTGGCGAACTCGCCGTTGATGCGCGCGCGCTCGTTGAACGAGATCAGGTGCGGCGAGGTGTGGCAGCCCACCTTGTAGCCGGCCTGCAGCAGGATGCGCTCCAGCATGGCGCAGGTGGAACCCTTGCCGTTGGTGCCGCCCACGGTGAACACCACCGCATCGATGCGCAGCCCCAGGGCTTCCTTGACGCGGGTGATGCGCGCCAGGCCCATGTCGATGCCGACCGGATGGGCGGATTCGAGATGGGCGAGCCATTCGGGGAGCGAGGGAAAGATCGGCATGATGGGTAAGGTCTGGTTCGGGATTCCGCCCGGCGCGCCGGCGTGCGCGCGGAATCGGGCGGTCTGCATGTAGCTTAGCGGCTGGCCCGCGCTCTTGCGCACGGGCGCAAGACAGGCGCAACAGAGACGCATGAATGAGTGGGCGATGGAGCGCGCATGTGGGGACGTATGTGGGGACGTTTCGGCCAACTCAAAGGGCCGGCCGCGCGCGGGCGCGGCAACGGCCCGCGCAAACCCGCAGGCCGGCGGACCCGGCGCCCACAAAACGAAAAAGCGCGAACCGGCGTCCGCGCTTTCCCTCATCCACGCCGGCAGGCGGCCTCAGGCCACCGCGTCGGCCGGCTGCTTCTGCAGCAGCGCCAGCAGTTGCGCCAGTTCGTCGCGCATCTTGCGGCGGTCGATGATCATGTCGATGGCGCCCTTCTGCAGCAGGAATTCGGCGCGCTGGAAGCCTTCGGGCAGCTTCTCGCGCACGGTCTGCTCGATCACGCGCGGGCCGGCGAAGCCGATCAGCGCCTTGGGCTCGGCAATCACCACGTCGCCGAGGAAGGCGAAGCTGGCGGACACGCCGCCCATCGTCGGGTCGGTCAGCACGCTGATGAACGGCAGCCTGGCGGCCGACAGCTGGTTCAGCATCGAGGTGGTCTTGGCCATCTGCAGCAGCGACAGCAGGCTTTCCTGCATGCGCGCGCCGCCGGTGGCGGTAATGCAGATGAACGGCACCTTCTGCTCCAGCGCCGACTGCGCGCCGCGCACGAAGCGCTCGCCCACCACGGAGCCCATCGAGCCGCCCATGAACTCGAACTCGAAGCAGCTCACCACCACCGGGATGGTGTGGATGGCGCCGCCGATCACGACCATCGCATCGGTCTCGCCGGTGTCTTCCATCGCGGCCTTGATGCGGTCCGGGTACTTCTTGGTGTCCTTGAACTTGAGCGCGTCGACCGGCACGATCTCCTGGCCGATCTCGTAGCGGCCCTCGGCGTCCAGCAGCCCGTCCAGGCGCTCGCGCGCGCGGATGCGCATATGGTGGTCGCACTTCGGGCAGACGTGCAGATTGGCCTCGACGTCGGTGCGGTACAGGACCGACTCGCACGACGGGCACTTGACCCACAGCCCTTCCGGAATGCCCTTGCGGGTGGAGGGGTCGGTCTGTTGAATCTTGGGAGGGAGGAGTTTATCCAACCAGCTCATGAAAGGCTCCTTTCGGCACATGCGCGGAACATGTCAGGCCGCGAATTTACCACGCCTGCCGTTCGCAGTCCCCGTTCCGCCGGGTTCATGCGCCCGTTGCGGCACATGGCCGCCAAATTCGGTGTTGCGGCGCGGCACCGCGCGCGCGCCGGAGCGCCCCGCGGTGCCGCCCGGATCACGTTCAGGCGTCGAGCGCCTGGCGGATGTCCGCGATGAAGCCGCGCAGCGATTCTACCGCCTGGGCGCGCGGCGTATCTTCGAGCAACTGCACCAGGCGGCTGCCGATCACCACGGCGTCGGCCACGCCGCCGATCGCGCGCGCGGTCTGCGCGTCGCGGATGCCGAAGCCCACGCCCACCGGCAGGTTGGCATGGCGCTTGATCAGCGGGATGCGCGCGGCCACGCTGTCGAGGTCGAGCGTGGCCGAGCCCGTCACGCCCTTGAGCGAGACGTAGTAGAGATAGCCGCTGGCCACCTTGGCCACCGCCGCGATGCGGTCGTCGGTGGAGGTCGGCGCCAGCAGGAAGATCGGGTCGATGCCGCTGGCGCGCATCAGCGCGGCGAAGGACTCGCACTCCTCGGGCGGATAGTCCACCACCAGCACGCCGTCCACGCCGGCCGCGCGCGCGGCGCGGGCGAAGGTCTCCTCGCCCATGCGCTCGATCGGGTTGGCGTAGCCCATCAGCACCACCGGGGTGGCGTCGTCGGTCTGGCGGAACTCGGCCACCCAGGCCAGCACCTGGGTCAGCGACACGCCCTGCGCCAGCGCGCGCTCGGAGGCGCGCTGGATCACCGGGCCGTCGGCCATCGGGTCGGAGAACGGCACGCCGAGCTCGATCACGTCGGCGCCGCCCGCCACCAGCGCGTGCATCAGCGCCACGGTCAGGCCGGGCTCGGGATCGCCGGCGGTGATGAACGGAATCAGGCCCTTCTTGTTGTGCGCGGCCAGCGCCGCGAAAGTCGATTGGATCCGGGACATGGTCATTGGGCAAAGTTGGGCGACTGCGTGGACGAGGACGGCAGCAGCGGCTCGTCGTTCGCAGCGGCGATGATCAGGCAGGCCGGCTCGGCCTGCGGCGCGGTGATGGCCTGGGCGACGCGCTCGCGCGCCACGCCGGCGTACTCGGGGTTCATCTCGAAGCCGACGAAGCGCCGCCCGTGCCGCGCGCACGCCACCGCGGTGGTGCCGCTGCCGGTGAAGGGATCGAGCACCAGCCCGCCGGGCGGGCAGCTCGCCAGCACCATGCGCTGCACGATGTCGAGCGGCTTCTGGGTCGGGTGGGCGGCGCGCTCCGGGTCCTGGCGGTGGATGCGCGGCACGCTCCACAGGTCCTTGGGGTTGTAGCCCACTTCCAGCCACTTCTTGCCCTCGAAGCGCGGACGGCTGCGCGCTTTCTTGGTCTCGGCGTCGTAGGGCACGCGCACCGGGTCGAGGTCGAAGTAGTAGTCGCGCGCCCGCGCGAAGAAGCCGATGTTGTCGTGCACCGAGGAAAACTTGCGCGTGGTGCCGCCCATGCTTGGCACGCGCCGGTCCCAGATGATCTCGTTGATCATGGTCAGGCGCTGCTTGAGCATGACGAACAGCTCGGGCGAGTACTGCCAGGTGCAGAACAGGTAGAGCGAGCCGCGCGGCGCCAGCTTGGGCACCACGGCGTCGATCCACGCGGCCGACCATTCCAGGTAGGCCGGCCCCGAGAGGCGGTCGGAATCGTTGCCGTAGTCCTTGCCCAGGCCATAGGGCGGGTCGGCCACGATCAGGTCGATCGAGTCGTCGGGAATGCGCTTGATGCCTGCCAGCACGTCTTCCTGGTACAGCAGCAATTGCGGCGCCGCGCTCGCTGCGGGCGCGGCGCCACCCTCGGTGGCGTCCGGCGTGAAGAGATCGCGCATCAGAGCTTCAGCCCCGCGCGTTCGGCCACGGTGTGCATGTCCTTGTCGCCGCGCCCGGACAGGTTCACCAGCAGCAGCTGGTCCCGGGGCAGCGTCGGCGCCAGCTTGCAGGCGTAGGCGATGGCGTGGCTCGACTCCAGCGCGGGGATGATGCCCTCGATGCGGCAGCAGTCGTGGAAGGCCTTGAGCGCTTCCTCGTCGGTGATGGGCACGTATTCGGCGCGGCCGATGTCCTTGAGCCAGGCGTGCTCGGGGCCCACGCCCGGGTAGTCCAGGCCGGCCGAGACCGAGTGGGTTTCGATGATCTGGCCGTTCTCGTCCTGCAGCAGGTAGGTGCGGTTGCCGTGCAGCACGCCCGGCGAGCCGCCGATCAGCGAGCAGGCGTGGCGGCCGCTCTCGAGGCCGTCGCCGGCGGCCTCCACGCCGATCAGGCGCACGTCCTTGTGCTCGATGTACGGGTAGAAGATGCCCATCGCATTGGAGCCGCCGCCCACGCAGGCGATCACCGCGTCGGGCTGGCGCCCGGCCAGCTCGGGCATCTGCACCTTGGCTTCCTCGCCGATCACGCACTGGAAGTCGCGCACCATCATCGGGTAGGGATGCGGGCCGGCCACGGTGCCGATGATGTAGAAGGTGTTCTCGACGTTGGTGACCCAGTCGCGCATGGCTTCGTTGAGCGCGTCCTTGAGGGTCTTGGAGCCGCTTTCCACCGGCACCACGGTGGCGCCCAGCAGCTTCATGCGGTAGACGTTGGCGGCCTGGCGGCGGATGTCCTCCGCGCCCATGTAGACCACGCACTCCATGCCGAAGCGCGCGGCGATGGTGGCGGTGGCCACGCCGTGCTGGCCAGCGCCGGTCTCGGCGATCACGCGCGGCTTGCCCATGCGCTTGGCCAGCAGCGCCTGGCCGATCACGTTGTTGATCTTGTGCGCGCCGGTGTGGTTGAGGTCCTCGCGCTTGAAGTAGATCTGCGCGCCGCCGAGCGTCTCGCTCCAGCGCTGCGCGTGGTAGACCGGCGAGGGCCGGCCGACGAAGTGCTTCAGCTCGCGGCGGTATTCCGCGTCGAACTCGGGATCCTTCTGGAAGTGGGCGTAGGCTTCGCGCAGCTCGTCGAGCGCGTGCACCAGCGTCTCGGACACGAAGGAACCACCATAGGGGCCGAAATGGCCACGGGAATCGGGCAGGTCGTACATGAGTCAGCTCTTTGATCAGGACCCCCGGCCAAACTGGCGGCGGGTCCGATGAAATGGGGTCGTGCGCCTGGCGGGCGCAGGGCAGGCGGAAAGCCGGCGAGCGGGAAACCCTGACTCACCCGGCATCCGCGCTGCGCACGGCGCGCACGAACGCGGCAATCCTGGCGTGGTCTTTCACGCCCTTGGCAGCCTCCACGCCGCTGCTTACATCGACAGCGTAGGGCCGCACGCGCTCAATCGCGCCAGCGACGTTTTGCGCGTTCAACCCACCACTCAAAACGATCCGAGGAGCGGCGCTTGCGGTCGGGTTGTGGACAGGCGGAAGCCATGCGGGGGGTATCAGGGTCCAGTCGAAGACGTGGCCGCCACCGCCGTAGCCTTCGACGAAGGCATCGAGCAGCAAGGCAGCGGCATCGTGGTGCAGATTGGCGAATTCTACCAAATCGAGGCCGGCCCGCACGCGTGCCGCGCGCAGAAAAGGCAGCCGGCAGCGCTGTGCCGCCAGGGTACAGGCCTCGGGAGTCTCGTCGCCATGAAACTGGAGTAGCGTAAGCGGCACCCGCTCGGCCACGTGGGCGATTTCCTCGGCGTCGGCGTTGACGAACAGCCCGACCACCGAGACGAACGGCCCGGCGGCCTCGGCCAGCGCGGCCGCGCGCGCCACGTCGACATAGCGCGGGCTGCCCGGGTAGAACACCATGCCGATGGCATCGGCGCCGGCGTCCACCGCGGCGCGCACGTCTTCCTCGCGCGTCAGGCCGCAGATCTTGACGCGGGTGCGGTGCGGCTGGGCCGGCTCAGGCAACGGGTTCATCGGCAAACACTCCGTGGAACAGGCTGCCCGACGCATCGGCGGCGGGCAGGCGGTAGGGCTCAGGATACTGCACCGCGGCCAGGTAGAGGCCGTCGGGCATGAAGGTGGGCGCCGCCCTGGCGCGGTTGCGTCCGGCCAGCACCTCGGCCAGCCACGCGGGCGGATAGCGCCCGCGCCCGACCGCCACCAGGCAGCCCATCAGGTTGCGCACCATGTGGTGCAGGAAGGCGCTGGCGCGAAAGCGCACGAAGACCCAGTTGCCGTCGGCCTTGAGGGTGACGTCGTACATGGTCTTCACCGGCGACTTGGCCTGGCATTCCGCGGCGCGGAAGGCCGAGAAATCGTGCTCGCCGAGCAGGCAGGCGGCGGCCGCGCGCATCGCCTCCAGGTCCAGCCCCTGCCCCGGCGGCAGCATCAGGTAGCCGGCCCGGCCGTGCACCAGCGGCACGCGGTGCGGCCCCACGTAGAGCGCGTAGTAATACATGCGCTCGAAGGCCAGGAAACGCGCGTGAAAACCCTCGTCGACCGGCTGCGCCCAGTGCAGGGCGATGGACGGCGGCAGGAACGCATTGATGCCGCGCACCCACGAGAACGGCTCGCGCGCCAGCTCCGTATCGATATGGATGACCTGCCCCAGCGCGTGCACGCCGGCATCGGTGCGGCCGGCCACGGTGGTGAGCAGGCGGGTGCCGGCGAACTGCTCGATCGCGTCCTCGAGCCGGTCCTGCACGGTGTTGCGGTGCGGTTGCGACTGCCAGCCGGAGAAGCTGGCGCCGTCGTACTGGAGGCCGAGGGCGATGCGGGTCATGTAGCGGAAACCGGGCGGAGCGGTGGGTGCGGACGGGTGCGGATGCGAGGCGCCCGGACCGGGCCGGCCGCCCAAAAACAAATGCGCCGGAAGCCAGGCTCCGGCGCATTCGCATCGGGCCGGCGCATCCCGCGCTCAGCCCGCCATGATACAGCCTGGCCCGCCGGGCTTGCTCAGGCCACCTCGCGCAGCAGGGAACGGGCCTCGGTCTGCAGGGGCTCCGGCGACTGGTCGACCACTTCCTGCAGCAGCTCGCGCGCGCCCTCCTTGTCGCCGATCTCGATGTAGGCGCGCGCCAGATCGAACTTGATCTGCATGTCGCGGCCGCCATCGGCGGGATCGGCGGACAGCGTGCTCGGCGAGATGCCGCGCGCGGTGTCCAGCCCGCTCTCCGCGCTCACGCGCGACAGATCGATCGGCTCGGACAGCTTGCCGTCGCGCAGCATGGTGGGCGCGGGCAGCGACACCGAGGGCACGGACGGCGGCGCGTCGTGCGCGGCCGACAGATGGTCCGCATTGGCGCTGGCCGGCGCCGCCGGGTTCAGGTCGAGCGAGATGCCCGACATGTCGAAGTCCAGCGGGCGGCTGCGCGTGGGCACGTCGAGCGGCGGCGCGTCGTGGCTGGCGGGCTGGGCATGCGCGGGCAGGTCCAGGCCGTCGTCCAGGCGCGCGGCCAGCGCCGAGGGCTCCTCGGCGGCGCCGAACACCAGCGCCGCCGATTCGGGCGCGGTGATCGGCGTGCCCGCCGCGGGCGCGGGGAAGCCGTCGAGCGGCAGCGCCAGGTCGCCGAGGTCGCCCAGCGCCGTCTCGCGCGGCGGCGCGGCCAGATCGTGCGAGGGATCGTGGGTGCGCCACTGGTCCGCCGGCAGCGTCGTCGTGTCGTTCTGCGCGACATCCGGCGCCACGGTGAGGTACAAGGCGTTGTCCGGCTCCAGGCGGCGCCCCATCTCGGCCGCCTGTGCCCACTCCGCCCCCTGCCCGCCCGTCTGGGCGAACATTTCTTCTGCAATCACGCGAAAACCTTCCACATCCTGACGATTGTTGTAAATCTCCATGAGCTTGAGGCGGATCGCCTGGCGCTCAGGGTCCTGCTGCAGGGCTTCGCGCAGGATCTCCTCGGCCTGCACATCGCGCCCGTAGGCGATATAGACGTCGGCCTCGGCGATCGGATCGACTTCGTTGGCTTCCGCGGCGTTGTTGCCGATGCGGAAATCCGCGCCGAACACGCTGTGCTGCGAGGTGTCGACGCTCTGCCCGCCCGCCGTGCCGAACAGCGAGTGGGCGCCGGCCATGACGGTGCTTTCCTGCGACAGGATGCTGTCCTGGAAGGCGGCGCTCTCGCTGGCCTTCTGCTGCTGGCGGCGGCGGTAGATGGCATAGCCGCCCAGCAGCGCGATCAGCAGGCCGCCGCCCGGCAGCAGCATCGGGTTGGCCAGCAGGTCCTCGAGGAAGGACGGCTGCGCCACGGGCTGGGGCTGCACCACCGGCGGCGGGCGCTTGGCCGCCGGCGCCGAGGCGGCGGCCGGCTTGGCCGCGGCAGCCGCGGTGGCCTGCGCGCCGGCGCCGCTCGCGGCGGCGGCCGGGGCCGGCGCGGCGGGCGCCGAAGCCGCCGTGGCTACCGCCGGGGCGGCGGTGGCCGCAGCCGTGGCGGCGGCCGCGCTGGCATTGACCGCCGGAGCGGCCGGCGCGGGCGCGGCATCCGCCTTGGCCGCATCTGCCTTGGCAGTATCCGCCTTGGCCGCGTCCGCCGGCACCACGGCCGGCGCGGGCGCCGGCGCTTCCTTGGCCGTACCCTTGGCAGCCTGGGCCTGGCCCAGCTTGGCGATCTCGGCGTTCTTCAGCTCGACCAGCCGCTGCATGTCGGTGACGTTCTTCTCGAGTTGCGCGAGGCGTGCCTCGGCTTCCTTGAGCTGGCGCTCCTTGGCGATATTGGCTTCCGCCGTCGCGGCGGCCGCCTGGGCGCCGCGCTCGGGCTTGCTGAGCTTGAGCTCGTCGCGCGGGCCGGCGGCCGGCGCGGCCTGCTCCTGCACGCGCGCGGTGACGTTGCCCGACTGCGAGCGCCCGCTCTCGGCTTCCACCGAGCGCGCGGCGGCCGCGGTGGCGAGCCGGCCGCGATAGGCCTCGAACCCCTGCGTGCGCGCCACCACTTCGCGGCGCGCCGCGCGCGGCGCGACCGCCTGCGCTTCCTGCTGGCTCGGCACCTTCAGCACCACGCCCGCCTTGAGGCGGTTCATGTTGCCGCCGACGAAGGCATTGGGATTGTTGCGGTAGAGCGCGACCAGCATCTGGTCGAGCGAGACCGAATCCTGGCCCTGCAGCGCCTCGCCGGCGATCGAGGAAAGATTGTCGCCACGCTGCACGGTGTACGAACCGGCGGCAGCCGCGGCGCCCTCGGCCACCTGCGGCGCCGCGCGGCGCGGCGGCGGTGCCGGCGTCCTGGCCGGCGCGCGCGCGGCCGGCGCGGCCGGTGTGGCGGGCGCGGCGGCGGGCGCAGCCGCCACCGGAGCGGGAGCGGGCGCCGCGCTGGGCGCCGGCGCGGTGGCGCCCGACTCGTCGGGCGTGCCGGCCTGCACCACCGTGGTGGGCGAGAAGGTCTGGTTGCTCGGCTTGGCCCCGGCCGGATCGAGCAGGAACGTATACGCGCGCGACACCCGGCCGCTCGGCCATGTCATGTCGACGAGGATGTCGACGAAGGGCTCGCTGATCGGCTGGTTGGAACGCACCCGCGCCACGTAGCTGCCGTTGGGACGGCGCTCGACCTGCAGGCGCAGACTGCTGACCGCCGGCAGGTACGTCAGGCCGGCCTTGGCATAGGCATCAGGCGAAGCGAGCTTGACCGCAAGGCCGTCCGCTTCCTCCGCGCTGACACCGCTGATATCGATTTCCGCCTGTAGCGGCTGACCCAGATTCGACTGTACCCGTAATTGCCCGAACCCCGCGGCATACGCGGCCGGCTGCGCGAGCAGCAAGCCGAGTGCCGTGAAGGCCAGCGTTGACCAGCGCTGGCGGGCGATAGGCGCATCTTTCCGGCGATGTTGGCTCACACTCACCTTGTGCTCCGTTGTGTTCTAGTAGTGAAATTAACTTAACATCAATGGTTTAGCGCAGCAAGTTAGCGTCCCGACTGAGCCCCGCGCCAACACTTGCAGGCGTGCTTGCAGGCGTGCGGACAACCGCCTCCGCAGCCTGGCATATGCCGGCTGTATTGTGACCCAACGCTGGAAGAAATAGGCAGCCGCCCGCGACAACGCCGCGCACAGGCGCGGCGTTGTCATCAAAGCGGCAGTTTTTTGTTGCCTGGCAGCAACGAAACCGCGCAGTGGCGCGGCTGCCGCGAAAAACCCCGTTCCGGGGACGCGGCCGCCGGCCCGCCCGGGCGGGCGCCGTCGATCAGGCCTCGATCAGGCCTCGATCAGGATGCGCAGCATGCGGCGCAGCGGCTCGGCCGCGCCCCACAGCAGCTGGTCGCCCACGGTGAAGGCTGACAGGTACTCGCCGCCCATCTGCATCTTGCGCAGCCGGCCGACGGGAATCGTCAGCGTGCCGGTAACGGCCGCCGGCGTGAGGTCGGTCATGCTGGCCTCGCGCGTGTTCGGCACCACCTTGGCCCACTGGTTGTTGGCCGCCAGCATGCCTTCGATCTCGTCGAGCGGCACGTCGCGGCGCAGCTTGATGGTCAGCGCCTGCGAATGGCAGCGCATCGCGCCGATGCGCACGCACAGGCCGTCCACGGCGATCGGCGCGGCGCCGGTGGCGCCCACGAAGCCTTCGCCGCGGCCCAGGATCTTGTTGGTCTCGGCGCCGCCCTTCCACTCTTCGCGCGACACGCCGTTGCCGAGGTCCTTGTCGATCCACGGAATCAGGTTGCCGGCCAGCGGCACGCCGAACTGCTTCGTTTCGCCGGCCGACAGGCCATGCTGGGTCGCCAGGATGGTGCGGTCGATCTCGAGGATCGCCGAGGCCGGGTCATCCAGCAGCGGCTTGACCGAGGCGTTGAGCGTGCCGAACTGGGTCAGCAGCTCGCGCATGTGCTGCGCGCCGCCGCCCGACGCGGCCTGGTACGTCATGGAGGTCATCCAGTCGATCAGGTCGTGCTGGAACAGGCCGCCCAGGCCCATCATCATGCAGCTCACCGTGCAGTTGCCGCCGATGAAATTCTTCACGCCCTTGGACAGCGCATCCTTGATCACGCCAAGGTTGACCGGGTCGAGCACGATGATGGCATCGTCCTTCATGCGCAGCGAGGACGCCGCGTCGATCCAGTAGCCCTTCCAGCCCGCCGCGCGCAGCTTGGGGAAGACCTCGGTGGTGTAGTCGCCGCCCTGCGCCGTGAGCACGACGTCGCACTTCTTCAGCGCTTCGATGTCGTTGGCATCTTTCAGCGTGGTTTCGTTCTTCGCCAGGGCCGGCGCCTTGCCGCCCGCGTTGGACGTGCTGAAGAAAACGGGCTCGATATGGTCGAAATCGCGCTCTTCCTGCATGCGTTGCATCAGGACGCTGCCGACCATTCCTCGCCAACCGACGAGACCTACAATCATGACTTACCTCGGATGTGATTTGAACTTCTTCCCCGCGCTTTCCTCGCCCGGCGTGACTGCGCGGGGAAGACGAGCAGGCACGACGAACGATCTAGCCGATCGCTTTGGTGGTAATGGTTTTAATCGTCGTTGCGGTAAGCGGGTGGCCGTGCGAACCCAGGCCGGCCGGGCTGCTGGTGGCAGTCAGGAGGAGGCTGGCAGTCGAGGGGGACTGGAAGATTCGGACCATCCGCAAAGTCTACACGATTTTGTGGCAGCGCCGCACGCGCGAAATCGGGGACAAATTAAAGAAAAGCGGGGGAAAACGCAGGAAAAGGCGCCCCGCGGGGCGCCTTTCCGACTTGCCGGCGTGCGGCGCCGCCGCCGCGCCGTTGGCGCTTACAGCGCCGCCAGCACCGCCTCGCCCATCTCGCGCGTGCCGACCTGCTTGCAGCCCGGCGTCAGGATGTCGCCGGTGCGGTAGCCCTGCGCCAGCACCTTCTTGACCGCGTTCTCGATGCGGTCGGCCTGCTCGGCGCGGCCCAGCGAGTAGCGCAGCATCATCGCCGCCGACAGGATGGTGGCCAGCGGATTGGCCACGCCCTTGCCGGCGATGTCCGGCGCCGAGCCGTGCGACGGCTCGTACAGGCCCTTGTTGCTGGCATCCAGCGAAGCCGACGGCAGCATGCCGATCGAGCCGGTCAGCATGGCGGCCTCGTCCGACAGGATGTCGCCGAACATGTTGCCGGTGACGATCACGTCGAAGCTCTTGGGCGCCTTGACCAGTTGCATGGCCGCGTTGTCGACGTACATGTGCGACAGCTCGACTTCCGGGTATTCCTTGTGCACGTCGGTGACGATGTCCTTCCAGAACTGGAAGGTCTCGAGCACGTTGGCCTTGTCCACGCTGCACAGCTTCTTGCCGCGCTTGGCCGCGGCCTGGAACGCCACGTGCGCGATGCGACGGATTTCCGGCTCGCTGTAGCGCATGGTGTCGAAGCCTTCGCGCGCACCCTGGAACGGGCCGTCCGGCGCCTCGCGCATGCCGCGCGGCTGGCCGAAGTAGATGTCGCCGTTGAGCTCGCGCACGATCAGGATGTCGAGGCCGGCCACCAGCTCGGGCTTCAGGCTCGAGGCGCCGGTCAGCTCGGGATAGCAGATCGCCGGGCGGAAGTTGGCGAACAGCTGCAGGTGCTTGCGCAGGCCCAGGATGGCCTGCTCGGGGCGCAGCGCGCGCTCCAGCTTGTCGTACTTCCAGTCGCCCACGGCGCCGAACAGGATGGCGTCGGCTTCCTTGGCCAGCTTGAGCGTGGCGTCGGGCAGCGGATGGCCGCTGGCCTCGTAGCCGGCGCCGCCCACGGGCGCGCTTTCCAGCTCGAACTTCTCGCCGAGCGCGTTCAGGACCTTGACGGCTTCCGCCACGATCTCGGGACCGATGCCGTCACCCGGCAGGACTGCGATTTTCATGCTGTGTCTTCCTTGTTGTGTCTGCGCCGGCTCAGCCGACCACGCGGTTGTTCAGCCACGGCATCCGGGTCACGCGCTCGGCCTCGTATGCCTTGATCTTGTCGGCATGGCGCAGGGTCAGGCCGATGTCGTCGAAACCGTTGAGCATGCAGTACTTGCGGAACGGCGCGATGTCGAACGCATAGGCGTCGCCGCCCGGCGTGAGCACCACCTGCTTGTCCAGGTCGATGGTCAGCTTGTAGCCGTTGAACGCATTGGTCTCGTTGAACAGGTGGTCGACCTGCAATTCGGTCAGCGCCACCGGCAGCAGGCCGTTCTTGTAGCAGTTGTTGAAGAAGATGTCGGCGAAGCTCGGCGCGATCACGGCGCGGAAGCCGTATTGCGTGAGCGCCCACGGCGCGTGCTCGCGCGAGCTGCCGCAGCCGAAGTTGCGGCGCGCCAGCAGGATCGAGCCGCCCTGGTAGCGCGGCTGGTTCAGCACGAAGTCCGGGTTGAGCGGACGGAGGCTGTTGTCCTGGCCGGGCTGGCCCACGTCCTTGTAGCGCCATTCGTCGAACAGGTTGGGGCCGAAGCCGGTGCGCTTGATCGACTTGAGGAATTGCTTGGGGATGATGGCGTCGGTGTCGACGTTCTCGCGGTCCAGGGGCACCGTGAGCCCGCTGTGTACAGTGAACTTGTCCATGATCTGGTTCCTTACTTGCTGGCCGCGCTTTCGAGCGCGTGGCCCGCTGCCTTGGTGTCCTTGCCGATGCCGGCCACGGTGTTGCAGCCGGCAAGTTGCAGCATGCACAGGCATGCGAGGGCGGTCAGGGCGTATTTCATGATGAAACGGCGTGTGTCGGTGTGTGGGATAACGAAGCGCGGTCCACCTCAGCCGAGCCGGCGGATGTCGACGAAATGGCCCTCGATGGCGGCCGCGGCGGCCATCGCCGGGCTCACCAGGTGGGTGCGCCCGCCCGCGCCCTGGCGGCCTTCGAAGTTGCGGTTCGAGGTGGACGCGCAGCGCTCGCCCGGATCGAGGCGGTCGGCATTCATGGCCAGGCACATCGAGCAGCCCGGCTCGCGCCACTCGAAGCCGGCTGCCTTGAAGACCTTGTCCAGCCCTTCGCGCTCGGCCTGCGCCTTGACCAGCCCGGAGCCCGGCACCACCATCGCCAGCTTCACGTTGCCGGCCACGCGGCGGCCCAGCTTCTGCACCACCCACGCGGCGGCGCGCATGTCCTCGATGCGGCTGTTGGTGCAGGAGCCGATGAAGACCTTGTCGATCTTGATGCTGCTCACCGGCACGTTGGGCTGCAGGCCCATGTATTCCAGCGCGCGCTCCATCGCGTTGCGCTTGTTCGGGTCCTTTTCCTTCTCGGGATCCGGCACGCGGTCTTCGATGCTGACCACCATCTCGGGCGAGGTGCCCCAGGTCACTTGCGGGCGCACGTCTTCCGCGCGCAGCTCCACCACCTGGTCGAACTGCGCGCCGGCGTCGGAATGCAGCGTGCGCCAGTAGGCCACGGCATGGTCCCACTCCACGCCCTGCGGCGAGAACGGGCGGCCCTTGACGTACTCGAGCGTGATGTCGTCCACCGCCACCAGCCCGGCGCGCGCGCCGGCCTCGATGGCCATGTTGCACACCGTCATGCGCCCTTCCATGCTCAGCTCGCGGATGGCCGAGCCGGCGAACTCGATGGTGTAGCCGGTGCCGCCGGCGGTGCCGATCTTGCCGATGATCGCCAGCACGATGTCCTTGGCGGTGCAGCCGCGCGGCAGCTTGCCTTCCACGCGCACCAGCATGTTCTTCGCCTTCTTGCCCAGCAGCGTCTGCGTGGCCAGCACGTGCTCCACCTCGGAGGTGCCGATGCCGTGCGCCAGCGCGCCGAACGCGCCGTGCGTGCTGGTGTGCGAGTCGCCGCACACCACCGTCATGCCCGGCAGCGTGGCGCCCTGCTCCGGCCCGATCACGTGCACGATGCCCTGGCGCAGGTCGTTCATCTTGAACTGGGTGATGCCATAGGCGTCGCAATTGGTGTCCAGCGTGTCCACCTGCAGCTTCGAGACCGGATCGGCGATGCCCTGGCTGCGGTCGGTGGTCGGCACGTTGTGGTCCGACACCGCCAGGTTGGCGCTGATGCGCCAGACCGGACGCTGCGCGAGCTTCAGGCCTTCGAACGCCTGCGGGCTGGTGACTTCGTGCAGCAGGTGGCGGTCGATGTACAGCATCGTCGTGCCGTCGTCCTCGACGTGCACGGTGTGGTCATCCCAGAGTTTGTCGTAAAGCGTCTTGGCCATGATGCGATGGGCGGGCCGGGACCGTTCGGTACAGCACGGTTGGCGGCGTCGCGCGGTAGTTTGCGGGGAGGTTTTGTCGCGCCGGATGCGTGCAGGAAATGCGGCTTGCAGCAATGCTTGACATCACAATCGATTATGCCACAGCGATAGCGCACGGCCGGCCTCCGCCCGCGCGGATCGGGCCTGCCGATGTAATGTGATTGGCGAAAGGGGGATTTCGCCGATGGCGAAAAGGGGCTGGCGCCCTCCCCCGCCGCGGGGAAGAGCGCCAGAGGTCAGCCGCCCAGGTAGGCGCTCCTGATGCGGTCGTTGGCCAGCAGGTTGGCGCCCGTGTCCGCCAGCACCACGCGGCCCGTCTCCAGCACGTAGCCGCGGTCGGCCACGCCCAGCGCCTTGTTGGCGTTCTGCTCGACCAGGAACACCGTCACGCCCTCGTCGCGGATGGCGCGGATGATGTCGAAGATCTGCGCGATCACCAGCGGCGCCAGGCCCAGCGTGGGCTCGTCGAGCAGCAGCAGGCGCGGGCGGCTCATCAGCGCGCGGCCGATGGCCAGCATCTGCTGCTCGCCGCCGGACATGGTGCCGGCGCGCTGGCCCGAGCGCTGCTTCAGGCGCGGGAACAGCGTGTAGACGTGCTCGATGCCGGCCTCGACCTCGTCGCGCTTGCCGAAGAAGCCGCCCATCTTGAGGTTTTCCAGCACGGTCAGGCTGGGAAACACGCGCCGCCCTTCCGGCGAGATCGCCATGCCCAGGCGCATGATCTCGTGCGTGGGCAGGCGCGTGATGTCCTGCCCCTCGAACAGCACGCGCCCGCTGGAGGCGCGCGGCGAGCCGCACACGGTCATCATCAGCGTGGTCTTGCCGGCGCCGTTGCTGCCGATCAGCGTGACGATCTCGCCCTTGTTCACCTCGATCGACACGCCCGACAACGCCTCGATGGCGCCATAGTGGGTATGGACCTGTTCCAGCTTCAGCATTTAGTCCTCTCCCAGGTAGGCCTTGATCACGCGCGGGTCGTTGCGCACTTCGGCGGGCTTGCCGACCACGATCGGGCGGCCGTGCTCCATCACCAGGATGCGGTCGGACACGCCCATCACCAGGCTCATGTCGTGCTCGATCAGCAGCACCGAGATGTTGAACTCGCGGCGCAGCCGGTCGATCAGCTGCGACAGCTCGACCTTCTCCTGTGGGTTGAGGCCGGCGGCGGGCTCGTCGAGCATCAGCAGGCGCGGGTTGGTAATCATGCAGCGCGCGATCTCCAGCCGGCGCTGGTGGCCGTACGACAGCGTGCCCGCCTCGCGGTTGGCCACGTCGCGCAGGCCCATGCGCTCGAGCCAGACCGCGGCGCGCTCCAGCGCCGCGCGCTCGGCGCGGCGGTAGGCCGGCGTGGCGAACAGGCCGTGCAGCAGGCCGGCGCGCACCTGCAGATGCTGCGCCACCAGCAGGTTCTCGACCACGGTGAGCTGCCTGAACAGGCGGATGTTCTGGAACGTGCGCACCAGGCCGCGGCGCGCCACCTGGTGGCTCGGCAGGCGGGCTATCGAATGCCCGTCCAGCGTGACCTCGCCCGCGGTGGGCCGGTAGAAGCCGCCCACGCAGTTGAACACCGTGGTCTTGCCGGCGCCGTTGGGGCCGATGATGGCGAAGACCTCGTCGCGGCGCACGTCGAAATCGATGCCGTCCACGGCCAGCAGGCCGCCGAAGCGCATCTGCAGGCCGGAGACCTTCAGCAGTTCCGCCGGTTGTACTTGGTGTGCCTGGCTCATTGCGGCAACTCCACGTGGGGGCGGCTCGCGGGCAGCAGGCCCTGCGGACGCCACATCATCATCAGCACCATCACCAGGCCGAAGATCAGCATGCGGTACTCGGCGAAGCCGCGCGCCACCTCGGGCAGCACGGTCAGCAGGATCGCGGCGAGGATCACGCCCAGTTGCGAGCCCATGCCGCCCAGCACCACCACCGCCAGGATCAGCGCGGACTCGATGAAGGTGAACGATTCGGGATTGACCAGGCCCTGGCGCGCGGCGAAGAAGGCGCCGCCGAGGCCGGCGAAGGCCGCGCCCAGCGTGAACGCCGACAGCTTGATGCGGGTCGGGTTCAGGCCCAGCGAGCGGCACGCGATCTCGTCCTCGCGCAGCGCTTCCCACGCGCGCCCCATCGGCATGCGGATCAGCCGGCTGGTGACGAACAGCGTGAAGGCCACCAGCAGCAGCGCCAGCAGGTAGAGGAAGATCACCATGTGCTCGCCGCTGTAGTCCCAGCCGAGCAGCTCGTGGAAGGTCTTGACGCCCTCCACGCTGGCGCTGCGCGCCATCTCGATGCCGAACACGGTCGGCTTGGGAATGCCCGAGACGCCGTCCGGGCCGCCGGTGAGGCTGGTCAGGTTGTTGAGCAGCAGGCGGATGATCTCGCCGAAGCCCAGCGTGACGATGGCCAGGTAGTCGCCGCGCAGGCGCAGCACCGGGAAGCCCAGCAGGAAGCCGAAGGTGGCCGACATGCAGGCGGCGATCGGCAGGCATTCCCAGAAGGTCAGGCCGAAATACTGGTTGAGCAGCGCGTAGGTGTAGCCGCCCACCGCGTAGAAGCCCACGTAGCCCAGGTCGAGCAGGCCGGCGTAGCCGACCACGATGTTCAGGCCCAGCCCCAGGATCACGTAGATCAGCGCCAGCGTGGCCACGTCCACCGCACCGCGCGAGCCGAAGAACGGCCACACCAGCCCGGCGGCCAGCAGCAGCCAGATCACCTTGCGCTGGCGGTCCGCGCCCAGCGCCGGCATCGCCGGCAGCCTGATGCCGGCGCTCGCGCGCAGGAACAGCGGCTTGCACAACTGGAACAGGAAGACCGCGCCGACCGCCAGCCAGACCGGCTGCCAGTGCGGCTCGAGCACCACCTTGTAGCCGTCGAGCTTGAGCTGCAGGCCCAGCACCGGCACGGTAAGGATGGCGGTCATGAGCGCCGCGGTAATCGCGTTCTTGAGGGATTGCCCCATCGATGCGTCGTTTCTCATCGCGCGCTCCTCAGACTTTTTCCACGTCCGGCTTGCCGAGCAGGCCGGTCGGGCGGAACAGCAGGATCAGCACCAGCAGGCCGAAGGCCACCACGTCCTTGTATTCGGCCGGCATGTAGCCGGAGGCGAAGGTCTCGGCCAGGCCCAGCAGCACGCCGCCCAGCATGGCGCCGGGAATGCTGCCGATGCCGCCCAGCACCGCCGCGGTGAAGGCCTTGATGCCGGCCACGAAGCCGATGAACGGATTGAGCTTGCCGATGGTCAGGCCGATCAGCACGCCGCCCACGGCGGCCAGCATGGCGCCCAGCACGAACGTGAACGAGATCACGCGGTTGGTGTCGATGCCGAGCAGGTTGGCCATGCGCATGTCCTCGGCGCAGGCGCGGCAGGCGCGGCCCATGCGCGAGTGGCCGATGAACAGCGTCAGCGCCACCATCAGCACCAGCGTCACGCCGACGATCAGCAGGCGCGAGTACGGCACGGTCACGGTGAAGTCGCCGCCCATCTGGAATTCGATGGCGCCGGAGATCAGCACGGGCACGGAGACGTCGCGCGCGCCCTGCCCGATCTGCACGTAGTTCTGCAGGAAGATGGACATGCCGATGGCGGAAATCAGCGGCACCAGCCGCGGCCCGCCGCGCAGCGGCCGGTAGGCCACGCGCTCGACGGCGAAGCCGTACATGCCGGTGACCAGCACCGACACCAGCAAGGCGGCGCCCAGCACCAGCGGCAGCGGATACCCGGCCTGCACGCCGATCGCGGTGAGCGTCACCAGGCCCACGTAGGCGCCGATCATGTAGATCTCGCCGTGGGCGAAGTTGATCATGCCGATGATGCCGTAGACCATCGTGTAGCCGATGGCGATCAGCGCATAGATCGCACCCAGCGTCAGGCCGTTGACCAGCTGCTGGGTGAACTGTGGAAGGAACTCGTTCATGCGGGAAGCCCCATTACTTTGAAACCGGCGCCTTGAAAGCGGCGAGCCCCGGGACCGGCGAGGCCGGCCAGGACGGATGCCGCGCGCGCCGCGCTCATGCCGCGGCGCGCGGGCCGGCCGGGCCGCGGCCCGATACCAAAACGCCCCGCCGGTATGCCGGGCGGGGCGTGCGAAGCCGATGTGCGGCTTAGTTGGCTGCGGTCTTGGTGGCGTCCTTGTGCCAGGTGAAGACGACGAACTTGAACGACTTGAGGTCGCCCTGGGCGTCGTACTCGACCTTGCCGATCGGGGTCTGGAAGGCGTTCTTGTGCATGTACGCGGCAACCTTGGCCGGGTCCGTGCTCTTGGCGCCGGCGATGGCGTCGCCGATGATCTGCACCGCGGCGTACGACGGCATCTGGAACGGGCCGTTGGCGTCGCGCTTCTTGTCGGCGAAGGCCTTGACCAGCGCGGCGTTGGCCGGGTCGGCCGAGAAGTCGGCCGGCAGCGTCACCAGCATGCCTTCGGAGGCCGGGCCGGCGATGGCCGTCACGTCCTTGTTGCCCACGCCTTCGGGGCCCATGAAGGTGGCCTTGACGCCCTGCTCGCGCGCCTGGCGCAGCAGCAGGCCCATCTCGGGGTGGTAGCCGCCGAAGTAGACGAAGTCCACGCCCTGCGACTTGAGCTTGGTGATCACCGCGGAGTAGTCGGAGTCGCCGGCGTTGATGCCTTCGAACACGGCCACCGGGATCTTGGCGGCTTCCAGGTCCTTCTTCACCGACGAGGCGATGCCCTGGCCGTACGACTGCTTGTCGTGCAGCACGGCGACCTTCTTGGGCTTGACCTTGGCGATGATGTACTGGGCGGCGGCCGGGCCTTGCTGGTCGTCGCGGCCGATGGTGCGGAAGATGAACTTGCGCTTCTTGTTCTCGGTGAGCTGCGGCGCGGTGGCCGACGGCGTCACCATCACGACGCCTTCGTTCTCGTAGATGTCGGAGGCCGGGATCGTGGAACCCGAGCACACGTGGCCGATCACGTACCTGATTTTCTGGCTGACGATCTTGTTGGCGACGGCGACGGCCTGCTTCGGTTCACAGGCGTCGTCCATCAGCACCACTTCGAACTTGTTGCCGCCGGCGCCGCCGGCCGCGTTGATCTGCTCGATGGCGGTCAGCGCGCCGGCCTTGACCATGTCGCCATACTGCGCAACCGAGCCGCTCATGGGGCCGGCGATGGCGATCTTGACGGTTTCCGCGTGGGCGGCGGCGCCGAAGGCCGCCAGTGCGGCGGCCAGGGAGATGGACGTAAGACGGGACAGCGTCATCAGGAGCTCCTCGATTATGTAGTGGTCACGGGCTGGTGGCGGCATGACCTGCGCAATCGAACAACACCCGCGAACTACCGCCGAGAAAAACGCCCGAGCGCGGAAGACGGGCCGACGAAGACAATGAACAGCGTATGCGGGGCCCGGCATGTGTCAGCCCCGCGCCGTGACGAAGGACCTTGGTTCGGAAAGACAACGTGGATGCGTTCTCTATTGCGCAGGTGATTCGCCTGCCCCGCTCGCCGCGGCGCAATCCGGAAGGGTGGCCCGGCTGCTGTCGGCAAAGCAGCCCGCATTATAGGGGCAAATTTCCCGTCCGGCATCAAATCCGCACAATTAATGAGGACCTTAGCGGCTCAACCACGGCACAAATGGCCAGAAATTGCCGGTTTCACCACCTGGGCGGCAACGATTCTCCCGCAATGCACAAAGCGGTGCCGGCCTTGAATGACAAACGCCCCGGCAAGCCGGGGCGTCTGGTATTGCTGCACTGCTTGTGGCGCTGCCGCGGGCGGCCGCGCGGGCCGCCCGCCGCGGAAAATCAGCGCTTGCCGATTTCCGGCACGTCGCGGCTGGCCGCGCCGTTGAACAGCTGGCGCGGACGGCCGATCTTGTATTCCGGATCGGTGATCATCTCTTCCCACTGCGAGATCCAGCCCGGGGTGCGGGCCAGCGCGAAGATGCAGGTAAACAGCGAGGTCGGGATGCCCAGCGCGCGCTGCACGATGCCCGAGTAGAAGTCGACGTTCGGGTACAGCTTGCGGCTGACGAAGTATTCGTCTTCCAGCGCGATCTTTTCCAGCTCCATCGCCAGCTTGAACAGCGGGTCGTTGTGCAGGCCCAGCTCGTTGAGCACTTCGTAGCAGGTTTCGCGCATCAGCTTGGCGCGCGGATCGTAGTTCTTGTACACGCGGTGGCCGAAGCCCATCAGGCGCACGCCCGAGTTCTTGTCCTTGACCTGCTTGATGAACTCGGTGATGTTGTCGACGCTGCCGATTTCCTCGAGCATCTTCAGCGCGGCTTCGTTGGCGCCGCCGTGGGCCGGACCCCACAGGCAGGCCACGCCGGCGGCGATGGCGGCGAACGGGTTGGTGCCCGACGAGCCGGCCAGGCGCACGGTCGAGGTCGAGGCGTTCTGCTCGTGGTCGGCGTGCAGGATGAAGATGCGGTCGAGCGCGCGCTCGAGCACCGGATTCACGGTGTACGGCGCGCACGGCGTGCTGAACATCATGCGCATGAAGTTGCCCGAGTAGGACAGGTCATTCTGCGGGTAGACGTACGGCTGGCCGATGTTGTACTTGTAGGCCATCGCGACCAGGGTCGGCATCTTGGCGATCAGGCGGATCGCGGAGATTTCGCGCTGGTGCGGATCGTCGATGTCCATCGCGTCGTGGTAGAACGCGCTCATGGCGCCCACCAGGCCCGTCAGCACGGCCATCGGGTGGGCATCGCGGCGGAAGCCGCGCAGGAAGAACTGCATCTGCTCGTGAACCATCGTGTGGTTCATCACGGCGTCGACGAACTCTTCCTTCTGCTTGGCGTTGGGCAGCTCGCCCTTGAGCAGCAGGTAGCAGGTTTCCAGGTGATCGCACTTGGTGGCCAGCTGCTCGATCGGGTAGCCGCGGTACAGCAGCTCGCCCTTGTCGCCGTCGATATAGGTGATCTTCGAGTTGCACGAAGCCGTCGACATGAAACCGGGGTCGTAAGTGAACTTACCGGTTTGACCGTACAGCTTGCGAATATCGATTACGTCCGGACCTACGGTACCGGTGTAAATCGGCAGCTCAACGCTGGGGGAACCATCGGAAAACGATAGCGTGGCTTTCACATCGGACGGTGTCATGTCGGTTCCTTCAAATGCTTGACTAATGATGTTGACGATACTCAGACCGAACGCAGCAGAGAGATCACATGCCGCATCGGGGGCGTGTCGAGCTCACCGTCCAGCTCCTTGCGGGCAAGCAGCAGGTCCATCAACTCGTTGTCGCCCAGCTCGAACAGCTGGGAGAGCGAAGCCACGTCCTCATCGGACAGGTTTTGCTCGTAACGGTTGAAAAAACGTTCGACGATGATGTCGTTCTCCAGGAGGCCGCGCCGCGCGCGCCAGCGCAATCGCGCACGCCGGTGCGGATCGGCCTGGTGGGAGAAACTGGGGGAAGTACTTTCGCTCATAGGTCCCTACCTACTTCCGGCGCATCGCCCGGGCTGCATGGTGCAGGCCCGGGCTGACGCGCCGCTTACAACCACCGCGCGGTCAGACCGAGCGGCGAACCATCAGCTCCTTGATCTTGCCGATGGCCTTGGTCGGGTTCAGCCCCTTCGGGCAGACGTCGACGCAGTTCATGATGCTGTGGCAGCGGAACAGGCGGTACGGGTCGTTCAGGTCGTCCAGGCGCTGGCCGGTGGCCTGGTCGCGGCTGTCCGCGATGAAGCGGTAGGCCTGCAGCAGGCCGGCCGGGCCGACGAACTTGTCCGGGTTCCACCAGAACGACGGGCACGACGTCGAGCAGCTCGCGCACAGGATGCATTCGTACAGGCCGTCGAGCTCGTCGCGCTCCTCGGGCGACTGCAGGCGCTCTTTCTCGGGCGGCGGCTCGTCGTTGATGAGGTACGGCTTGATCGAATCATACTGCTTGAAGAACTGCGTCATGTCGACGATCAGGTCGCGCACGACCGGCAGGCCGGGCAGCGGGCGCAGCACGATGCGGTCCGGCAGCTCGCGCATGTTGGTCAGACAGGCCAGGCCGTTCTTGCCATTGATGTTCATGGCGTCCGAACCGCACACGCCTTCGCGGCACGAGCGGCGGAACGAGATCGACTCGTCCAGCTTCTTCAGCTTGACCAGCGCGTCCAGCAGCATGCGCTCGTGACCGTCCAGCTCGACCTCGTAGGTCTGCATGCGGGGTGCCGCATCCTTGTCCGGATCGTAGCGGTAGACTTCGAAAATACGCTTCATTTCTGTGGGTCCTGTTTAGCTCTTCGACGCGGTGCTCAGAAGGTCCGGGCCTTGGGCGGAACGCTTTCCACCGTCAGCGGCTCCATCTTCACCGGCTTGTAGTCGAGGCGATTGCCTTCGCTGTAGAACAGCGTGTGCTTGAGCCAGTTCTGATCGTCGCGATTGGGGAAGTCGCTGTGGGCGTGCGCGCCGCGCGATTCCTTGCGGGCTGCCGCCGAGATCATGGTCGCCTTGGCCACTTCCACCAGGTTGGACACTTCCAGGGCTTCCACCAGCGCGGTGTTGAAGACCTTGGACTTGTCCTTGAGGTGGATGTTGGCAGCGCGCTCGGTCACTTCCAGGATGCGCTCGACGCCTTCGTCCATCAGCTTCTGCGTGCGGAACACGCCGGCATGCGACTGCATGTTCTTGCGGATGTCGTTGGCCACGTCCTGGGTGTACTCGCCCGACGACGACGACTGCAGCTTGGCCAGGCGCGACAGCGCGCGGTCGGCGGCGTCGGCCGGCAGCGGCTTGTGCTCCTTCTGCTTGATCGCGGTCGCGGCGATGTGGTTGCCGGCCGAGCGGCCGAACACCACCAGGTCCAGCAGCGAGTTGGTGCCCAGGCGGTTGGCGCCGTGCACCGACACGCACGAGCATTCGCCGATCGCGTAGAAGCCGTTGATGACCTCGTTGGGGTTGCCGTTCTTCGGCGCCACCACCTGGCCGTGGAGGTTCGTCGGGATGCCGCCCATCTGGTAATGGATGGTCGGGACCACGGGAATCGGTTCCTTGATCGCGTCGACGTTGGCGAACTTCAGGCCGATTTCACGGATCGACGGCAGGCGCTTCATGATGGTGTCCGCACCGACGTGGGTGAGGTCCAGCAGCACGTAGTCGCCGTTCGGGCCGCAGCCGCGGCCTTCCTTGATTTCCTGGTCCATCGAGCGCGAGACGAAGTCGCGCGGCGCCAGGTCCTTCAGCGTCGGCGCGTAGCGCTCCATGAAGCGCTCGCCGTCCTTGTTGCGCAGGATGCCGCCTTCGCCGCGCACGCCTTCGGTGATCAGCACGCCCGCGCCGGCCACGCCGGTCGGGTGGAACTGCCAGAACTCCATGTCTTCCAGCGGCACGCCCGCGCGCGCCGCCATGCCCAGGCCGTCGCCGGTGTTGATGAAGGCATTGGTGGAAGCGGCGTAGATGCGGCCCGCGCCGCCGGTGGCGAACAGCGTGGTCTTGGCTTCGAGGATGTAGACTTCGCCGGTTTCCATTTCCAGCGCGGTCACGCCCAGCACGTCGCCGTCCTCGTCGCGGATCAGGTCCAGCGCCATCCATTCGACGAAGAAGTGGGTCTTGGCGCGCACGTTGCGCTGGTACAGCGTGTGCAGCAGCGCGTGGCCGGTGCGGTCGGCCGCGGCGCAGGCGCGCTGGACCGGCTTCTCGCCGTAGTTCGAGGTGTGGCCGCCGAACGGGCGCTGGTAGATGGTGCCGTCGGCGTTGCGGTCGAACGGCATGCCGAAGTGTTCGAGCTCGTAGACCACCTTGGGCGCTTCACGGCACATGAATTCGATCGCGTCCTGGTCGCCCAGCCAATCGGAACCCTTGATGGTGTCGTAGAAGTGATAGTGCCAGTTGTCCTCGCTCATGTTGCCGAGCGAGGCGCCGATGCCGCCCTGCGCCGCGACGGTGTGCGAGCGCGTGGGGAACACCTTGGACAGCACGGCCACGTTCAGGCCGGCTTCCGCGAGCTGGAGGGATGCGCGCATCCCGGCGCCGCCCGCCCCGACGATGACCACGTCGAAACGTCGACGCGGCAATCCAGTCTTGACTGCGACCATTTATTACACCCTCCAGAGAATCTGAGCAGCGTAGCTCGCACAACCGACGAGCCACAGAATCGTAAGAACTTGCAGCACGAGGCGCACGGCCATCGGCTTCACATAGTCCATCCAGATGTCGCGCACGCCGATCCAGGCATGGAACAGCAGCGACAGGATGGTGAGGAACGTGATGACCTTCATCCACTGATTGGAGAAGAGACCCGCCCACGCTTCGTAGGAAGCGCCGTTCGAGAGCAGGAAGGAAATCGCCAGCACGACGGTGAAGACCACCATGATGACCGCGGTGACGCGCTGCAGGAGCCAGTCTTTCAGACCGTAGTGCGCACCGACGACAAGACGCTTGGGACCGATATTATTATTTGCCACCTTGACTCTCCTCAAAACAGGCCGAACAGCTTCAGGCCGAAAATCGCGGTGAGCAACAGGCTGACGACCAGCACGGCGACGGCGGACTTGGCCGAGGCGGGCTTGGTCACGCCGACGTGCACGTCGAGCAGCAGGAAACGGATGCCGGCGCAGAAATGGTGCAGGTAGCCCCAGATCAGGACCAGCAGAACCAGCTTGACGAAGCCGCCGGACAGAAGCGCCGAGAACTTTGCGAAGCTCAGTTCCGAGGTGACGCTTTGCTCGAACAGATAGAGCACGAAAGGAAGGAGGAGGAACATCAGGGCACCGCTCGCGCGATGCAGGATGGACACCTTGCCGGCCCAGGGCAACCTGTAACGCGCTAGCTGCGTGACATGGATGTTCCGGAACTCCGGCCTGGCTTGTTTGACGGCTTCAGCCATGCGAGACCCCATTTTGCGGTAAACAAAAAACGAAACTACTCAATGCCCTGCATGCAAATGAATGCAGTTGGAGCAAATCCACATAATTTTAGCGCCTTTGTTGCGCGGCGCACCAATAATTTTCAGCTATCGCGCACCAACATGGCGTGCCCGACAATCGCACGCGGCTACGCCACGGCGTAATATTTCCCTGCTTCGGCGCAACGGCGGGCAGCCATCATCGCGACGACAGCAATAATCATCCGGGATAACCACTCGGCAGCTAGCTCAAATCGTTCTGATAATAGTGCCGGGTAGTGACATACAAACCGCGCCGGACTTCGACGGGGCGATCGCCGTAGGTGAAGGAGACACGCTCGACGGACAGCAGCGGCGTGCCGGCCTCCACGGACAGCAGGGCGGCGGTGGCGGCATCGGCGGCCACCGCGCGGATCTTTTCCGAGGCCCGGATCATGCGGGTGCCGAACTCGGCCTCGAACAATGCGTACATCGGGCCCTTCCACTCGGTCAGCTTCTCCGCGGTCAGGCCTTTGAAATTGGTGCCCAGCAGCCAGATCTCGTCCAGCACGGTGGGCTCGCCGGAGAAGAACAGCACGCGGCGGATCTGCACCACGCTGTCGCCGGTGCGGATGTCGAGCAGGCGGGCGATCTCGGCCGGGGCGCGCAGGCGCTTGCACTCCAGCACCTGGCTCGCGCCATAGTGCGGCTCGCCCTCATCGGGCACGAGACGCAGGAAACGGAACTTGACGCCATCCTCGTGATGGGTCGTGACGAAGGTGCCCTTGCCCTGGCGGCGCGCCACCAGGTTCTCGGCGGCGAGCTCGTCGATGGCCTTGCGCACGGTGCCCTGGCTGACCTTGTAGCGGGCCGCCAGGTCCATCTCGCTGGGGATCATCTCGCCCGGCTTCCATTCGCCGGACTGCAGGCTCTGGGTGATGAGCGCCTTGATCTGCTGGTAAAGGGGGCTGAACGTGGGCGAAACCGCCGCGACGGGCGATTGCGCTCCGGCGCCGGACGTAGCGGCGCCGTTATCCTGCGCTGCAGCAACGGCAGTACCAACGAGGGGCGTGGGCAGGGATGACATAGCCGAATTTCACCACAAAACGGCGGAGGGCGTCCAGCGCGGCATCAAATGTCTTATGTCTTATATAAGACATATGAATTGACATTGCAGATATGGGCGCCTACACTCCCGCTGGTTTCGACGCCGGCACCGCTCTGGATACGGCACCCCTCTTCGCAGTAGACTTACGCCTTGTCGCACCCCATGACCCGTTGTGGCTCACTCCAGTCGGCATCGCTCCCAGCGCGCCGGCGGACTGCCGCCTGCCGCCGTGGCGACGAACCCGCACCCGGTGACGTCCGGACCACCGTCCGGCGCGACACTGTCCAGTTTCCCCCTCTTTTCGTTTGGAGATGTACTCATGGCTAAAGCCCCAATGCGCGTCGCAGTGACCGGCGCCGCTGGCCAGATCGGCTATTCCCTGCTGTTCCGTATCGCCAACGGCGACATGCTGGGCAAAGACCAGCCGGTCATCCTCCAACTGCTCGACCTCCCGCAAGCCCAGGCCGCCGTCAAGGGCGTCGTGATGGAACTGGAAGACTGCGCGTTCCCGCTGCTGGCAGGCGTGGTGATCACCGATGATCCCAAGGTCGCCTTCAAGGACGCCAACGTGGCCCTGCTGGTCGGCGCCCGCCCGCGCAGCAAGGGCATGGAGCGCAAGGACCTGCTCGAAGCCAACGCCCAGATCTTCACGGTGCAGGGCAAGGCGCTGAACGAAGTCGCCAGCCGCGACATCAAGGTGCTGGTGGTCGGCAACCCGGCCAACACCAACGCCTACATCGCCATGAAGTCGGCGCCGAACCTGCCGCGCGAAAGCTTCACCGCCATGCTGCGCCTCGATCACAACCGCGCGCTGTCGCAGATCGCCGCCAAGATCGGCAAGCCGGTCTCGTCGATCGAGAAGCTGTTCGTGTGGGGCAACCACAGCCCGACCATGTACGCCGACTACCGCTACGCCACCGTCGACGGCCAGAGCGTCAAGGACCTGATCAACGACCACGCCTGGAACAACGACGTGTTCCTGCCGACCGTCGGCAAGCGCGGCGCCGCCATCATCGAGGCGCGCGGCCTGTCGTCGGCCGCCTCGGCCGCCAACGCCGCCATCGACCACGTGCGCGACTGGGTGCTGGGCACCAACGGCAAGATCGTCACGATGGGCATCCCGTCGAACGGCGAATACGGCATCCCGGCCGACACCATGTTCGGCTACCCGGTGACCACCGCCAACGGCAAGTACGAGATCGTCAAGGGTCTGGAGATCGACGCCTACAGCCAGGAAAAGATCAACATCACCCTGAAGGAACTGGAAGAAGAAAAGGCCGGCGTGCAGCACCTGCTCGGCTGATCCGCTTCAGATCCAGTCCCAGGCAGCGCCGATGACCAGGCCGGAGCCCCGCAACGATTCACGGATCGGCGCGGGCTCCGGCTTTTTTCATGCCCGCGCCGCCCGGCCCTCCCACCTCGAAAAGAATCCATAACGTGCACCCCTCCGAGGTCTTGTTCCAGGGCGAAGCCATTGCGGCCCAACTGCCGGTGTGCGACCACTACGCCGGCAATGAGAAGCTGATGCTGAAATCGCTGGCCCTGCAGCAAGAGCTTGGGCCGGTCTTCGACATCACCCTCGACTGCGAGGACGGCGCCGCCGTCGGCCTCGAGCGCGAGCACGCCGAACTGTGCGCGCGCCTCGTCAACGGCCCGCAGAACCGCTTCAACCGCGTCGGCGTGCGCATCCACGACCCGGCCCACCCGGCCTGGCGCGCCGACGTCGACATCCTGGTCGGCAGCGCCGGCGCGCGCCTGGCCTACGTGGTCGTGCCCAAGGTGGCCGACGTGGTCGAGGTCGCGCGCGTGACCGACCACGTCAACCAGGTGGCGCGCGCCGCCGGCATTGCCCGCCACATCCCGATTCATGTGCTGATCGAGACACACGCGGCGCTCGAGCAGGTCTTCGACATCGCCCGCCTGGTGCAGGTCGAATGCCTGAGCTTCGGCCTGATGGATTTCGTCTCGGCCCACCACGGCGCGATCCCGGGCGAGGCCATGCGCTCGCCGCAGCAGTTCGAGCACCCGCTGATCCGGCGCGCCATGCTGGAGATCTCCGCCGCCTGCCACCGCTACGGCAAGGTGCCCTCGCACAACGTCAGCACCGACATCGCCCAGCCCGAGCGCGCCGGCGAGGACGCCCTGCGCGCGCGCGCCGAATTCGGCTACCTGCGCAAGTGGAGCATCCACCCGAGCCAGATCGGGCCGATCGTGGCGGCCTTCCGCCCGAGCGGCGCGGAGATCGGCACGGCCAGCGAGATCCTGCTGGCCGCCTACGAAAACAACTGGGCGCCGATCCGGCACCAGGGCCAGCTCCACGACCGCGCCAGCTACCGCTATTACTGGTCGCTGCTGCAGCGCGCCCACGCCACCGGCGCGCGTCTGCCGGGCACGGTGCTGGACTGCTTCTTTCCATGACCGCGGCGGCCCGCCCGCCAGACCGCCGACCGCCCCGCCAACAGAGAGGAGACGCGATGCCAGAGCAGCAGCCCGCCCCGCGGCCAACCCCGAAGCCCAAGAAATCCGTCGCCCTGTCGGGCGTGGCCGCCGGCAACGCCGCGCTGTGCACGGCAAGGCGCGTGCGGCGGCGGAATTGTGTAACCAATGGAAGGTGTGCTTCGCCCGGACTTTCAAATCGTAGAGAATAGCGGCGGATATGTGGCTGCCGGCCCCTGGCCCCCCGTCACCCGCCTTTGACCCAACCATGAAGGAACCCACAGAATGAAGCATCTCGTCCTCGCCGCCTGCATCGGCGCCTTTTCGCTGACCTCCGCCGGCGTTGCGATGGCCCAGGAACCGGCCAAGAAGGCCGCTCCCGCCAAGAAGGCGCCCGCCCACAAGGCCGCCCCCAAGAAGAAGGCAACCGTCGCTGCCAAGGAAGTCCCGGCCGTGCCGGCCGGCGAGAAATGGCAGTGCGAACTGGGCCACTCCCTCTACATCAGCGGCAACATGCTGCGCGACGAAGTCATCGCCGTGAACTGGGAGGGCAAGGAATACCGCCTGCCGCGCCAGTCCACCGTGACCGGCGCCGACCGCTATTTCGACGCCCGCTCCGGCATGGACCTGGTGGTGATCCCGAGCAAGGCCATGCTGTTCAACAAGAACGCCGGCCAGCGCCTGGCCGACGAATGCCAGACCGCCGACATGCTGGCCGGCGGCTCCGCCCCGACCCAGGCCGGCGCACTGCGCGCGCCGGTGGCCACGCCGCTGCTGGTGGCGCCGCCGTCCGCGCCGGCCACCGCCGAGGCCGGCCAGCCCGCCACCGCGCAGAAGTGACGCCGCGCGACGCCGCCGCGCGGGCGTCGCACCGGCATCGCGGAGCATCAGTCATCGGCAGTATCGGAAAGGCATAAAAAGGCACCAGGCAGCACAAATTCCCGAGGGGACCCATGTCTGCACCTATTGCGAACGTCCGGCCGGAGCCCGATCAGGTACTGGCCGACATCGTCGACTACGTGACCGGCTACCAGATCAAGAGCGCGCTGGCCTTCGACACGGCCCGCAACTGCCTGATCGACACCCTCGGCTGCGGCCTGGAAGCCTTGTCCTACCCCGCCTGCACCAAGCTGCTGGGTCCCATCGTGCCGGGCACGGTGGTGCCCAACGGCGCCCGGGTGCCGGGCACCCAGTTCCAGCTCGACCCGGTACAGGCCGCCTTCAGCATCGGCGCCATGATCCGCTGGCTCGACTTCAACGACACCTGGCTGGCCGCCGAATGGGGCCACCCGTCGGACAACCTCGGCGGCATCCTCGCCACGGCCGACTGGCTGTCGCGCAACCACGTGGCCGCCGGCCGCAAGCCGCTGGCCATGAAGCAGGTGCTCGCGGCCATGATCAAGGCCCACGAGATCCAGGGCTGCATCGCGCTGGAAAACTCGTTCAACAAGGTCGGCCTGGACCACGTGGTGCTGGTCAAGGTGGCCTCCACCGCCGTGGTCGCGCACATGCTGGGCCTGGCGCGCGAGGAGATCATCAACGCGGTCTCGCTGGCGTGGGTCGACGGCCAGTCGCTGCGCACCTACCGCCACGCCCCCAACACCGGCAGCCGCAAGAGCTGGGCCGCCGGCGACGCCACCAGCCGCGCCGTGCGCCTGGCCCTGATGGCCCGCACCGGCGAGATGGGCTACCCCTCGGTGCTCACCGCCCGGGGCTGGGGCTTCTACGACGTGCTGTTCAAGGGCCAGCCGTTGCGCTTCCAGCGCCCCTACGGCACCTACGTGATGGAGAACGTGCTGTTCAAGATCGCCTACCCGGCGGAATTCCACGCGCAGACCGCGGTGGAGGCGGCCATGACCCTGCACGGCCGGCTCGCCGCCGCCGGCAGGACGGCCGCCGACATCCGGCGCATCACCATCCGCACCCACGAAGCCTGCATCCGCATCATCGACAAGACCGGCCCGCTGGCCAACCCGGCCGACCGCGACCACTGCATCCAGTACATGGTCGCCGTGCCGCTGCTGTTCGGCCGCCTGACCGCCGCCGACTACGAGGACCGCATCGCCGCCGACCCGCGCATCGACGCGCTGCGCGCCAGGATCGCCTGCGTGGAAGACCCCGCCTTCACCGCCGACTACCACGACCCCGACAAGCGCGCGATCGCCAACGGGCTGACCGTGGAGCTGAACGACGGCACGGTGCTGCCCGAGGTGCTGGCGACCTACCCGCTCGGCCACCGGCGCCGCCGCGCAGAGGGCATCCCGCTGCTGGTGGAGAAGTTCAGGACCAACCTCGCGCGCCGCTTCCCGGAGCGCCAGCAGCAGGCCATCCTGGCGGTGTCGCTGGACCAGGCGCGCCTGGAGGCGATGCCGGTCCACGAGTACGTGGATCTGTACGTCATCTGAGCACCGCGGGCGCGCGCCGGGCGCCGGCTTGCCCTACAATCGACGCGGTGCAAACGTTGGCCTGGCCTCGTCTGCGCAAGACAGCATGCGGTGGCCGGCAATAGAATCGGCAGCACGGCCGGCGGCACGATCGGGGAAACAGGGAAGCAGAGAAGCAAGAAAAAAAGCAGCAGGCATCAGCATGGCGCCCCCGCCGGCGGCCGCAGCACGAATGACGGATTTACGAATCAAGCCAGTCCGCACCATCTTTCGAATGGAGTAAGGCAATGCCCCACAATCTCAATAAGACTCTGAAAGAATTCAAGATCAGCCCGGGCCTCAAGGGCCAGTACTATTCCCTGCCGCAACTGGGCAAGGCGCTCGGCGTGGCCATCGAACGCCTGCCGGTATCGATCCGCGTGGTGCTCGAATCGGTGCTGCGCAACTGCGACGGCAAGAAAGTCACCGAGGAACACGTCAGGCAGCTCGCCAGCTGGAAGCCGGTGGCCGAGCGCGTGGACGAGATCCCGTTCGTGGTGGCGCGCGTGGTGCTGCAGGACTTCACCGGCGTGCCGCTGCTGGCCGACCTGGCCGCCATGCGCAACGTGGCCGAGAAGATGGGCAAGAACCCCAAGAAGATCGAGCCGCTGGTGCCGGTGGACCTGGTGGTCGACCACTCGGTGCAGATCGACCACTTCCGCGAGAAGAAGGCGCTCGACCTCAACATGCAGCTGGAATTCCAGCGCAACAACGAGCGCTACCAGTTCATGAAGTGGGGCATGCAGGCGTTCGACACCTTCGGCGTGGTGCAGCCGGGCTTCGGCATCGTGCACCAGGTCAACCTCGAATACCTGGCGCGCGGCGTGCACAAGAAGGACGGCGTGTACTACCCGGACACCCTGGTCGGCACCGACAGCCACACCACCATGATCAACGGCATCGGCGTGGTCGGCTGGGGCGTGGGCGGCATCGAGGCGGAAGCCGGCATGCTGGGCCAGCCGGTCTATTTCCTGACGCCGGACGTGGTCGGCGTGGAGCTCAAGGGCCGCCTGCGCGAAGGCGTCACGGCCACCGACCTGGTGCTCACCATCACCGAGATGCTGCGCCGCGAAAAGGTGGTCGGCAAGTTCGTCGAGTTCTTCGGCGAGGGCACCGCCAGCCTGGCGCTGCCGGACCGCGCCACCATCGGCAACATGGCGCCCGAGTACGGCGCCACGATGGGTTTCTTCCCGGTCGACGAGAAGACCATCGACTACTTCAAGGGCACCGGCCGCACGGCCGAGGAGATCGCCGCGTTCGAGGGCTATTTCCGCGCCCAGGAGATGTTCGGCGTGCCCAAGGCCGGCGACATCGACTACACCAAGGTGCTCACGCTCGACCTCGGCAGCGTGACCCCCTCGCTGGCCGGCCCGAAGCGCCCGCAGGACCGCATCGAGATCGGCAGCGTCAAGGCCACCTTCGCCTCGCTGTTCGCCAAGCCGGTGGCCGAGAACGGCTTCAACAAGGACATCGCCGAGCTGGACAAGACCTACACCACGAGCAACGGCGTCGACGTGAAGAACGGCGACGTGCTGATCGCCGCCATCACCTCCTGCACCAACACCTCCAACCCGAGCGTGCTGCTGGCCGCGGGCCTGCTGGCCAAGAAGGCGGTGGAGGCCGGCCTCAAGGTGGCGCCGCACATCAAGACCTCGCTCGCCCCCGGCAGCCGCGTGGTGACGGAATACCTGCAGGCCACCGGCCTGCTGCCGTACCTGGAAAAGCTGGGCTTCGGCGTGACCGCCTACGGCTGCACCACCTGCATCGGCAACGCCGGCGACCTCACGCCGGAACTGAACGAGGCCATCACCAAGAACGACCTCGTGGCCGCCGCGGTGCTGTCCGGCAACCGCAACTTCGAGGCGCGCATCCACCCGAACATCCGCGCCAACTTCCTGGCCTCGCCGCCGCTGGTGGTGGCCTACGCCATCGCCGGCAACGTCACGCGCGACCTGATGACCGAGCCGGTCGGCACCGGCAAGGGCGGCCGCGAGATCTACCTGGGCGACATCTGGCCGAGCTCGGAGGAAATCCACGCCCTGCTCAAGTTCGCCATGAACGCCGACGTGTTCCGCACCAACTACGAGCAGGTCAAGAAGCCGAGCAAGCTGTGGGCCAAGGTCAAGGGCACCAAGGGCCAGGTCTACGACTGGCCCGCGTCCACCTACATCGCCGAGCCGCCCTTCTTCCAGGACTTCGGCATGGAGCCGGCCGCGACCCAGGCGAGCGTGCGCGGCGCGCGCGCGCTCGGCGTATTCGGCGACTCCGTGACCACCGACCACATCTCGCCGGCCGGCTCGATCAAGGAATCCTCGCCCGCGGGCAAGTACCTGCAGGCCAACGGCGTGCTCAAGGCGGACTTCAACAGCTACGGCTCGCGCCGCGGCAACCATGAAGTCATGATGCGCGGCACCTTCGCCAACGTGCGCATCAAGAACCTGATGCTGCCGGTCAAGCCCGACGGCTCGCGCGTGGAAGGCGGCGTCACGCTGCACCAGCCTTCCGGCGAGGAAATGTCGATCTACGACGCCGCCATGCAGTACATCGCCGAAGGCACGCCCACCGTGGTGTTCGGCGGCGAGGAATACGGCACCGGCTCGTCGCGCGACTGGGCGGCCAAGGGCACGCAGCTGCTCGGCGTCAAGGCCGTGATCACGCGCAGCTTCGAGCGCATCCACCGCTCCAACCTGGTCGGCATGGGCGTGCTGCCGCTGCAGTTCAAGGGCAACGACAGCGTGCAGACGCTCGGCATCATCGGCAACGAGACCTTCGACATCGAAGGCATCGAGGGCGAACTGAAGCCGCAGCAGGACGTCACGCTGGTGATCAAGCGCGTCAACGGCGACGTGCAGCGCGTGCCGGTGCTGCTGCGCATCGACACCCCGATCGAGGTCGACTACTACAACCACGGCGGCATCCTGCCGTTCGTGCTGCGCCAGCTGCTGGCCGCCTGAGCGGACGGCCCCCTCGCGGGGCTTGCCGGCAGGGTCCGAAGCCGCTGGCCGCGCCTCCTCCGGGAGGTACGCGGCCAGCGGCTTTTTCGTTCCCGAAAGCGCCGCAGGCGCCGCCTGGCGGGTGGCGGCCCGGCCGCCGGCCTGTGTAAGTTCCACGCAAGCCTGCGCTGCGACACTGCCATCAACAACAAGAAAGCACCGCGCGCGCGGCGGCTTCCGACACGCATCCCATCCCGGAGACAAACATGGCAAAGATCTTCATCGCATTCGTCGTCATCGCCGGCGCGGCGCTCTACCTGCTCACCAAGGGCGGCGGCGACATTTCCATCGGCGGCGAGCAGCACAGCGTGGAAAGCCACGCGCCCGAAACCCCGCAGCCGCCCGCGCAGAAATAGGCGGCATCGGGACCGGCATCCCGGCGCATATCGGGCCGGATGCCCGGCCGGCGCGCGGGCGGCACTGCCCCGCCCGCGCCCGGCGGCGCCCATGCGGCGGCGCACGCCATGTTTTGTCAACGTAGCGAGTAGAATACCGTTTTACCGAAAAACGGATGATCTCGACTTATGGCAGGTTTTCGCCCCAAGGCTTCCCAACGTCTTTCGCCTGACGCCGAGCGTCTGGTGGCCGATGCGCTCGCGCTCGATGCCTCGGGCAGCCGCATGGAGGACGGGTACTGGGAGCGGCGGCTCTCGCAACGCCTGGGCCGGCTGCTGAAGAACGGCAGCCAGTCCGCGCTCGACGCGGCGCTCGAACACCTGTTCAAGCACAACGCCGACGCCTCCGACGTGCTGGCCGAGCAAGCCGAGACCCTGGCCGAATCCGCCACCGTCGACATCGACGGTGTCAGCTACGACGCCCTGCTGATCGCCGCGCCCATCCTCGCCCACACGCGCTACGCCATTCCCTCGGGCGCGCTCAAGCCCGAGCTGGCGCAGACGCTGTCGGTGCACCTGCAGGCGCACGTGCTGGCCGCGGGCACGCGCATGGCGCTCTCGCCCTACCTGTACAGCATCGACCAGCTCCCGCGCACGCACAGCGACACCTTCGCGCTGACCTACAAGCTGGTGTCGGCGGCGATGTCCGGCGCCACGCCCAAGGTCGACCTGCGCGACCTGCCGGAAACCGCGCCGATCCTGGCCGACCCGCGCTACCTGCTGGCGGTGGTGGTGGCGCCGCACGAGCAGGCCCTGTTCCGCTGGCAGGAAGACGCCAAGGACCACCACGCCGAGCGCTCGATGTGCCTCGAGCAATGGCGCACCCAGGTGCAGCCGTCGATCGCGCTGCTGCTGCCGGGCTGTGAGTTCGAGCTGCTGCTGCCGGACGCCTTCTTCCTGTCCTGCCGCGAATCGGACAAGAGCATCCGCCCGCTCACCGTGCGCGCGGCGGTCAACTACCTGTGTGGCACGCTCGACGTGCCCGCCGGCCAGATGGCCGCGGTGGTGGCCGCCTTCGGCGAGGAAGAGGTCGAGGAATACCGCGTCGGCTTCACCATGCGCGGCGAGAAGGACGTGATCTACGGCATCGTCTGGCCGGTCTACGGCCGCGAGTCCGGCGAGATCGACGCCACCGACAAGGACAACCCGCTCGAGCAGATCTGCGAGGAGCTGCGCAATGCCGGCGTGGAAGACATCTTCCGCCACGCCGCGCTGTTCGACCCCGAGTATTGCGAAGACTGCGGCACGCCGCTCTACGCCGACCGCTCGGGCGAGATCGTGCACGCCGAACTGCCCGAGGACGCGCCGACGCAGCAGCCGCTGTTCCACTGAGCGCGCCCCTTCCCCGCTCGTTCGCCGACGGCCCGCCTTGCGCGGGCCGTTTTCGTTGACGGGGGCCGGTCAGGCCGGCGGCGGGCTCACGCAGCGCCACAGCGCGTGGCCCGAGGCCGCGTACTTGCGCTCGAACGGCGTGATGGCCTCGGCCGGCCGCCACGGCTCGACCGCCGCCGGCCGCCCCACCAGCGCCAGCGCCTGGGCGAACTCGTCGATGTAGACCTGCCAGTTGCTGCGGCACTCCAGGTAGCCGCCGCAGGCGGCCAGCGCCGGGAACACCGCGTGGCCCTGCCAGCGCCGCCCGAGGTGGCCGATCTTGGGCCACGGATTGGGATAGAGCACGTAATGGCGCGCCACCGGCACATGTTCGGCCTGCAGCAGGCGCCAGACGTCGACGAGGTCGGCCCGCGCCCAGGTGAAGTTGGCGGGCAGCGGCCCGTCCCACCAGTCCTTGCCGCCGGCCAGCCGCTTCTCGGACTGGTCCACGCCGATCACGAAGTGGTCCGGAAACGCCGTGGCCAGCCGCAGCGTGCTCTCGCCCACGCCGCAGCCGGCGTCGAGGATCAGCGGCGCGGCCCCGGCGCGCTGCCATTGCTGCAGCGCAAGATCGAGCGCGCGCCGGCTCGGCTCGCCGATCGGCTTGCGGAACGGCTCGGCGAGGTGGCGGGCCACGCGCGCGGCGAGATGGTCGTGGACATCGGCCTGGGCCGAGGTGATGGTGCGGGAATTGGCGAACATGGGCGCGATTCTACCGGCTGGCCGCCGCGCCGGTGGACAGGCGCGGCGCCGGCGGCGAGCATGAGGACATGCCGCGGCTATCGCACGCCGATGTCGTTTTGGCGGCACAATGCGGGCAGCCGGGTCGGCCGCACGCCCGCTGGCCGCTCGCCGCCTCGCCGCGGGCGGCGCCGCGTGCCGGCCACCCCCTTCTGAGAACCCGCCGCCGCCCGCCCGTGCCCACGCGCGGAGCGCGCGGCCCGTGCTAGGAGCGCATCCCATGACCGCCAACCACCGCCTCCCCCAACCCGCCCGCCGCCCGGCGGCCCCGACGCCGCGCCGCGCGCTGCTGCAAGCCGCCACGGCGCTGGTGCTCGGCGCCGCCGCGCTGCTGATGCTGCCCGCCGGCGCGGCCCGGGCCGAGGACCTGCGCATCGGCCTGTCCGCCGACGTGACCTCGATGGACCCGCAGTGGAACAACTCGGGCCCCAACAACGCCATCGCGCTGCATATCTTCGAGTCGCTGGTGTTCATGGACAAGAACGCCCGCTACATTCCCGGGCTGGCGCTGTCGTGGAAGCCGGTCAACGCCATCACCTGGGAGATCAAGCTGCGCCCCAACGTGAAATGGCACGACGGCGCGCCGTTTACCAGCGAGGACGTCAAGGCCTCGCTCGAGCGCCCCGAGAAACTGGTCAACAGCCCCGGCTCGTTTACCAGCTACACCAAGCCGATCGCGCGCATCGACACGCCCGACCCGCTCACCGTGCGCCTGACCATGAGCGTGCCCAACTACGCCAACCTCGCCAACGACCTCAACAGCGTGCCGATCATGCCGAAGAAGGTGGCGGCCACGCTGAGCCAGGCCGACTTCGACTCCGGCAAGGCCATGATCGGCACCGGGCCGTTCAAGTTCGTGCGCTTCGCGCGCGGCCAGGAAATCGTGATGGCGAAGAACCCCGACTACTGGGGGCCCAAGCCCGAATGGGACCGCGCCATCTTCCGCATCCTCACCGACAACGGCGCGCGCAGCGCGGCGCTGCTGGCCGGCGACGTGGACGTGATCGAAAGCGTGCCCTCGGCCGACGTCGCCAGGCTCAGGCAGAACCCCAAGTTCCGCATCGAGCAGCAGGTCTCGTGGCGCACCATCTTCTGGCAGATGGACCAGTCGCGCGACAACCCGCCGTTCGTCACCGACAAGGCCGGCAAGCCGCTTGGCAAGAACCCGTTCAAGGACGCGCGCGTGCGCGCCGCGATCAGCCACGCCCTGAACCGCGACGCCATCGTCAGCCGCATCATGGAAGGGCTGGCGGTGCCGGCCTCGTCGATCGTCTCGCCGCAGATCTTCGGCCATCCGGGCACCAAGCCCGACGCCTACGATCCCGAAGGCGCCAAAAAGCTGCTGGCCGCGGCCGGCTACCCGGACGGCTTCGGCCTCACGCTGCACGCCACCAACAACCGCTACCTGAACGACGCCGCCGTGGCGCAGGCCACCGCCAGCATGCTCACGCGCATCGGCATCCAGACCAAGGTGGAAACGCTGCCCGTGGCGGCCTACTTCACGCGCGCGCGCCAGGGCGACTTCGCCTTCGAGATGCTGGGCTGGGGCTCGGCCGCGGCCGACGTGGCGCTGCGCTCGATCACCGGCACGCCCAACGCCAAGACCGGCTACGGCACCTGGAACTGGGGCAAGTACGGCAACGCGCAGCTCGACCAGCTGATCGAGAAATCGCTCACCACCGTGAGCAGCGACAAGGCGCGCGAGGAAAACGCCCGCGCCGCGGCCCGGTTCGCGCTGGCCGACCATGCCATCATCCCGTCGCACAGCCAGCTGGCGATGTGGGCGATGCGCAAGGACCTGAAGTACGAGGCGCGCACCGACGAGTGGTCGCTGGCGCAGTTCTTCCACAAGCAGTAGGCCGCAGGCGGGCGGTGCCCGCCGGGGCGGCCGGGGTTCAGATCTTCAGCCGCTCTTCCTGGCGGGCGTTGGCCGCCCGCAATCCCTTCACCCACGCGCGCGCCGGCAGGCCGGTCGCTTCCTCGACCACCTTCGCGCGCAGCGCCAGCACTTCCCACGACACGTCGATCGCGGGGCCGTTGAAGGCCAGCGCGATCACGTTGCCGTCGTGCACTTCCGGGAACACCAGCACGCGGTCGTCGAAGGCCTCGCAGATGCGCACGATGTTCTTGGGGAAGCTGTCGTGGTCGCCGAACAGGTTGATGGTCATCACGCCGGGCGCCTTGAGCACGCGGCGGCACGCCTTGTAGAACGCCGTGGTGTCGAGCACCGGGCCGCGCGCGGTGGCGTCGTAGAGATCGACCTGCAGCACGTCGAGCGCCGCGGTGTGCGCGCTGTCCATCACGTAGTCCCAGGCATCCTGCTCGCGCACGGTCAGGCGCGCGTCGTCCTCGCGCAGGCCGAACATGCTGCGCCCGGCCACGATCACGGCCGGGTTCAGCTCCACCGCGGTGACGCGCGCGCGGCTGAACTGGCGGTGGCAGAACTTGGTCAGCGCCGCCGCGCCCAGGCCCAGCTGCGCGACGTGGAAGTCCGGCGCCGACGGCGACAGGAACAGCAGCCACGCCATCATCTGCTGGGCGTATTCCAGCTCGATGGCGTCGGGCTTGCGCAGGCGCATCGCGCCCTGCACCCACTCGGTGCCGAAGTGCAGATAGCGCACGCCGTCCATCTCGGAGAACGTCACCGGCGCGAAGCGCGGGGTCATGCGCTTTTCCTCGCGCGCCTTGCGCTCGCTGCGTTCATTGCGTTCATTACGTTCGGCGCGCTCGCCGCGCGCGGGGCGGCGCGAGGCCACGGCTTCGATGGATTTGCGTTTCAGGAGGGTCATGTCGGTCCAGGGAAATGCGGAATGCGGAATGCGAACAGGCGCGCCGCCCGGGCGGGACGCGGCACCGGACGATCAGGAATCGGAAACGGCGCGGAAACGGCTGCCAAGCGGCCGCCAAACGGCAGCCGTCAGGACTTGCCGAGCGCGCCCTGCGCGCGTTGCAGCCATTCGCGGTTGTGCTCGCGCGCGTGGCGCGGCCAGTGCTTGCCGTCGTGCACGATGTCGGCGTACAGCGCCCGGGCGCGCTCGCGGTCGGCCGCGTCCGGGCGCGCGCCCAGCCAGTCGGCGAACAGGCAGCGCGCGGCGGCGTCGCTGGCGCAGGCCAGCGCCTGCTCGAACGCGGCGCGCGTGCCGGGCGCGTCGGCCGCGGCCAGCGCGCGCGCATACAGCAAGGCCGGATCGGCCTGCTGGCGCGCCTGCGGCTGGGCCTCGAACAGGCGCTCCAGCGTGCCGGCGGCGGCGGCATGGCCGCCGGTGGCGAACTGCGCGCGGGCCAGGCCCAGCAGCAGCGCGGGGTCGCTGGCGAAGGGGCCGCTGGCGGCGGCCTCGTAGTGCTGCAGCGCCTCCTTGGGCTCGTCCGCGTCCAGCAATGCCGCGCCCAGGCGCATGCGGTGATCCACCGTCGGCGCGCGGTCGAACGCGGCGCGCGCCTCGCGCACGGCGCGGTTGGGGTCCACCAGTTGCCCGATGGCGCGCGTGGCGGCGCGCGCGCCGCGCGTCTGGCGCAGCGCCGGCAGGTAGATGGCGAAGAAATACACCACGCTGCCCAGCCCGGGGAACAGGAACAAGATCAGCAGCCAGTACATGTTCTGCTGGGTGCGCACCGCGTGGACGGCAAAATACAGCGCCACGATGACGTGGAAACCAATTCCGAGATAGGGCATCGTCCTTCAATCCTGTATGGCACGCGCCGGCGGGCAGGCCGCCGGCGCTCACAGGCAGGATTGTGACAGATGCGCGCGGCGCGGCCGGAAGACGGCCCGGCAAAGGCCGTGAGCGTGCGCCGCCGCCGTCAGCGGAACACGCTCACGGCCTCGACCAGGCGCGTCGCCTGCTGCTTCAGGCTCTCGGCCGCCGCCGCGCTCTGCTCGACCAGGGCCGCGTTCTGGTGGGTGATGTGGTCGAGGTCGCTGACCGCGCTGCCGACCTGGGAGATGCCGCTGATCTGCTCGGCGGTGGCCGCGCTGATCTCGGCGATCAGGTCCGATACCCGCTTCACCTGGGCCACGATGTCCTCCATCGTGCGTCCGGCATCGTCCACCAGCCTGGCGCCGGACTCGACGTTGTGGACGCTGACGTCGATCAGCCCCTTGATCTCCTTGGCGGCGTTGGCGCTGCGCTGCGCCAGGCCGCGCACCTCGCCCGCCACCACGGCGAAGCCGCGGCCCTGCTCGCCCGCGCGCGCCGCCTCCACCGCCGCGTTGAGCGCCAGGATGTTGGTCTGGAAGGCGATGCCGTCGATCACGCCGATGATGTCGGCGATCATCTTCGAGCTCCGCGTGATCTCGCTCATGGTCGCGATCACTTCGGAGACCGCGCGCCCGCCCTTCGACGCCGCGTCGCTGGCCGAGCCCGACAACGCGTTGGCCTGGGAAGCGGTCCCGGCATTGCTCTTCACCGTCGCCGTCATCTCGGTCATCGACGACGCCGTTTCCTGCACGCTCGACGCCGCCTGCTCGGTGCGGGCGCTGAGATCGATGTTGCCGCGCGCGATCTCGTTGCTGGCGGTCTGCACGTTGATCACCTGCTCGCTGACGTCGTCGACCAGCCAGCGGAACATCAGGCCAAGCTGGCTGATCGTGCGCAAGGTCATGCCGATCTCATCGACGCGATTCATGTGGACCGCCTTCTGGCTCTCGCCCGAGGCAACCCGCAAGGCCTGCTCCCGGACCGCTTCGAGCGGTCTCGATATCTGCGCTTCGAGGCACCACGAAGCCAGCAGCAGCGCCAGCGCGGCCATCCCGGCAAACCCGCCCAGCATGGCGCCGGCCAGCCCCGCGCCCCAGGCGCAGGCGGCCATGACCGGCAGCAGCGCGAACAGCGCCAGGCGGATGCGCCAGCGCACCGGCATGACCTGCGCGAGCGAGGTCCAGCCCATCAGGCCGGTGCGCACGACCAGCCCCTTGTGGATCTTGCGGTTGCCGGCCTTGCCTTCGCGCAGATCGCGATAAAGCGCCTCGGTGGCCGCGATCTCCTCGCGCGAGGCCTTGGTGCGCACCGACATGTAGCCGACCTGCCGCCCGTTGCGCACCACCGGCGTGGCGTTGGCCCGCACCCAGTAGTGGTCGCCGTTCTTGCGCCGGTTCTTCACCAGGGCGGTCCAGGGCTCGCCGCCCTTGAGCGTGGCCCACATGTCGGCAAAGGCGGCTTCCGGCATGTCGGGGTGGCGCACCAGGTTGTGGGGCTGGCCCTGGATCTCCTCCCGCGAGAAGCCGCTGACCTCGACGAACGCGGCGTTGGCATAGGTCACGCGGCTCTGCGTGTCCGTGGTGGACATGAGCGTGGCGTTGTCGGGAAACTCGAACTCCTGCTGCGTCACCGGCTGGTTGTTGCGCATGACACTCCTCCTCTTGTGGGATCGATGGGGGCATGGCTTGTCATCGCAGGATGGCCTGGCCTGACGGCATCCGGCGTGACGCATCGCGGGTGATCGTTCCTGCCCGCAGGCCCCACGGGTCCGCGACCTGCCATCCTGCCTTCCGCCATTCCCTGTCTTATCGGGACCGGCCACCCAACTTGTAGCCCTGCTTTCCGGGGGGGAGGTTTCATTGACAGCGGATGCCCGATGCGCTGCGCCGGGCCGCTCCGGGCGGCGGCGCGGCATGCTACTTGCTACTGTCATGTTTCGCAGTCACCTTGGCGAAACCGGGGACTGCCCTTCCGGCCAGGCCCTCTCCATCACAAAGGAAGCGCAGAAATGAGCCACATCCACTTCATCGGCGGTGAAAAGGGCGGCGTCGGCAAGTCGCTCGTCGCGCGCCTGCTGGCGCAGCATCTCATCGACCGGGGCATGCCGTTCCTGGGTTTCGACACCGACAAGTCGCACGGCGCGCTGCTGCGCTTCTATGCCGATTTCGCCGCGCCCGCCGTACTCGACGGGCACGACAGCCTGGACCCCATCATCGAGTACGCGATCGAGGCGCCGCAGCGGCGCATCCTGGTCGACCTCGCGGCGCAGACGCAGCAGTCGCTGGCCAACTGGATCGACGACGCGGACGTGCTCGGCCTGGCCGGGGAACATGGCCTCGCGCTTACCTGGTGGCATGTGATGGATGCCGGGCGCGATTCGGTCGACCTGCTGCGGCAGTGGCTCGACCAGTTCGGCGGGCGCATCAAGCTGGTGCTCGTCCTCAACGAAATCCGCGGCGACCGCTTCGAGATCCTGGCGGCGTCGGGCGAACGCGAGCGGGCCGAGGCGCTCGGCGCCAGCGTGATGACCCTGCGCCACCTGCCCGACGCCACGATGCAGAAGATCGACCGGCACAGCGCCAGCTTCTGGGCCGCGGTCAACCACCCGGACCGCTCCGCCACCGGGCTCGGCCTGCTCGAGCGGCAGCGCGTCAAGGTGTGGCTGCAGCGCGCCTACGCGGAGATGGAGCGGCTGCCCTTGTAGACATCGGGCACGCCGCCGGCCGGCATGCCGCGCGGCGGCGCCGGCCGCCCTACTTGCCCGCCGGCGGGACCATCTTCGCGAAGTCGGCGTCCAGCCGCGCCAGCGCGCCGTCGATCTTGCCGCGCCGCGCCTGGATCCACGCATCCTGCTGCGCCAGCCGCTGCCGGGCGGCGGCCAGCATGCGCTTCATCTCCGCCGGCTGCGGGCCGCCGCTGGTGGCGCGCGCGTTGGTGATGGCCAGCGGGTTGAGCGCGGCGCGGAATTCCGCCTCGCTCATCGGCAGCTCGCCGGCGTCGTATTCCTTGCCGGCCTCGCGGTAGATGTCGCGGGCCTTCGCGTACGGGAAGTCGCTCGGCCGGATGTCGCTGGCGCGCGCGTACTCGACGATTTCCGAGGCGAAGTGGTGGCCCACGCGGAACGGCACCTTGTACTTGCGCATCAGCACGTCCGCCAGTTCCTGCGAGGCGGTCCAGTCGCTGTTGAGCTCGTCGAGCGCGCGCTCGGGGCTGATCACCAGCGCGCCCAGGATGCGGTCCCAGTCCTTGAGCACCTTGACCGCGCTGCCGACCATCTCGCTGTTGGGCCTGACCTCCTTGGCGTCCGGCATGCCCGGCGGGATGTTGTGCGCCTCGATCACCGGCCCCAGCGCCAGCGTGATCGCCATCGAGGCATCGTGGCGCGCGCCGTTGAGCAGGCCCGGGTTGCGCTTCTGCGGCATCGCGCTCGACACGTAGGTATTGCCGCCGCCCTCGGCCAGCAGGATCCACGGCCGCGACTGCGCGTACTGCGTCATCACGTCCTCGATGAAATTGCCGGCCTGCAGCGCGATGGTGGTGACGATGGCGCCCACCTCGACCGGATACTCCGCCGACGAGATCTGCGCCGCGTCGTAGGCGTTTTCGACGATGGCGTCGAAGCCGAGGTAGCCCGCCATGCGCTGGCGGTCCAGCGGCCAGCTCGTGCCGTTGAGCACCGTGGTGCCCATCGGCGAGCGGTCCACGCGCGCGTAGGTCTCGCGGATGCGCTGCGCGTCGCGGTCCAGCGCGGCGGCGAATCCCAGCAGGTAGTGGCCGTAGCTGTTGGCCTGCGCGGCCACGCCGTTGGTGTAGTTCGGCACGATGGTGGCGCTGTGCTTGTCCGCCAGCGCCACCAGGGTGGTGGCCGTGCGGTTCAGCTGGTCGGCCAGGGTCAGCAGGTTGTCGCGCATGATGGCGGCGCGGTAGGTGGCGTGCATGTCCTGGCTCGAGCGGCCCGCGTGCAGCAGCGTCACCTCCACGCCCGCGGCCTGGATCAGCAGCGGCTCGAACGTGATCACGCTCGACGGCCGCTTGCCGCCGGGCTGGCTGCCGTCCTGGAGCACGCGGGCGATGCCCGCCGCGACGCGCGGCGCCACGGCCTGGTCGAGCAGGCCCTGTTCCGTGTTGATGACCGCCGACGCCTTGTTGATCTCGCCGAGCCAGAAGAACTCGTCGCGCCTGGCCGCCTGCTGCGCGCCGGCGCAGGTGGCATACAGCGCCGCCAGCAGGGCGACGGCGCGCAGGCGCAGGGCCCCGGGCTTGCCGGCTTTCGCGGAAAACAGATGGATTGGGCGCGCGGAAACGCGCATGTTGCGGTGCATCATGTTGCGGATCTTCCTGATCGGGTTGGTCGTCGCTCTGGCTGCCCGGTCTTGATCCGCGCTCGCGGTCCCGCAGTGCCAGTTGGCCGTGATTCTACGCGCCCGGCTTTGCGCGCTCCTGGCCCGGCGACGACGCGCGCGCCCCGCGCCCCGATGGCTCGCATGCGGCCGGCCAGATGCGACAAGGCGCACCGGAACCTGCGTTCCGGTGCGCCTCGAACAGACCGCTCGGGCGCGGCCGCCAATCGGTTCGCTCAGGTGCGCGCGACCAGCGCCACGCCGGCTTCGCCGGCGACCTTGTCGAGTCCGGCGAAGGTATCGTGCGGCAGCAGGATGCCGTCCACGACCTGCTGCTCGTGGGCGCGCGCTTCCTTCTCGCCCGGATAGAACACTTCGTCGACGCCCTCGGCCAGCGGCACCGCCTTGAGCGTCTCGATGTAGCGCTCCATGCGCGCGTTGAATTCCTCCATCGGCTGGAACGCGGCGACGTTGAGCGCGATCATCAGGTGGCCGGCGCGGCTGCGGTTGACCGGATCGTAAGGCCCGTGCACTTCGTCCATGAAACCGCTGCCCGACAGGACGCCGGACAGCACGTCGACGATCGTGCCGATGGCATAACCCTTGTGGCCGGCCATCGGCAGGATGAAGCCCTTGAGCGCCTCTTCCGGATCGGTGGTCGGACGGCCCTTCGCGTCGATGGCCCAGCCGAGCGGGATTTCCTCATGCCGCGTCTGCGCCAGGAAGATCTTGCCGCGCGCCACGCCCGAGTTGGCCACGTCCATGATGAGCGGCGCGTGGCGGCCGGCCGGCACGGCCACCGACCACGGGTTGGTGCCGATCATCTTCTTCAGGCCGCCCCACGGCGCCATGTTCGGCCCGCCGTTGGTGGTGACGATCATGATGCAGCCCTGCTCGGCGGCCATGCGCGTGAAGTACATGCAGGTGCCGAAGTGGTTCGAGTTGCGCACCGACACCGCGCCGATGCCGTGCGTCTTGGCGCGCTTGATCACGTCGAGCGCCGCGTGCCGCGCGACCACCGGGCCGATGCTGTCGCCGCCGTCCATCACGGCGATCGCGCCGGCGTCGACCGGGAAGCTCAGGCTGGTGTGCGAGCGCATCGCGCCGGAGCGCAGGCGCGCGTAGTACCAGCCGAGGCGCAGCACGCCGTGCGACTGGTGCCCCCACAGGTCGGCCTGCACCATTGCGTCGGCGGCAACGTAGGCGTCATCGGCGGTCGCGCCGGTGGTCTGGTAGACGGCGGAGACGAAATCGCGCAGCGCGTCGGGATGCACGCGCTGGAACCCAGCGTTGTCGGTCATGCTCACTTGGAAAACTCCTTTGGTCAAACTCCGGCGCCCCAGACGGGCGCCAGATGTGTCGTGCGGCGCCGTCACGCGAGGGCGCCGCGAAAGTGTCTGCCGGCAGCGGCTTATGCGGTGCGGCCGGCGTCGAATCCGTGCGCGCCGGGGCTCTTGAGCCGGCGCGCGCCGTCCAGGTGGTTGCGCATCAGCCCGGCCGCGCTGAGCAGGTCGGAACGCACGATGGCGTCGAGGATCGCCAGATGCTCCTCGGCCTGGCCCTTGCGCGGCTTGCGGTTGCTGGTCTGGCTGTATTCCGCGAGGCGGCGCAGCTGGTTGATGCGGCGCACCGAGTCATAGATGAAGCGGTTGCCCGACCACTTCGCCACCGCCTCGTGGAAATGGCTGTTGGCGTCGAACAGTTCGGCGGCGGTCATCCACTGCCAGCCGCCGTCGACGATGCGCTGCTGCTCGCGGCGGATTTCCTCCATCTGCTCCGGCTCGTAGCGAAACGCCTGGCTGAGCAGGCCGGTGACTTCGATCGACTGGCGAAAGGCGAAGCTCTCCTCGTAGGCTTCCGGCGAATCGATCATGCCGAGAAAGCGCCAGCCGTGCGCCACGCCCTGCTCGATCCAGCCCTCGCGCGCGATGCGCGAGAGCGCCTTGCGCAGCGTGGTGCGCGCCACGTCGTAGCGGCGCATCAGCTCGGCCTCCCCGACCTCGTCGGGCAGCGCGCCGGCGAGGCGGTCGCCGGCGATCTTCAGGTAGAGCGGCTCGTCGGGCGACGAGGAAAGCTGCTCGGCGATGGCCGTCAGCGAGGCAGGATCGCAGGCCAGAAAGAAACCGCGGTTGGGATCGTGCTTGACCACGCCGAGTTCGGCCAGCCAGTTCAGCGCGACGTTGATCGGCGAGCGCGAAGTGCCGATCTCGCGCGCGAGCTGGGTCTCGGCCAGGTGATGGCCGACCGGCCGCATGTCGCGGCGCACCAGCGCGACGATGTCGCGCGCGATGCGCACTTGCAGTGACGTGGGTGAGATACCGCTCATCGATTCGCGGCCCCGCGCGCGGCGTGCGCGATGCGGAGCTTCATGGATTGAATTATATGATCATAAAAGACTAAACCAGCGCAAGCAAGTCAGGCCTGGGCCAGTTTCGCCGCGGCGCGGGCCACGATCGGCCGGTGCGTCATGGTCAGCGTGAGCACGATGCCGGTGAGCAGCAGCACGCCGGCGATCACGAAGGCATAGTCGTAGCTGCCCGTCATCGAGATCACGTAGCCCGTGACGATCGGCGCGAGCAGCCCGAACACGTTGCCGCCGACGATCACGAAGCCCATCGCCTTGGCGATGTCGCGCTGGTTCGGCAGCATGTCGGAGAGCAGCGAGAAGTTGGTCGCGTTGGTCGCCGCGATGCCGCTCAGCGACAGCGTCAGCACCGCCACCAGCGCCGCGAAGCTGGTCGCCAGCGGCACCAGCAGGATCGCCGCGCCGCACAGCATCGAGACCGCGATGGCATGGCGGCGGCGGCCCGAGGCCACGCCCGCGCCCCTGACGTAGCGGTCGCTCAGGAAGCCCGCCAGGATCGCCAGCACCACCGCGCCGCCATAAGGCGCGCCGCTCAGCCAGCCGCTGCTGGTGATCGAGACGTGGCGCGTGCTCTGCAGGTAGGACGGCAGCCAGGTCAGAAACAGATACTGCGCGTAGATGTTGCAGCCCTCGGTCAGCGCGATGCCCCACAGCGTGCGCGAATGCAGCAGGCGCAGCAGGCCGTCCGGCTGGCCTTCGTCGAGCGCCTGCCCGCCGTTGTTGCGCTCGCGCAGGATCATCTCGCGCTCGCCCTGCGACAGCCACCTGGTGCGCTCGGGCGTATTGAAGAAGACCATCCACAGCGCCAGCCAGACGAAGCCGATCGAGCCCGAGATCACGAACGCCCAGCGCCAGCCGAAGGCCGAGATCAGCACGCCGATCAGCGCGAGGCAGAACGCCGGGCCGGCGAACGAGCCGGCGTTGAACACGGCGTTGGCCGCGCCGCGCTCGCGCGCCGGAATCCACTGGCGCACCGTCTTCGCGCACACCGGGTTGCTGCTCGACTCGCCCGCGCCCATCACCAGCCGCGAGGCCAGCAGCAGGCCGTAGGTGCTCGCCGCGCCGGTGAGGATGGTGGCCAGCGACCAGATGCCAATGCCGGCCGCCGCCACGCGCCGCGTGCCGAAGCGGTCGACGAACTGGCCCATCGGGATCAGGAACAGCGTGTAGGTCCAGATGAAGGACGAGAACAGGTAGCCGAGGCTTACCGGGGAAAGATGGAACTCGGCGGCGATGGGCTTCGCCGCGACCGACAGTACCACGCGATCCATGTAATTGATCGTCGTGAGCAGAAAAAGGAAGAGCAATACCCAGCCACGCCTGAAAGCCACCGTTATCTCCTGTTCGAATATGCATGCCGGACCATCTGCGGACGGTCTCGATCGCGTCGTATCCCGCTGCCGGGATGAAAGTCGGTACAATGCGTTTTCTGACCATAAAAGTCAATGGAAAATTTGCGAGGCGCGGCGGGGAGGCATCGACGGATACCATCGATGCACACCCATCCGGCGGCTGGCCGAAAACACTGGAGATGGCTTTGAACGAAATGACGAAAGACATGAGCGGCATGGCGGCGGCGCGCGGCTGGCTGGCCTACGTCGGCTGCCGCACCACGGTGGCCCGCAACGCGCAGGGCAAGGGCCTGAGCGTCTACGCGGTGGATGCCGCCTCGGGCGCGTGGCAACTGAAGCAGGTGGTCGAAGGTCTGATCAACCCGTCATTCCTGACCCTGAACCGCGCGCAGGACCGGCTTTACGCCGTGCACGGCGACTTTGCCGAAGTCAGCAGTTTCGCGGTCGATGCCGCCGACGGCACGCCGCGCTTCCTGAACCGGCAGCCATGTGGCGGCATCAATCCGGTGCACCTGGAGTTGTCGCTCGACGAGCGCGAACTGGTGATCGCGAACTACGCGACCGGCACGCTGGCCGTGCTGGGGGTGGGCGACGACGGCGCTCTAGGGCCGGTGCGGCAGCTCGTCGGCATGCCGGGCATGCCAGGGCCGCACCGCATCGAGCAAGGCACCGCCCATCCGCACCACGCGCCGCGCTTCGCCAACGGCGGCGGCGCCACCGCCTGGCACATCGTGCCCGACAAAGGCCTCGACGCCGTGTTCGCGGTGCGCTTCGGCGCCAGCCCGGCGGATGCCAGCATCCAGCGCTTCCAGAGCCGCGAATCGGCGGGCCCGCGCCACGTCGCCTTCCATCCCGACGCGGCGCTGCTCTACGTCGCCAACGAACTCGACTCCACCGTCACCACGCTGTCGTTCGATGCCGGGACGGGCAGCCTCGCCTGCGTCGGCCACGTGTCGACGCTGCCGCCCGATTACAGCGGCCCGAACCGCGTGGCGGGCATCGTCATGCACCCGTCGGGCCGCATGCTCTACGTCTCGAATCGCGGCCACGATTCCGTGGCCTGCGTGCCGGTCGACGGGCACGGCAACGCCAGCGCCCCGGTCGCGTTCGCGCCGGCGCTCGGCGCGTTCCCGCGCTTCATCACGCTCACGCCCGACGGCCGCCGCCTGCTGGTCGCCAACGAACGCAGCCACGCCATCGTGAGCCGGGCGCTGGACGCCGCCACGCTGCTGCCGCGGGCGGAAGCGACCGTGATCGACACGGGCAGCCCGGTGTGCGTGGTGTTCGGCGACGCGCGTTAAGAAAGGCCGGTCAGGCCGGCCCGGCCGGCCTGTCATACCACTCTCTAGATCGGATACGTTCACCTGTTTTCCGAGCGCCCCGAAGACCGGAGCGCAGGCAATTCCCAAAGACAGAGGGATTGCTGCGTGTAACCCACGGCTTTGCTGGAGGAAGCTCGTGAATTGTCGACCCTGGCGAAGCATCCAGATCACCGGAGGCCGAGCGCCGTCATGGTTCGTCGGCCTTGTATGCGGTGTGCATGAAAGCACACCGCCCGCCCGATATTCCGAACTACGGACGCGCCGTTACTTGCCGCGCCCAGGCGCCAAATTCGCCGACAACTTCCTTGGCTTCGGGGAGGAACGGAAACAGGGTGAAAACGTGCACCGAGTCTTCCACCAACCGCAGCGTGATGTCGACATCCTCCTGAGCTGCCTTCTCGGCAAAGCGAGTCGTATCGCTCAGCAATACTTCTTCCTTCGCCGCAGCCAAGAATAGTGGCGGCAGGCCCGATGGGCTGCCGAACAGCGGTGACACCATCGGGTCGGTCGGCTCATGAGACTGAAAGTAGGAAGCGCCGAGCAAGGCGAGGCTATCCCGGTGCGCGGCGGGGTCGGAGCCCGAATACGCCGGCACGGAGGGGCCGCTGAGCGTCAAATCCGTGAACGCACACACGGCAAAGACGCCGGCCGGCGCAGGAAGGCCGGCGCCGCGGATGGCCATCGCCAATGCCAGCGCGAGTCCGCCACCGGCCGACTCGCCGCTCAGCACGATTCTTTTCGCGGAAACGCCCGACGCAAGCAGCCCCCGATAGGCCTGCACGGCGTCGTCGATCGCCGCGGGATAGGGATGCTCGGGTGCCAGACGATAGTCGACAGAGTACGTTTGCCCCCGGACCGCATCGGCCAACCGGCTGGCGTACTCCAGCGAACCCCGTGCCGATCCAAGTACATAGGCTCCGCCATGAAAGTGCAGCACTACCGGGCAGTCGACATTCGCTCCTTCCGCCGTCACGTTCAGTGCCCGCACACCGTCAAGGTCAACTTCCCTGGCTGCCACTTCGCGCGGGACGGGGAAGTTCTTCCCGAGCATTCGGTCATAGGCTTCGCGCATGCCATCGTGGCCGCGGGCTACGTCTTCCTGGGCAAATGCGCTCTTCCAGATATCGAACGCACGCTGACTCTCGGGACGCTTCATGCGTTTCCCTTCCCTGGCGTTGGCCAGCCCGATGACCTCTCCCACCGGTTTGCCGGTCGCCTCTCTTTCATCATGCGCCCAGACAAAAGCCCACGACGCTTGCGCAAGCGGATCGATTCGAGCCATTCCCTTCCAGCGACCGTTTCGCTCCTTGATCCGCACAGGATCGGACTCGTGAACCATCTTCACGATTGCACGCGCTCCGGCCTGCACGCGAGTTGTCCGAGGCCGGCGGCGTCCCTCATATTCAACGAGCTTCTGGGGCAGCGTCAGGCCGTCCGATTTTGCCAGCGTCGCAGCCAGCGTCCAGGCATCCTCGATGGACTGACACGCCCCCTGGGCCAAGAACGGGACCATCGCGTGCGCGGCGTCACCGAGAAGCGTTATCCGTCCGGATGTCCAGCTTTCAATCGGGTCGCGATAGTACATTCCGGTGATAAAGCTGGAATCCACTTGCTTGAGTAGCGCCTGCACAGTGGGTTCGGCGCCCTCAAAAGACCGGCGGAGTTCTTCCACGTCACCACTGGTAGACCAGCTTTCCCGATGGACCTCGTGTGCGGGCACCGAGGCCAGCACGCTGTAAAGATCCTTTCGAACCCAGTATGAGATTACTGTGCGACCCGGGCCGAACCAGTTGTTGCCGCGCACGGGGAGCGAGAGTCCTTCGAGCCGGGCGGCAGGAATCAATGCACGCCACATCAAGATGTTGGCAAACTGCGTCTGCTCCGGCCCACGCAATGCCGCTCTGACCACAGAGTGAATTCCGTCGGCGCCGACAACGACATCGCCCTCGTGGCGGACGCCATTTATGTCTTCGACCCAAGCAAGATCCCCGGCCTGGCCAATCCGGGCGATCTTGACTCCCAGGCGGACGGTATCCTGTGGAAGGCTACGCGCCAGAAGTTCGATCAGGTCAGCTCTATGAACGTTATACATTGGTGCGCCGTAACGCCGCACCGCCTCGGCGCCCAGCGGCGCGTAGTACAGCCGCCTTCCGGTCATCAGATCCCGGTAGTCGAATGCGTCAGGCTGAGTGGCAACCTCCGCAAGATGACGCTCCACACCGAGTTCGCGGAGTAATAGAGCGCCGTTGCTGGCAATCTGAATACCCGCGCCTACCTCCGTGAGCCGGTCGGCCTGCTCAAGGACAATTGCCTCGACCCCATGATGCCGTAGGGCCAATGCCGCACAAAGCCCACCGATACCTGCGCCTACAATCACCACCCGCATGAGTTGTCTCCGTTGTGTTTAGTTAAGCAATTTGTTTTAATTAATATAGTTCGCTTAGATGGAGAAAGCATTGGTGAAAACCCTCAGATCGGACGGAAACGAAACCAGGGACAAGATCAAGCACGCCGCGCAGCGGCTCTTCGCGCAGCGAGGCGTGGAGGGCGTTACGGTGCAGGACATCGTCTCAGCCGCCGGCCAGCGCAATGGGGCCGCCATTCACTATCACTTCGGCACGAAGAGAGATCTGTTGAAAGAGCTCGTACTCGATGGCGCCAAGCTCATAGATGAGCGTCGGCAAGCCATGCTCGACGAAATGGAAGAGGCAGATACGATCACGGTCCGATCAATGATCGAAGCGTTGGCCATCCCGCTGCTGGAACTGGGGAAGCAGACCGGCCAGTACACCTACATCCGCATGATTGCGAATGTGCAGCTCACCGATCGGGAGTTGCTGCGCGACGTCGTCGGCGACCAGTGGAATATCGGCTACCGTCGATGCCTGGAGCACTTGGCGGCACTTCTGCCACATCTACCCGAATCGGTGCTGCATCAGCGACTGTCGCTGCTGGGCATCTACGGAAGTGCAATCTGGGCCACCTGGGAAGCCGCCACAGATACGAAGGCGACAAACCGATTCTGGGAGCCCGCACATAGCTTGTCGAACGTCATCGACACCCTCGAAGCCGTTGCCAAAGTGGAACCCTCGGCGACAACCCTGGGACTGGTTTCCCGGAGCGCATCGGAGTAACGCGCATGGAGCCTGACATGACGCAGGCGGCCACGGAGTGCTCACACTTGGCTTCAACCGACGCACTGGCACGAAAAAAGGCATCAAACGATGCTATTATTGGTGCTCCAACTTGTGGAGCCGTCCATGCGTACTACCATCGCTCTCGATGACGAATTGATCGCCAAGGCTCAGGCCTATACGGGTTTGGAGGAAAAGTCGGCGCTGGTGCGTGAAGCTCTCAAAGCATTGATCCAACGTGAGGCCGGGAGGCGGCTCGCGAACCTTGGTGGTAGTCAACCCGGCATACAGGGGGCGCCGCGTCGCCGGCAGGACGTCGAATGATCCTTGTCGACACGTCAGTCTGGATAGACCACATTAGCGCGTCCGACCCTTTGCTGGTTAGTTTGCTTGCCGAGGAGCGTGTCCTGGTTCATTCATTCGTGATTGGAGAGATATCGCTGGGCAGTCTACGCAACCGAGACGTTGTGCTCGGTGCTTTACTCGATCTGCCTCGGGCACCGACTGCAACGCCGGAAGAGACGTTCTATTTGATCGAACGAGAAGGGTTATTCAATCGTGGGATCGGATATGTCGATATATCACTGCTGGCATCCGCACGTCTGCATCCCGGCGTCACCATCTGGACTCGCGACAAGCGATTAAAGAAAGTTGCCGACGAACTCGACTTGGGCGCGATGCTTGAGCATTAGCCGAGGGTCGGCTGCGGAGTTTCGGCATTCGACCAAGGCCGGTGTTCTTCAGACCGACCTCGCGCTTCCGTGGTCAGCCAGCTATTGGCGGCCGACAGCCCGCTCCAGAAGCGAATGCGGCAAGAGTCAGTCACTATTGGCGTCGGCCCAGTCCCCTAGCCACCTTCGCAACGCCTGCCAGGCACGCAATTTTTCCGCGTAGGGCAGGGTATGAGCCGGGCTACTGGAAGGCAACCTGACCAGGTGATGACCGCCGGCGGCCCGCCCAAGGGCCTTCAATCCAATACGTTCAGCGGTACCGCCATTGAACACAATCACTGTCAGATTCGGTAGCGATTCGATCAAACCCGCAAGATCATTGCCGGCATGATCACGGATGTTGCTGTCCAGGCTCCCATCGCGCTTCGCTTCCGCCACCACATCCCATAAGCCAATGTTGTGGGCCAGCAGCGTTTGCAGTCGTTCGGCGTATCCCATCGCGACGAGATCCTCGCCCGTAATATCGCCGACCAGCCGCCAGAACTGGTTGGGGTTTTGGTCAATTTGACACCTTGGCCGCTTGCACAGCACACGCAACTTTGTGCGCTCGCAGACCAGTAGTCGATCACACCCGTCAGCATTGCGTCGGCAGCAGATGCCCCATGTCGCAGCCAATGCCAATCCGCCGCAAAAAATCCCTCAACACCCAAACGCCGAAAGTAGATAAGGCCTAATTCCCCGGACTATCGAGAATACGTTATGTGAGGGCTGTTTCCGAGCGAATACTAAGTCGTAGCTTCTACGGGCTGCAAACAGGAATCTATAAACCCAAACTCACCGCAGTTTCGAGCGTTCGTTCGAGAAGACGGTTACTAAGCCATAGTGAGAGCTTGCCATCGACCACGGACAGCGCGGCGTCACCCGCACCGCGCTGCGGCGCAATGAATCGCTTCACAATCGCCGAATCCGGTGAATCCCGAACAACCACACGAACTCTAGTCACTTCAAATGTCGAGGGAAATTTTCTTACGAGCAGATCCGAAGTCATCCGTCCCGACAGTCGCTCCTGGGGCACAACGCCAAACTGTGTGTCGCGCAGAAAGAACATCGATGGAATTAGCACCGCCCAAGTCTCATCGAACGTCACGGTATACCCATCCTGAATTTCTGCGTTCGGCGGTATCGAGACGGGGGACAGCCCTAGGTTGGTGACGTCTGTGAAGATTCGTTGAGAGGTCGAGGTGCTATGTTCGTCAATCTGTTCCTGCTCAATGAAATACGCTCTGGCGACGACTAGACTCCCCTCAACGACACTTACGTGTAAATCTATGCGGGGTCGCATTGGCCGGATGCCATCGACTTCCACTTTGTACCAATCGTAATATCCTCCGCAGTATTGAGTGAGCGGAGTTCCCGTTTTGACACCATTTGCAATATCACTCTCTCTGCAAAGCATCTCCGTGGATATGTGCTCAGCCAGATCTTCTGTGGCTGATATCGGATAGGAAGCCGGCCATCCTCCACTTCGCGTGAGTAGATCATCCAGTCTTGTCACAATTTCAACGATCATCTTCGCTCCGGACCCAACTGCATAGCAGGTTCCGAACTGTTCGGTCTCAAAGCGCACATGTTCATTGTGAACGAATGCCTCTCGATGTCCCGACTCATCTATCAAAATCCCCAAGAGACAGAACCGCGCTGCATCCGCCGGGATCTGATGCAGGATACGTTCCAGAACATCTCGGTTAATTCGAGCGAGAGGGTCATAGCTGCTGATCTGATTCCATACATCAGATAGCCGATCCCAGAATCGAAAGGCTGACGAGCAAAATCCGGAAAATGCTATAAGGCCAGAGTTTTTTGGAAGAACGAAAGTTTTTCTCGCAAGACAAGAGATGTGCCACGGACCATCTTCTCCGATCCATTCCGTTGAAACAGATCCGAGCGCAGGCAACCAGATTCGCCTTACTTCTCGTGGATCACGGCCCTCGGCTGAGAGCAGGGTATCCGCGATCAGATAGGGTTCATCACCTGCATTGAGTAGTGCGATTGCCGTCATTCTTTTCCGCAAGGATACCTGCACATTCGATGGAGCGCTGCAACAAGGTGCAGCCCCCTCGCTTCTAGTTTTGATCGAATGCCCAAAACACTGACGGAAAGTCGAGATAGCGACATACAACGAACTACTGGTTCAGTAGACAGCATCAACAATCGCCCATGACGGATCAATCATTAGATATCCAGCCTTCAAACTCGTTAAGTGGTGAGCAACAGCGTAACGGACCCGCGCGCTTCGTCAACCCGATAGCGGACCGATGGTCCGGCGGGTATAGTGCAGCCGCAAATCCGAGACACCATTCCTGGCAGAGTCGGCCTTCCCTGCGCGGCCGACATACACCGCAGCCACAGCCGCCGCGACCGCAAACGCATATTTCCCCCACATGCATGCGAGTGTGTCAGCCTCATGTGGGCAAGGCACCGGAATGCTAAACACTGCACATAAAAGAAACGCCGCCATCACGCAATGTGACAAGGCAAGATTAAGCCTCGACACCGAATACAGCTGCTCCTTCGCTGGCGAATGCTTCGAGAAAACGGTTTTGTATAAGGGGCCGATGACAGCATCCTCAAGGACGTCAACCTGATACTCCCAGTTCCGCTGCCAGAATTTTCCAGCCTTGTTGACGAGCGACCATGCATACGCAACCACCGCTGCGAAGAGGCAGATGGCAAAGATGACCAGGGATTTCAAGTTACACCCCAAATCCTTTGCCGACAGCGCCCCGATTAACAAAGCGCCGACTGCAGCCACAATTAACCAGAAGCTGTTTGACCGTTTCCAGTACAGTTCTATTTCGAACTTTCGGATATCAAGCGCTACCTCGTAGGCCTTGATCAGTCGAGCATCCGCACCACACTTATCACACTTCTCTGGCGTGCTTAGTGCATCTGGACTCAGCGTAGTACTGCGGAAGCAGGAAAGATATTCCTCGTGCGATTTCTCCACCGTCCCTCACTCGTTGTTTGTTAGCGTCGTCTCAACTGACAGCCTGCTCTATGTGCCTGCAGGACGCGTCCGCTTGAATCGCCAAATAATGCTAGCCTGAACCTACGGTAACGGCTGATTCATTGTCGCCTTGAGTTGTCTTCTTCTTTTGAAGTTCAATGCCGACTGATCGATGCACCTCTGCCCGGCAAGCACAATGCCGTAGTTCTCTGTGACGGTATCGACAAACTCGCGTTGGGTTGCTACGGCTATGCGGCGACCTCCTTTTGTGTCGCCAGGGATGAGTAAGAAGCCGACACGCCCAGCGTAGAAATATATCGCCATAGCCCGCGGATCGGTATTCGCAGCCAGCAATGCGAACCCCGTGAAACCCTCTTCAGGAGACTGCCCCGCATAAATCTCTTGCAGATACTCCAATGCGCCGGAGATGCGGGCATTGACCACCCTGGTGATCGCATCTGAAACCGCACCCACTGAGTGATAAGCCCGCGATTGAACAAGCGCTGTGAGGGCGGCACTTATACGTGCAAATTCGGCTTCGCCGTTAGGCGGCTCGAAGGGTAGCGGTTCCATTGTCCCGTCCGCTCGTTGCAGCCATTTCGCGACCGGGCAGTTGTAGGCTGCCATTCTTCCCCACAATCCCTGATGAGCGCCCACATCGCCAATATAAGCCTGACACACCGATTGCAGTCCGGCCGCTGCGGTGATCTTCTCGAGCAGGGGCTTTCCCTCTTGGAGGCGGAGGACCAACAAATCGCAGTCAATCGTCGGTCGCTCCCCTCGCTTATCGATGTACCGCTGCAGTAATCGTTCGGAAACCGTGCCAAGCGCGCCGCCTTCAATCTCCTCATTTACAGCCGCGATAATTGCGACAGCTGGATTAGGATCGCCAGCAAAGGCAATTGCTGTCTGTCCATTGAGGATGTGAATCTTGAGGACATGATGTTGCCCATTGATATCACCCGCTTCACCCCTTAGGTATATACCCTCATGGACTGGACTCAATAAGGTATCTGCAACAAGAAAGCCGATGTCACTCGTAACCCTCCCAACGACCAATGTCATAGTATTTTCCTCGTTGTCGCCGGCGTTTTAGGCAAGAGGTGTGTGAGTCAGTAGGAATGATACGACGGTCTGCACACCTACATTGCCGCAATTTCAATCGGGCGTCGAACGTCTACTTCTTTCCGGGCCGCGACAGATTACCAGCAGTCGCATGACTATATGGCTAACAATGCGTTCATCAACGAATCAATGGGATTGGCTAGACTCGAATACTCAAGGTGGGTGCCTCTCTGAAATTCCTGATTTAGTATTGGCCTATCTTTCCTGTAGAACAAGGCATCTCGGGAATAGACTTGCACTGCACGGTTGCATCGCTCGACCTCATCTCCTGTTAAAACGAGCGTCACAAGGCGCGGCTCAACACTAAACATTGTCGGTTGACTAACGACGACACTCACTGTCGGGGTAATCGGGGCAAGTATTTTGGGTGCGCGCGGAGGGTTTACAACTGCCTTCACATTATGAAAGAAGCCATCCCCATAAATGAACTCTCTCCCCATAGAAAATAGCACCGCAAACTTGCCACGACATCCAATACTGTCGGCAATCATTCTCTGCGATTGCCGCATATTTAGACCGATGAGCGCGTTGCGCTCTGGACTGGAAATTGGACCTCTGAAATGCTCCGCCAACGATACTGATGCCTCTCGGTTCATCGGCCCTCGTACAGCCAATGAAACGACACATTCCGTTAGCAATCGAAGTTGGCTATCCGACGCCTCCTGCGGGATAAATCTGGATCTTAGGTCATCGCCAGCGATTTCTCTTCGTTCAAGGCCCTCAAGCCATTCGATCACGGAGGGGAAATTGTTATCCGCGATATCAAACTCATCCTCAAAGCTTTGATCAAATAGCGTCGATTGGCCAGACGCTCGACCAAGTCTGATGTGGTGCCCATTCCCAATCACGCCAAGCTTATCCGATGGGATTCGCTTCTCCGAACCGTCCGGTCTAATCCAGCCAGTGGTCCCATCCGATGCAGCCCAATGGCGAGAGACACAACGTGGCCACCAATGGTGGCGCTCAGATTTGAGGCTACTCATTCATGTCTCGCGAAAAATTAGTCAATCCCAGAAGCTTATATCCGAGCTCCAAATGGCTCACCGTCAGGAGACTTTCCGTAGGCAGTTTCTAAATTCATCCACCGTGGCCGATGCTCATTGCCTGACTGTGGACATTCCCCCGGATTGTTCAGGTCCTCGCCAGGGATACCCTCGAACCTCGGCCAGCAGTTCACTACATATCCATGAGCCTAGATGCCCTGGCGCCGCATCTTCTGGACCGTTCCGGCAGTAACCGGGGAGCTTGGGGGCCGGTGCCAACTCGAACCGTATAGTAGCTCGCACAGAATCGAATGTGTTGTCACTAGGAGTATTAGCGAGACGTGGTCAACCATTCCCGCAGCTCCCGCCAAGCATGCAATTTTTCTGAGTACGATAGGGTATGGGCAGGACTACTGGAAGGAAGCCTGAGGACACGATGGTTGCCGCCATGCTGGCCGAGCGTCTTCAAACCAATACGCTCGGCAGTACTACCGTTGAACGCAATCACACTAAGCTTCGGCAGCGATCCGATCAAACTCACTAAGTCATTCCCCGCGTGACCGCGTATGTTGCTGTCCAGACTACCCTCGCGCTTGGCTTCCGCCACCACATCCCATAAACCGATGTTGTGATCCAGCAGCGTTTGCAGGCGGACCGGATATTCCATGCCGACCAGATCCTTGGCGACGATATCGCCGACCAGCCGCCAGAACTGATTCTGCCGATGCGCATAATACTGCCCCTGCGCCAGCGACGCCTCGCCCGGCAGGCTGCCCAGGATCAGCACGCGCGTGCCGGCGTCGACCACGGGCGGGAAGCAGCGCTTGAGCGCCGTTGTCTGTTGCGGGAGTGCTGTCATCGCGGATGCAGACGCCGCCCTCCCCCGCGCGGCAAGGGAGGGCGGCCGGGGCTGGCTGTCAGGCCAGCAGCTTGTTGATGCGGCGCACGTAGGCCGACGGGTCTTCCAGCGTGCCGCCTTCGGCCAGCAGGGCCTGGTCGAACAGCACGTGGACGCGGTCGCCGAAGGCTTCGTCGGCGGGGCCGGCCTCGGCCAGCGCGCGCAGCTTGCGCACCAGCGCGTGGTCCGGGTTCAGCTCCAGGATGGGCTGGGCGTCGGGCGCCTTCTGGCCGGCCTGCTTGAGCAGGCGCTGCAGGTAGCCGCTCATGTCGCCTTCGTCGGAGACCAGGCACGAGGCCGATTCGGTCAGGCGCAGCGTCACGCGCACGTCCTTGGCCTTGCCGTCGAGCACGGTCTTGGCGCGTTCGAGCACTTCCTTCCAGTCGCCTTCGGCCTTCTCCTGCTCGGCCTTTTCGTCGGCGTCGGCCAGCGCGCCGAGCTCGAGGTCGCCGCGCGCGACCGACACCAGTTCCTTGCCGTCGAACTCGCGCAGGAAGGACAGCATCCATTCGTCCACGCGGTCGGTCAGCAGCAGCACTTCGATGCCCTTCTTGCGGAACACTTCGAGGTGCGGGCTGGACTTGGCCGCGGCCCAGCTATCGGCCGTGACGTAGTAGATCTTGTCCTGGCCTTCCTTCATGCGGCCCACGTAGGCGGCCAGCGCGACGCTCTGCTCGGCGCTGTCCTGGTGCGTGGAGGCGAAGCGCAGCAATTTGGCGATGCGCTCGAGGTTGCCGGCGTCCTCGCCCAGGCCTTCCTTGAGCACCTGGCCGAACTGCTCCCAGAAGGTGGCGTACTTGGCGCGTTCGGCTTCGTCGTCGCTGTCGGCCAGCGTCTCCAGCATCGACAGCACGCGCTTGGTGCAGCCTTCGCGGATGGCCTTGACGTCGCGGCTTTCCTGCAGCAGTTCGCGCGACACGTTGAGCGGCAGGTCGGCCGAATCCACCACGCCCTTGACGAAGCGCAGGTAGGACGGCAGCAGCTGCTCGGCCTCGTCCATGATGAACACGCGCTTGACGTAGAGCTTGAGGCCGCCCTTGTGGTTGCGGTCGAACATGTCGAACGGCGCGCGCGCCGGCACGTACAGCAGCTGGGTGTATTCGCTGCGGCCTTCGACGCGGTTGTGGGTCCACGCCAGCGGGGCCTGGTTGTCGTGCGAGATGTGCTGGTAGAACGCGGTGTACTGCTCGTCGGTGATGTCCGACTTGGAACGCGTCCACAGCGCGCTGGCCTGGTTGACGCTCTCCCACTCGCCGGTTTCCTTGTACGCGCTGGTGTCGGCGTCCCACACTTCCTTGGGCATGCGGATCGGCAGCGAGATGTGGTCCGAGTATTTCTGGATGATGCCCTTGAGCTTCCACGCGGAGAGGAAATCGTCCTCGCCTTCGCGCAGGTGCAGCGTGATGGTGGAGCCGCGCTCGGCGCGGTCGATGGCGTCCACGCTGAACTCGCCGTCGCCGGCGCTTTCCCAGCGCACCGCCTCGCTCGCGGGCAGGCCGGCGCGGCGCGTTTCCACCGTGACCTTGTCGGCGACGATGAAGGCCGAGTAGAAGCCCACGCCGAACTGGCCGATCAGCGCGGCGTCCTTCTGCTGGTCGCCGGAGAGCTGCTGGAAGAATTCCTTGGTGCCCGAGCGGGCGATGGTGCCGAGGTTGCGGATGGCCTCGTCGCGGCTCATGCCGATGCCGTTGTCGGTGATCTTCAGCGTGCGGGCCTTGGCGTCCGCCTCGATGCGGATGGCGAGGTCGGCGTCGTTCTCGAGCAGGGCCGGGTTGGCGATCGCCTCGAAGCGCAGCTTGTCGGTGGCGTCCGAAGCATTGGAGATCAGCTCGCGCAGGAAGATTTCCTTGTTGCTGTACAGCGAGTGGATCATCAGGTGCAGCAATTGCTTCACTTCCGCCTGGAAGCTCATCGTCTCGTGCGGTGCGGTCATGGTTCTCCTCTTGGCTAACTTGGCTGACTTGGCTGGAACGGGAATCCGGTTCCCTGGCCGCGGCGCGCTGGCGCCGGGGCGGTGTCCCGGAACATAGGGGCGCGGGGCCCGGATTTCAAGTGCGGCTAGCGGCGCTCGAGCTGGCGCGCCAGGAAGGCCAGCATGCCCGCGTCCTGGCTGCTGGCGACGTTGAAGCGCATCCAGCCCGAGGGCATCTGCGACGGCGAGAACAGGCTGCCGGGCGCGAACAGGTAGCCTTCCTCGTGCCCGGCGGTGGCGATGGCGTTGGTGTCGCGCCCGGTGTCGGCCCACAGGTACATGCCGGCATGCTGGCCCGGGAACAGCGCCAGGCCCATGCGTTCCAGCGTGCGGCGGGTGTCGTCGCGGGCGCGGTCCAGGCGCGCGCGCACGCGCTCCACGTGCTTGCGGTAGTGGCCTTCGGTAAGCACCTTGTAGAGCACACGCTCGTTGATTTCCGGCGAGGCCAGGCCGGCCAGCAGCTTGCTGTCGGTCAGGCTGGCGGCGGTCTCCGGGTGCGCGGCGATGAAGCCCACACGCAGGTTGGCGGCCAGCGTCTTGGAGAAGCTGCCGAGGTAGATCACGCGGCGCAGCTGGTCCAGGCTGGCCAGCCGCGTGGCCGCATGGCCGGGCGGGCACAGGTCGCAGTAGATGTCGTCCTCGACGATCAGCAGGTCGTACTGCTCGGCCAGCCGCAGCAGTTGAAAGGCCTTGGCCGCCGACAGCGAGGTGCCGGTCGGGTTGTGCAGCACCGAGTTGATCACCATCAGGCGCGGCCGGCGCGCCTGCAGGATGCGCTCCAGCGCCTCCAGGTCCGGGCCTTCGGCGGTGTAGGGCATGCCGATCAGCTGCGCGCCCTGCGCGGCGAAACGGCCGAACATCACGAACCAGGCCGGGTCGCCCACCAGCACCGCGTCGCCGGCGCGCAGGTAGAGCCGGGCGATCAGGTCGAGCGCCTGGGTGATGCCCGAGGTCAGCACGATCTGCTCGGGCGCGGCGCCGATCTCCAGCTCGGCCAGGCGGTTGCGCAATTGCTGGCGCAGCGGCAGGAAGCCCTGCGGCGTGCCGCTGACCAGGAAATGGCTGCCCGGCTGGCGGCCCAGCCCGCGCAGCGCGCTGGCGATCAGCTCGCCGTCGAGCCAGTCGTTGGGCAGGAAACCCTGGCCGGGCGACTTGTGCGGCTCGCTCGAGTGATACATGCTGCGCAGCAGCCAGGTCACGTCGATATTGCGCGAGCCGGTGGCCACCGGCGCCACCGCCGGCGCCTGCGGGGTGCGCTCGCGCACGTAGAAGCCGGAGCCGCGGCGCGACTCCAGGTAGCCCAGCGCCACCAGCCGCTCGTAGGCTTCCACCACGGTGAAGCGGGAAATGCCCTTGTCCTGCGCCAGCTGGCGGATCGAGGGCATGCGCATGCCGGCGCGGAAGATGCGCTCGTCGATGCGCAGCCGCGCCCACTCGGTCAACTGCTCCACCAGCGTCATCTGCGCCGACGGCACCGGGCTGGGCATGCGCTCGGTCGGCGGCGGCACCAGGCGCAGCGGGCGCGGCGCCTCGGCCGTCACGCCCCCGGCGGCGGCGCCTGCCTTATCCTTGAGGCCCGGCGCGGCCAGGTCGTCGCTGTTCATGTCGTGCTCCCGCCACTGTACTGTGAATGATCTGCATAACTGTATAGGTACTGTACCGACAACCTTCACTACCATCAACACACAATGACGCTAGCTCTCGACCATCTCGTGATCGCCGCCGCCACGCTCGAGGCGGGCGCGCAGCATGTCGCCGAGGCGCTGGGCGTGCCGGCGCAGCCGGGTGGCGCCCATCCCGGCATGGGCACGCACAACCGCCTGCTCGGCCTGTTCGGCGGGATCTACCTGGAAGTCATCGCCATCGACCCCGCGGCGCCGGCGCCGGCGCGCCCGCGCTGGTTCGGCCTGGACGGCGAGGCGGTCCAGGCACGCCTGCGCGAGGGCCCGTTCCTGCTGAACTGGGCGGCGCGCGTGGCGCGCCCGGCTGACCTGTCGCTGTGGCAGTCGCAGTACCCGGCGCGCATCGCCCCGGTGATCCCGATGACGCGCGGCGACCTGCGCTGGCGCATCACGGTGCCCGAGGACGGCAGCCTGCCCGGCTGGCCCGCCGACGAGGACGGCCCGGCCGTGGCCGGCGACGGCGTGCTGCCCACGCTGATCCAGTGGGACGTGCCGCTCCATCCGTCCGCGCGGCTGCCCGGCCAGGGCCTGGCCCTGCGCGCGCTGCGCGGGCGCCATCCGCAGGCGGCGCGGCTCGGGCGCGCGCTGCAATGGCTGGGCGGCGGCGCGCTGATCGCGCTGGAGCCCGGCGACAAAGCCGAGCTGAGCGCCGAGATCGAGACGCCGGACGGCGTGCGCACGCTGCGCTGAGCACCGGCGGCAACACCGGCAGTACCGGCAGTACCGCATTCACCACAAGAACAACGACCGCAGGAGATTTGAGCCATGCCCCCCACCACCCGCAAACGCTTCGACGACGACGCCTATCTCGGCAGCTGCACCGCCACCGTGGTGGCCGTGCACGCCGAGGGCATCGAGCTCGACCAGACCGTGTGCTATGCCCGCAGCGGCGGCCAGGCGGGGGACACCGGCACGCTCCGGCTGGCCAACGGCGCCACCGTCGCGCTGCTGGAGACCATCTACTCGCCGGACCGCAGCCGCATCCTGCACGTGCCGGCGCCGGGCTCGGCGCTGCCCGAGCCTGGCGACATCGTCGCCGTCGCCATCGACTGGGAGCGCCGCCACCGCCTGATGCGCCTGCATACCTGCCTGCACCTGCTGGGCTCGCTGATCCCGGTGCCCGTGACCGGCTGCGGCATCTCGCCGGACTCGGCGCGCATCGACTTCGACCTGCCCGAATCGACGCTCGACAAGGGCGATCTGACCGAGCGGCTCAACGCGCTGATCGGCGCCGACAGCCGCGTGCGCATCGACCTCATCACGCCCGCGGAGCTGGCCGCCCAGCCGGAACTGGTGCGCACCGTGGGCGCGGCGCCGCCGGCTGGCAGCGGCGCCATCCGCATCATCGAGATTCCCGGCGTGGACCGCCAGCCGTGCGGCGGCACGCACGTGGCCGCCACCGGCGAGATCGGCGCGGTGGTCGTGACCAAGATCGAAAAGAAGAGCCGCACCAACCGCCGCGTGGTGGTGCAGTTCGCGGCATGACGGGCGCGCTCGCGGGCCCGGACCTGCTGGCCGGGCTGTCGATGGCGCAGTTCGCCGCGCTGCTCACGCTGCTGGCGGTGGGCGCCTTCACGCCCGGCCCCAACACCACCATCGCCGCCGTCACCGGCGCCAACTTCGGCCTGCGCGCCACGCTGCCGCACTGCGTGGGCGTGGCCTTCGGCTTTGCCAGCATCGTGGCGCTGTGCGCCGCCGGCGTGGGCGCGCTGGTGCTGGCCAGCCCGGCGCTGGGGCTGCTGGTGCGCGCGGCGGGCGTGCTGTACCTGCTGTGGCTGGCGCTGCGGCTGGCGCGCAGCGCCGCGCTGGCCGACAAGCAGGTGCTGCGCCCGCTGTCGGTGTGGCAGTCGGTGATCCTGCAATACGCCAACATCAAGGCGTGGATGCTGGCGCTGGCCACGGCCGCCTCCTACATGGCCGGCGCGCAGTCGCCGCTGCGCCGGGTGCTGCTGATGTGCGCGGTGTTCGCCGTGTTCGGCTTCGTCAGCAACGGCGTGTACGGCGCGCTCGGCGCCGGCCTGCGGCACTGGCTGCAGGTTGGCGACCGCATCCGCTGGTTCAACCGCGCGATGGGGCTGGCGCTGGCGCTGACCGCGCTGTGGATCGCGCGGTCCGGCGGCCCCATGTCTCACTGAGGTATCGCGATGACGACCCGATCCGCCTCCCTGCCCCGCCCCGGCGCGGCCCCGCACGCCGGCCACGGCGGCGGCATGCTGCTGGGCTTCGTCGGCGTGGCCGTGTTCAGCCAGACGCTGCCGTTTACCCGCATGGCGGTGGCGGAGCTCGATGCCACCCTGGTCGCGCTGGGCCGCGCCGTGGTGGCCGGCGTGCTGGCGCTGTTGCTGCTGTGGCAGCGCGGCGCCTTCGCCGCCGCGCGCCGCCCGCGCGGCAGCCAGTGGTGGCGGCTGGCCGTGACCGCGCTCGGCGTGGTGGTGGGCTTTCCGCTGTTTTCCTCGCTGGCCATGCGCGAGGTGCCGGCCGGGCACGGCGCCATCATCACCGGCCTGCTGCCGCTGGCTACCGCCGTGTTCGCCGCGTGGTTCGGGCGCGAGCGCCCGTCGGCGGGCTTCTGGCTGTCGGCCGCGGCGGGCAGCGCGCTGGTGGTGGCCTTCGCGCTGTGGCAGGGCGCCGGCGGGCTCCAGCACGCCGACTGGCTGCTGTTCGCCGCGATGGTGCTCGGCGCGCTGGGCTATGCCGAAGGCGGCAAGCTGTCGCGCGAACTGGGCGGGCAGGAAACCATCAGCTGGGCGCTGGCGGTGTCGATGCCGGCGCTGCTGCCGCTGGTGGCCTGGCTGGCGCTCGCGCATGCCGGGCAGATCGCCGCCGCCTCGCCGCGCGCGTGGCTCGGCGTGGGCTATGTGTCGGTGTTCTCGATGTTCGTCGGCTTCCTGTTCTGGTACGCCGGGCTCGCAAAAGGCGGCGTGGCGCGCGTGGGCCAGATACAATTGCTGCAGCCGTTCCTCACGCTGGCGGGCGGCGCCCTGATGCTGGCCGAGCCGCTCGACGCCGCCACCCTCGCCTTCGCGGTGGCGGTGATCGGCGTGGTTGCCGCGGGCCGCCGTACCGCCGTGCGCAGCGCCCCCGCTGGTCCCGTGCCCGCGCCCGCCGCCGAAGAACTCCACCCCATCCCTCCGGGACGACCCCACTGACAGGAGACCTTATGTCCGTCTACGACACCCTTGCCCGCCTCGGCATCGAACTGCCCGGCGCCGGCGCCCCCGCCGCCGCCTACGTGATGGCCGCCCAGACCGGCAACACCGTATTCCTTTCCGGCCACATCGCTCGCAAGGACGGCAAGCCGTGGGCCGGCAAGCTCGGCAAGGACCTCACCACCGAAGACGGCAAGGCCGCCGCGCGCGCCATCGCCATCGACCTGCTGGCCACGCTGCATGCGCACCTCGGCGACCTGAACCGCGTCACCCGCGTCGTCAAGCTGATGAGCCTGGTCAACTCCACGCTGGAATTCACCGAGCAGCACCTGGTGACCAACGGCGCCTCGGAGTTCCTCGTCGAAGTGTTCGGCGACGCCGGCAAGCATGCCCGCAGCGCCTTCGGCGTGGCGCAGATCCCGCTCGGCGCCTGCGTCGAGATCGAACTGATCGTCGAGGTCAAGTAAGCCCCGGCCACCGGGCCGGCGCGCGGCATCCCGCGCGGCCGGCCCGCCACGACAGACAAACGAACCCCGCCTTTCCCATGCGCATCGACAACCTGCCGTTCGGCACCACCGACTGGTCCGCCGTCGCCCCGACCCGCCACCCGGGCGAGACCGGCGAAGCCCTCTGGCGCACCCGCCAGTTCGGCGATATCCGAGTGCGCATGGTGGAGTATTCTGCCGGTTATCTCGCCGACCACTGGTGCACCAAGGGTCACATCCTGTTCGTGCTGGACGGCGAGCTGCATACCGAGCTGGAAGACGGCCGGCAGTTCGTGCTCCGCGCGGGCACGAGCTACCAGGTCGCCGACCAGGCCGAGCCGCACCGTTCGTCCACGCCGACCGGCGCGCGGCTTTTTATCGTTGACTGAGTCGGGCGCGCCCGACTCCCATACCCATACCAAGAGACCATCATGAACTGGGCCATCTCCCGCCGGGCACAAGCTCTGACCAGCTCGGCCATCCGCGAAATCCTGAAAGTCACCGAGCGTCCGGAAGTCATTTCCTTCGCCGGCGGCCTGCCCTCCCCGGCCACGTTCCCGGTAGCGGCGATGGAGCAGGCGGTAGCCCGGATCTTCGCCGACAACCCGCAGGCCGCGCTGCAGTACGCCGCCACCGAGGGCTATATGCCGCTGCGCGAGTTCGTCGCCAGGCGCCACAACGTGGGCGTGGAGCGCGTGCTGATCACCACCGGCTCGCAGCAGGCGCTGGACCTGATCGCCAAGGTGATGATCGACCCGGGCAGCCCGGTGCTGGTGGAGACGCCCAGCTACCTCGGCGCGCTGCAGGCGTTCTCGCTGTTCGAGCCGGAGTTCGTCTCGGTGCCGGGCGACGACAAGAGCCTGCTGCCCGAGGCGCTCACGCCCGAGCTGACCGCCGGCGCGCGCTTCCTGTACGCGCTGCCCAACTTCCAGAACCCGACCGGCCGCCGCATGCCGCTGGAGCGCCGCCAGGCGCTGGTGGCGCGCGCGCGCGAGCTGGGCCTGCTGCTGGTCGAGGACGATCCCTACGGCGAACTGAGCTACCGCGGCGACCAGCTGCCGAGCCTGCTGTCGATGAACCCGGACGGCGTGATCTACATGGGCTCGTTCTCCAAGATCCTGGCCCCCGGCCTGCGCCTGGGCTACGTGATCGCCCCGCCCGACCTGCACTTCAAGCTGTGCCAGGCCAAGCAGGCCTCGGACCTGCACACGCCGAGCTTCACGCAGCGCCTGGCGTTCGAGGTGGTGCGCGACGGCCTGCTGGATTCGCACATCCCCACCATCCGCACGCTCTACGCCGCGCAATGCCAGGCCATGCTGGACTCGCTCGCGCGCCACATGCCCGAGGGCGTGAGCTGGAACGCGCCGGAAGGCGGCATGTTCATCTGGATGGAGCTGCCCGAAGGGCTGGACAGCATGGAGATCCTGCAGGAAGCGGTCAAGCGCAACGTGGCCTACGTGCCGGGCGCGCCGTTCTACGCCAGCAACCCGCGCCGCAACGCGCTGCGCCTGGCCTTCGTGACGGTGGCGCCGGAGCGCATCGAGCAGGGCGTGGCCATCCTCGGCACGCTGTTCCGCGAGGCCATCGCCAAGCAGGCGCCGCGGGCCAGGGCAGCCTGAACGCCGCACGCCGCGCGGCTCGGCCTCCTGGCTGATACCTGCGCGGCGGGCTTCATGGCAAGATAGCGGCCATCGCCCGTTCGCACGGGCCTGGCACAGCCAAGGGAGACGTGTTCGTGCTGCGTATCTGGGGTCGACTCTCATCGATCAACGTGCAGAAAGTGGTCTGGTGCGCGCGCGAGCTGCACCTGGACCACGAGCGCATCGACATCGGCATCCGCGAGGGCGACCTCGACACCGAGGCCTACGTGCGCCTCAACCCCAACCGCCAGATCCCGGTGATCGAGGATTTCCGCGGCACCGACGTGGGCGGCGAGCCCTTCGTGCTGTGGGAGTCCAACGCCATCGTGCGCTACCTGTGCGCGCATGACGGCGAAGACACCCTGTGGCCCGGCAACGTCAAGGCGCGCGCGCTGGCCGACCGCTGGATGGACTGGCAGACCAATACCTTCAGCCCTGCGATGGTGGATGCCTTCCGCCAGCTCGTGCGGGTGCCGGAAGGCGAGCGCGACCAGGCCCTGATCGCGCATTCGCTGGCGCGCACCGAGCCGCTCGCGGCCCGGCTCGACGAAGCGCTGGCCGACCGCGAATTCATCTGCGGCGACCGCTTCACGATGGCCGACATCCCGCTGGCCTGCTCGGCCCACCGCTGGCTGGGCATGCCGGCGCAGCGCCAGCCGCGCCCCCATCTGGAGCGCTGGGTGGCCGCCATGCGCGCGCGTCCGGCCGCGTCCGGCATCCTCGTGCTGCCGCTGGCCTGAGCGGCCAGCCGCCATCTTCCCGGTCTTCTACCTGGCGCGGTGTCCGCCCGACACCGCCGCCAGCACGCCCAGCCCGATCAGCGCCCCGCCCGTGACGTAGCGGCCCGCCGCGCTGGCGCCGCGGGCGCGCCCCAGCAGCGGCAGCAGCGCCGCCGCGGCCAGCACGTAGCAGCAATCGGTAAAGGACGCGACCAGCACGAACGTGGCGCCCAGCACCATGCTCTGCGGCAGCGCGGGCGCGGCCGCGTCCATGAACTGCGGCAGGAAGGCGGCGAAGAACAGCGTGGTCTTCGGGTTCAGCATGGCCACCACCATGCCGTCGCGGAACACCTTGCCGAGGCTGGCCGCCGGCACCGCCCCGCCGGCGTCCGCCGCCGGGCGCGCGCGCAGGGCCCGCACGCCGAGGTAGACCAGGTAGGCCGCGCCGGCGTACTTGACCACCGCGAACGCCAGCGCCGACACCGCGAACAGCGCCGCCAGCCCCAGCGCCGCCGCCAGCGCGTTGACCAGGTTGCCCAGCGCCACGGCGGCCACCGAGGCCAGCCCGCTGCGGCGGCCCTGCGACAGCGTGCGCGTGACGATGTAGATCACGGCGGGCCCGGGCGTGACCGCCAGCACCAGGCTGGCCAGCACGAAGGCGGCGAACAGGGCGCCGCCCGGGATGGCGTGGGAGATGGCAAGCGGCATGGCGAACGGCATGGCGAGGCTCCTTCGGGATCGCGCGGCGCCGCCGGCGGCGGACACTGGCGGATACTGGCGGACATCAGCGCATTCTGCCACCGCCGGCCCGCGCCGGCATGCATTTGCGGATCGGCACGTTTGGAGTAACCTCCCGGGGGTGCGCGGCGTGCCCCAGCCTGCCCCCAGGCAAACCCTGATCCGTGAATCCGGTTCATGGGGGTGATGATCCGATTTAGGGCGGCGCGGCGGGAACCCCTCCTTAGAATCCGAAGTTTGTCCCATAGGCGGCCCGCGTGGTCCGGGGCAGGAAACCGGGAAAAGCGGCCAACGCGGCCAGCGCGACCAGCGTCACGAGCACCGCAAGAGCCGCTGAACGGACGAAGAAGCAGCCGAGAAAAGAAAACAGCCGATAAACCGCTGAGACATGGCAGGCCGGAGCCGAAGCAAAGAAAACCTGCCGCCCAACCCGAGGAGGATGCAGACATGTGGAGTCAAATCTATGACCCGCTAGGCAGCATGGCGTTGTCCACGCTTGCCGCAGGGGTACCCGTGGCCGTGCTGCTGGCAGCACTGGCGTTCTTTCACCTGCAGGCCCACCTGGCCGCCGGCCTGGCGCTGGTGGTGGGCGTGGTCATCGCCTCCGCCGTGTTCGGCATGCCGGCCGCGATGGCCGGCAAGGCGGCCGGCCTGGGCATCGTCTCGGGCCTGTTCCCGATCGGCTGGATCGTCCTCAACATCATCTTCCTGCACCGCCTGACCACGCTCAACGGCTCGTTCCGGGTGCTGCAGAACTCGATCTCCGGCATCACCGAGGACCGCCGCCTGCAACTGCTGCTGGTGGCGTTCAGCTTCGGCGCGTTCTTCGAGGGCGCGGCCGGCTTCGGCACGCCGGTGGCGGTGACCGGCGCCATCCTGATCGGCCTCGGCTTCTCGCCGCTGGCCGCCTCGGGCCTGGCGCTGATCGCCAATACCGCGCCGGTGGCCTACGGCGCGCTGGGCGCGCCGCTGATCGGCCTGGCCTCGGTCACGGGCCTCGACCTGCTGCAGCTCTCGGCGATGGTCGGCCGCCAGTTGCCGTTCTTCTCGGTGCTGGTGCCGTTCTGGCTGATCTGGGCCTTCGCCGGCTTCCGCGGCATGCTGGCGATCTGGCCCGCCATCCTGGTGGCCGGCGTGTCGTTCGCGGTGCCGCAGTTCCTGGTGTCGAACTTCCACGGCCCGTGGCTGGTGGACGTGATCGCCGCACTGGTGTCGATGGGCTCGCTGACGCTGTTCCTGAAAGTCTGGAAGCCGAAGGAGACCTGGACCTCCACGCGCATCCTGGGCCGCCACGACGACTCCAAGGTCGACGACCCCGAAGCGGTGGCCGCCGAAGCGCGCGCCAACGCCGCCTCCGCCGGCATCTCGGTGGTCAAGGCATGGGTGCCGTGGGTGATCCTGACGGTGTTCGTGTTCGTCTGGGGCATCCCGGAATTCAAGAAGCTGATGGACGGCATCTGGCAGTGGCGCTTCCCCATCCCCGGCCTCGACAAGGCCGTGCTCAAGGTGCCGCCGGTGGTGCCCAAGCCCACCGCCGAAGGCGCGGTGTTCGCCTTCAACGTGCTGTCGATGGCCGGCACCGGCATCCTGGCCTCGGCGCTGCTGGGCGGCCTGCTGATGGGCTACTCGGTGCCGCGCCTGATCAAGGAATACTGGGAAACCATCAAGCTGGTGAAGTACTCGCTGCTGACCATCTGCGCGATGTTCGGCATCGGCTACCTGACCCGCTACTCGGGCCTGGACGCCACGATGGGCCTGGCCTTCGCCCACACCGGCGTGCTCTACCCGCTGTTCGGCACCATGCTGGGCTGGCTGGGCGTGGCGCTGACCGGCTCCGACACCGCCTCCAACGTGCTGTTCGGCGGCCTGCAGAAGACCACGGCGGAACAGTTGGGCCTGTCGCCGATCCTGATGGCCTCGGCCAACAGCTCGGGCGGCGTGATGGGCAAGATGATCGACGCGCAGTCCATCGTGGTGGCGTCCACCGCCACCAAGTGGTACGGCCATGAGGGCGAGATCCTGCGCTACGTGTTCTTCCACTCGATCTCGCTGGCGATCCTGGTCGGCCTGTTCATCACGCTGCAGGCGTATGTGCATCCGTTCACGCAGATGGTGATCCGCTGACGGACCGGCCGCCGATGGCGGCCTTCCCTCTCCCGCGCGCGGGAGAGGGAAGCAAGAAAATCCAAACGATCAGGCCAGCAGCCGGTACGCCAGCCGCGCCGCCGCCCGCGCGCCGCAGCCATCGCGGTCGTACAGCGGATTGAATTCGGCGAGGTCGGCCACGCGCAGCTTGCCGCTGGCGCGCACCAGTTCCACCACCGCCTCCACCACCGGCAGCGGCACGCCATAGGCCGCGGGCGCCGACACCGCCGGCATCACCGCCGCGGGCAGCACGTCGAGGTCGATCGTCAGATAGACGTGATCCACCGCGTCGATGCGCGCGCGCAGTGCTTCCAGCCGCGCGTCGAGGTGCCGCTCCTGCATCAGCACGTCTTCCACGTAATGCACGCCGAGCGCGTCGGCATGCGCGAACAGCGCCGCGGTATTGCCGAGCCGGCTCACGCCCAGGCAACTGTATTCGAAGCGCTGGCCGCGCGCGCGGCAGGCTTCGGCGATCTGGTCGAACGGCGTGCCGGAGCTGCCGGGGCGGGCCGTGCGCAGGTCGAAATGCGCATCGAGGTTGAGCACCAGCACGCGGCCGTTGTCGCCGCGCGCGTCGAGATGCGCGCGCAGGCCCTGCCACGTGCCCCAGGCGATCTCGTGGCCGCCGCCGAGCACCAGCGTGAAGGCGCCGCGCGCCAGTTCCGCGGCCACGGCGCGGGCCAGCGCCTGCTGCGCGGCTTCGAGGTCGCCGTCGGCGCAGATGACGTCGCCGCCATCGTGGAAGGCTTCGAGGCCGTGCGCCGGCGCGCCGGCCAGCGCGCGGCGGATCTCGTGCGGGCCGCCCGCGGCGCCGGCGCGGCCCTGGTTGCGCAGCACGCCGGCGTCGCAGCAGAAGCCCAGCAGCACCGGCGCGCCCGGCACGCGCGCGGCACCCGTGCGCACCACGTCGAACAGCCGCCGCGTGTCGCCACGCTCGTTGCCGTCGGTGCGCCCGCGCCAGACGGCGTGCGCGCAATGGTGCGCGGAATGCGGCGAGGCCATCCCGCTCATGACAGGCGGCGCCCCAGCGTTTCCGGCACCATCGCCAGCCCGGCCAGCGAGACCAGCCCGCAGCCGATCACGTAGAAGGCCGGCGCGTTCGGGTTGGCGGTGAGGTGGATCAGCTCGGTCGAGAAGAACTGCGCGAAGCCGCCGAAGATGGCGATCGCGACGCAATACGCGATCGACAGCCCGGTGGCGCGCAGGCGCTGCGGCAGCACTTCGCTGACCAGCACCATCGAGGCCGGCGAGGTCAGCGACATCGGCACCGACAGGCAGCCCACCACCACCAGCAGGCGCGCCAGGCCCGGCTCGGCGTTGATCAGCACGAAGGCGGGATAGATCATCGCCAGCAGCGCCACGCGCGACCACAGCACCACCGGGCGGCGGCCGAAGCGGTCGGCCAGGCGGCCCGCGAACGGCGACAGCACCACCTGCACACCGGCCGCCACGCAGGCCGCCCAGATGCCCAGCGACAGCGGCATGTGCAATTGCGACACCGCGTAGTTGCTGAGGTAGTAGACCACGATGTAGGTCGACGAGGCCACGCCGATCATCAGCAGCACGCTGGCCGCCAGCGCGCGGCCGTGCTCGCGCAGCAGCTGCATGGACGAGGCGTGCTCCGACGCATGGGCCGCGGGCGCGGTCTCCTCCAGGCGGCGGCGGATCACCAGCCCCACCGGGATCACCAGGATGCCGATGGCGAAGGCCACGCGCCAGCCCCACGCCTCCAGCTCCGCGGGCGCGAGCACGTTGCTGAGCAGCAGCCCGACCAGCGCGCCGAGCAGCGCCGCCAGCCCCTGGCTGAACGGCTGCCAGCTCGTGTAGAAGCCGCGCGAGCGGTCGTCGGCGTACTCCAGCAGCAGCGCGGTGGACGCGCCCATCTCGCCGCCGATGGCGAAGCCCTGCACCAGCCGCGCGAGCAGGATCAGCACCGGCGCGGCGATGCCGATCTGGGCGTAGGTCGGCGTGACCACGAAGATCACCGCGCTCAGGCCCATCAGCCACAGCGTCAGCGCCACCGCCGGCTTGCGGCCCGCGCGGTCGGCGTACATGCCGATCAGCAGGCCGCCGAGCGGGCGCATCAGGAAACCCACGCCGAAGGTGGCGAAGGACAGCAGCAACTGGCCGGTGGCGTCGGCCACCGGGAAATACAGGCGGCCGATCAGCGTGGCGAAGAAGCTGTAGACCACGAAGTCGTAGAACTCCAGGCCGTTGCCGATGGTGATGGCGGCGATGGCCTTGAAGCGGGACAGCGGCGCGGGCGCGGCGCCTTGCAGGGCCGCGGCGCCGGGGGCGGTGTTGTCGATGAGCATGATGTCTGCCTGGAACGATGTAATCATGGCGCCCGCGCGGCGAGGCGCCGGGGGGCGTCGGGGAGATGGCGCGAGGTCAGTCCGGCGCCAGCGCGGGCTCGCCGTGCGGATCGCGGCGCGGCCGCACCCACAGCCACCACGCCGCCACCAGCAGCGCGAGCCAGACCGCGCCCACCGCGAGCGCGGCGCGGGTCTGCGGAAACCAGCCGAGCACGCCGAAGACGAACAGCATGAAGCCGATCGCCGCGAGCGGCGCCAGCGGCCAGAACGGCACCGGGAACTTGAGCGCGGCGGCCTCGGCGCGGCTCATGCGCCGGCGCATGACGAACTGCGACAGCAGGATCATCAGCCACACCCAGACCGTGGCGAAGGTGGCGATGGAGGCGATCAGCACGAACACGTCCTCGGGCATCACGTAGTTCAGCACCACGCCGGCCAGCAGCGCCAGCGCCATCACCACCACCGTCATCCACGGCACGCCGTTGCGCGAGACGCCGGCGAACGCGCGCGGCGCGTGGCGCAGCACGGCCATGCCGTACAGCATGCGGCCGGCGCCGAAGATGTCGCTGTTGATGGCCGACACCGCCGCCGAGATCACCACCACGTTGAGCACCGCCGCGGCCGAGCCGATGCCCAGGCGGCTGAAGATCTGCACGAAGGGGCTGCCCTCGCTGCCGACGCGGTGCCACGGGTAGAGCGACATCAGCACGCCCAGCGTGAGCACGTAGAACAGCAGGATGCGCAGCGGCACCGCGTTGATCGCGCGCGGAATCACGCGCTCGGGGTCGCGCGCCTCGCCGGCGGTGATGCCGATGATCTCGATGCCGCCGAAGGCGAACATCACCACCGCGAACGAGGCGATCACGCCGGCCACGCCGTTGGGCATGAAGCCGCCGTGCGCCCACAGGTTGTGGATGCCGGTGGCGCCGCCGCCACCGGCCATGCCAAGGCCGAACAGCATGATGGCCACGCCGCCGCCGATCATGGCGACGATGGCGCCGACCTTGAGCAGCGACAGCCAGAACTCCAGCTCGCCGAAGACCTTGACGCTGAGCAGGTTGAGGCCGCCGATCAGGAACACGATGCCGAGCACCCAGATCCAGCGCGGCACGTCCGGGAACCAGAACCCCATGTAGATGCCGAACGCGGTCACGTCGGCCAGGCAGACGATGACCATCTCGAAGGTGTAGGTCCAGCCGAGCAGGAAGCCCGCCAGCGGCCCCAGCGCCGTGTTGGCGTACTGGCCGAACGAGCCGGACACCGGGTTGCGCACCGCCATCTCGCCGAGCGCGCGCATCACCATGTAGACCGCGGCGCCGCCGATCAGGTAGGCCAGCAGCACGGCCGGGCCGGCCGCCTGGATGGCCGAGGCCGAGCCGTAGAAAAGTCCGGTGCCGATCGCCGAACCGAGCGCCATGAAGCGGATGTGGCGCGCGCCCAGGCTGCGCTGCAGGCCTTGCGGCTGCTGTTGCATCTGCATCTGTTCTGTCTCCGGGTCATTGTTCTGTCGCGCCCGTTTGCGGGCAGCGCACGCGGGCATCCGCGCGCGCCGCCCCGGGCGTCATGGCATGGCGCGCCCTGACGCGCGCGGCGTCACAGGCTGGGCAGCAGCCCCGCCGGCAGCAGCGCGTTCAACCCGCCCGCGGCCAGCAGGCGGCTGGCCGCCTCGATGTCGGGCGCGAAGAAGCGGTCCTTCTCGTAGTACGGCACCTCGGCGCGCAGCAGCGCGCGCGCCTGCTCCAGCGGCGGCGAGCTCTTGAGCCCTTCGCGGAAGTCCAGGCCCTGGCACGCGCCCAGCCATTCCACCGCGAGGATGCCGCGCACGTTCTCGGCCATCGCCCACAGCCGCTTGCCGGCGTTGGGCGCCATCGACACGTGGTCTTCCTGGTTGGCCGAGGTCGGCAGGCTGTCGACGCTGTGCGGATGCGCGAGCGCCTTGTTGTCGCTGGCCAGCGCGGCGGCGGTGACCTGCGCGATCATGAAGCCGGAGTTGACGCCGCCGTTGGCCACTAGGAACGGCGGCAGCTGCGACATGTGGCGGTCCATCATCAGCGAGATGCGGCGCTCGGACAGCGAGCCGGTCTCGGCGATGGCCAGGGCGATGTTGTCGGCGGCCATCGCCACCGGCTCGGCGTGGAAGTTGCCGCCCGAGATGACGTCGCCTTCGGCGGCGAACACCAGCGGGTTGTCGGACACCGCGTTGGCTTCCGCCGCCAGCACCTCGGCGGCCTGGCGCAACTGCGTCAGGCAGGCGCCCATCACCTGCGGCTGGCAGCGCAGCGAGTACGGGTCCTGCACCTTGTCGCAGTCCGCGTGCGAGCGCGCCAGCGCGCTGCTCTCGCCGAGCAGCGCGCGGTAGGCCGCGGCCGCGTCGATCTGGCCGCGCTGGCCGCGCACGGCATGCACGCGCGCGTCGAACGGCGCGCGCGAGCCGAGCATGGCCTCCACGCTCAGGCCGCCGCACACCAGCGCGGCGCCGAACAGGTCCTCGGCCTCGAACAGGCCGCGCAGCGCGTAGGCGGTCGAGACCTGCGTGCCGTTGAGCAGCGCCAGCCCTTCCTTGGCCGCCAGCGTCAGCGGACGCAGGCCGGCCGCTTCCAGCGCCTGGCGCGCCGGCAGCCACTGGCCGCGGTGGCGCGCCTGGCTCTCGCCCAGCAGCACCAGCGACATGTGCGCGAGCGGCGCGAGGTCGCCCGAGGCGCCGACCGAGCCCTTGAGCGGGATGTGCGGATAGACCTCGGCGTTGACCAGCGCGACCAGCGCCTCGATCACCTCGCGGCGGATGCCGGAGAAGCCGCGCGCCAGGCTGTTGACCTTGAGCAGCATGATCAGGCGCACCATCGCGTCGTCGAGCGGCTCGCCCACGCCGGCGGCGTGCGACAGCACCAGCGAGCGCTGCAGGTTCTCCAGGTCTGCGCTGGCGATGCGGGTCTGCGCCAGCAGGCCGAAGCCGGTGTTGATGCCGTAGGCGGTGCGGCCCTGCGCGACGATGGACTCGACGCAGGCCACGCTGGCGTCGATGGCGGCGCCCGCGCTGTCGTCGAGGCGCAGGCGCAGCGGCTGCCGGTAGGCGGCGCGCAACTGGGCCAGGCTCAACTGGCCGGGCTTGAGGGTCAGGTCGGTTGCGCTCATGCTCAGGCCTCCTTGCCGCCGGTGATCATCGGCAGATTCAGGCCCTGCTCGCGCGCGCACGCGATGGCGATCTCGTAGCCCGCGTCGGCATGGCGCATCACGCCGGTGGCCGGGTCGTTGTGCAGCACGCGCGCGATGCGCGCGGCGGCCTCGTCGGTGCCGTCGCACACGATCACCACGCCTGCATGTTGCGAGAAGCCCATGCCCACGCCGCCGCCGTGGTGCAGCGACACCCAGGTGGCACCGCTGGCGGTATTGAGCAGCGCGTTGAGCAGCGGCCAGTCGGACACCGCGTCGGAGCCGTCGCGCATGCTTTCGGTCTCGCGATTGGGGCTGGCCACCGAGCCGGAGTCGAGGTGGTCGCGGCCGATCACCACCGGCGCCGACAGCTCGCCGCTGCGCACCATCTCGTTGAAGGCCAGGCCGAGCCGGGCGCGCTGGCCGAGGCCGACCCAGCAGATGCGCGCCGGCAGGCCCTGGAAGCTGATGCGCTCGCGCGCCATGTCGAGCCAGCGGTGCAGGTGCGCGTCGTCGGGGATCAGCGCCTTGACCTTGGCGTCGGTCTTGTAGATGTCCTGCGGGTCGCCCGACAGCGCGGCCCAGCGGAACGGGCCCACGCCGCGGCAGAACAGCGGGCGGATGTAGGCCGGCACGAAGCCGGGGAAGTCGAAGGCGTTGGCCACGCCCTCCTCCTTGGCCATCTGGCGGATGTTGTTGCCGTAGTCGAAGGTGGGCACGCCCATCTTCTGGAAGTCCAGCATGGCCCGCACGTGGCGCGCCATCGACTGCTTGGCGGCCTTGACGGTGCCGGCCGGGTCGGTGCGCGCGCGGTCGCGGTACTGGCCCCAGGTCCAGCCGGCCGGCAGGTAGCCGTTGAGCGGGTCGTGGGCGCTGGTCTGGTCGGTGACCATGTCCGGGCGCACGCCGCGGCGCGCCAGCTCGGGCAGCACCTCGGCGGCGTTGGCGCACAGCGCGATGGAGATGGCCTTGCCCTCGGCCGTGTAGCGGGCGATGCGCGCCAGCGCGTCGTCGAGGTCGGCGGCCTGCTCGTCCACGTAGCGCGTGCGCAGGCGGAAGTCGATGCTGGCCTGCTGGCATTCGATGTTGAGCGAGCACGCGCCGGCCAGCGTGGCGGCCAGCGGCTGCGCGCCGCCCATGCCGCCCAGGCCCGCGGTCAGCACCCAGCGGCCCTTGAGGCTGCCGCCGTAGTGCTGGCGCCCGGCCTCGACGAAGGTCTCGTAGGTGCCCTGCACGATGCCCTGGCTGCCGATGTAGATCCACGAGCCGGCGGTCATCTGGCCGTACATGGCGAGGCCCTTGGCATCGAGCTCGTTGAAGTGCTCCCAGGTGGCCCAGTGCGGCACCAGGTTGGAGTTGGCGATCAGCACGCGCGGGGCGTTGGCGTGGGTCCTGAACACGCCGACCGGCTTGCCCGACTGCACCAGCAGGGTCTCGTCGTCGCCCAGCGTCTTGAGCGTGGCGACGATCTGGTCGTAGCAGTCCCAGTTGCGCGCGGCGCGGCCGATGCCGCCGTACACCACCAGCTCCTTCGGGTTCTCCGCCACTTCCGGGTCGAGGTTGTTCATCAACATGCGCAGCGGCGCCTCGGTCTGCCAGCTCCTGGCATTCAGTTGGCTGCCGCGCGGGGCGCGGATCTCTATATCGCGGAAACGGAGGCTGTCGCTCACGGGGGAACTCCTTGGGATTGACGCTGGAATGCGGCCGGCACGCTCACCGTGCGGCCATGTCGTGGGTGTATAGTGTTGTATATACAAGCATAGATGTATTGGTGATTTCCCGGATATGGCGGGCTGACGGCGGGCAAGCAGGCCGGATATGTGCGGGGAGCGGCACGGAAAGCGGCGCGGGCGGCGCCCGGGAGACCGCGAGCCATGCCGGGCGGCGCGGTCCGCATGTGCCCGGAAGGCGTCATGCCGGGCGCCGGCGGCGGCCCGGCGGCGGCGTCCGATCTGGGTATCATGGCAGTCCGTGCCGCCCGGCCGCGGTCGCGCCACCGCGGCCGGACGCCCTCCCCCAGACCCCAGGAGATCCATGCTGCTGCGCTTGATGGAACGAATGATCGACCCGTTTCGCGGCCTGCCCGACACCGAGCCGCCGGGCCGGATCTGGCGCTTCTACGCCTATTACCTGCGCGAGGTGTGGCCGGTCTTCGCCCTGCTGCTGGCGGTGGGGCTGGGCGGCGCGCTGATCGAGGTGGCGCTGTTCGGCTTCCTCGGCCGGCTGGTGGACCTGGCGCAGGCGACGCCCGGGCCGGCGTTCTTCCGCCTCCATGCCGGCGAGCTGGCCTGGATGGCGGTGGTGGCGCTGCTGCTGCGCCCGCTCTTCAATGGCCTGCACGACATCCTCGTGCACCAGGTCATCAACCCCAGCCTGGGCAACCTGGTGCGCTGGCAGAACCACCGCTACGTGCTCAAGCAGAGCATGTGGTTCTTCCAGAACGACTTCGCCGGGCGCATCGCCCAGCGCATCATGCAGACCGGCTTCTCGCTGCGCGACTCGGCGGTGCAGGCGGTGGACGCGATCTGGCACGTGCTGATCTACGCCGCCAGCTCGCTCTACCTGTTCGCCGAGGCCGACTGGCGCCTGATGCTGCCGCTGCTGCTGTGGATCGTCGGCTACGTGGCCGCGATGCGCTACTTCACGCCGCGCGTGAAGGCGCGCTCGGTGGCCGCCACCGGCGCGCGCTCGCGCCTGATGGGGCGCATCGTCGACGGCTACACCAACATCGCCACGCTCAAGCTGTTCGCCCACACGCGCCTGGAGGAGGACTACGCGCGCGAGGCGATGGCCGACCTGACCGACAAGGCGCGCAGCTCGGGCCGCATGGTCAGCGCGATGGACTTCACCGTGACCGCGCTCAACGGCGCGCTGATCGCCGCCACCACCGGGCTGGCGCTGTGGCTATGGAGCGAGGGCCACGTCAGCGTGGGCGCGATCGCGCTGTCGGCCGGGCTGGTGATCCGCATCGTCAACATGTCGGGCTGGATCATGTGGGTGGTCAACGGCATCTTCGAGAACGTCGGCCAGGTGCAGGACGGCATGCAGACCATCGCGGTGCCGCGCAAGGTGGCCGACCGCGCGGGCGCGCCGCCGCTGCGCGTGACGCGCGGCGAGGTGCGCTTCGAGGGCGTGGGCTTCCACTACGGCAAAGGCTCGGGCGTGATCGAGGGGCTCGACCTGACCGTGCGGCCGGGCGAGAAGATCGGCCTGGTGGGGCCGTCCGGCGCCGGCAAGTCGACGCTGGTCAACCTGCTGCTGCGGCTCTACGACGTCGAGCGCGGCCGCATCCTGATCGACGGCCAGGACATCGCCGGCGTCACCCAGGAAAGCCTGCGCGCGCAGATCGGCATGGTCACGCAGGACACCTCGCTGCTGCACCGCTCGATCCGCGACAACCTGCTCTACGGCCGCCCCGGCGCCAGCGAGGCCGAGCTGATGGCCGCCGCCGCCGACGCCCACGCGGCCGATTTCATCCCGCTGCTGCGCGACGCCGGCGGCGCCACCGGGCTCGACGCGCAGGTCGGCGAGCGCGGCGTCAAGCTCTCGGGCGGGCAGCGCCAGCGCATCGCGGTGGCGCGCGTGCTGCTCAAGAACGCGCCCATCCTGATCCTCGACGAAGCCACCTCGGCGCTCGACTCGGAGGTGGAGGCGGCCATCCAGGAGAACCTGGAGACGCTGATGCGCGGCAAGACCGTGATCGCCATCGCGCACCGGCTCTCCACCATCGCGCGCATGGACCGGCTGGTGGTGCTGGACGACGGCCGCATCGCCGAAAGCGGCACGCATGCCGAGCTGCTGGCGCGCGGCGGCCTGTACGCGCGGCTGTGGGCGCACCAGACCGGCGGCTTCGTCGGCGTGGCGTAGCGCGCCCGGCGCCGGACACCGGACACCGCGCCGAACCAGCCCGCTAGACCAGCCCGAGCAGCCCCGCGCCCGCGCCCAGCGCCACCAGCATCAGCGGGTGCACGCGCGTCTTGAGCATCAGGAAGATGGTCAGCAGCGTCACCGCCACCGCGCTCCAGCGGTGGTCCACGCTGGCCGCCAGCACCCAGCCCGACGAGCACAGCAGGCCGATGGTCAGCGTGGCCAGGCCGCGCCGGATCAGGCCCGGCCAGCGCGCCTGCGGCGCGCGCCCGGCGAAATACTCGAAGCCCAGCGCGATCAGGCTGGACGGCCCGCAGATGGCGATCATGCCGGCGATGGCGCCGGCCGGCCCGCCGATCTGCCAGCCGAACAGCGCCACGAACAGCACGTTGGGCCCGGGCGAGGCCTGGGAAATCGCATACATGGCGGAGAACTGCGCGTCGCTCATCCAGCCGTGCGCCTCCACCAGGAAGCGGTGCATGTCGGGGATGGTGGTGGCGGCGCCGCCGATCGACAGGAAGGACAGCAGCAGGAAGTGGGTGAAGAAGCTGCCGAGCACGGTGGGATGGTGGTTCATGCGCGCGGCTCCCCGGCGGCGCCGTCGGTTCCGGGCGGCTGCGCCGGCGCGGGCGGCGCCTGCGGCGCGGCGGCCTCGGCCGCCAGCCGCAGCGCCTGCCCCTCGGCGCGCCATTCGAGCAGCAGGCCGAGCGGCACCAGCACCGCCATCACCGGCACCAGCGGCCAGCGCAGCAGGCCGATGGCGGCGAACGCCGCGACGCCGACCAGCAGGCCGCGCACGGTCGGCGACTGGCTCTGCGCCAGCCTGAAGCCGGTGGACAGCATCAGCCCGGCGGAGACCGCCGTCATGCCGGCCAGCATGCGCTGCACCGCGGCCACGTCGCGGTAGTGCTCGTACAGCAGCATGGCCGACAGCACCACCACCATCGGCACCATCACCAGCCCGGCGAACGCGGCCAGCGCGCCGCGCAGGCCGGCGAAACGCAGGCCCATCATCAGCGCCACGTTGATCACGTTGGGGCCGGGCAGCACCTGCCCCATGCTGAGCAGCTCGACGAACTCGCGGTCGTCGAGCCAGCGGTTGCGCTCCACCACCGCGCGCCGCACGAACGGCAGCACGCCGCCGAAGCCGGACAGGCCCATGCGGGCGAACTCGATGAACAGGTGGCGGGGCGTGGGGAGCGGCGCGAGGGCGGCGCTCGGGGGCGGGGGAACTGGCATGTCTCGGACCAGGCAGCAAAGCGGAGAATCGGAGGGTTCTCCCCGCGCCCAGGCAACGGGCGCGGGGCCGGGGGAGAAGGCCGGGCGCTGGCGGACCGCTCGGACGCGGACTTCGTGGCGCCGCCGGCCCTCTCCCCCTGCCCCTCTCCCGCGAGCGGGAGAGGGGAACTGCAGGAACTGCGGGAACTGCGGGAACTACATGCAACGGGCCGGCGCGCTCAGCCGCCGGCGGGCGGCTCGACCTTCACCGGGTCGATGCGCGGGTCCTTGAGCCTGGCCTCGAGCACGCGGCCCTTGCGGGCGCGCTTGCCGATGTACTGCATCAGGTTCTGCCCGGCCAGCTTCTGCGAGGCCGGCTTGCCGCCGCGCCCGGCGCCGGACAGCACCAGCCCCGGCGCGCCCACGGCGATGGCCTGCTGCAGCGTTTCCTTGGGCTCGAGCTCCATCAGGATCACGCCGCGGCCGCCGGCCGAGAGCGACTTGATCTCGTCGAGCGCCACCAGCAGCAAGCGGCCGTTGGCGGACAGGCAGGCCACGTGCGTGGCTTCCTCGCCGAGCGGCGCCGGCTCCAGCGGCGCGTCGCCCTCGTCCAGCGTGAGGTAGGCGCGGCCGCCCTTCTGGCGGCTGACCATGTCGCCGACCCTGGTCTGGAAGCCGTTGCCGCCGCGCGTGGCGAGCAGCATGCGCTGGTCGAGCCCGCCGGCGAAGCTGTGGGCGATCTGCGTGCCCGCCTGCAGCTCGATCAGCGTGGTCACGGGCACGCCGTCGCCGCGCCCGCCGGGCAGGCCGGCCACCGGCACGGTGTAGACGCGGCCGTTGGTGCCGAACACCAGCATCACGTCGACGGTGCGGCACTCGAAGGTGCCGTACAGCGCGTCGCCGGCCTTGAAGGTGAACTGCTGCGCGTCGTGGCCGTGGCCCTGGCGCGTGCGCACCCAGCCCTTCTGCGACATCACCACGGTGACGGGCTCGTCCACCACGCGCACCTCGGCGGCGGCGCGGCGCTCTTCCTGGATCAGCGTGCGGCGCGGGTCCTTGTCCTCGGGGCTGAACTGTTTGGCGTCGGTCTCGATCTCCTTGATGATGCGCCGGCGCATCATGGTCTCGGACTTGAGCAGCACGTCGAGGTCGGCCTGTTCCTCGCGCAGCTCCTGCAGCTCCTTCTCGATGCGCAGCGCTTCGAGCCGGGCCAGCTGGCGCAGGCGGATTTCCAGGATGTCCTCGGCCTGGCGGTCGGACAGGCCGAAGGCCTGCATCAGCGCCGGCTTGGGCTCGTCGCTCTCGCGGATGATGCGGATCACCTCGTCGATGTTGAGCAGCACCAGCATGCGGCCTTCGAGGATGTGGATGCGGTCCTCGACCTTGCCCAGGCGGTGGCGCGTGCGGCGCGTGACGGTGTCGAAGCGGAACGCGATCCACTCGCGCAGGATCTCCGGCAAGCCCTTCTGGCGCGGCCGGCCGTCGGTGCCGATCATCACCAGGTTGATCGACGCGCCCGACTCCAGGCTGGTGTGCGCGAGCAGCGTCTGGATGAATTCCTGCTGCTCGATGTTCTTGCTCTTGGGCTCGAACACCAGGCGCACCGGCGCGTCCTTGCCGGACTCGTCGCGCACCGCGTCGAGCACGGCCAGCATGCCCTGCTTGAGCTGCAGCTGCTCGGGCGTGAGCGACTTCTTGCCGGCGCGCACCTTGGGGTTGGTGATCTCCTCGATTTCCTCGAGCACCTTCTGCGCCGAGGTGCTCGGCGGCAGTTCGGTCACCACCAGTTGCCACTGGCCGCGCGCCATGTCCTCGATGATCCAGCGCGCGCGCACCTTGAGGCTGCCGCGCCCGCTTTCGTAGATCTGCGCGATGTCCGCCGCCGGCGAGATGATCTGGCCGCCGCCCGGATAGTCGGGCCCGGGCATCAGCGCCAGCAGCTCGGCCAGCGTGATGTTGGGGTTGCGGATCATCGCCACGGTGGCCGCGGCGACCTCGCGCAGGTTGTGCGGCGGCACCTCGGTGGCCATGCCCACGGCAATGCCCGAGGCGCCGTTGAGCAGCACCAGCGGCAGCCGCGCGGGCATCAGCCTGGGCTCCTCCATCGAGCCGTCGTAGTTGGGGATGAAATCCACCGTGCCCTGGTCGATCTCGTCGAGCAGCAGGCGCGCGATCGGCGTGAGGCGCGCCTCGGTGTAGCGCATGGCCGCGGCGCCGTCGCCGTCGCGCGAGCCGAAGTTGCCCTGGCCGTCGATCAGCGGGTAGCGCAGCGAGAAGTCCTGCGCCAGGCGCACCAGCGCGTCGTAGGCGGACTGGTCGCCGTGCGGATGGTACTTGCCGAGCACGTCGCCCACCACGCGCGCGGACTTGACCGGCTTGGCGTCGGCGCGCAGGCCCATCTCGTGCATGGCGAACAGGATGCGGCGCTGCACCGGCTTCTGGCCGTCGGCCACTTCCGGCAGCGCGCGCCCCTTGACCACGCTGATGGCGTAGTCGAGGTAGGCGCGCTCGGCGTAGTGCGCCAGCGTCAGCGAGTCGGCGCCGCCATCGGGCGCACCTGGGTCAAACAGAGAGTCTTGTTGTTCCATGGATTGGCAAGAAGACGGCGCGCCTGTCTGCTGCGTGGCGTGCCGGTTGCATGTTGTGCGCGATCGTTCGGGTTGTGCGTGCGGCGGTCAGGGCATGTTGCGGCGCCCGCCTATCACCATCTTCACGCGGCTCACGCCGCCGCCGGCCACGGCGGGCGGCATGCCGCCCGGCCGGTAGAAACGGTAGAACTGCAGCACCGTGCTGACATATTGCCGGGTCTCCGGAAACGGCGGGATCGCGTTGTTGTAGCGCTGCACCGCGCCCTCGCCCGCGTTGTACGCGGCCAGCACCAGTTCCAGGTTGCCGGGGAACAGCTCCATCAGCCAGCGCAGGTAGCGCACGCCGGCCGAGATGTTGATGCGCGGGTCGGCCAGCTTCTGCTCCACCGTGCGGCGCGCGTCGGCGGCCACGCCGAAGCGCGCGCCGGTGTCGGGGATCACCTGCATCAGCCCGATCGCGCCCTTGGGCGAGACCGCGCCGGGATTGAAGCCCGACTCCACCGCCATCACCGCCTTGACCAGCGCCGGGTCCACGTTCTGCGCCTGCGCCACCTGCCGGATGATGGGCTCGACCGTGGCGATGTTCGGGTGGTTGACGACGTAGCGGTAGAGCTTGTGCGTCTCCAGGTCGAGCGCGCCGGCCGCGCCGGCAATGTCGGCCGCGCCCGCGCGGCCCAGCGACGGGCTGCGCAGCTCGCCGCCGTTCTTCATGAACAGCGTGTAGCGCTCGTCGAGCTTCTCGTCGGAGAAATGCGCCACGCCGTCGTCGTCGATGTAGCCGTACAGCGCCGCGTTGGCCGCCGGGGCGCACGCCAGGCCGGCCAGCAGCAGGCCGGCGGCGAGCCATCGCCGCCATGCGCTGTGGTCAGGTCTGCTTGTCTTCGCCATCGGCTTTCCTCGCGTCTTGCTGGTCTCGAACGGGCCGCGTCAGATGTCGGCCACCACCTCGTTGCCGCGCTCCTCGAGCCAGGTGCGCCGCTGCGCCGCCTCGCCCTTGCCCATCAGCATGTTCATCACGCCCACGGTCTGCGGCAGGTCGAAGTTGCCCAGCGCCACCGGCAGCAGGCGGCGCGTGTCCGGGTTCATGGTGGTTTCCCACAGCTGCTCGGCGTTCATCTCGCCCAGGCCCTTGAAGCGGGAGATCTGCCAGGTGTTTTCCTTGACGCCGTCCTTGAGCAGCTTGTCCTGGATCGCCAGCAGCTCGCCGTCGTCGAGCGCGTAGAGCTTCTGCGCCGGCTTCTTGCCGCGCGCCGGCGCGTCCACGCGGTACAGCGGCGGACGCGCCACGCACACGTTGCCGTTGTCGATCAGCCTGGGGAAGTGGCGGAAGAACAGCGTCAGCAGCAGCACCTGGATGTGCGCGCCGTCCACGTCCGCGTCGGACAGGATGCAGATCTTGCCATAGCGCAGGTTGGACAGGTCGGGCTCGTCGCCGGGGCCGTGCGGGTCCACGCCGATCGCCACCGCGATGTCGTGCACCTCGTTGTTGGCGAACAGGCGGTCGCGCTCGGTCTCCCAGGTGTTGAGCACCTTGCCGCGCAGCGGCAGGATGGCCTGGAATTCCTTGTCGCGCCCCATCTTGGCCGAACCGCCGGCGGAATCGCCCTCGACCAGGAACAGCTCGTTGCGGGTGACGTCGGTGGATTCGCAGTCGGTCAGCTTGCCGGGCAGCACGGCCACGCCCGAGCCCTTCTTCTTCTCCACCTTCTGCGCGGCGCGCGTGCGCGCCTGCGCCTGGCGGATCACCAGTTCGGCCAGCTTCTTGCCGTACTCGACATGGTGGTTGAGCCACAGCTCCAGCGCGGGGCGGCTGAAGGTGGACACCAGGCGCACCGCGTCGCGGCTGTTCAGGCGCTCCTTGATCTGGCCCTGGAACTGCGGGTCCAGCACCTTGGCCGACAGCACGAACGAGGCGCGCGCGAACACGTCCTCGCTCATCAGCTTGACGCCCTTGGGCTGCAGCGCGTGCATCTCGATGAAGCTCTTGACGGCCTGGAACAGGCCTTCGCGCAGGCCGGACTCGTGCGTGCCGCCGGCCGGCGTGGGAATCAGGTTGACGTAGGACTCGCGCACCGGCGCGCCGTCCTCGGTCCAGGCCACCACCCACGAGGCGCCCTCGCCTTCGGCGAAGCCCTCTTCGGCCGGGTTGGCGTCGGGGTCGGCGAAATGCTCGCCCTCGAACATCGGCACCACCAGCTCGGCGCCGCTGCCCTGCGCCAGCGCTTCCACCAGGTAGCCCTTGAGGCCCTGGTCGTACTGCCAGGTCTGGCGCTCGCCGTTCTTCTCGTTGAGCAGCGTGACCTTCACGCCCGGCAGCAGCACGGCCTTACTGCGCAGCAGGCGCTGCAGCTCGGCCAGCGGAATGGTGGCGGAGTCGAAATACTTGGCGTCCGGCCACACCTGCACGCGCGTGCCGTTCTTCTTCTCGCCGCGCTCGAGCTTGCGCGTGGCCAGCGGCACGGTGACGTCGCCGCCGGAGAAGGTCAGCGTGGCATGGCTGCCGTCGCGCCAGACCGCCACGTCCAGGCGCGTGGACAGCGCGTTGGTGACCGACACGCCCACGCCGTGCAGGCCGCCCGAGAACGCATAGGCGCCGCCCTTGCCCTTGTCGAACTTGCCGCCCGCGTGCAGCCGCGTGAAGACGATCTCCACCACCGGCACCTTCTCTTCCGGATGGATGCCCACCGGGATGCCGCGGCCGTCGTCCTCCACGCTGACGCTGCCGTCGCGGTGCAGCGTCACCATGATTTCGGAGCCATGCCCGCCGAGGGCTTCGTCCGAGGCGTTGTCGATCACCTCCTGCACGATGTGCAGGGGGTTGTCGGTACGGGTGTACATGCCGGGCCGTTGCTTGACCGGCTCCAGGCCCTTGAGGACCCGGATGGAAGATTCGCTGTACTGACTGGTTTTGCTCGCCATGGAGTCGCTTGCTTAGTGGGATTCTCGGCCAGGCCCGGCGCGGCGGCGGTTGCCGCGCGCCAGCCAGGGTGGCCGGGCAGCCTGCATTGTAATGGAAGCGCGCGGCGCTCTCGCCGCCATTCGCATTGCCTGCGCGCCACCCGCCATCGTGACAGATAGAGCACATTAACGGCCGGCGCGGGCCCCGGCGCGAGGCGCGGATGCGGGTTAAACTTGCCCGCACCGCTTCGGTGCAGCCAGCGGCCCGGGACGAGGCCAGGCGCGCCGGCGGGACCAGACCAGAACAACACACCGCGCCAGGAGACGCACGCCAAGATGCAGCACACCACGCAGGACGCCGCGCGGCGGCAACCCCTTTCCCTCACTACCGTGCTGATCTGCGGCGGCCTGCTGGTCACGCTGTCGATGGGCATCCGGCACGGCTTCGGGCTGTTCAACCTGCCGATCACCCAGGCCCACGGCTGGGGCCGCGAGACCTTCGCCTTCGCGCTGGCGCTGCAGAACCTGATGTGGGGCCTGAGCCAGCCGTTCACCGGCGCGCTGGCCGACAAGTTCGGCGCGCTGCGCATCATGCTGGCCGGCGTGGCGCTCTACGTGGCCGGCCTGCTGGTGATGGCGCTGGCCGGCTCGGGCACCGCGTTCGCGTCGGGCGCCGGCGTGCTGATCGGCCTCGCCCAGTCGGGCACCACCTACAGCGTGGTGTACGGCGTGATCGGGCGCGTGGCCAGCGCCGAGAAGCGCGTCTGGGCGATGGGCATCGCCGCCGCCGCGGGCTCGTTCGGGCAGTTCCTGATGATCCCGGTCGAGCAGACGCTGATCTCCGCCGCCGGCTGGCAGAACGCGCTGTTCGTGCTGGCGGTGCTGGCCTGCCTGATGCTGCCGCTGGCCTTCAGCCTGCGCGAGCCGCGCGCCGCGGCGCATGCCGGCGGCTTCCAGCAGACCATCGGCCAGGCCGTGCGCGAGGCCTTCGGCAACCGCAACTTCCAGCTGCTGACGCTGGGCTACTTCGTGTGCGGCTTCCAGGTGGTGTTCATCGGCGTGCACCTGGCGCCCTACCTCAAGGACCGCGGCCTGGCCGACCCGAAGATCGCCACCGTGGCGCTGGCGCTGATCGGCCTGTTCAACGTGTTCGGCACCTACAGCGCGGGCGCGCTGGGCCAGCGCATGCCCAAGCGCTACCTGCTGTCGGCCATCTACATCGCGCGCTCGGTGGTGATCGCCGCCTACCTGCTGCTGCCGCTCACCACCGCCAGCACCTGGGTGTTCGCCGCGCTGATGGGCTTCCTGTGGCTGTCCACGGTGCCGCTGACCAACGGCATCATCGCCCAGGTGTTCGGCGTGCAGTATCTGTCGATGCTGTCCGGCGTGGTGTTCTTCTCGCACCAGATCGGCAGCTTCCTGGGCGCGTGGCTGGGCGGCTTCCTCTACGACCGCACCGGCAGCTACGACACGGTGTGGCTGATCGCCATCGGGCTGGGCGTGATGGCCGCGCTGGTCAACCTGCCGATCCGCGAGCACGCCATCGCGCGCCCGCGGGCGGCGGCGGCGTGATGGCACGCGCGGCCGTCCTGCGCGCAACCGGCTTCGCGGCGGCCGCCGCGGTGCTGGCGCTGGCCTTCCTGGCCTACCTGCGGCCGGGCTTCATGGTGGACCTGACCAATATGGTGCTGGCGTGGTGCGGCTGAGGGCCGCGCGCGGCGCCTACTGCGCCTCGCCCTTGGTCTTGGCTTCCAGCACTTCCCAGCGCTCCAGCGCCGTGAGCAGCTCCATCTCGATCTCGTCGTGGCGGGTGCCGAGCAGCGCCGCCTTCGCCGGATCGCTGGCGTAGAGCGAGCCGTCCGCGAGCTGCCCGGCCACGGTCTTCTGCTCGGCCTCGAGCGCGGCGATGCGCTCGGGCAGGCCGTCCAGCTCGCGCTGCTCCTTGTACGACAGCTTGACGCGCGCCGGGGCGCGCGCCTCGCGCGGCCTGGCCGCCTCGGCGGGCTTGCGCTCGCCGGACTGCGCTTCCTGCATGGCGGCGCTGCGCTTCGACTGCACCTGCCAGTCGGAATAGCCGCCCACGTACTCGCGCCAGCGGCCGTCGCCCTCGGCGGCGATGGTGGACGTCACCACGTTGTCGAGGAAGGCGCGGTCGTGCGACACCAGGAACACGGTGCCGCTGTAGTCCTGCAGCAGTTCCTCGAGCAGCTCCAGCGTGTCGATGTCGAGGTCGTTGGTGGGCTCGTCGAGCACCAGCACATTGGCCGGGCGCGCGAACAGGCGCGCCAGCAGCAGGCGGTTGCGCTCGCCGCCGGACAGCGACTTGACCGGCGAGCGCGCGCGCTCGGGCGCGAACAGGAAGTCGCCCAGGTAGCTCATCACGTGCTTGCGCTGGCCGTTGATCTCGACCCAGTCGCTGCCCGGGCTGATGGTGTCGGCCAGCGAGCGCTCCAGGTCGAGCTGGGCGCGCATCTGGTCGAAATAGGCCACCTGCATGTTGCTGCCGTTCTTGACGGTGCCGCTGTCCGGCGCCAGCTCGCCCAGGATCAGGCGCAGCAGCGTGGTCTTGCCGGCGCCGTTGGGGCCGATCAGGCCGACCTTGTCGCCGCGCATGATGGTGCCGGTGAAATCGCGCACCACCACCTTGTCGCCGAAGGCCTTGCTGACGTCGGTCAGTTCCGCCACGATCTTGCCGGAGCGCTCGCCCTGCGACACCTCCAGCTTGACGTTGCCCTGCACGTCGCGCCGCGAGGCGCGCTCGCTGCGCATCGTCACCAGGCGCTGGATGCGCGCCACGCTGCGCGTGCGGCGCGCCTCCACGCCCTTGCGGATCCACACTTCCTCCTGCGCCAGCAGCTTGTCGAACTTGGCCTGCTCGACCTGCTCGGCGGCCAGCTGCTCGGCCTTGCGCGTCTGGTAGGCGGCGAAGTTGCCGGGGAAGGACACCAGCCGGCCGCGGTCGAGCTCGACGATGCGGGTGGCCACGCGGTCGAGGAAGGCGCGGTCGTGGGTGATCAGCAGCACGCTGCCGCGGAACGCCAGCAGCAGGTCTTCGAGCCAGCGGATGGCTTCCACGTCGAGGTGGTTGGTGGGCTCGTCGAGCAGCAGGATGTCGGGCTCGGCCACCAGCGCCTGCGCCAGCGCCACGCGCTTCTGCATGCCGCCCGAGAGCGAATCGACGCGCACGTCGGCCTGCAGGCCGAGCTGCGCCAGCGTGGTTTCCACGCGCGTGCGCACCTGCCAGGCGCCGGCGGCGTCGACCTCCGACTGCAGGCGGTGCAGCTCGGCCAGCGCGGCTTCGTCGTGGTGGTCGTCGAGCGCGGCCAGCGCCGCCTCGTAGGCGGCCAGCAGGTCGTGGACCTGGCCCAGGCCTTGCGAAACCGCGTCGAAGACGGGCTGGCCCGGCGCGAACTGCGGCTCCTGCGGCACATAGGCCGAGGTCACGCCGCTCTGGCGCGCGATCAGGCCGTCGTCCGGCGCCGACAGGCCGGCCACGATCTTGAGCAGCGAGGACTTGCCCGAGCCGTTGCGGCCGATCAGGCCGACGCGCTCGCCGGCTTCGAGCGAGAAGTCGGCATGGTCGAGCAAGGCCACATGCCCGAAGGCGAGCTGGGCGTCGGAAATCGAAAACAGGGCCATGAGCAGCAATACGAAAAGAAAGACAGAGGGGGAGGCAGGCGTGCCGGCGCGGGCGCGCCGGGGTGACTGGCGGCGCTGCCGGGCGCGCGGGCGCGGGCGCCGGCCTGCCGGGTAGCCGGCATTGTAGACCAGCGCGGCGGCGCGCCCGGTGGCATGCGCCGGCGGGCGGCCCCGGGGATGCCCGCCGGCGCGCGCGCAAAAAACAAACGCGCGCGCAAAAAAGAAGGGCCCGCGCTGGCGCGGGCCCAAGAGTCTCTCCTCGGTGCCCTGCTCGCAAGGCACGAATGCAGGATAGCAAGGCCCCTCCCGGCACTCCAGTCGGACAAATCCGTAAGGGAAAGCCCCGCCAAGGGAAAGCCCGGGGCATGTGCGGCGTCCGCGCGCGGGGTCCGCGGGCAAGGTTCGCCGCGGGTGCGCCGCGGCGCCGGCAGCCGCTTCCGGACCCCGTTTTGGTGCGCTGTTGCTCGCCGCGCAACACTCCGCGCGGCGCGTATTGTCGATCCGCATGCGGCCATGAAACAATGGCCGCCGGTCACGCAAGCCGCGGCACGACGGCAGCAACAGACGGCAGCAACACAGAGAAGAACCGGCATAGAACCGGTGCGGGCGACCCAACGCCAACCAGTGCTTCTTCCAGCGAAAGCTGGTTCCAGTAGCTTTTTTGCACGGGGAATACCATGATCCATCCGCGTTCGCAGCAACCGCGCGACGCCCGGCCGGCGCGCGCGCCGGCCCGGGGCCGCATGCTGCCTCTCCTGCCCGTTCTTTTCCTGACGCTGTGCCTGGCCGGAGGCGCGCGCCCCGCGGCGGCCCAGTCCTCCGCCTCGCCGGTGCTGCAGCGCATCCAGCAGACCGGCGTGCTGCGCCTGGCGCACCGCGAGAGCTCGGTGCCGTTCTCGTTCGTGGCCGACGGCAAGCCCTACGGCTACGCCATCGACCTCTGCCTGCGCGTGGCCGACTCGCTGCGCACCGCGCTGAAGATGCCGGGCCTGAAGGTGGAATACGTGCCGGTCACGCCGGCCAACCGCATCGCCGCCATCGTCGACGGCAAGGCCGACCTCGAATGCGGCTCGACCACCAACACGCGCGAGCGGCGCGAGCAGGTGGCCTTCACCATCCCGCACTACATCGCCGGCATCCGCATGCTGGTCAGGACCGACTCCGGCATCCGCAAGCTCGCCGACCTGCGCGGCAAGACCCTGGTCTCCACCACCGGCACCACCTCGCTGGTGGTGATCCGTCAGATCAACGGCTCGGGCGCGATGCAGCTGAAGGTGGTGGAAGCCAAGGACCACGCCGAGGCCTTCGGCATGGTCGAGCAGGGCAAGGCCGACGCCTTCGTCATGGACGACGTGCTGCTCTACGGCCTGCGCGCCAACGCCAGGAACCCGGCCAGCTATACCGTCACCAACGAACTGCTGACGATCGAGCCCTACGCCATCATGCTGTCGCGCCACGACGCCGAGTTCAAGCGCCTGGTGGACAAGGCGATGGTCGACTCGATCTATTCGCAGGACACGCAGAAGCTCTACAAGAAATGGTTCCAGTCGCCGATCCCGCCGCAGGGGGTCAACCTGGACATACCGATGAGCTACCTGCTGCGCGACTCGTTCAAGTTCCCGAGCGACAAGGTGGCCGACTAGACGGCCTGCCGCGCCGCGTCGTGTAGCGTCACGTAGCGCCGGCGCCGCGCCGCGGACCCAAAAGGCGGGACTCGTGCGAAGATGGCGGCCCGGACGCTGGTTTCCCCGGCTGCTTCCGGCTGCTTCCGGCTGCTTCCGGCTGTTTCCAGGCCTTCCCGGTCCGCTTTCCTGTTGCTGCCGCGCCACGCGGAGGTTCACCGACCTCGGCGCGCGCCGGCGGCATTGCTGCCCATGCCAACTATCGCCCCGCTGAAGTTCTCCGATCTGTCCATCTCCGCCCTGGTCGCCGGCCTGATCGCCATGCTGACCGGCTACACCAGCTCGCTGGTGCTGATGATCCAGGCCGGCCAGGCCGCGCACCTGTCGGACGCGCAGGTCGCCTCGTGGATCTGGGCGCTGTCGGTCGGCATGGGCGTGACCACCATCGGGCTGTCGCTGCTCACGCGCGTGCCCGTCGTCATCGCGTGGTCAACGCCCGGCGCCGCGCTGCTGATCGCCAGCCTGCCCGGCGTGCCCTACCCCGAGGCCATCGGCGCCTTCCTGATGGCGGCGCTGCTGATGACCGCGGCGGGCCTGACCGGCTGGTTCGACAAGCTCATGCGCGCGCTGCCGGCCAGCATCGCCTCCGCGCTGCTGGCCGGCATCCTGTTCCGCATCAGCGTCGACGTCTTCGTGCAGGCCCAGCAGCAGACCGTGCTGCTGCTGGTGATGTTCGCGCTCTACCTGCTCGGCAAGCGCTGGTGGCCGCGCTACGCGGTGCCGGGCGTGCTGGCCGGCGGCGTGGCGCTGGCCGGCGCGCTGGGCCAGCTGCATTTCGAGTCCTTCCACTTCGCGCTGGCCACGCCGGTATGGACCACGCCCGCGTTCTCGCTGCCGGCCTTCGTCAGCATCGCGGTGCCGCTGTTCATCGTCGCGCTGGCCTCGCAGAACGTGCCGGGGCTGGCGGTGCTGCGCGCGGACGGCTATCACGTGGCGGCCTCGCCGCTGATCACCGTGACCGGCATCGCCTCCGCGCTGCTGGCGCCGTTCGGCTCGCACGGCATCAACCTCGCCGCGATCACCGCGGCGATCTGCACCGGCGCGCAGGCCGACCCCGACCGCAACCGCCGCTACACGGCGGCCGTGGTCTGCGGCATCGGCTACCTGGTGGCGGGGCTGCTGGCCGCCAGCATCGCGGCGCTGTTCGCCGCCTTTCCCAAGGCGCTGGTGGTGGCGGTGGCCGCCTTCGCCCTGCTCGGCTCCATCGCCAGCGGGCTGACCACGGCCATGCAGACCCCGGCCGAACGCGACGCCGCCCTGCTGACCTTCATGATCACCGCCTCCGGCATGACCCTGGCCGGGGTGGGCTCGGCCTTCTGGGGCGTGGTGGGCGGCATGCTGGCGCTGGTGGTGCTGCGCCCGCGCGCGGCGCCCGCGGGCGGCTGAGTCGTTACAACAGCAGGAAACCGATGTCGGCGGCGCCGATGCCCGACAGCGGCGCGCCCTTGCGGCGCTGGAAGAGAATGTGCTGCAGCACGCGGTCGCGGTGCTCGGCGAAGACGGTGGGATCGAAACGCAGCGCGGTCAGCGCGTAGTGCTCGGCCAGCAGCTTGTAGACCCGGTGGCGCACCATCAGCATCTCGCTCTCGGCGCGCAGCCGGCTGACCTCGCCGGCGTTGTCCTCCTCCAGCTGCCGCATGCCCACCACCACGCGCGCATGCATGCCGCGGTAGCGGTCCAGCTCGGCATGCGCCTTGCGCAGCTCCTCGCGCAGCGCGCGGACCTCCTGCTGCAGGCGCAGGTTGTGCTGCACGCCGCGCTGGATGCGGGACGCTTCCTCCAGCGCGACATCCGCCGCCGCGATCGTGTTCTGCCAGACCGCCGGCCCCGCCGCCACGCCATCCCCTTGCGGCCAGACGGTCTGCAACTCCTCGTCGCCTTTCATGGCGCTCCCCCTAGAGACTTCCCAACAACTCGCCCGCCGCCGGCTTTGTCATGCTGCCGGCTGGTTCGGGCACTACCGCGACCTGCAAGCCCTCTGAGGGGGTTTATCAGCGATTGAAGGCCGCAAGCCATCGTCAAACAACCACCCAAAAGAGGGGTATCAAAAACCCGGCACGCGTACCTGCCCTCGCCCTGCCGCCGGCCGGCGCGCACCGCGCGTGTGGGAAAATACGCACCCGGCGTGCAGCCAATGCAGGAAACCCGACCGATGAACAGCTACGCCCTCCTGGCCCTCGCCATCGTGGCCGAAGTCATTGCCACCAGCAGCCTCAAGGCCTCCGAGAACTTCACCCGCCTGTGGCCCAGCCTGCTGGTGGTGGCCGGCTACGTCGCCGCCTTCGTCCTGCTGATGCAGGTCATGAAGACCGTGCCGGTCGGCATCGCCTACGCCATCTGGTGCGGCGCCGGCATCGTGCTGGTCACGCTGATCGCCAGCGTGCTGTACCGGCAGATCCCCGACCTCGCCGCATGGCTCGGCATCGGCCTGATCGTGGCGGGGGTGGCGGTGATCCAGTTGTTTTCGAAGACGGGGGCGCATTGAGGCGCGGCCCGCCGCCTCGCGGGCTTACAGGTTGGCGATTTCCAGCACTTCCTGGCCCATCAGCGTGCAGCCGGCCGGCGCGTAGATGAAGTGCATGCGGTAAGTGCCCTTGTAGATATAGCCATACACTTCCAGCACATCGTATTTGTCCTTGCCCGCGGGGTTCTTCAGCGGCGCGAGCACCTTGACCTTGGGGTCGATCTCGATGCGGTCGTCGGGGCCGGCATGGAAGGCCAGCAGCTTGCCGGCCTGCTTCAGCGCGGCGGGCGCGCAGGCATGCTGGGGCGCCGCCGCGGCGGCGCTGGCGCACAGCGCCATGAGAGCGAGACTGAGGAGGGTGTTTCTCATCGGGCGGACCTGGTGTGTGTTTGTTTGTCGCGCCGGGCAGGCGTCGCCTCTGCGTCGCCTCTTCCCGGCCTCTGTAAACAGGCGAAAAACGGGAAGCCGGCAAGCGGCATGGCGGAGAAAACACCTCTGGTGGACCGCGTAGAACCAGCGTTGCGCTGGTCCCGCCGACAGGAATCGAACCTGTATCTAGCGCTTAGGAGGCGCTCGTTCTATCCATTGAACTACGGCGAGCGGATAGACCCCGCGGAAGCAAGCGCGGCGCCTGGACGGCGCCGCTCCGGGAGCAGGCCCGGAGTATATCAAAAACCGCACGGCGCAAGACGGGCGCGGCGTGGCGAAATGCGCGCCCGGAAACGAAAAAGCCCGCCAGTCTGCTGGCGGGCCGGTTGCGGACGGTCCGGACCTTCCTGGTCACATCGGCGTTATCCCGGCAAACAGTCGTGCACGCAGGATTCCCATGATTCCGCCCATGACGCGGACGTCCCTCCGGACCACCCGGAGAGGCGAAGGAATACTGGCAGTGACGCCGACTGCCGCGATACCAGCGGCGAGCAGCGCTTAAAGCAAGCGCCGCGGAAGGTCAGCGGTATGCTCGAGTCCGCTACCTTGCCGGGCTTCGGTGTGCCCGACGGATTCAGTATAGGCAGGCGACCGGCGGATGCAACTTCCCGGCGTGCGCGGCCGCACTCCGGCGGGAAGTGCCACGCGGCGCACCCGGCGCGCGCCGTCCACAGGGACGATTCCTATCGCAGCGCAACAAACTACTTTTCTTTCTGCTATAATCCGCGCCGTGAGTTCGCACTGTGAGTTGTGCAACCAGCCCGCCGCACCATCCGGCAGGCGATACGCCCCCCTCTCAAGCTCTGCTCCCCGGTCCGCCGGCTGGCCTGTTCCGAATGGCCAAGTGGTGATACCCGACAGAACGCATTTCTCACCGACGTAGCCTCGTCTCCGATCCTGTTGAACAGCTTATCTGAAGCTGTTTGCCTGCCAGGGATTGCGCGCCCGGCCTTGTGCCGATGCCGCCCTGCCTGCCGCCGTACTGTCAGCTGTGTCTGTCGTAACGGCCTCACCGATTGGCGCCGAAGCCTTTTTTAAGACTTTGCACTGCGCCCGCCCCTGTCCGCTCGTTCGGCATGGGGTGCCATGCATATATGTAAAACCACGACATGACCCAGCACGACATTCGTGCGGAGCACGATTTTGCCTCCGCCGCCGACGCATCGACCGAAACCGCAGCCGTCGCCGCCATCGCCACGCCCGCCGTCCAGGAACAAAGCCCGCTCGACAAGATCGACGCCATGCTCAATCCGGCAGCCGCGCCCGCCGCAGCCGCTGCGCCCGCGATCGCCGCCGACAACGGTTTCGCCAAGCTCGGCCTGGATGAAGCCATCCTGCGCGCCCTGGCCGAACTGAACTACACCGTCCCGACCCCGGTCCAGTCGCAGGCGATTCCCGCCTTCCTGGCCGGCCGCGACCTGCTGGTTTCCAGCCAGACTGGCTCGGGCAAGACCGGCGCCTTCATGCTGCCGGCGATCCAGCGCATCAGCGTCAAGCCCAGCCCGAACCGCCCGCGCGCCGACGAGCCCATCAAGCGCATGAAGGGCAAGCGTCCGCGCCCGTCGCCGGCGCAGCCCGCGCTGCTGGTGCTCACGCCCACGCGCGAACTGGCGCTGCAAGTGACCGAGGCCGCCGCCAAGTACGGCCGCCACCTGCGCCGCATCGTCTGCGCCAGCATCCTGGGCGGCATGCCCTACCCGAAGCAGCTCGCCGCGCTGTCGAAGATGCCGGACATCCTGGTGGCCACGCCGGGCCGCCTGCTCGACCACATCGAAGCCGGCCGCATCGACCTGTCCGCGCTGGACATGCTGGTGTTCGACGAAGCCGACCGCATGCTCGACATGGGCTTTGCCGATGACATCGACGCCATCGTCGCCGCCACCCCGGCCAGCCGCCAGACGCTGATGTTCTCGGCCACGCTGGACGGCCGCATCGCCCAGCTCGCCTCGCGCCAGCTGCGCGACCCGCAGCGCATCGAGATCGCCGCCGTGCGCGCCGACCAGAGCAATATCGAACAGCGCCTGCACTTCACCGACGACATGTCGCACAAGGAAAAGCTGCTCGACCACCTGCTGCGCGACGTCAGCCTCAAGCAGGCGATCGTCTTCACCGCCACCAAGCGCGACGCCGATTCGCTGGCCGAGCGCCTGTCGGACACCGGCTTCGCGGCCGGCGCGCTGCACGGCGACATGACCCAGGGCGCGCGCAACCGCACGCTCACCTCGCTGCGCCGCGGCAACCTGCGCATCCTGGTGGCCACCGACGTGGCCGCGCGCGGCATCGACGTGCCGGACATCACCCACGTGGTCAACTTCGACCTGCCCAAGCAGGCCGAGGACTACGTGCACCGCATCGGCCGCACCGGCCGCGCGGGCCGCTCGGGCGTCGCCATCAACCTGGTGAACCACGGCGACATGTTCCAGTGGAAGCGCATCGAGCGCTTCACCAACAACCGCATCGACGCCTCGGTGATCGAAGGCCTGGAGCCGCGCCGCTCGCCCAAGCCGCGCACCGGTTTCGGCGGCAAGCCGGGCGGTGACCGCGGCGGCTACCGCGGCAACAGCAACGGCGGCGGCTACCGTGGCGGCGACAACCGCACCTTCGGCGACCGCAAGTTCGGCGGCGGCGAAAGCCGCGGCTACGGCAACCGCGACGGCGCACCGCGTCCGGCCGGCGACCGCCCGTTCGGCGACCGCGACGGCAACCGCGGCTTCGGCGACCGCGGCGGCTTCGGCTACCGTGGCCAGAGCAACGGCAACACCGGCGGCAATGGTGGCAACGGCGGCGGCAATGGCGGCCAGCGCAGCTTCGGCAACAACGAAGGCGGCTACCGCGGCGGCGACAACCGTGGCTTCGGCAACCGTGACGGCGCGGCCCCGCGCAGCTTCGGCGGCGGCGCCCCGGCCGGCAACGGCGGCGGCTACCGCGGCGGCGAAAGCCGCGGCTTCGGCAACCGCGAGGGCGCGGCGCGCAGCTTCGGCGACGGCAACCGCGATGGCAACCGCGGCGGCTTCGGCGGCCAGCGCAGCGGCAACGGCGGCCGTTCGCGTTTTGAGCGTTGATTCCGAGCGCTGATTTAGCGCGCTGATCGCAGGAGGGGCCGCTTGCACGCGGCCCCCTTCCCGCAAAAGAAAACGGCACCCGCGGGTGCCGTTTTCTTTTGCGCGCCGCGCCGGAGGATCTAGATCGGGCAGCTACGGAAACCGACGAAGGCGAGATCGTCCTCGGGCAGCAGCGCCAGCCGCGCGCGCGCGTGATGCTGCCGCGCCGGGCTGGCGAACGAGGCGCCGCGCACCGCCTGGTGCGTGGCGAAACTGGCGGCGAAATCCGCGTCGCCAGGGCCCGCCTCGAACCCGGCGTAAGGCTCGTAGGGCGTGGCCGTCCACTCGCGCACCATGCCCCAGCGCAGCCCGCCGCGGTTCTGCGCGGCGGCCAGTTCCCACTCCGACTCCTGCGGCAGGCGCCGGCCGGCCCAGGCGCACCACGCCTGCGCCTCGAACAGGCTGACGTGGCGCACCGCCTCGTCCGGGTTGAGCGTGCGCAGGCTGCCGAAGCGCAGCGCCATCCAGGTCCGCGATTCCGGGTGGCGCGCCCAGTAGCGCGGCGCCGAGCGCTCCTGCGCCATCAGCCAGCGGCGGCCCGCCGGCGTCCACCACTGGGCGCGCTCGTAGCCGGCATCCTCGACGAACTCGAGAAACTGCGCGTTGCTGACCGGCGCGGCGTCCATCTCGAAGGCGGGCACGTAGGTGGACTGCGGCGGCAGTTCGTCGGGCAGCGCGAAGCCGTCCGGCTCGGCCCAGCCCTGCACGAAGCGCCCGCCGGGAAACTGCAGCGTGCCGCCGTGCGGCACCGACAGCGAAGGCAGCGCCACCGCGGGTTCCACCGGCGCCACGCCGAGCGCCTGCAGCAAGGCGGCGATGGCCTCGCCCTGGCGGTCTTCGTGGAACAGCGCGCGGCGCCAGGCGTAGAGCGTGGCGTCGCTGTCGTCGGGCAGCACCGCGAGGCGGCGCAGCGCGGCATCGAGCACGTCGGCGGCATAGCGCTTGACCACCGCCACGTCGGGCAGCGCGGCTTCCCAGCGCGCCTCGGGGCCGATGCGCTCGGGATCGAACCACGCATCGGCACCGTCCAGCAGCGAGGGCGCGCCGGCCACCTGCAGCGGCAGCCCGCCGTGCTCGCGCACGCGCACGTCGCGCAGGCACCACCATTCGGCATGCCAGGCGACATGGCCCAGGGTCCACAACGGCGGATCGGCGAACGCCTCGCGCGGCACCTCCCAGCCCCGGCGGGTCTGGCCGAAGGCGGCGAGCCACGCCAGCGTGCGGCTGCGCGCATCCACCAGCGCCTGCGCCAGGCCTTCGCGCGGCAGCCGGCGGGCGTCGGCCCAGGCCGTCTTGCCGCCGTTGAAATGCAGATCGGGAAGCATGGAAAAGCCGCTCATCGCAAACCCTGCCGGTGTGTGGGATCAGCCACGGTTGCACGGCCTCCGCGCAGGCAGCGCGCGCCTGCCCGGCGCGCCGCTCCGCTGCCGGAGGGGGACGCGGGCATTATGACACCCGCGCGCCCGGTACCCGGCGCGGCTCAGGCGCGCGCGTGGAACACCGCGAACCAGCCGCGCGGGTCGGTCCACCAGACCGGATCGTGGAAGCCGGCGTCCCGCAGCAGCTCGGCGAAACCATGCGGGTGGTACTTGTAGGAATCCTCGGTGTGGATCGCCTCGCCCGCGCGGAACGCGCGGCTGCCTTCGGCCCAGCGCACCGTGACGTCGCGCTCGGCGCGCAGGTGCATCTGGATGCGCGAGCCCGCGCGGTCGAAGCTGGCGGCATGGCGCCAGTCCTCGAGCGCGAAGTCGCTGCCGACGATGCGGTTCAGGTTGCGCAGCACGTTGCGGTTGAATGCGGCGGTCACGCCCAGCGCGTCGTCGTAGGCGGCCACCAGCGCGGGCTCGTCCTTGAGCAGGTCCACGCCGATCAGCACGCCGTCGCCGCGGCCCGCGGCCGCGTGCAGCCGCTGCAGCAGGGCCTGCGCCTGGGCGGGCGCGAAGTTGCCGATGCTGGAGCCGGGGTAGAAGAACAGCCGGCGCCCGTGCCTGACCTCGGGCGGCAGGTCCAGCGGCGCGCACAGGTCGGCGCCCAGGCCCAGCATGGGAATCTGCGGATGCTGCTGCTGCAGGCAGAACAGGGTGCCGCGCAGGAACTCCACCGAGATGTCGAGCGCGACGTACTGCGAAGGCTGCAGACTGCCGAACAGCCGCGCCGCCTTCTGGCAGTTGCCGGCGCCGAGGTCGATCAGCACGCTGCCGCTGCCGGCGCGCGCCGCCATCGCCGGCGCGAAGGCGGCAAAGACCGCGGCTTCGGTGCGGGTCGGGTAATACTCGGGCAGGTCGGTGATGGCCTCGAACAGGCGCGAGCCGAGCACGTCGTAGAAGAACTTGGGGCTGATGCTGGCGGCCTCGGCCAGCAGGCCGCGCGTGATCTCGCCGCGCAGCGCGCCGTTGTCTTCGTGGTACTGCTGGATGAAGTCCAGGCGCGGCACCGGATTGGACAGGGCGATGCCGTGGGCGGCGGCCTGGCTGCCGTTGGGTCTCAAGGATGCGTTGGGGGTGCGCTTGGCCTGGGGGTGATCGTGTCGTGGATGCAGCGGGGTCGGGACAGCCGGCATGACGTTTCCTTATTGGTCTGTGGGCGATGCGTAAAACCCCCGGCCCGCACGTCACGGCATGCGCGGGACCGGCATGGAACGCGCCTCCGGTGACGTCTGGGGCGCATCGGCCGATGCCGGTCTTCTAGGATAGGACGCAAACCGCGGCCGGCGGCGTAAAAATGCCCGGGCCGCGGGCCGCCGCGCCCGCATGTGCGCCGGCGCGCATATTTATTTACCGCACGGCCATCCGGGCTTCGTTTATAATCCGCGTCAGCGTATCGCCAAGGGGGCAGCCCCACGGCGGCACGTCCCTCAAAGGGGAGTAGCTCCGGGGCCCAGCCCTTAGCACAATCGTCATTCCGAGACCTGTCCCCGACAGCCTCCGGTTGTGCTGACCGCCAACGCAAATCGATGCACAATGGCGGTCGAGCAAGACCTTTGCAACCTGGTTTCATGGTTTGCAAAGGCGCCCCCAAAGCTCCCGAACTTCATGTCTCCAGGCGAACCCTGCGCAAGCGCAATCTTTGCTTACGGCTATTCGTTTTTCGAGGAGAGTTCATGGAATGGTTCACCGATCTGTTCACGATGCAGTTCCTGACGGCGCTGCTGTCCATCGTCGTCATTGACCTGGTGCTCGCGGGCGACAACGCCATCGTGATCGCGCTGGCGGCGCGCAACCTGCCGTCCCACCTGCAGAAGAAGGCCATCATCTGGGGGACCGTCGGCGCGGTGGTGGTGCGCTCGGCGATGACCATCGGCGTGGTCTGGCTGCTCAAGATTCCCGGCCTGCTGCTGATCGGCGGCCTGGCCCTGGTGTGGATCGCCTACCGGCTACTGTCCGACGACGGCGACGGCGACGAACACGGCGCCGGCGCCACCACGCTGGTGGGCGCCATGAAGACCATCATCATCGCCGACGCGGTGATGGGCGTGGACAACGTGCTGGCCGTGGCCGGCGCCGCGCACGGCAGCTTCCTGCTGGTGGTACTGGGCCTGCTGATCAGCATCCCGATCGTGGTGTGGGGCTCGAGCCTGGTGCTCAAGCTGATGAGCCGCTTCCCCGCGATCATCTACGCGGGCGCCGGCGTGCTGGCCTTCACCGCGGTCAAGATGATCGTCAGCGAACCGCTGGTCAAGGCCTTCTTCGACGCCAACGCGGTGGTCTACTACGGCCTGTTCGTGCTGATCATCGGCGGCGTGCTGGGCGCGGGCTACCTCAAGCAGAAGCGCCGCGCGCCCGAGACGGCGCACCAGTGACGGCGCGCGCGCGCCACCCCGGGTGACACCGGGCGGCGCCGGACGACACAGACGGGGAACGGGCCGCCACGAGGCGGCCCGTTCTTTTGCTTTGCGATAAAATGCCAACCCTCCGGCTGCCGCGCGCGCCCCGCCGCGCGGATGGCCGTTCCACGCGGAATGCCGCTGCCGCATCACTTTCCCCAACACCCGCGCCGATGAAACAGTACCTCGACTTCATGCGCCATGTGCAAGAGCATGGCACCGAAAAGGCCGACCGCACCGGCACCGGCACGCGCTCCGTGTTCGGCTACCAGATGCGCTTCGACCTGCGCGAAGGCTTTCCGGTGGTGACCACCAAGAAGCTGCACATCAAGTCGATCGTCCACGAGCTGCTGTGGTTCCTGCAGGGCTCGACCAACATCAAGTACCTGAAGGACAACGGCGTCAGCATCTGGGACGAGTGGGCCGACGAGAACGGCGAGCTGGGCCCGGTCTACGGCTCGCAGTGGCGCGCGTGGCCCACGCCGGACGGCCGCCACGTCGACCAGATCAGCGACCTGATCGCGCAGATCCGCAGCAACCCCGATTCGCGCCGGCTGATCGTGTCGGCCTGGAACGTGGGCGAGATCCCGCAGATGAGGCTGCCGCCGTGCCACGCGTTCTTCCAGTTCTACGTGGCCGAGGGCCGCCTGTCGTGCCAGCTCTACCAGCGCAGCGCCGACATCTTCCTCGGCGTGCCGTTCAACATCGCCAGCTACGCGCTGCTGACGCACATGATCGCGCAGCAGACCGGGCTGGACGTGGGCGACTTCGTCTGGACCGGCGGCGACTGCCATATCTACAGCAACCACGCCGAGCAGGTGCGCACCCAGCTCGCGCGCGAACCGATGGCGCTGCCGCGGCTGAAGATCCTGCGCAAGCCCGACAGCATCTTCGGCTACAAGTACGAGGACTTCGCGCTGGACGGCTACGAGTCGCACCCGGCCATCAAGGCGCCGGTGGCCGTATGACGCTGCTGACGCTGATCGTGGCCAAGGCCCGCAACAACGTGATCGGCCGCGACAACGCGCTGCCGTGGCGCCTGCCCGAGGATCTCGCGCACTTCAAGCGCGCCACGATGGGCGCGCCCATCATCATGGGCCGCAAGACGTGGGAGTCGATCGGCAGGCCGCTGCCGGGCCGCCGCAACATCGTGGTGAGCCGCAACCGCGACCTGCGCATCGACGGCTGCGACGTGGCGGGCTCGCTCGAAGAAGCCCAGCGGCTGTGCGCGGGCGCGGCGCAGGTGTTCCTGATCGGCGGCGCGCAGTTGTACGCCGAGGCGCTGCCCAGCGCCGACCGGCTGGTGGTGACGGAGATCGACGCGGACGTCGAGGGCGACGCGCACTTCCCGCCGATCGACCCGCGCCGGTGGCTGGCCACCAGCCGCGAGACGCACCGCTCCGAGGCCAACGGCTTCGACTACGCGTTCGTGACCTACGAGCGCCCGCCGTCCGGCGAGGAATAGGAAACCAACAGGAAACCGGCAGCCGGAAACGAAAAAACCGCGCGGCGGCCCTGGCAACAGGCCGCCGCGCGGTCGTTTGAAGCACCCCGGCTCAGTTGCCGGCGATGGTCATCTGCTCGATCAGGATCGAGCCGGTTTCCTTGGTGCCGCGCACCAGCGCGTCGGCGCCGACGGCGACGATCTGCCTGAACATCTCGGCCATGCTGCCGGCGATCGTGATCTCCTCCACCGGGAACTGGATCACGCCGTTTTCCACCCAGTAGCCCGAGGCGCCGCGCGAGTAGTCGCCGGTGACGTAGTTCACGCCCTGCCCCATCAGCTCCGTGACCAGCAGGCCGGTGCCGAGCTTGCGCAGCATGCCGGCGAAATCGTCCGCGGGCGTGGTCAGCTTGCTCGACAGCGTCAGGTTGTGCGAGCCGCCGGCGTTGCCAGTGGTCTTCATGCCCAGCTTGCGCGCCGAATAGGTGGACAGGAAATAGCCCTCCACCACGCCGCCGCGCACCACGTCGCGCGCGTGGGTGCGCACGCCTTCCTCGTCGAACGGCGCGCTGCCCATCGCGCCGGGCAGGTGCGGCTGCTCGTGGATGTGGATGTGCGGGGCGAACACGGCCTTGCCGAGCGTGTCGTGGAGGAAGGTGGACTTGCGGTACAGCGCGCCGCCCGACACCGCCTGCACGAAGGCGCCGAGCAGGCCGGCGGCCAGCGGCGCCTCGAACAGCACCGGGCAGCGCCGCGTGGAGAGCTTGCGCGAGTTCAGGCGGGCCAGCGCGCGCTCGGCGGCGTAGCGGCCGATGTCCTCGGGCGCGGCCAGCGCGCCGGGCGCGCGCTTGGACGAGTACCAGTCGTCGCGCTGCATGCCGCTGCCGGTGCCGGCGATGGGCGCGCACGAGATGAAGTGGCGCGAGTACGGGTAGCCGCCCATGAAGCCGCGCGAGGTGGCCAGCACGAACTGCGAATGCTGCGCCGACACGCTGGCGCCGTCGCTGTTGCGGATGCGCGGCGAGACCGCGAACGCGGCCGCCTCGGCCCGGCACGCCAGTTCGATGGCCTGCGCGGCGTCGATGTCCCACGGGTGGAACAGGTCGAGGTCGCGCGGGTTGCGCTCGAGCAGCTCTTCCTCGGCCAGCCCGGCGCAATCGTCCTCGGCCGTGAAGCGGGCGATGTTGTAGGCGGCCTCGGCGGTGGCGCGCAGCGCCGCCGGCGAGAAATCCGAGGTGCTGGCATTGCCGCGCCGCTTGCCGATCATCACCGTGACGCCGACCACCTTGTCGCGGTTCTGCTCGATGGTCTCGACCGCGCCCTTGCGCACGGTGACCGACAATCCGCTGCCTTCCGAGATCTCGGTGGCCGCGTCGGTGGCCCCCAGCTCGCGTGCCACCCGCAGCACATCGGCGGCCATCGCGCTGAGCTGGGCCTGGGTATAGGTGAAATGGGCGGTCTGGTCTGCGGATTGATCCATTGTGGGCGCGGTCATCAAAAGTCCAAACAAGAATCATAGCAAGATAAAATGCTCCCCATGACGCGAAACTCCCGCACCTCCCCCCGGAATGCCTCCGGCTTCCCCGGCCAGTTCGCCCCCGAACCGGACGAAGACGACCTGCCCAAGAGCAAGTCGCAGAAAAAACGCGACATGCTCGCCCTGCAGGACCTCGGCGTGGAGCTCGAAGCGCTGCCCCGCGACCGCCTGGCGCGCGTGCCCATGCCCGAAGCGCTGGCCGACGCCATCCGCGACGCGCGCCGCATCACCAACCACGAAGGCAAGCGCCGCCAGATGCAGTTCGTCGGCAAGGTCATGCGCAAGCTCGACGACGCCGAGGTGGAAGCCATCCAGCGCGTGCTGGAGGCCTTCAAGGGCGCCAGCAAGGCCGAGACGGCCCGGCTGCACCTGGTCGAGCGCTGGCGCGAGCTGCTGCTGGCCGACGACGCCGCGCTGACGAAATTCCTCGCCGAGCACCCCGCCACCGACGTGCAGGCGCTGCGCAACATCATCCGCAATGCCCGCAAGGAACGCGAGATGAACAAGCCGCCGCGCTATTTCCGCGAGCTGTTCCAGGCCGTCAAGAATGTGCTGGACGGCACCCGCGCCGCCGCCGGCGAGGACGAGGCGGCCGACGCCGGCGCCCACGGCGCCGCCGACGCCAACGACGACTGATGCCGCAACCGACCACCCCGGAGCCGACATGACCCAGCCCGCGACCACCCATCCCATTGCCCGCAAGCATCCGGACGAGCTGCTGGTCGGCCTGGTCTCGATCTCCGACCGCGCCTCGGCCGGCACCTACCAGGACGAAGGCATCCCGGCGCTGCGCGACTGGTTCGGGCGCGCCCTGACCTCGCCCTGGCAGACCGTCGAGCGGCTGATCCCGGACGAGCAGCCGCTGATCTCGCGCACGCTCATCGAACTGGTCGACGTGGCCGGCTGCGACCTGGTGCTGACCACCGGCGGCACCGGCCCGTCGCGCCGCGACGTCACGCCGGAGGCCACGCTGGCGGTGGGCACCAAGGAAATGCCGGGCTTCGGCGAGCAGATGCGCCAGATCAGCCTGCATTTCGTGCCGACCGCGATCCTCTCGCGCCAGGTGGCGGTGATCCGCGAGACCGCCAGCCGCGCCGCGCTGATCGTCAACCTGCCGGGCCAGCCGCGCGCCATCCGCGAGACGCTCGAAGGCCTGCGCGGCGAGGACGGCAAGACCATCGTGCAGGGCATCTTTGCCGCGATCCCCTATTGCGTGGACCTGATCGGCGGGCCGTACATCGAGACCGATGCGGCGGTGGCGCCGTCATGGCGCCCCAAGAACGCCGTGCGCGCCAAACCCGCGGCCTGATACACGCGGCCCGATGCGCGCGGCCTGAAGCGACGCCGCACTGGCCTCAGCGCAGGCCGAGGTAAAGCCCCAGCGGCACGAACACCACCGCGCCGATATTGCCGAGCAGCACGATCGAGGCCACCTGGTCGGGCTCCTGGCGGAAATGGTCCGCCACCAGGAAATTGAGCACCGCCGGCGGCAGCGAGGCGAACACGAACAGCAGCCCGCGCTGCAGTTGGCTCAGCGGCACCACCTGCACCAGCAGCAGCGCGCAGGCGATGCCCGTGAGCGGGCACACCGCGGCGCCGATCGCGCCCATGCTCCAGTTGCGCAGGCTCACGTCCTTCATGCGCACGCCCAGCGCGAACAGCATCAGCGGCACGGTGGCGTCGCCCAGCAGCTTGACCGACTCCAGCACCGGCTCTGGCAGCGCGAACCACGGCCGCGCCAGCGACAGCCCCACGCCGGCCACGGTGGCCAGCACCATCGGGTTGCGCGCGATCTGCGCGATCCGCGCGTGGCGGTTGACGATCTTCATGCCGATGGTGAAGTGCATCAGGTTGGACGCCGCGAACAGCGCCACCGCCGGCGCCAGCCCCACCGGCCCGAACGCGAACACCGACAGCGGCAGGCCCATGTTGCCGGAGTTGTTGAACATCATCGGCGGCACGAAGGTGCGCGGGTCCACCCGCATCGCGCGCGCGGCCAGCCACGCCAGCAGGCCAGAGCCCAGCACCACCGCCACCGCGCAGCCGAGCAGCGCGAGCTGGTCGGCCAGCACGAAGTCCTTGCTGACGAAGGCCGACACCACCAGCAGCGGCGCGATCACGTCGAGCGTGGCGCGGTTGATGCCCGCCATGTCGGGATGCGCGCGGCGCCCGTACAGCCAGCCCACCAGGATGATCAGGATGACGGGGGTGATGATCGAGACGATGCGCGCGAACATGGCTGGGCGATGAGTGGGCTGCGGGGGACCGCGGTAATGGAACGAGGCGCCCCGCGGGGCGCCTCGTGCGTGGCATGGAGCCGGCGTGTCAGGCGTGCCCGCGCGTCAGGCCGCGGGCGCCGCCGGGGCGGCGGGGGCTGCCGGCGCGTCGGCGGCAGCAGCGTCGGCGGCGGCCGGATGGCGGATGAAGTGCGTGCGGTAGTAGCGCAGCTCCTCCACCGACTCCAGGATATCGGCCAGCGCCGTGTGCAGCTGGCGCTTGACGAAGCCCTTGTGGATGGCCGGCTCCCAGCGCTTGCACAATTCCTTGAGCGTCGACACGTCGAGGTTGCGATAGTGGAAGAACGCCTCCAGCTTGGGCATGTAGCGCGCCATGAAGCGGCGGTCCTGGCAGATCGAGTTGCCGCACATGGGCGACTTGCCGGCCGGCACCCAGCGCTTGACGAAGGCCAGCAGCTCGGCCTCGGCCTGCGCTTCGGTCAGGGTCGAGGCCTTGACCTTGTCGATCAGGCCGGAGCGGCCGTGGGTGCCCTTGTTCCAGTTGTCCATGCCGTCGAGCACGGCGTCTTCCTGGTGGATCACCAGCACCGGGCCTTCGGCCAGGATGTTGAGCTCCGAGTCGGTCACGACGAGCGCGACCTCGATGATGCGGTCCTGGTCCGGCAGCAGGCCGGTCATCTCCATGTCGAGCCAGATCAGGTTGTTTTCGCTCTTGACGGATTTGGCGCCGGCGCCGGCGTGGGTGTTTTGGCTGGTCATCTGGACTGCTATCGAAGGAGGGGCGGGAAAGGGCGCGCCCGGCCCCGGACGAGGAACACGGGGCGACAGGCACGAACAACTTATAATTCTCGCATATCCGCCGCCGCGGCCGCTCTGCGGCGCGGCGCGCAACGCTTCACACGACAAGGCCCCGCCCGATGTTCACGTATCTGTTCCTCGCCGCACTGATGCTGATGGTGCTGACCAAGCTCTGGCTGGCCGCGCGCCAGGTGCGCCATGTGGCGCGGCACCGCCACGCGGTGCCCGGCCGCTTCGCCGACACCATCACGCTGGACTCGCACCAGAAGGCGGCCGACTACACCATCGCGCGCACCCGGCTGTCGATGCTCGAGGTGCTGGCCGGCGCCGCGCTGCTGATCGTGCTGACCATGCTGGGCGGGCTGCAGTGGCTCAACCTGTTCTGGCTCGACGCCTTCGGGCCCGGCTACCGCTACGGCGTCGCGCTGATCGCCAGCGTGGCCGTGCTCGGCGGCCTGGTCGACCTGCCCTTCTCGCTCTACGGGCAGTTCGTCATCGAGCAGCGCTTCGGCTTCAACCGCATGACGTGGCAGTTGTACGTCGTGGACATGCTCAAGATGGCCGGCGTCGGCATCGCGCTGGGCCTGCCCCTGCTGCTGGCGGTGCTGTGGCTGATGGAGCATATGGGCCAGTTCTGGTGGGCATGGACGTGGCTCACCTGGATGGCCTTCACGATCTTCGTGCAGATGATCGCGCCGTCGGTCATCATGCCGCTGTTCAACCGCTTCGAGCCGCTGGCCAACGCCACGCTGGAAGCGCGCATCACGCGCCTGCTGCAGAAGTGCGGCTTCCGCAGCCGCGGCCTGTTCGTGATGGACGGCAGCAAGCGCAGCGCCCACGGCAACGCCTACTTCACCGGCTTCGGCGCGGCCAAGCGCATCGTCTTCTTCGACACGCTGATGGAGCGCCTCGCCGACGACGAGATCGAAGCGGTGCTGGCGCACGAGCTCGGCCACTTCAAGCGCCGCCACATCCTCAAGGGCATGCTGGTCAGCTTCGCGCTGAGCCTGGCCTTCCTCGCGTTGCTGGGCTGGCTGGCCGGGCGCACGTGGTTCTACACCGGCCTGGGCGTGCTGCCCAACCTCGGCGCCAGCAACCATGCGCTGGCGCTGGTGCTGTTCTTCCTGACCCTGCCGGTGTTCACCTTCCTGCTCGGGCCGCTGGCCAGCCAGACCTCGCGCCGCCACGAGTTCGAGGCGGACGCCTTCGCCGCCGGGCAGACCGATGCCGGCCGCCTGGTGTCGGCGCTGGTCAAGCTGTACAAGGACAATGCCTCGACCCTGACGCCCGATCCGCTCTACAGCGCCTTCTACTACTCGCATCCGCCCGCGGCACAGCGGATCGACCGCCTGCTGGCGCACGCATGAGCCGCGCCGGCAGGACGGGCCCGCAGCGCGCCGCGAGCGCCGGCAAAGGCAATGGCGCGGCCACGGCCGACGCGCTGGTGGTCGCCGCGCACGGCCGCCACTACGTGATCGAGTTCGACGACGGCAGCCGCCTGCACGCGTTTCCGCGCGGCAAGCGCAGCGAGTGCGCGGTGGGCGACCGCGTCGCGGTCGAGTACGCCTCGGCGGACCAGTGCGTGATCGCCGGCGTCAAGCCGCGCAAGAACCTGCTGCACCGCTCGGACCAGTTCAAGTCCAAGCTGCTGGCCGCCAACATCGACCAGGTGGTGATCGTGCTGGCGACCGAGCCCGGCTTCTCGGAAGACCTGCTCGGCCGCGCGCTGGTGTCGGCCGAGGCGATGGCGATCAAGCCGCTGATCGTGCTCAACAAGGTCGACCTGAGCGCGCGCCTGGACGAGGCGCGCGCGCGCCTGGCGCCCTACCAGGCGCTCGGCTACGAGGTCCTGTTCCTGTCCGTGCACGGCGCCCCGGACGACGCGCTGGCGCAGTTGCGCCCGCGCCTGGCGCAGCGCGCCAGCATCCTGATCGGCCAGTCGGGCATGGGCAAGTCGTCGCTGCTGAACCTGCTGATCCCGGGCGTGGAAGCACAGACGCGCGAGATCTCGGCCAAGCTCGATTCGGGCAAGCACACCACCACCTTCACGCGGCTGTACCACCTGCCAGCCGGCCTCGGCGAGGGTGAGAGCGCCGGCGAGCGCGAAAACGGCTGCCTGATCGACTCGCCGGGCTTCCAGGAATTCGGCCTGCACCACCTCAGCGAAGGCATGCTCGAGCGCGCCTTCCCCGAGTTCCGCGCGCGCCTGACCGAATGCCGCTTCTACAACTGCCATCACGTCAACGAGCCGGGCTGCGGCGTGCTGGCGGCCATCGAGGCCGGCGAGATCTCCGAGCGCCGCCACCAGCTCTACACGCAGTTGCTGCACGAATCCCGCCAGCAAAAACCGTGGTGAGCCGTGGTAACGTAGCCGGGTGCCCGCGCGGGCACGCCCGGCTGCCATGAAACTACTGCTCTCGACCCCTTCGCTCGTGCACGCGGCGCATTGCCGGAACCTGCTGGAAGCCGCCGGCATCCGCGCCGACCTGCGCAACACCTGGCTGGCCGGCGCGATGGGCGACATCCCGTTTCGCGAAAGCGCGCCGCAGGTCTGGCTGGTCGACGACGAGATGGAAGCCCAGGCGTGGGCGGTATTGCGCGCGGCCGACAACCCCGCGCCGGGGCCGCGCTGGCGCTGCGCGTCCTGCGGGGAATGGCACGAGGCGCAGTTCGGCTCGTGCTGGCAATGCGGCGCGGCGCGCCAGCCCTGAGCAACTCGGGCGGCGCGGACAGCTGGCTCAGCCCACCCAGAGCGCCAGCGACAGCATCGCCAGCAGCAGCATCCACAGCACCACCGCGCGCCACACCAGGCCGATGGCCGACTGCAGCGTGCGCACGCCCGGCTCGGCGCCGAACTCGGGCGCGGCCGGCTCGGGCTCGCTGTCGTCCTCCATGCCGGGGGCGTAGTCCACCGCCGGGCCGGCCATGCTGATGCGCAGCACCACGGCGGAATCCTCTTCCGCCAGCGGCACGCCGAGGCGCACGCCGAGCGCGCCGCCGCCGCTGGCCAGCAGGATGCCGTTGACGGCATCGTTCCACTTGCGCGCGTGGTTGCGCCAGGCGTAGACCGCGTCCTCGAAATTGCCGACGATGGCAAAGCCCACCGCGGTCAGCCGCGACGGCACCCAGTCCAGCAGGTAGAACGCGCGCGCGGCGAAGCGCCCGAGCGCCGGGCTGCGCTCGGTGGAAGGCAGGTTCCAGTGGCGCGCCAGGTATTCGGCGATGCGGTACAGCACCACGCCACCCGGGCCGATCGGCACCAGGAACCAGAAGAACACGCCGAACACATGCCGGTGCACCGCCACGATGGCGGCCTCCAGCGTGTGGCGCACGATCTCGGTGACGGGCATCTCCACGGTGTCGAGCCCGGTCCACTGGTGCAGCAGCGCGCGCGCGCGCGGCAGGTCGTCGCGGTTCAGGGCCTCGTGGATGTCGGTGAAGAAGTGGCTGAACTGGCGAAAGCCCAGCGTGAGGTAGAGCAGCAGGACGTTCCATGCCAGCGTCAGCGCCACGCTGATGGACGCCAGCAGGTAATGCACGATCACCACCGCCAGCGTGAGCGGCAGCACCACGGTGCACCAGGCCAGCGCGGCATCGCGCGGGCGGCCGGTGTCGAAGGCATGCTCGGCGCGCTCGGCAAGCACGCGCACGATGTCGTAGATCGGATTGTTGCGGCCCAGGGCACGGAACTGCTCGGCGATCAGCGCGAGGAGAACGGATACAAAAGTCATCTCTGGTCTGGGGGTCGTAGGCCTGGGCGCGCCCGGAGCGGCATGTGCCGGCCCGGGCGCTTATCTATAGCGAGAAGATAGCACACGGCAAACCCGCCAAGACAAAGCCCCGCGCGGCCGCCGCGACGATGGCGGGCTGCGGGGCTTGCCGGGTGCGCCTGTTGCGCGAGGCGCGCGACAGGCGCGAGGCGCGCGCCGGGCCTCAGGGCAGGTCGAACACCAGCACCTCGGCGCCGCTGCCGCCGGACAGGCTCACGGCGTCCTCGCCTTCGATCCTGGCGGCGTCGCCGGCCTCGAGCGCGCGGCCGTTGACCGTGACGCGGCCGCGCGCCACGTGCACATAGGCGCGCCGCTGCGGCGCGAGCGCCAGCGTGGCGGACTCGTCGCCGTCGAACAGGCCGGCATAGAGGCGCATGTCCTGGTGGACCACCACCGAGCCGTCGGCGCCGTCGCGGCTGCCCACCAGGCGCAGGCGGCCGCGCTTGTCGGCGGCCTCGAAGTGCTTTTCCTCGTAGCCGGGCTGCAGGTTGGCCTGCTCCGGCAGCACCCAGATCTGCAGGAAATGCGTGGTGTCGTGCGCCGCGTGGTTGTACTCCGAGTGCCGCACGCCGGTGCCGGCGCTCATGCGCTGCACGTCGCCCGGGCGGATCACGCTGCCGTTGCCCATGCTGTCCTTGTGGGCCAGTTCGCCTTCCAGCACGTAGCTGATGATCTCCATGTCGCGGTGGCCGTGCGTGCCGAAGCCCATGCCCGGCGCGACGCGGTCCTCGTTGATCACGCGCAGCGGTCCGAACTGGACGTGCTGCGGGTCGTAGTAGTCCGCGAAGGAGAAGCTGTGGTAAGACTGGAGCCAGCCGTGGTCGGCATATCCGCGTTCGCCCGCCTTTCTGATTTCAATCATTTTGACGGCCCTCCTTGAGGCCACATCGGCGGGAAAACTCACAAAGACCGAGTTCCTGCCTTGCATTACGTTTCGATGCTAGGCAGTTTATGGCGGCAGGAGTATATTGGGCAGGACGATCTTAGTAGCATTCATTCAGAATTTCTGAACATGGCTCTCTCACTAGAATCCCTGGAAGTCCTGGACGCCATCGAGCGCAAGGGCAGCTTCGCCGCGGCCGCCCACGAGATGGGCAAGGTGCCCTCGGCGCTGACCTACGTGGTGCGCAAGCTCGAGGAAGACCTCGACGTGCTGCTGTTCGACCGCCGCCGCCACCGCGCCGAGCTGACCCCGGCCGGGCGCGCCCTGCTCGACGAAGGCCGCCACCTGCTGCACGCCGCCGACGACCTCGCGCGCCGCGTCAAGCGCCTGGCCACCGGCTGGGAAGCCACGCTGACCATCGTGGTGGACGACCTCATCAACTTCCGCGCGCTGCTGCCGGTGATCCAGGATTTCTACGCCGAGAACACCGCCACCCGGCTGCGCTTCGCCAAGGAAGTGCTGGGCGGTGCCTGGGACGCGCTGGTCAGCAACCGCGCCGACGTGGTCATCGGCGGCGCCTACGACGCGCCCAGCACGCAGGGCTTCCAGGTGCGGCCGCTGGGCACCATGCCCTTCGTCTTCGCCGTGGCCGCGCATCACCCGCTGGCCAGCGAGGCCGGCCCGCTCACCACCATCCAGATCGCCAAGCACCGCATCGTGGCGGTGGGCGACACCTCGCGCAACCTGCCCGCGCGCACGCACGGCGTGCTGGCCGGGCAGGACGTGCTGGTGGTGCCCACCATGCGCGACAAGCTCGAGGCGCAGATCCGCGGCCTGGGCTGCGGCTGGCTGCCGGCGCCGATGGCGCAGCCCTTCATCGAAAGCGGCGTGCTGCAGGCGCGCGAGACGCTCGAGGTGCGCGCGCCCGGCAACTTCAAGGTGGCCTGGCGCACCAGCACGCGCGGCAAGGCGCTGCAATGGTGGGCCAGCAAGCTCGAGGACCCGCGCCTGGCGCAGGCACTGCTACAGCAGCTGCCGGGACAACCCGACTGACCGCCGCCGCCCTTCCGCCCGCACCCCGATGACGTTCCAAGCTCCGGACCCGGCGCCCGGCTACCGCGGCCGCTTTGCGCCCTCGCCCACCGGCCCGCTGCACATGGGCTCGCTGGTCACGGCACTGGCCAGCTGGCTCGACGCGCGCGCGCACCGCGGCCGCTGGCTGGTGCGCATCGAAGACATCGACTACCCGCGCTGCGTGCGCGGCGCCGACCGGCAGATCCTGGACACGCTGGCGCGCCTCGGCCTGCATGCCGACGAGCCGCCGCAATGGCAGAGCCGCCGCGAGATGCTGTATGCCGAGGCGCTGCGCCGGCTCGACGCCGGCCACCACACCTACCCGTGCGGCTGCTCGCGCAAGGAGATCGCCGACTCGCTGCTGCACGCGCGCGAGCGCCACCAGACGCTCGGTTATCCCGGCACCTGCCGCGACGGCCTGCACGGCAAGCCGCCGCGCGCGTGGCGCGTGCGGGTGCCCGATGGCGACGCCGCCGTGATCTGCTTCGACGACCGCTGGCAGGGACGGCAATGCCAGGACCTCGCCACCGAGGTCGGCGATTTCGTGCTGCGCCGCGCCGACGGCCTGTGGGCCTATCAGCTTGCCGTGGTGGTGGACGACGGGCAGCAGGGCATCACGCACGTCGTGCGCGGCGCGGACCTGCTCGACTCCACGCCGCGCCAGATCCACCTGCAGCATCTGCTCGGGCTGCCCACGCCGTCATACCTGCACGTGCCGGTGGTGACCAACGCCGACGGGGAAAAACTCAGCAAGCAAAGCGGCGCCGAGCCCGTCGACGCGATGGCGCCGCTGGACGCGCTGCGCGCGGCGGGCGCGCACCTGGGACTGGCGAGCGGAGCGGATGCGGTGGAAAGCTGGCTGGCCGAGGCGACGGCCGGATGGCAGGCGCTGCTCGAACGGCTGCGCCGGAACGACTGAGACTGGCCGGCGGCCCGCTGCGCGCGGGCCTCGCCGGATGTGCTTGCCGGATGTGCTTGCCGGATGTGCTTGCCGGATGTGCTCGCCGGTTGTGTCAGACCGGCCGTGTCAGGCCAGATGCGGCTCGCGTGGGCGCAGCGCGCCCCGGCAGATCAGGACTTGCGCGGCACGCCGCCCAGCAGGGCCGCGAGCGGGCGCTTCGGCGCGGGACGGCCGCGGCCGAACGCGGCGGCATTGTTGTCCACCGCCTCGGGCTGCGCGGCGGCGCCGCCACTCGGCTCGTAGGGCCGCGAGAAGAACGGGTCGTCGGACGGACGGAACGCATTGCGCGAGCTGGCCGGGTCGTGCCGGCGCGGACGCGGCTCCCCGTCGTCGCCGTTGCGGGGGCGGCGCGCGTCGGTGCGGCTGTCGGTGCGGCCATCGGCACGCCCATCGGGACGGCCGCGGCGGCGCTCGCCTTCCTCGGAGCGGGCACGGGAGCCGGTGGGATCGAAACCGTCGAGCGTGCCGCGCGGGATGCTGCGCTTGAGCAGCTTCTCGATGTCCACCAGCAGGCGCTCGTCGCTGGGCACGTAGATCGACAGCGCGTCGCCGCTGGCGCCGGCGCGGCCGGTGCGGCCGATGCGGTGCACGTAGTCCTCGGCGCTGAACGGCAGGTCGAAGTTGATCACGCACGGCATGTCGGGGATGTCCAGGCCGCGCGCCGCCACGTCGGTGGCGACCAGCGCGTCGATGGTGCCCTGCTTGAAGCCTTCGAGCGTCTGCATGCGCTCGGTCTGGGTCTTGTCGCCGTGGATGGCGGCGGCGTTGATGCCTTCGCGCTCCAGGTGGCGGGCCAGCCGCGAGCAGCCGATCTTGCTGTTGACGAAGACGATGCACTGGCGCGACAGGCCTTCGCCGGCGCGCTTCTTCAGCAGATGCACCACGGCGGCCTGCTTGTAGCCGTCCTCGACCTGGAACACGGACTGGCGCACGTTCTCGTTGGCCGAGTTGCTGCGCGCCACTTCGATGGTGACCGGCTGGCGCAGGTAGCTCGACGCCAGGCGCTTGATCTCGGCGGAGAAGGTGGCCGAGAACAGCAGCGTCTGGCGCTGCGCCGGCAGCAGGTTGATGATGCGCTGCAGGTCGGGCAGGAAGCCCATGTCGAGCATGCGGTCGGCCTCGTCGAGCACCAGCATCTGCACCTGCGACAGGTTCACCGACTTCTGCTGCACGTGGTCGAGCAGGCGGCCCGGGGTGGCCACCAGGATTTCCACGCCGCGGCGCAGGGCCTCGGTCTGCGGGTTCATGTCGACGCCGCCGAACACCACCGTGCTGCGCAGGTCGGTGTGCTTGGCGTAGCGGGCCACGTTGTCGTAGACCTGGTCGGCCAGCTCGCGCGTGGGCGTCAGCATCAGCGCGCGCACCGGATGGCGCGCCGGCGACGCGCTGGCGCTCGACAGCGGCAGCAGGCGCTGGATGATCGGCAGCGCGAAGCCGGCGGTCTTGCCGGTGCCGGTCTGGGCCGCGCCCATCACGTCCTTGCCCAGCAGCACCACGGGAATCGCCTGCGCCTGGATCGGCGTGGGCTTGGTATAGCCCTGCTCGGTCAGCGCGCGCAGGATGCGCGCGTCGAGCCCGAAGCTGTCGAAGGTGATCTCTGGGGTGGTCTGGTCGGCTGAGGTGGTCTGGCCGGCGGTCTCGGTGGTCGTAGTCGTCATGGTTTCCGTGTCTTGCAATAGGCGAACCCGGCGCCAACGGACACGCGTCTTGAACCGAGCGGGGTAGATCTGCGCATGGATTCGGGGCCCGGCCGGACGACATCATCGCCGCCGCTTGCCGCGCTGCCAGTGCCTTTCGCGGGGGAATTCTCCCGCGAGATCAATAGCTCATGTAAATCAAAGACTTAGATTGTAGCACCAGAGCCCCTCGGATGGGTAGTGCGGGTGTGGCGTATCAGGCAGTCTAGGCAAGGCGGATTTCAGGCGCGTGTCAGCGGGCCAGGCAGCCCGGCGCGGGCGCGGTACCGCGCGCGGCACAGGCGATCGAAGCCGTGCCGCGCGCGCTGAAGCGCCGGATGGCGGCACGCGGGCGCCGCCATCCGTGCCCCGTCGCGCTCTTGCCGCACGCTTATTGCGCGCGCTCCACCAGCGACGCGAGCACCGTCTGCAACGGCACCGTGCCCTTGCGCGTATCCGCCTCGGCGGCTTCGAAGCGGATCCAGCCGGCGTTGAAGCCGTCGAGCATCTGCATGCGTGGCAGGGGATTGTTCATGCCTTGCGCGCGGAACAGGGCTTCCCAGGTGTCGCGCGGCACCACCTGCGCCCGCACCTCGCGGCCCAGCACCGCCGCCAGCGCGGCGGCCTGCTCCAGCGGCGTGACGCGACGCGGGCCTTCCAGCTCCACCACGCGCGTGCCCTCCCAGGTCTGCCGCAGCAGTTCCGCCGCGACGCGGCCGACGTCGGCGGTCGCCACCATCGGCACCGGCCGGTCCAGCGGCTGCAGGAAGCTGGCCATCACGCCGCCCGCGCGCGCCGGCTCGATGTCCCACTGCGCGTTCTCCATGAACCAGCCCGCGCGCAGGAACGCCACCGGCACCGGCAGCGTGCCCAGCTCGCGCTCCATGTGGGAAAGCTGCTGCAGCAGGTTGGGCTCGCTCGCCTGCGCGCCGATGGTCGACAGGCACACCACGCGCGGCGGGCGCGCGGCCAGCAGCGCTTCGCGCAGCGCCGCCACCACGCGGCGCGACTCCGACAAGTCCGGCGACGGATCGAACACCGGCGGCAGCAGCACGAACACGCCCTCGGCGCCGCTGAACGCGCGCCGCAGCGCCTGCGCGTCGCCCATGTCCGCCAGCGCCACCTCGCAGCCCTGCGCGGCCCACTCGGCACCCTTGTGCTCCGAACGCACCACCGCGCGCACGTCCCTGCCCGCGGACAACAGCGCGCGCGCCAGCACGCCACCCACTTGTCCGGTAATCCCAGTCACAGCAAACATCGTCATCTCCGGTCGGTTGCGGCGCCTGCCGCGGTGACTGGATTGTGGTCGGCGGCGCGGGATTTCGCGATAACATGACCGTCACTTGATTGATGACTGCGGAGCATCGATGAGCTTCGACGAGCGCATCCTGGACGGCATCGGCGTGCTGCTGGCGGTGGTCGACAACGGCGGCTTCGCGCGCGCCTCCGAGACGCTGGACATGACGCAGTCCGGCGTCAGCCGCGCCATCGCGCGGCTCGAGGCGCGGCTCGGCATCCGCCTGTTCGACCGCACCACGCGCGCCGTCACGCTGACCGACGACGGCCGCCGCTTCTACGAGGAAATGCTGCCGCTGCTGGCGCAGCTCGAAGAAACCACCGCCTCCGCGGCAAAGGGCGTGAGCGCCGTGCGCGGCCGGCTGCGCGTCAACATCGACCCGCTCTTCTCGCGGCTGGTGATCGCCCCGCGCCTGGGCGCGTTCGTCGACAGCCATCCCGACCTCACGCTCGACCTGGTCACGCGCGACAACCTCGGCGACATGATCGGCGACGGCTTCGACCTCGCCTTCCGCTTCGGCTTTCCGCGCGCCTCCACGCTGGTGGCGCGCAAGCTGCTCGACATCCCCGTGCTGACCGTGGCGGCGCCGTCCTACCTCAAGCGGCACGGCGCGCCCGCCACGCCGGCCGACCTCGAAAGCGGCGCCCATGCGTGCATCCACTTCCGCGACCCCGAGACCGGCCGGCCCTTCCAGTGGGAATTCCATCGCGGCGACGAGCGCATCCTGATCCAGGCCAAAGGCCGGCTGACCGTCAACGACGTCGGCACCATGCACAGCGTGTGCATGGCCGGGCACGGCATCGCGCAGATCCTCCAGCTCGGCGCCGAAAGCCTGCTGGCCGAAGGCCGGCTCGTGCCGGTGCTGGCCGACTGGCCCGACGAGCGCTTCCCGCTGTACGCGCTGTACCCGTCGCGGCACCACCTGCCGGCCAAGGTGCGGGCCTTCATCGACTTCGTGGCGTCATTGTGCGAGCGCTAGCGCGCTGCGCGCGCCAAGCGGCGGCGGCATAATCGACGTCCCGGCTTCCACCCCCGCCGCTCCAGAAGGACTAACGACGTGCCATTCATCCTCGCCGGCCTCGCCCTGATCGGCGCCCTCATCTACGGCGCGGTCCGCCTCTACGCCACCGTGGCCGCCCTGTCCGGCCCGCTCGCCGGCGCCGCGGCCGTCGCCGCCGGCGCGGCGCTGCTGGCCGCGCTGGCCGCCGGCCTGCTGCGCCGCTACCGCGCCATCCACGGCAGGAAAGTCGACGGCGAACGCATCGTGGCCGTGGCCGGATCGTGGGGCAGCCTGCGCATCGAAGCCGACAACAAGCGCGGCTACCTCGACCTCGGCGGCCAGCAGGCGAAATTCCTGTTCGCTGACATCGCCAGCGCCACGGCAGCGGACAACGGCGGCACGTGGATGCTGGGCCTGGCGCTGGAGCACAATGCGCAAGCCCACTGGGACATACCGATGGCAAGCCGCAAGGAGGCGCTGCGCTGGGAGAAGATCATCGGGCTGGCGGCGGCGCAGAGGTTGTAGGCGGGGGGCTCGCCGTGCTTATCCAGTGTTTCCGATACCGTGCGCCAATATTGATGCATCGACGCCCGCGCCAAGCGTATCGTCGGTTTCGATGCCAGCAATATACTGAAATTCGTTCGCGAAATTTATTGCTCCGAACTTTGTCATCAGCGAGCCGAGATCATTGATTCCTGATCGTACTGTTTTCCCTTGATGGCATAGACGACATCGCATCGGCAAGCCGTACCCATCTGTACAGTTCGGAGATTGAGGTAATTCGACTATTCCGTTCTGATGTACTTCAGGTTGTGCTTCGAGGAAAACCGAATTCGTTCCTCATTGCTATCGCAGCTCCCATTGAACAGCAAAGGGCCGTTTGTCTCCGATATTCCGATTAAGCGGATCAACCATCCACCCTCCGCATCAATCCTGTTTGCCTCAAAAAGCGGCGCCCTGTCTATGGAATCCGCCGCCACATAGCGCAAGAGGTGCATTGGCAAGATCGCCTGGGAAATCGATTCCGCCGGACTGTAGATTGCCACGTAACTTCGGTCTGGTCTCAAACCTTCACGTGGAGTGACTATTGCGTAACGGCCGCATAAATAGTCGAACTGCACCGCGCCGATCAATTCATCGGCAATAGGAATCAATACCAGAAAAAGAAAAACCGCCCACTTGGACAGCATGCGCTCCCAGCGATATTTAAAAAAATGATTCGTCAGCTCATCGACCCGCTTCGAAAAAGATATCATCGCACTTGCGACGACCCAAGCTACAATAACGCTCAGAAAAATTAACCCCGTCAAGATCGCCCCCAATCGATTTATCCGGCAAGGCCAAAGCTGATCGTCAAGACACGGCCTGATCACTCGTCGTGATAGCCATGATACTGTGGCTGAGGTCTGAGGACTGCCCCGAGCTGACCACGGCAGATCCTATTCCGGCGCGGCTGGTGAATTCCAGCGCCACGCGAGGAAACATCGCCAGATCGCCCCGTGCCAGATAGCGGCGGCAGTACGTATCGAGGCGCCGACGTATCGAGACAGCTGGCCAAATACGACGACCCGGCGCCTGCTTGCCCTTGCCGGCCTGACGCCGTGCATAGCAGGGCATCCGACATTCGCGCTATGCCTGCCGGGATGCCGGCCTCGCCGCCGTGGCATGGCGCTCCGGCGCCGGAGATGGTGGATCGGAACGCATGACCGAGGCCGCAGGATCCCAATGCGCTCCTGGCACCGATGCGATCAACATGCGCGTGTATGCATGGGAAGGCGCGTGGAAAATGCGATTCCGCGTGCCATACTCCACCACGATGCCGTCCTTCATCACGGCAACGTGGTCGCACAATTGCGCGGCTACGCGCAGATCGTGCGTGATGAAAATCATCGACAAGCCAAGCTCGGCTTTCAGGCGGCCGAGCAATTTCAGCACCTGCGCCTGGACCGAGACATCCAGTGCCGATACGGGTTCGTCCGCAACCAGCACCTTCGGGTCCAGCGCCAGCGCCCGGGCCAGCCCGATCCGCTGGCGCTGCCCGCCGGAAAATTCGTGAGGAAAGCGAATGATCGCATCCGGATCCAGGCCCACCAGCAAGAACAGCTCCCGGGCGCGGCGATAGGCCTCGTCGCGGGGAACCCCCTGGGCGATGGGACCCTGCGTGACGATGTCGCCGACCCGCCGGCGTGGATTCAGCGAGCCAAAAGGATCCTGGAACACCATCTGCAGATGCAGGGCCAGCTTCCTCGCGCGAGGGCCATCCAGGCGTCCGGCCAGGTTGACGCCGCCGTACAGGGCCTCGCCGGCATCGGGCGCCACCAGCCGCATGATCGTGCGTGCCAGCGTGGATTTTCCCGATCCGCTCTCGCCCACGATGCCCAACGTCTCGCCCGCAGCAAGATCCAGCGACACATCCCGCAGGGCTGTCGTGGCGCCTTGGGCGTGGCGCAACCAGTTGCGCGAACGGTAGGTTTTCGTGAGTCCCCGCATCGACAGCACCGCAGACCTGCCCTGTGCGGGCGGATCCGACGGTGATGCCTCCTGAACGGGGAGAGAGAGCACAGGCACCGCCGCGATCAGCGAACGCGTATAGGGATGCCGAGGTCTGTCGAGCACCTCGCGGGCCGATCCCGATTCGACGATTTCACCATGCCGCATGACGGCGACCCGATCCGCGATCTCGGCCACGACCTCGAAGTCGTGCGTAATGAACAGCACGGCCGTGCCCTTGCGCCGCTGCAATTCCTGGATCAGGCTCAGGATCTGCGCCTGCGTGGTGACGTCGAGCGCGGTGGTGGGTTCGTCGGCGATCAGCAAAGCCGGCTCCAGCGCCAGCGCCATGGCGATCATCGCCCGCTGGCGCTGGCCCCCGGACAATTCATGCGGCAGCCGCTTCGCCGCCGCGGCCGGCAATGGAATCTGCACGGCGTCCAGCAACTCCCAGACCTTGCGCCGGATCACGCTGCCGGACAAGCTGGTGTGGGTGCGGAACACTTCGGCAATCTGGTCGCCGATGCTCCTGAGCGGATTCAGCGCAGTCATGGGCTCCTGGAAGATCATGCCGATGCGCCTGCCGCGCCAACGTCGCATTTCCGATTCCGGCAGCGCGATCAGGTCCTGGCCGCCCTCCCAGAGCGCGCGCCCCGACGCCGCGCGCACGCCATCCGGCAACAGGCCGAGCAACGCGCTGGCGCTCATCGATTTTCCGGAACCACTCTCGCCCACCATGCAAAGGATCTCGCCCGCATCAAGCGAAAAAGACACATTGCGAAGCGCGTGGGCGCGATCGGCGCCCGGCGGCAATGCGATCGTCAGGTCCTGGACGTCAAGAAGCCTAGTCATGGGAATCGAAGTCGCCTCGCTGTTCAAAGACGTTGCCCGCCGCTGGCATCGATCTTCTGCCCCGTCACCCAGCGGCCTTCCGCGCTGGCGAGGAACGCCACGATATCGGCGATGTCCTGCGGTTGCCCGACGCGTCCGAGGGCCACGGTCCTGGCGATCGCCTCGCTCGCAACCGGATCGCTCGCCCGCTTGTTCAGGTCGGTGGCGGTCGCGCCGGGCAGGACGGCATTCACGGTGATGCCGCGCGCGCCAAGCTCGCTGGCGAGCAGCAGCGTGAGCGCTTCGAGCCCGGCCTTGGCCGGCGCGTAGACGCTCATCTCGGGGTAGGCGGCGCGGGTCCCGATCGAGGAAATGTTGATGATGCGCCCGCCGTCGCGCAACCACGGCAAGGCTTGCTGGATCAGGAAAAACGGTGTCTTGAGGTTGACCTGCATGACGCGGTCGTAGTCCGCGGCGGTCACCTCCCCGATCCTGGCGCGCAGCCCCACCCCCGCGTTGTTGACCAGAATGTCGAACGATGCCTCGCCCGTGCGTTGGCGAAGCGTCTGCCGCAGCGCGGCGACCAGCCCACCCGCGGCATCGGCGTCGCCGAGGTCCGCCTGCAATGCAAAGGCCTGTCCACCGGCTTCCTCGATGCGGGCGACCACGTCCTCGGCCTGCGCGAGGGCGCGATGGTAGTGCACGGCGACGGTGGCGCCGCGATGCCCCAGCGCCAGTGCAATGGCGCGCCCTATCCCCCGGCTCGCACCTGTCACCAATGCGACCTTGCGATGCAGGTCCTGCGATGCGGCAGCGACATGGCTCATCGTGCGGCACCTCCCGCGATGGCGGCATCCGCACTCCAGCCCTGCGTTGCCTCCAGGGTGCTGGCGCGCACCAGCAACGCATGCCGATCCACCTTGTTGGTGCCGGCCCAGGGCAGTTCGGCCAGGAACTCAATGCGCCGCGGATGCTGGTAAGCCGGGCCGTGCCTCAATGCGTGCTGCTTGAGGGCCGCCACGGTGAGATCGCTGCCGGGCTGAAGCACCACGAAGGCAACCGGCACCGCTGCCCGCTCCTCGTCGGGCAGCGGCACCACGCTGGCCTGCCGCACCGCGGGGTGCGATTCGAGCAGTTTCTCGACCTCGACCGGATAGATGTTCTCGCCGGCACAGACGAACATGTCGTCCGCCCGCCCGACGAAATGGAAAAAGCCATTCTCGTCGCGCCGCATCACGTCGCCGCTGTAATACCAGCCATCCGCGAGCACGCTGGCGGATTTCTCCGGCAGCCGGTGATAGCCATGCATGACGGCGGGATTGCGCATGACGAGCACGCCGTGGTCGTCGTCCGGCCCGTCGACCAGCCGCACGGCATCCAGCGACAGCGGATAACCGAGCGCCAGCGGCGGCGTGGGCAGCCCGTCCGGATGCGGGCCGAAGATGCTCGGGCCCGCCTCCGTCGTGCCGTAGCCGTGGGTGATACGCGCTTGCGGAAACGCCGCCTCGATGCGCGCGAGCAGGCCCGCGCTCATCGGCGCCGAGCCGAGCATCACGCGCTTGAGCGCCGAGAAATCGCGCCCCGCCAGCCGGCCCGGATCCTTTATCAGGCGCGCGAACATCGTCGGCACCGCGGTCAGCACGGAAATGCGATGGCGCTCGAGCGCATCGATGTAAGTCTCGACGTCGAACGACGGCAGGATGACCAGCAGGCTGTTGGTCGAGAACGCGCGCTTGGCCATGAACAGGCCGTTCATGTGAAACAGCGGCTGCGCGAGCAGATAGCGCTCCGCCTCCGGGCCGGCCGGCTTGGCATAGGTCGCGCCCAGCGCCCACAGCTGGCCTGCGTGCGTCAGCGGCACGCCCTTGGGGCGTCCGGTCGAACCGGAGGTGTACAGCATCTGGGCGACGGCCCCGGCATCCGGCACCACCGCGGCAAGGTCCGCGGGCCGGACCACGGCGGCGAAGCCGCTCGGGCCGCCGTCGTCGAAGTCGATTACCGGCACGCGCGCCGCGAGGCTGTCATGACGCTGCCGGTCGACAAAGGCCAGGACCACGTCGGCGTCGTCGAGCACGAAGTCGAGCACCTCCGCCGACTGCTTGATATTGACCGGCACGGCCACCAGACCGGCGCGCATGATGCCGAAGTAGGCAATCAGGTATTCGGCGCGGTTCAGCGACGCAATGGCGACATGCGCGCCGGGAGGGAAACCGCGCGCGCGCAGCGCCGCGGCGACGCCGTTCGCCAGCCGGTCGACCTCCTCATGCGAATACGATCGGGGGTGCGCGGCGTCGCGCAGGTCGACGATGGCGGCCGAGGTCAGATCGAGAGAGCGGTCGATCAGGTCGCCGAGATTGGTCCATTGCCGTGTCATGGGATGTGGAAGAATGAGGTTAGCGCCGGCGGAACGCCGGATTGAGCGCGTCGTTGAGACCGTCGCCGATGAGGTTCAGCGCGAGTACCGCCAGCATGATGGCGAGGCCCGGCACCGCGCAGATGTACCAGGAGGTGCGGATCAAGGTGCGGCCCTCGCCGATGAGGCGCCCCCAGCTGGCGACATTGGGATCGCCCAGACCGAGGAAGGACACCACCGACTCGTAGAGGATCGCGCCCGCGACGACCAGCGAGCCCATCACCAGCACGGGCGGCAGAGCATTGGGCAGGATCTCGCCGAAGGCGATGCGCCAAGGCCCGAGGCCGGTCGTGCGGCACGCCTGCACGAACTCGCGGCCCTTGAAGGACAGGAACTGGCCACGCGTCAGGCGCGCGATTCCCGGCCAGGACACCAGCGCCACGGCAATGGTCGTGTTCTCGATATGGGGCCCGAGTATCGACACCACCGTCAGCACGAAAACCACATTGGGGATGATCTGGAACAGCTCGGTGACGCGCATCAGTATCTCGTCGATCCAGCCGCCGAACCAGGCTGCCGCGGCGCCCACCAACACCCCGAGCACGGTCGCCGCCAGGCTGGCGGCGACGGCTACCAGCAGCGTGGCGCGGGCGCCATGCACGAGCATGGCTGCCATGTCGCGGCCAAGCGAGTCGGTGCCAAGCGGGAACAGCCGCGATTCGAACGGCCATAGTTCGGGCGCCCCCACGATGCGCAGCGGCTTGGCCGGGTACCACAGGCCCGCGCACAGCGCCGCCGCCACGATGGCGAGAAGGATGATCGCGCCCAGCATCGCGCCGCGATTGCGCGCGAACTGGCGCCATGCGCCGCTGCCGGCAATGCGGCCGGTGTCCGCCGGCGCCAGCGGGGAACCGGCGGCCGTCATCGGATCTCCTTCGCCATGCGTGGGTCGAGCCGCGTGTAGAGGATGTCGACAACGACGTTGGCGACCACCACGAACACGGAACACAGCAACAGCATGCCCAGCACCACCGGATAATTCCGGCTCATGACGCCGTCGAACAGCACGCCGCCGATCCCGGGCCAGCTGAACACCGCTTCGACGACGATGCTGCCGCCGAGCAACGCGCCGATCTGCAGGCCAAGCAAGGTCACCACCGGCAGGATGGCGTTGCCCACCATGTGCCCGACGATCACGCGGGCGCGCGTCAGGCCCTTCGCGTAGGCCGTGCGCACGAAGTCGTTGCGATGCACTTCCAGCATCGACGCGCGCATCACCCGCGCATAGGTGGCGGCGTAGAAAAGACCCAGCGTGACGGCGGGCAGCACCAGGTGGCGCAGGATGTCCAGCGCGGTGCCGAGCGGGCCGAGGTCGGCGCCGATCGTCGTCATGCCGCCCACCGGAAACCAGCCGAGCCTCACCGAGAACAGCACGATCAGCATGATGCCGAGCCAGAAGCTGGGCGCGGCGAAGCACACCACCGCGGCGACCGAGACCAGCGTGTCCCACCACGTATTGACCTTGACCGCCGCGACGATGCCCGCCGTCACGCCCACCAGCACCGCAATCGCGATGCTGCTGAGCATCAGAATCAGCGTGGCGGGCAGGTGCGCCGCGATCACGTCGAACACCGGGAGATTGTGGCGGTACGAGTAGCCGAGGTCCAGGTGCGCGACGGCGCCGATATAGTGCAGCAGTTGCTGCCACACCGGCTTGTCCATGCCGTAGGTGACGCGCAGCCGTTCGATCAGGGCGGGGTCCGTGACCTGCTGCTCGGCGGTCATCACGTCCAGGAAGCTGCCGGGCACCAGCTGAATCAGGAAAAAATTGAGCACCACCACGCCGAGCACCAGCGGCACGGCCTGCAGCAGGCGGCGCAACAGCAGACGCGCTACCATGTTCGCCCCACCCTCATTGCGCCAGCCACACGTCGTTCAGGGATTCGCCCTGGACATTGGCACCGGTGGAAAAATCGCGCACCTTCGTACCCGCCAGCGTGAACGACTCGATCTCGACCAGCGGCACGATCGGCACATCGGTCGACGCCAGCCGCGCGAACTCGTGCGCGAGCTTCTTGCGCAGTTCCGGATTGGTTTCGATGCTGAGCTTTTCGACCAGCGCATCCATGGCCGGGTTCGAGTAGCCGGTGGCGTTGCGGAAGGCGGCGCCCTTGACGATGCCGTCGCTGGTGAAGAACTGCGTGACGACCGGCACCAGTTCCAGCGGCGCGGTGAAATTCGACACGGCGATATCGTAGTCGTAGTCGCCGTATATCCGTTTCAGTGCCGTGGCGCGGTCGACGGAGTCCAGGCGAACGGCAATGCCGACGTCTTCCAGGGCCTGCTTCAGGTATTGGCCAAGCTTGGCGTTTTCCTCGAACCATGCCGCCGCCAGCAGATTGATCGTGAAACGGCTGCCGTTCTTGCGAGGCAGTCCGGCGGCGTCGAGCAGCGCCTCCGCCTTCTTCGGATCGAACGGATACTTCGGCACATCGTCGGTGAAAAAGATCGGGTTGCTGCGGAAGATCGGAGACACCGCCGGTTTGCCGCGGCCGAAGTAGATTGTGTCGACGATGAACTTGCGGTCGATGGCGTGCAGGATCGCCTGCCGCACTTCACGGCGCTTGACGATCTCGCGGCGCTGGTTGAACTCGGCGGTGACCGTCCATGCCGAGTTCTCGTAGCCCTTGGTATCGGCGACGACCTTGCCGGTCTTGAGCAGCCGCGCGACGTCGCGCGCGGGCACCGGATTCGAGTAGGCAAGGCCGAGCTCGCCCGTTTCCAACGCCGCCGCGCGCGACGCGGGGTCGCCCCACCAGCGCACGATCAGCTTGTCCAGGTAGGGCTCGCCACGGTTCCAGTACTGTTCGTTGCGCTTGTACTCGACATGGCTGCCGCGCACCCATTGCCCGTACTTCCAGGGCCCGGTACCCACCGGCGCGTTGTTGAGCGGATTGGTGATGAGGTCGCGTCCCGCGTACAGGTGCCTGGGCACCACCAGCTGGTACTGGCCGGCCAGCACGGACTTGAGGAAGAACTCGGGCACCGGCTTGCTGAAGATCAGCTTCACGGTGTAGGCATCGGGTGCCTCCACCGTTTGCAGCGCCTTCAGGGCGATGCCGGCCGAAATCGGCTTCCAGTGTTCCTGCACGTTGTACACCACGTCGGCCGAAGTGAACGGCTTGCCGTCGTGCCAGCTCACGCCCTGGCGCAGTTTGATGGTGTAGGTCTTGAAGTCGGCCGAGGCATTTACCTCGGTCGCCAGCACCGGCTGGAACGACAATTGGCTGTCGATCTTGAGCAGGCGCTCGAGAATCTTGGTGGAGGTCTGGAACGGGCTCGACCCGCCGCCCCCCGGCACGAACAGGGCTTGTGGCTCCAGGCCGCCCCAACTGGCCACCAGGGTGCCGCCGCGCCGGGCCTGCGCCGCCGCGGCCCATGCGGCCGTGGGCATGCCCAGTCCGACCAGCATCGTGCCGGCCGTATTGGTAAGAAACGAACGTCGGGACAGGCCCGTGATCTTGCTCATGGAACACTCCGAATCATGCATGCGTTGCGGTGCCGCTACCGGGCGGCCGGCAATGTTGAATAGCTGGCGCGTCCGATCGCGAGAAGGACGCCCTCCCCGTTTAGCAGCTCGACGTCGGCCACGCCGACGCTGCGGCCATGACGCCGGACGGTGGCCACCGCGACCAGATCGGTCTGGATTGCCGGACGCAGGTAGTCGACGCGAAAGTTGATGGTGGGCAGGCCGCGGCCGGCGAGCATGCCGACGGCGAAGTCGCCCACCGTATCGATGATCGCGGCGAGCGGTCCGCCATGCCATTGGCCGGTGCCGGCGCCGCGCTCGAACCCGGGCTGGAAAGGCACGCTCACCGTGAGCGTCTGCGCCGCATGGTCGACGCGGGTCACCGTCATCCCCAGCGAGGCGATGAACGGCGAATCGTCAAAGGCGCGCTGGATCTGCGCTTGCGTGAGAAGCGTGCTCATGCGCCCACCAGGACCTTGCCTGTCACCTGGCGGTTCTCCAGCGAGGCGAGCGCCTGGGCACCCGCTGCGAGCGGCCATTTGCGGTCGATCAGGACGCGCAGGCGCTTGCGCTGGACGAGGTCGAGCAGTTCGTGCAGGTCTTCGCGCTCCCAGCCGTTGGAGCCGCGGATCTGCAGCTCGAAGGTCCAGATATAGCGGATGTCTTCCTTGGGATCGAAGCCGGCCGTCGCGCCGCACGTCAGCAGGCGCCCGCCGAGGCGCAAGGCGCGCAGCGACCTGACCCAGGTATCGCCGCCGGTGAAGTTCACCACCACGTCCACGCCGCCCCGGTTGGCGGCGCCGCGGCGGCGGGCGGGCTTGCCGAACTTCCGCTGGATCGCGGTGAGGAAGTCCTCCTCCGTATAGAGGATGACGTGGTCGGCACCGAGTTCGCGCAGGCGTTCGGCTTTCTCCGCCGAACCGGCGCAGGCAATGACCTCCGCTCCCGCGAGCTTGGCAAGCTGCACGGCGCAGACCCCCACGCCGCCGCTGGCGCCGAGGATCAGCACCCGTTCGCCCGCGGCCACCTGCCCCACGCGATTCATCATGCGCAGCGCCGTGCCGTAGGCCACCGGCAGCGCCGCGGCTTCGTCGTAGCTCACGCCTTCCGGCAGGCGGATCAACTGGTGCTCCGGCACGCGGCATAGCTCCGCCAGCCCGCCGTGGATGGTTTCGCCGACCAGCCCGCCGTTTACCCGGTCGATGGGATCGACCAGCACGCGATCTCCCGGTTGCCAGTCCGTCACGCCGGGCCCGACCGATGCGATCTCGCCCGCCACGTCCAGGCCGATGATGACGGGAAATGGCAGATTGATGCCGGGCATGCCGCGGCGAGTAAACACGTCGTGATAGTTGAGCGAGGACGCCCCGACGCGCAGCACCACTTCGCCGGGGCCTGCAACCGGGTCGGGGAATTCGGTTTCGAGCCGCAGCTTGTCGTTGCCGCCATGCTCGCGCAGTACGATGGCTTTCATAGGATGGGGATGAGAAGGAAAGAGGGAAACCGGGCTCGCCGCCCTGCCGCCTGGCGATCGGCCTATTGCCAGCCGGCGAGCCCGTCCAGCGCCTGCGCCGTGATCTGCAGGCCGTGGCGGACGACGCTGCGGCGCCACACCGCGGAGTACGGCACGAACGCGTCGCGCAGGTCGTCGCGCAACAGCGCGTCGCGCTGCGCATCGGGCGCGAGCGGCGCCTTGAAGCGCAACCACTGATCCAGCCGCGTGGACAGCGACGTATTCGGTCCGCGCGTGCCGAACTCCACCACCGCGCCTACCATCGGCCGACCGCCCAGGAAGCGCTCGACGCCGTTGAAGACGAGTCCCTGGTAGTTCGGACGCGCGAGGCCATGGGGCCGTTGGCGCAAGATCCGGTCCCCGCCCCACCAGCGCGCGGCTTCCCGCTGCAGGGCACTGCCTTCCTCGTTGAAGCAGAGGAAGAACGGTTCGGCATAGTCGCCGATGCCCGTGTGCCAGTCGATGAAACCAACGCGTTCCGCCTGCGCCAGCTGGGCGTCGACGATCTGCTGCAGCACGCGGTTGGACCATTCCCGCCCGTTGCCGCCATACACCAGGCCCTCGGGGTGGGTGTACTGGCCGCTTGCCAGCACGTTGAACAGCGCGTCGGCACCGTGCCTGTCCCGGAATGCCTCGGTGGCAAGGACGGCGTCGGCGAGAGCATCGCGGTCCCAATGCCCCGGAATCAGCCGCTCGTGCAGCTCGGCATAGTCGGCATTGCCGGGATAGGGCGCATCGTGGTCGACGAAGTTGCGGTTCAGGTCCACGTTGTTCTCCGTGGTCCGGGTCGCGTGGGCAAAGCCGTATGGGTTCAGCCCGTGGATCAGCGTCACCGCGACGCCAGCCGGCAGCTGCCGCGCTGCCGTCGCCAGCCAGGCCACCTGCACCGCCGACCCGGCGGCGCCTTCAAGACCGTGCGTGCCGCTGATCGCCAATAGCTGGCGAGGCGCGCTCGCCGCCCCTATGCGGGCCACGTCGATGCTCAACACCTCGCCGCCGGGGCCTCTGGCGGTCGGGTGCGCATGGGTGGTCTGCTCGGCCTCCGCACGGGACGCCGCCTCGCGGAAGCGTTCGCGAGCCGCCACGTAGCCGGTGGCGAAATAGTGCCAGTAATCGAGCTCCGTGCTCATCGCGCGGCCTCTTCCACGAACTGCAAGGCGACGCCGAACGCGTCCTCGGCCAGCACGCGCACGGAGCCATCGGCAAGCGTGGCCGACGGCACGCCATTCTCCGCCAGCGTGGCGCGCAGCCGCGCGAGCGAACTGGTCTGCAGGATCAGCGCCACATTGCGTTCGCTGCCGTCGTCGGTCGTGGCGACCGGGCCGAAGCGCCGCTCGGCCTGCGCCGGCGTCACGAACTCCACGCGCGCCCGGCCCGCCTGGAAGACGCGGCCACCGGCTTCGGCAGCCGATACCGCCTTGCGGTCGAACAGCGTTTCATAGAGCGCGACTGTCTGCTCCGGCGACGCCGAGGCAATCACGAAACCGACGATGTCGGTGACCCCGTTGGGATGCGCGCGCCATTCGTCGCGCCAGACCAGTTCAGGGGTGAAGTGGTGACAGAAGAAGGTACGGCCGTTGCGCACGAGTTCCACGCCAAGGCGTACGGTGCGAAAGCGCGCTTCCCGCACCGCATCGGGAAGGTTGACCGGCCGGCCGAACTCGGCCGGCGGCTCGACCGCGAGGCCTCCGGCGCGGATCGCGTCATACAGTCCCAGCGAGTCGGTGGTCTTGAACACGAGACCCGTGAGACCCAGCGGCGCTTCGACTACCTCTGGACGCTGGATCGTCTTGCCGGTCTCGTAGCCAAGCAGTTCGAGGTAGTTCTCGCCAAAGATGGCGAGGTGATTGCTGCTGCCGAGCGAATGGTGCCCACGTTCGGTCGGCGCAAAGCCGAGCTTGCGATAGATGGCCAGCGCGTCGTCGAGCTGCTCCTTGACGTTGATGACGACATGATCGAGCACGGGAGCGGGAATCTTGCTCATTGCGCGCTCCACGCCAATGGGGAAAAGAACACAGGACGATGCGACACGGCGGCTCCAGGACGGCGGACAGAATTTCGAATGCTACGAGTCCCGGCCGTTCTGGCGAACTGACCATTTTCTCTATGTTTATCAAGCCGGCGCGGCACTTGGGCCGCCCAGCTGACCTGCCTAGCTGAGCCGCCCAGCCGGCGCGCGGCCAATGCGTGGTGGGCGGCCCAGACCACGCGGCGAACAGATGTGCTTTTGACAAAAACTTCGTTGGCCGCCCCTGTCGGCGGAACTAAGCTTTGCTGCTCACCGTGGGCGCCGCAGTGCCAATCTGTAAGCCGCTCACAAGTCAGGGAGCTGCACGCCAATGACCGCAATGACCGGAATGACTGATCTGCCAGCGAGGCCCGCTCGCGTCGCCATGCCCGCGTCGCGGGACGACACCGATGCGGGCAGCCAGGGCCTGGCCGCGTACACCAGCATCCGGCGCGATATCTTGTCGTGCCGCCTGATGCCGGGCGCCACGGTGACCGAAGCGGAGCTGATGGCTGCCTATGGGTTCGGCAAGAACAGTTGCCGGATCGCATTGACGCGCCTGGCCCACGAGCGCCTGGTGCGATCCCGCCCGCGCAAGGGCTACCAGATCGCACCGATCACGGTGAAGGATGTGGAGGAGGTCTTCGCGCTGCGCGTGCAACTGGAGCCGATGGCCGCCCGGCTGGCGACCCGCCGCGTCGACACCCGCCTGCTGCACCGCCTGGAGGCGGCCTGCCGGGTGGAGCACGTGGGGCCGCTGCCGGACCGCATCGATGTCTTCATGGATGCCAACAAGCAGTTTCATCTCGCCATCGCCACGGCGACGGGCAACGAGCGACTGCTGCGCACGCTGTCCGGACTGATGGATGAAATGTCCCGGCTGGTTGCGCTCGGGTTCAACGTGCAGCGCGTCAAGCCTGAAATCAAGCATGACCACAACGCCATGATCAAGGCCTTCGAGGACCACGACGAAAAGGCCGCGGAGACGATTGCGCGCCGCCATATCGAGACGTTCCGCGCGCAAACGCTGGAGAAGGTCTACGCCAGCCTGTCGCAGGCGGGCACCTACCTGCCTCTGCTGGCGGTGAGGGATGGCAAATGATCGCCGTGCCCGAAACATTGCCCGATGCCCTGCTGCGTGCCGGCCCGGCACCGGCCCTCGAAACCGCGGGCGTCGCCAAGCGCTTCGGCGCCGTCACCGTGCTGGAGAGCATCGACCTCACCGTGCGCACCGGGGAAGTGCTGGCGCTGGTCGGTCCTTCGGGCTGCGGCAAGAGCACGCTCCTCAACATCCTGTCGGGCCTGCTCGCGCCGGACGCGGGGCGCTTCACGGTCGGTGGCGTGCCGGCCGCGCAGATCGCCGACTGGCGCCGTATCGCCTACATGTTCCAGGAAGACCGCCTGCTGCCGTGGCGAAGCGTGCGCGACAACGTCGCCTTCGGCCTGGAAGGCACGAATCTGTCCCGCGCCGCGCGCCATGCGCGCGCCCGCGAGATGCTGCGCCTGGTCGGCCTCGAATCGCATGCCGGCGCATGGCCGCACGAACTGTCGGGCGGCATGCGCAGCCGGGTGGCCCTGGCCCGCAGCCTGGCGGCGGAGCCGTCGGTGCTGTTGATGGACGAGCCCTTCTCCAAGCTCGATCCGCAAACGCGCTCGCAGATGCATGACGAACTCCTGCGCATCCAGGCAGGCAGCGGCATGACGGTCGTGTTCGTGACCCACGACATGGAGGAAGCCGTCGTCCTGGCCGACCGGGTGGTGCGGCTCGCGGCGTGGCCGGGGCGCGTGATCGACGTGATTGCGCTGGACCGCCTGGCCCGGCCGCGCGTGCCGACCTCCCCCGCGGTTGCCGAGCAGATCCGCGTACTGCGGTCCAGACCCTGAAGGAGAAAGACTACGATGCCCAGGAGATTCGCGACCCTGTTGGCCCAGCGCCTGCTGCTTGCCGGCGTCATCCTGCTGGCCTGGTGGATCGGCGCGGCGCGCCTGCCGTCGTTCGTCCTGCCCGGCCCCGGAAAGGTGGCCCTGGCGCTGGTATCGCTATGGCACAGCGATACCTTCGCGCAGGACGTGGCGGCCACTTGCCAGCGCGTGATGCTGGGTTTTGCCATCGCCACCGTCATCGGCACGCTGCTGGGACTCGCGCTGGGCGCCAGCCGCGTGCTCGCCCGATTCTTCGAGCCGCTGCTGACGCTGTTCAATACCGTTTCCTCCGCCATCTGGGCGATCTTCGCCATCATCTGGTTCGGCATTTCCGACGCAACCACGATCTTCGTGGTCTTCATGACAGCCATGCCGCTGATCCTGACCAACGTCTGGCAAGGCGCGCAGACCGTGGACATGCAGTACGTGGACCTGGCGCGCAGCTTCCGGATGTCGCGCGCCCGGATATTGCTGAAGATCTACGGCCCGACCATCCTGCCGCACTTCTTCGCCGGTGCCCGGCTGGCCTTCGGCTTCGGCTGGCGGGTGTCGCTGGTGGCCGAGACCATCGGCGCGTCCAGTGGCATCGGCTACCGGCTGCGCCAGGCCGCCGACCTGGTGCAGACCGACCAGGTCTTCGCCTGGACCGTCCTGCTCGTCGCCCTGATGCTGCTGCTCGAAGGCGGCGCGCTCAAACCCCTGGAGCGGTGGCTGTTCCGATGGAAGTTTCCGTCGCGTCCGGCGCCCGCCCTGACACCATTTCCCGTCCCACAAGGATAACCATCGTGCGCAAGCTCTTCGCCGCGGCCCTGGCCGCCACCTCAATGATCGCCGCGTCCGCCATCACGGCTGGCCCGGCTCGCGCCGCGGATACCGTGCGCATCGGCTACTGGACCAGCGGCGTCAGCCTGGGCTATGGCTCGGTGCTGGAATCGAAGGACTTCCTCGCCAAGCGCGGCATCAACGCCGAGTTCGTGCATTTCCCGGACGTCAACGCGCCGCTGCGCGCGCTGGCCTCCGGCTCGATTGACCTGGCCTTCGGGGCGCCGGTGGCCGGCGTGTTCGGCACCGCCGCCTCGGGCGTGCCGATTCGCATTTTCGCCGCGACCCAGCCAGCGGACGTGCAGTTCGTGGTGCCCAAGGACTCGCCGATCCGCACGCTCGCGGAGCTCAAGGGCAAGAAGATCGGCATGTCGCCCGCGGGGTCCTCGGTGGCCGTGATCGCGGGGGCCATACTCGCCGGCAACTACCAGATCAAGAGTTCGGATTTCTCGCTGGTGGGCGGCAACGAATCGCGCCTCGCCCAGTTCCTGGCGCAAAAGCAGGTGGATGGCGCCGCGCTGCGCTCGGTCACCGTGGCCCAGTTGGGCGACGAACTGCCGGTGCGCCGGCTGAGCAGCTTCGCCGAGGAATGGAAAAAGCTGACCCGCTCCGATGCGGTGCCCTATATCGGCGTTGGCGCGGTGCGCGCCGAATTGGTGGAGAAGCAGCCGGAGGTGGTCGCCCGCGTCATCGCCAGCCTGCGCGACACGCTGGCGTGGGGCAACACGCATCGCGAAGAGGTGGTGCAGATCCTGCGGAAGAAGGCCAACCTGCCGGAAGACGACGCCAGGACCTATGTCAGCCTGTGGAACGAGATGAATCGCGTGGCGTTCGAGCCGGCGGACATCGCCACGCTCAAGCGCCAGCATGCCGTGTTCACCGAGTCGGGGCTGGTCAAGGGCGACATCACGGACGAGCTCTTCGCCACCAGGCCCTACCAGTTGGCCAACGGGCTCAAGTAGGCGGACGCGGCGCAGCGCGGACGAGACACACAACGCAAGAACACACGACACCAAGAGAAAGGAAACATCGCGTGAGTCAGACAATGCAAGCCCTTGTGCTGGAGGCACACGGCACTCTGGAACAACTGCAACTGGTGCATGACAAGGCTGTGCCGCAGGCCGGCCCGGGCCACGTCGTCATCCGGGTAGGCGCATCGTCGTTCAATTACCACGACGTCTTCACCGTCCAGGGCATGCCGGGCATCAAGGTCCCGCTGCCCGTGGTGATCGGTCTCGACCTCGCCGGCACCATCACCGAGGTCGGCGACGGCGTGGCCGACTGGAAGGCCGGCGACCGCGTCCTGGTCAACCCGTTGAAGCCGGGCGTCGGCCTGATGGGGGAGATGGTGGACGGCGGCATGGCCCAGTACGCCCGCGTGGACGCGGCGCAGCTGATCGCCCTGCCGGATGCGGTGACGTTTGCTCAGGCGGCCGCCTTGCCGGTGGCCTACGGCACCGCCCATCGCATGCTGTTCACGCACCGGACCGTGAAGGCCGGCGACAAGGTGCTGGTGCTGGGCGCCAGCGGCGGCGTCGGCACCGCGACGGTGTTGCTGGCCAAGCTGCTGGGCGCCGAGGTCATCGCCGCGGCTGGCAGCGACGAGAAGGCGCAGCGCCTGCTGGAGCTGGGCGCCGACCATGTCATCAACTACCGCGAGACCGACTTTGCCAAATGGGTGATCGCCAGGTACGGCAAGCCGCAGCGCCGCACCCACGAAGGCGGCGTGGACGTGGTGGTGAACTTCACCGGTGGCGATACCTGGCTGCCTTCGGTCAAGAGCCTCAAGCGAGGCGGCACCCTGCTGGTCTGCGGCGCCACCGCGGGTCACGACCCGAAGGAAGACCTGCGCTATGTGTGGAGCTTCGAGTTGAACATCAAGGGCTCCAACAGCTTCTACGAGGCTGACCTGAAAGCGCTGCTGGAACTGGTCGCCGCGGGACGCCTCGACCCGGTGATCGATCGCGTGCTGCCGCTCGCGCAGGCCGCGGCAGGACTAGCGCTGATCCGCGACCGCGCCGTGCTGGGCAAAGTGGTGGTAGCACCCTGAACCGCCAACGCGCCGTCAAGGCGATGCGCCTGCCCTCCTGAATGCCAAGAAAATCATCATGAACGACACCGTTTCCCCGGCGCTGCCCAGCGCCGAAGCCATCCAGGCCAAGCTGCTGCGCGGCCCCTATCATCAATGGCTGGGCCTGCAGGTCCTCTCCGTCGGCCACGGCGAAATCACGCTGAGCGCAAAGTTCCGCGACGAGTGGGTGGTCAATCCCGATCTGGGCTACATCCACGGCGGCATTCTTGCCGCGCTGGTGGACCTGGCTGCCGACTGGGCCCTGGTATCGCATACCGGCAAGGGCGTGCCCACCATCGACTTGCGCGTGGACTACCACCGTGCCGCACGCGGCGACCTCAAGGTGGTAGGGAAAGTCATCAAGAACGGCCGGCAGGTCTGCGTGGCGGAAGCCAGCGTCTTCGACACCAACGGCGAACTGGTTGCCAGCGGCCGGGGCGTCTATGCCACGCCCGCACCCGCGGCACGTACCGGCGATGCCTGATGGCGGCGCCAATGGACATCCCTCGCGCAAACGCATCGGCGCAATGCGCGTTCGCCCTGGAGGCACCGCAATGAGCGATAGTGAAAGCCGGAACCTGGGCCGGGTCATTGCCCGCCAGGCCGACCGTGACAGCATTGCCTTGATCGGCGTGAATGCTGGCCAGCAGGACACACTGCACAGCTTCGGCGAGATCGACGACCGCGCCGATGCGCTGGCGCGAGGCCTGCTCGCCCGAGGCTATGCCCAGGGCGAACGCATCGCGCTGCTCGGCGTGAACTCGGTGGACTATGTGGTCTGCCTGCTCGGCATCCTGCGCGCCGGGCTGGTGGCCGTGCCGGTCAACTTCAAGCTCCCGCAGGACCTGATCGGCTACATCCTGGCGGATAGCGGCGCCCGGCTGATCCTGTGCGATGCCGAGCGCGGCGCCCGCGTGCCGGCCGGCGTGCCCGCGTGCGTGTTCGGCACGCCGGACTTCGCGGCGCTGCCGAATCCCGGGCCGTTCACGGCGGTCGAACCGGAAGCGCGGGACGTTGCCTTCCTGCTCTATACCTCGGGTTCCACGGGGCGGCCCAAGGGCGTACTGCTCAGCCATGCCAGCCATCTCTGGGTGGTGCGCACGCGGCAACAGGCCACGCCGCTGGAGCGCGAGCGCGTGCTGATCGCGGCGCCGCTCTATCACATGAACGCGCTGGCCCTGATCCTGCTCACGCTGGCCAGCCATGCGCCCGCGGTGCTGTTGCCGCAGTTCGACGCGCGCGCCTACGTAGCGGCCATTGGCCGTTACCGCTGCACGTGGCTGACCGCCGTGCCGCCGATGATCGCCATGATGCTGCGCGAGCAGCAGGCGCTGGCCTCGACCGACCTGGGTTCGGTGCGCGTGGTGCGCATGGGCTCCGCGCCGGTCAGCGCCAGCCTGCTGGAGCAGATCCGCGACCTGCTGCCCAATGCCCGCGTGCTCAATGCCTATGGCACCACCGAAGGCGGCCCGGTGGTGTTCGGCCCGCATCCGGCCGGGCTGCCGACGCCGCCGCTGGCCGTGGGCCATGCCCACCCGGCCGTGCGCCTGCGGCTGGTCGACGAGCAAGGCCGCGAGGCCGATGAGGGCGTACTCCAGATCCGCAGCCCCGGCTTGATGCTCGGCTATCACCGGCGCCCCGAGCTTGCCCCGTTCACAGACGATGGCTACTACGTGACGGGAGACATCTTCCAGCGCGACGCCGACGGCTTCCATACCTTCGTCGGCCGCCGGGACGACATGTTCGTCAGCGGCGGGGAGAACCTCTATCCCGGCGAGATCGAGAAGGTGCTGGAACGCCATGCTGCCGTCCACCAGGCCAGCGTGGTGCCGGTGCCCGACGACGTCAAGGGCACCAAGCCGGTCGCCTTCGTGGTTGCGCGCGCCGGCGTTCCCGCTCCCTCGGAGCAGGAGCTCCGGGCGTTCGCGCTTGCCAACCTGGCGGCGTACCAGCACCCGCGCCGCATCTGGTTCATCGACTCGCTGCCGCTGGCGGCAACCCAGAAGATCGATCGCCGGGTCCTGACGGACGAGGCGCTACGCCGCCTTGGCAAGGACTGATACCGCGCCGCCACGCCATCCACGGAGAAGCGGCGCGCCGACCACTACACGAGGAATCAATCGATGCACACTCCGACAGCATTCGCAGCCACCGCCGCGGCCATCTTCGCCGGCCTGCTGCTGGCCGCCACGCCCAGCCACGCTCTGGACGAAGTCACGGTCGCGCTGGCCATACCGCCGGCCGTGCACGACGGCGCGCCGTACGCCGCGGCCGAGGCACTCGGCTTGTTCAAGGACGCCAACCTCAGCGTCAAGACCATCGTGTTCCAGGGCGCCGGCGCCCTGCTGCCCCAGGTGGCGGGCAAGCGCGTGACCTTCGGCTACCCCACGTCGGAGCCCGTGATCGCAAGCTACTTCTCCGGCAAGGACCCGCTGCCGCTGCGCTATTTCTACAACGGCGTACCGGCCAACACGATGGAATTTGCCGTGCTCGCGGATTCGCCCATCCGCACGCTGGCCGACCTGAAGGACAAGAAGATCGGCGTCGGCGCGCTGACCTGGGGCACCATCCCCGGCGGACGCGCGGCGCTGCGAGTGGCCGGGCTGGAGCCGGGCAAGAACGTGGAATACGTCGCGGTCGGCGCGCTCGGCGCGGGGTTCCAGGCCTTGCGCTCGCACCAGATCGACGCGCTGAACTTCAACAGCAGCTGGGATGACCTGCTGGAGCTCTCCGGCACCAGGATCCGCCGCCTTGCCTATCCGGCGGTGTTCCAGGAGGCCGCGGGCAACGGGTTCATCGCGCACGTGGACACCCTGCGCGACCAGCCCGACCTGGTGAGACGCTTTGGCCGCGCCTACACGCAGGCACAGTACGCATGCGAGGCCAATCCGGTGTTCTGCGTGAAGGCGTTTTGGAAGCAGAACCCGGAGGCGAAGCCGGCAGGCGACGAAGCCAGGAACCTGCGCGAGGCGGCCGAACTGCTGAGCCGCCGGCTGCAGCGCGTCCTGCATACACCGGCCGGCACCGCGCGCGTGCCGGGACAGTACGACGTGGCCGCCATTCAGCGGGGCATCGAGGCAATGGCGAAGGCCGGCGAGTACCCGAGCGCGGACGTGCCCCTGCAGAAAATATTCTCCAACGAGTTTGTGCCCGCCTTCTCCGATTTCGACCATGCCGCGCTCATTCGCCGGGCAAAGGCGGCACAATGAGCGCCGCCGCCCGCATCGAGATCACCCCGGCCGATGGCCTGGTGGACCAGCCGCGCCGCATCGTGGCATACGGCTTCGCGCCCGTGGCCGAGGTTGTGGTGCAGGCCTCGCTCGCCCCCGCTGACGGCAGTCTCTGGCAAAGCCGCGCCACCTTCGTGGCCGACGCGCGGGGAACCGTTTCCGTGGCGGACACCGCCCCGATAGCGGGCGACTGGCAGGAAGCCGATCCCGCCGCCCCGGTCTGGGCCATGCGCCGCACGCGGCTGCCCGCGCGGCCGGAACTCGGCGAGGATACCGCGCCGCTTCGGGTCGCCGTGTCTGCGAGCGCCGCCGACGGAACCGTCGCCCGGGCCGAGTACCTGCTGCGCTTCGTCGCGCCCGGCGTGACCCGCCGGGCCGTGGCCGAGGATGGATTGAGCGGGACGCTGTTCCTTCCCTCCGGCGCGGGTCCGCATCCCGCCGTGGTGGTGCTGGCCGGTTCCGGCGGCGGCATGCACGAGCAGCGCGCCGCGCTGTATGCCGCGCATGGTTATGCCGCGCTGGCACTCGGCTATTTCAAGGCTCCGCGCAGGCCGGACCACATCTCGGATACGCCGCTGGAGTATTTCGAAGCGGCACTGCGCTGGGTGCGCGACCACCTGCGGCCGGCAAACGGATTCATCGCGGTATCGGGTGTCTCGCGCGGGGGAGAACTGGCGCTGCTGCTGGCTTCGCGGTTTCCCGAACTGGTTTCGGCGGTCGTCGCCTACGTGCCGAGCGCGGTGGTCCATGGCACGCTGCGCGCCGGCCGCCCCGGCCAGCCGCCCGACGACACCGCCTGGACCTGGCGCGGCGAGGCGCTGCCCAACATCTGGCGCGGCAACCCGCAAGCCGACTGGACCGCATTCAACGCGGCACCCGCGCCCGGCCAGGCCGTGCGCCAGGCGGCCGCCTTCCTCAGCGTGCTGCGCGACCCGGCCCACGCCGCGGCGGCGCGGATCCCGGTGGAACGCATCCGCGGGCCGGTATTGCTGATTTCGGGCACTGACGACGGCTTCTGGCCATCGACGCTCTACTGCGAGCAGATCGCGCGGCAGCTACGCGAGCACGGGCATGGCTGGCCGGTGGAACACGTCGTGGGCGACGCCGCGGGACATGCCATCGGCCTGCCGCAGTTGCCCGCCACGCTGATCGCCAAGCCACACCCGGTAGCCGGGCTGGTACTGGACGGCGGCGGGACGGCGGCGGCCAACGCACTGGCCAGCGCGCGATCGTGGACCCGCGTGCGCGCCTTCCTGGCGCAGGCGGCAAGCGCCACGGCACAGCCATGACGGTATCCCCGACGAGTGCGCCCGCGCTGGAATTTTCCGGCGTCGGCGTGACATACCCGACCCGGCGCGGCCATACCGAGGCGCTGGCCGACATCGATCTCACCATCGCTCACGGAGAATTCGTCGCGCTGCTCGGCCCGTCCGGTTGCGGCAAGTCCACGTTGCTGCGTCTCGCCACGGGGCTGCTGGCGCCGACAAGAGGCACCATCGGACTGGCCGGCCATCCGGTCAAGGGACCGAGCCGCGGGACCGGCGTCGTTTTCCAGAAACCGCACCTGCTGCCATGGAAGAGCGTGCGCGACAACGTGCTGTTGCCAGCCAGCACGCTCGGCCTGGACCCCCGGGCGAGCCGCGCCCGCGCCAACGAACTGCTCGAGCGCGTCGGCCTGACGGCGTTCGCCGATGGCTTCCCCTTCGAGTTGTCGGGCGGCATGCAGCAACGCGTGGGCATTGCGCGCATGCTGCTGCCCGATCCCGCCCTGCTGCTGATGGACGAGCCCTTCGCCGCGCTCGACGCGCTCTCGCGCGAGACGCTGACCTTCGAATTGCAGAAGATCTGGAGCGTGCAGCGCAAGTCGGTCCTCTTCATCACGCACAGCATCCCGGAGGCCGTGTTCCTGGCCGACCGCGTTCTGGTGATGTCGCCCCGGCCGGGCCGCATCGTCGAGTCGCTTGCGATCGACCTGCCCAGGCCGCGCACGCTCGACACCTTCGATACGCCCGAATTCGTGGCACTCACCCAGCATTTGCGGAGACATTTCAATGCCTCGCCCGTCTAGCCTGCCACGCCTGCCCGCCCTCGCCTATCCGGCCATCAGCCTCGGCTTGCTGCTGCTGGCCTGGGATCAGGCGGTGCGCTGGTGGCGGATACCCGACTACCTGCTGCCACCGCCCGCGGCGGTATTCCAGGCCCTGGCGTCCGGCTTCGCCAGCGGCTCGCTGTGGCCCCACATCGGCGCCACGCTCGCCAACACCGCGGCCGGCTACGCTTCGGGCTGCGTGATGGCCGTGCTGCTGGGCGCGCTGCTGGCGGAATCGGCAACCTTCGAACGCTTCGTCTATCCGCTGCTGATCGGCCTCCAGGCAACGCCAAAGGTGGCATTGGGACCCATCATCCTGGTCTGGTTCGGCTTCGGCGCCGCCTCCAAGGTGGTGCTGGTTGCGCTGGTCTGCTTCTTCCCCTTGTTCGTCAACACGGTCAACGGCATCCGCCGCACCGACCCCGAACTGCTCGACGCGTGCCGGGCGTTCAGCGCTTCACGCTTGTTCCTGCTATGGCATGTCAAGTTGCCGGCGGCACTCGGCGACATCTTCGGCGGACTGCAGATCGGTGTCTCGCTGGCATTGATCGGCGCGGTGGTCGGAGAATTCCTTTCGGCCCAGCGCGGGCTGGGCTACCTGATCGCCTCGTCTTCCGTCAGCATGAGCCTGGCCACCATGTTTGCAGGCGTGATCTTGCTCGCCCTGACGGGACTGGCCGGCGCCCAGACGGTACGCTGGCTGCAGCGACACGTGGTGTTCTGGGAGGCGCGACATCGCGACGGCTAGAACCTCGGCCGGGATTTACGTAGCCAAGAAATAAAAAGGGGTTACGCCAAATGCAATGACGTAACCCCTTTTCTTCAATGGTGGGCCTCCCGTGAGTCGAACACGGCACCAACGGATTATGAGTCCGCTGCTCTAACCAGGCATGAGCTAGAGGCCCTGGAAAGTCAGACCAGCGCGCTGGGCGCGCTCCGGTCAGCTACCTTCGAGGAAACTCTTGAGCTTGTCGGAGCGGCTCGGGTGGCGCAGCTTGCGCAGTGCCTTGGCTTCGATCTGGCGGATCCGTTCGCGGGTGACGTCGAACTGCTTGCCGACTTCTTCCAGCGTGTGGTCCGTGCTCATTTCGATGCCGAAGCGCATGCGCAGCACCTTGGCTTCGCGCGGCGTGAGCGAGTCCAGCACGTCCTTGACGACGTCGCGCATGGAGCCGTGCAGCGCCGCCTCGGCCGGGGCCAGCGTGTTGGTGTCTTCGATGAAGTCGCCCAGGTGAGAGTCGTCGTCGTCGCCGATCGGCGTTTCCATGGAGATCGGTTCCTTGGCGATCTTCATGATCTTGCGGATCTTGTCTTCCGGCATCTCCATCTTCTCGGCCAGCGTTGCCGGATCCGGCTCGTTGCCGGTTTCCTGCAGGATCTGGCGCGAGATGCGGTTCATCTTGTTGATCGTCTCGATCATGTGCACCGGGATGCGGATGGTGCGCGCCTGATCGGCGATCGAACGGGTGATGGCCTGGCGGATCCACCACGTGGCGTACGTTGAGAACTTGTAGCCGCGACGGTATTCGAACTTGTCCACCGCCTTCATCAGGCCGATGTTGCCTTCCTGGATCAGGTCGAGGAACTGCAGGCCGCGGTTGGTGTACTTCTTGGCGATCGAGATCACGAGGCGCAGGTTGGCCTCGGTCATTTCACGCTTGGCTTCGCGGGCGCGCTTCTCGCCTTCGGACATCTTGCGGTTGACGTCCTTCAGTTCCTTGAGCGGCAGCACCACGCGCGCCTGCAGGTCGATCAGCTTCTGCTGCAGTTCGTGCACGGCCGGCACGTTGCGCTCGACGATGGTGCTGTAGCCCTTGCCGTCGTCGATGATGGTCTGGATCCAGTCGAGGTTGGTCTCGTTGCCCGGGAAGCGGGCGACGAAGTCCGCGCGCGGCATGCCGCACTTGTCGACCACGATCTTGAGGATGGAGCGCTCGAGCTTGCGCACTTCGTCCACCTGGCCGCGCAGCGTGTCGCACAGGCGCTCGACGTTGCGCGCGGTGAAGCGGATGCTCATCAGCTCGGCCTGGATGGCTTCCTGGGCCTTGACGTAGGCCTTGGACTTGTAGCCTTCCTTCTCGAACGAGCGGCGCATCTTGTCGAACTGCTCGGCGATCACGCGGAATTTCTCCAGCGCGGCCTGCTTCAGTTCTTCGAGCTGGCGGGCCGAGGCGGCCAGGCCGCCGGCGTCGTCGTCCTCGTCCTCGTCGGATTCCTCGTCGTCGTCCGATTCCACGTCCTCATCGTCGGCCGCGGCCGCCGCGACCGGCGCGCTGGCGGCGGCGGGCACGTCTTCGGCGTTGGGGTCGATCAGGCCGTCGACGAATTCGTCGATCTTGATCTCGTCGCTGGCGACGCGCTCGGCCAGGGCCAGGATCTCGGAGATGGTGACCGGGCAAGCCGAGATCGCCATGACCATGTCCTTCAGGCCGGCTTCGATGCGCTTGGCGATCTCGATTTCGCCTTCGCGCGTGAGCAGCTCCACCGTGCCCATTTCGCGCATGTACATGCGCACGGGGTCGGTGGTGCGGCCGAACTCGGAGTCCACCGTGGACAGCGCGGCCTCGGCTTCTTCCTCGGCTTCTTCCTCGCTGGTGGCCGACGGTGCGTTGTCGTTGAGCAGCAGGGTTTCCGCGTCGGGCGCCTGTTCGTAGACGGCGATGCCGATGTCGTTGAGCGTGGCGACCAGGGTGTCGATCGTCTCCGAATCGACCATGTCGTCCGGCAGGTGATCGTTGATTTCCGCGTAGGTCAGATAACCACGCGACTTGCCCAGCTTGATCAGCGCCTTGAGCTTCTGGCGGCGCGCTTCCAGTTCTTCCTCGGTGCCCTGCTGGGTCGAGGCGAATTCCTTGAGCAGGGCCTTTTCCTTGGCCTTGCGGTCACGGGCCTTCTGCTTTTCGGTCTTGGGCGCCGCGGTGGCAACGGGTGCTGCCGCGGGCATATCGTCTTCGTAAAGCTCTTCAGTCACGTCGTCTGTGGTGCTGTCGTCGTGCTGCATGCCGGCCTTGGGCTTGCGGCCACGCTTCTTCGGCTCCGGCTTGACTGCCGGAGCGGCGGGACGCTCGGATGCAACGGGGGCGGAAGTGGTGGCGGGCGCCTTGGCCTCCGACGCGGCGGCGGCCGTCCTGGCCGTTCCGGTCTTGGCGCTGGTCGCTGCCGTTCGCTTGCTCTCGACTTCGGTAATCTGCTGTTTCGCCACGGTGATACTCTTGCCTTTCACTGGTACAGATGCGGCGTGCATGCCGCTTGCATTGGCGCTATTGCCGCTCTCGCGTGCCGAAGTCGAGGGCCTCAAATTTTCGGATAGACGGGTTCCGGAGGAAGTGCTCGCTGCGGGCGCCTTGGCGCTCCGAGCGGTCTTAGCTGGCACAGGCTGGGCGGGCGTCCTGACTGACGCGGCTGACTTCGCAGCCGCCGTTGATTTCACGGACGCCTTGCCGCTCCCCGCTTGGGGAGCTTTAGTGGAAACCTTTTCGGTTGCTTTGGCCTTTGCCATTGGCACGCTCACTTTCACCAGAACTGGAGAGAAAGATTTCGCTATCCAAACCGGCTATTGTAGCACGTTGCAGCTAGCCGGCTTCCCAACAGGTGAGGTTTTCACCTGAAAAATCAAGGCTTAAGCTCAATACCGCCGGGCCAAGCCTCCATCTCTGCTTCACAAATCCACCGCCATGCCCGCTGCGGCGCACCTCGCGCCGCGCGCCGGGCCAGCCTTCAGCCCAGCTGCCGGCGGCGGTTGATCTCGCTGACCAGCCAGCGCATGCGGCTCTTGGCGGCCTCGTCGGCCGTGCCCGCGATCACCGCCGCCTGCAGGCCGTCGAGCTCGCGCCGCAGCGGCTCGGCCAGCAGCTTGGCGATGGCCGCCTCGAATTCCTGCCCCGCCGGCTCCTCCTCGATCTCCTCGCGCAGTACCGCGGCCCGCACATTGGCGTAGACCTCGGCGTGGGGCGACTGCGCCAGGTGCTCGCTGAACGCGGCGAAGTTCACCTCGCCCCGCAGTTCGTCGCAGGCGGACACCAGGTGCGTCAGGACCTCGGCGCCGGCCTGCTCGTCCTCGAGCAGCAGCACGCGGCTGTCGGCGTCGAGCCGGGCCGACAACTGCGGATAGCACATCAGCAGCTGCAGCACGCGCTGCTCCAGCCCGGTCGGCGCCTGGCGCTTAGCGCGCGGCCGCGGCTGGGCGAAGCGGCCCACCCGCGCCGGGTCGCTGGCCAGGCCGCAGACCGCCTCGATCTCGGCCGGCGTGGTGCCGGTGGCGTCGGCCAGCTCGCGCACGATCTGCAGCCGCAGCCCGCCGGCCGGCATGGCCTGCAGCAGCGGTTTGGCCTCGTACTGGGCACGCGCGCGGCCTTCGGGCTGGCGCAGGTCCTGGCCTTCGGCCACCACCTGCAGCAGGAAGCGCGACAGCGGCATCGCATCGCGCACCTGCGCGGCGAAGGCATCGGTGCCCTGCTCGCGCACGTAGCTGTCCGGGTCGTGCTCGGCGGGCAGGAACAGGAAGCGGATGGTCTTGTTGTCCGCGATATAGGGCAGGCACGCTTCCAGCGCGCGCCGCGCGGCGCGGCGCCCGGCGGCGTCGCCGTCGAACGAGAACACCACGGCGTCGGTCTGGCGCAGCAGCTTCTGCACGTGCACCGCCGTGCACGCGGTGCCGAGCGTGGCCACCGCGTTGGCAAAGCCGAGCTGGGCCAGCGCCACCACGTCCATATAACCTTCGACCACCAGAACGTAGCCGGTTTCCCGGATCGCGTGGCGGGCCTCGAACAGGCCGTACAACTCGGTGCCCTTGCTGAACAGCGGCGTTTCGGGCGAATTCAGGTACTTGGGCTCGCCCTGCCCCATCACCCGCCCGCCGAAGCCGATGACCTGGCCCTTGGTGCTGCGGATGGGGAACATGATGCGGTCGCGGAAGCGGTCGTAGCGGCGCGGCTTGCCGTCGGCGTCGCGCTTGTCGCTGCTTTCGATCAGCAGGCCGGCTTCCACCAGCGGGCCGGCGATGGCGTCGTCGCGGTAGCTGCCGAACACGGCTTCCAGGCCCTGCCAGTCGTCGGGCGCGTAGCCGAGCCCGAAATTCGCCGCGATCTCGCCGGTCAGCCCGCGGCCCTTGAGGTACTGGACCGCCTGCGGGGCGCCGCGCAGCTGCTTGCGGTAGAAATCGGTGGCGCGCGTCATGGCCTCGGACAGCGCCAGCGAGCGCGCCTGCTGCTCGGCGCGCTGGGCCGGCGGCAGGCGGTCGCGCTCCTCGGGCACCGACAGGCCGACCGACTGCGCCAGCTCGCGCACAGCGTCGGGGTAGGACTGCCCGGAATACTCCATCAGGAAGCCGATGGCGGAACCATGCGCGCCGCACCCGAAGCAGTGGTAGAACTGCTTGGTCGGCGACACGGTGAAGGACGGTGACTTCTCGTTGTGGAAGGGGCACAGCCCCATGAAGTTGGCGCCGCCCTTCTTCAACTGCACGTATTTGCCCACCACATCGACAATGTCGACACGGTTGAGCAGGTCCTGAATGAAGGATTGCGGAATCACCCGGCTTGTCGTCCTCGTGCCGGAACGCCCGTCGGGGGCGGGCGGCGGCGATATGATCGTGTTGGAAGGCGTGACCGGAACTGCGCTTTCCCGGTCCCTAACAATACATTGTAGTGCAGACGCAACGGATTGCAGGCAGTTCCGGTGAGCGATGTCCGGCGAAAGCAGCGCAAGACAGACTTTCATGCCGGCGGGCGGCGCACAGGCCGCCCGCGAAACCCATGCCACCCGTCACCGGCAATCACCGGCAGGCGCCGGCGTACGCTCAGCGCGGCGCCAGCGCGGCCTTGACCAGGCCGGACACCGCGGTCATGTCGGCGCGCCCGGCCAGGCGGGGCTTGAGCACGGCCATGACCTTGCCCATGTCCTGCGGGCCCGCCGCGCCGCTCTCGGCCACGGCCTTCTGCACCTCGGCCGCCACTTCGGCGTCGGACAGGGCTGCCGGCATGTAGACCTTGAGCACTTCCACTTCCGCGCTTTCCTTGTCGGCGAGGTCGGTGCGGCCGGCCTGCTGGAACTGGCTAATGGAGTCCTTGCGCTGCTTGATCAGCTTGTCGATCACGGCCTGCACGGCGGCGTCGTCGAGCTCGATGCGCTCGTCCACTTCCCGCTGCTTGATGGCTGCCAGCAGCAGGCGGATGGTGCCGAGGCGCTCGGACTCGCGGGCGCGCATGGCGGCCTTCATGTCTTCGCTGATACGGGCTTTGAGGGACATGGCTATCTTCCAGAAATAGTGATGCGGGGCGCCGCGCGGGCGCCAATGCAAAAACCCGCCGGAGCCTTGCCCACAGCGGGTTCTGATGCGAAGAACGAAGCAGCGTTCAGTACAGCTTCTTCGGCAGCATCTGGCTGCGGATGCGCTTGTAGTGGCGCTTCTCGGCAGCGGCCTTCTTGCGCTTGCGCTCGGCCGTCGGCTTTTCGTAGAACTCGCGAGCCCGCAACTCGGTGATCAAGCCGTTCTTTTCGATGGTGCGCTTGAAACGACGCATGGCGACTTCAAACGGCTCATTGTCTTTAAGGCGGATGGTAGTCATTGCTGAAATAAGTAGCAGTGGCAGTGCCGCGGATGAACGCAGCGGTTGAGCGGTCTTGCGAGGATTTTACGAAAACGCCAAGTCTATCACAGCTTTTGTCAAGCCCGCATTGCAGGAAATCCCCCTATCGGGGCTATGGCGCCGCCGGCGCGGCCGCGCGTGCCATTTCCGCCACAGAGCGGCCCGCGGCCACGCCCGACGCCCAGGCCCACTGGAAGTTGTAGCCGCCCAGCCAGCCGGTCACGTCGACCACTTCGCCGATGAAATAGAGGTTCGGCACCGCGCGCGCCATCATGGTGGCCGACGACAACGCCCGCGTGTCCACCCCGCCCAGCGTGACCTCGGCCTTGCGGTAGCCCTCGGTGCCGGACGGCACCAGTTCCCAGCGGTTGAGCGCCGCGCCGAGCCGGCGCAGGGCCTTGTCGGGCATGTCGTGCAGCGGCTGGGCGCCGTTCAGGCCCGCCGCCGCGCACCAGGCATCGGCCAGCCGCGCCGGCAGGCGCTCGGCCAGCAGGTTGGCCAGGTGCCTGCGGCTGGTGCCTTTGTGCTCGAGCAGCCAGTCGCCGGCGTCGGCGCCGTCGAACAGGTCGATGGCGATGGGCGTGCCGGGGCGCCAGAAGCTGGAGATCTGCAATACGGCGGGGCCGGACAGCCCGCGATGGGTCCACAGCAGGTCTTCGCGGAAGGCGCCGGCGGCCTTGCCGCTGCCGGTGGCGATGTCGACCTCCATCGAGACCCCGGCCAGCGGCGCGAACGGCGCCCAGCCCTGGCCGTCGAAGGTCAGCGGCACCAGCGCGGGGCGCGTCTCGACCATGCCCAGGCCGAACTGGCGGGCGATGCGGTAGCCGAGGTCGGTGGCGCCGATCTTGGGGATCGACAGGCCGCCGGTGGCCACCACCAGCGCGCCGGCGCGGATCGGCCCCTGCGTGGTCGCCAGCAGGAAGTCGTCGCCTTCGCGGCGCACTTCCTCCACGCCGCAGCCGGTGCGCCAGGCCACGTTGCCGGCGCCGCACTCGGCGCGCAGCATCTCGATGACCTGCTCGGCGCTGTCGTTGCAGAACAGCTGGCCGCGGTGCTTTTCGTGCCAGTCGATCTCGTGGCGCCGCATCAGGCCGAGGAAGTCCTGCGGCGTGTAGCGCGCCAGCGCCGAGCGGCAGAAGTGCGGGTTGGCGGACAGGTAGTTGGCCGGCCCGGCCTGCAGGTTGGTGAAGTTGCAGCGGCCGCCGCCGGAGATGCGGATCTTCTCCGCCAGCCGCGTGGCATGGTCGACCAGCACCACGCTGGCGCCGCCCTGGCCCGCCACCGCGGCGCACATCATGCCCGCGGCGCCGGCGCCGAGCACCGCCACGTCGAAGCGCGCGGCGCGCGCGCCGCCCGGCGCGGCTCCCGTGGTGTGCCTGCTGCTCATGTCCGTCCTGCCTGCTGAAGAAGCGGCGATTGTAGCGAAAAGGCGGCGAAAGGCCGCGGAAGGCGGGGCCGGCGCCGCTGTGCTACCCTGCTGGCCTTGCGCCAGCGCGCCGGCGCCAACCGATTGATTTGCCGGTCCGCTTCCGGGCCGGCGCTGCCTGTTCCCATGCTTGTCCTCGGCATCGAATCCTCCTGCGACGAAACCGGCCTGGCCCTCTACGACACCACGGCCGGCCTGCTCGCGCACGCGCTCCATTCGCAGATCGCCATGCACCGCGACTACGGCGGCGTGGTGCCCGAGCTCGCCTCGCGCGACCATATCCGCCGCGTGCTGCCGCTGCTGCGGCAGGTCCTCGGCGAGGCCGGCCGCACCCGCGCCGACATCGACGCGATCGCGTTCACGCAAGGCCCCGGCCTGGCCGGCGCACTGCTGGTCGGCGCCTCGGTCGCCAACGCGCTCGGCTTTGCCCTCAACGTGCCGATGCTCGGCGTGCATCACCTCGAAGGCCATCTGCTGTCGCCGCTGCTCACGCGCGATCCGCCGCCGTTCCCGTTCGTCGCGCTGCTGGTCTCCGGCGGCCACACGCAGTTGATGGAAGTGCGCGGCATCGGCGATTACGCGCTGCTCGGCGAGACCCTCGACGACGCCGCCGGCGAGGCGTTCGACAAGACCGCCAAGCTGCTCGGCCTGAGCTATCCGGGCGGGCCGGAAGTCTCGCGCCTGGCCGAGTTCGGCACGCCCGGCGCCTACGCGCTGCCGCGGCCGATGCTGCATTCGGGCAACCTGGATTTTTCGTTCGCCGGCCTCAAGACCGCGGTGCTGACGCAAACCCGCAAGATGGGCAACGTCTGCGAGCAGGACCGCGCCAACCTCGCGCGCGCGTTCGTGGACGCCATCGTCGACGTGCTGGCCGCCAAGTCGATGGCCGCGCTCAGGCAGACCGGGCACCGCAGGCTGGTGGTGGCCGGCGGCGTGGGCGCCAACCGGCAGTTGCGCGAGCGGCTCGACCAGCTCGCCGCGCAGAAGAAGATCGAGGTGCACTACCCCGACCTGGCGTTCTGCACCGACAACGGCGCGATGATCGCCTTCGCCGGCGCGATGCGCCTGCAGGCCGCGCCGGAGCTGGCGCGGCACGACTACGGCTACGGCGTGACGCCGCGCTGGGATCTGTCGGACATCCGCCTGCCGGCGTAGCCGCGGGCACCCGGGCGCGCCGCCGGCGCAAGGCCGGCGGCGGCAGCCCGGATCAGGCGACGCGCTTGTCGCGCTCGATCACGGCGTAGGCGCTGTGATTGTGGATGGACTCGAAGTTCTCCGCCTCGAGCACGTAGGCCACGATGCGCTCGTCCGCGTTGAGGCGCATGGCGATGTCGCGCACCAGGTCCTCGACGAACTTCGGGTTTTCGTAGGCGCGCTCGGTGACGAACTTCTCGTCCGGCCGCTTGAGCAGGCCCCACAGCTCGCACGAGGCTTCTTCCTCGGCCATGCGCACCAGCGCCTCCACCGGCAGGTCGCCCGCCAGCTCGACGTTCATGGTGATGTGCGAGCGCTGGTTGTGCGCGCCGTACTGCGAGATCTTCTTCGAGCACGGGCACAGGCTGGTGACGGGCACCAGCGCCTTGAGAAACACCTTGGCCGCGCCGCCGCGCACTTCGCCGACCAGCGTGACCTCGTAGTCCATCAGCGACTGCACGCCCGACACCGGCGCGACCTTGTTGATGAAATACGGGAAGGTGACTTCGATGCGGCCGGCCTCGGCTTCGAGCTTGAGCAGCATCTTGTCGAGCAGGCGGCGAAAGCCGGCGAGCTCGAGCGGCTCGCGCTCTTCCTCGAGCAGCGCCACGAAACGCGACATGTGCGTGCCCTTCTGGTCCGCCGGCAGGTGCACGTCGAGGTTGAAGGTGCCCACGGTGGCCTGCACGCCGGCCGGCGTCTTCAGCGACAGCGGATAGCGCACGCCCTTCACGCCGACCCGCTGAATGGGGATCTGGCGGGTGTCGAGGCTCGACTGCACGTCGGGCATCACGAAGGCGGGATTGATGTCATTCATACCGGATTCCTAGGTTTCCTCTACGGTCGCGGCATTTTTCGCAGACAACACTGCCGCGCAACGAGTGTGAAACCGCGGGCGACGGCAACCGATGCCTCCCGCAGCTGCGAACACAGAACTTCGGATTTTAAGGGAAATCGCCCGGGGCTGCCGGGAGGGCGGCGATACCCGCACACCAAACGCGGGATGCCGGGAAGACGGGAGGCAGAAGGCGGGAGGAAGGCGGGAGTCGGAAGGCGGGCCGCGCGGGCGGCATCGCGGGGAACACCGCATGCCCGCCGGCGGCGGGCATGCGTGGCGCGCAGGTCAGGCCGCGCGCGTGGCGACCGTGGCCTGGGCCAGCTTGAAGCGCTCGCGCACCGACTGCTCGATGCCCGGCGCGTCGAGCCCGCACTGCGAAAGCAGGAAGGCGGGATCGCCGTGGTCGATGAAGCGGTCGGGCAGCCCGAGCTGCAGCACCGGCACGGCGAGGCCGGCGGCGGCCAGCGCCTCGAGCACCGCGCTGCCGGCGCCGCCCATCACGCTGCCTTCCTCGACCGTGACCAGGTAGTCGTGCTCGTGCGCCAGCTTCTTGACCAGCTCAACGTCGAGCGGCTTGATGAAGCGCATGTTGGCCACCGAGGCGTCGAGCGCCTCGGCCGCGGCCAGCGCCGGGTGCAGCATCGAGCCGAACGCCAGGATGGCCACGCGCTGGCCGGCGCGCGCGCCGCTGGTGCGGCGCACCTCGCCCTTGCCCACCGGCAGCGCGGTCAGCGCCGCCTCGGTCGCCACGCCGGCGCCGGCGCCGCGCGGATAGCGCACGGCGGTCGGGCAGTCCTGCTGGAACGCGGTGGTCAGCAACTGGCGGCATTCGTTCTCGTCGGCCGGCGCCATCACCATCATGTTGGGGATGCAGCGCAGGAAGGCGATGTCGTAGGCGCCCGCGTGGGTGGCGCCGTCGGCGCCGACCAGGCCGGCGCGGTCGAGCGCGAACACCACCGGCAGGTTCTGCAGCGCCACGTCGTGGATCAGCTGGTCGTAGCCGCGCTGCAGGAACGTGGAATAGATCGCCACCACCGGCTTGAGGCCCTCGCAGGCCAGGCCGCCGGCGAACGTCACCGCGTGCTGCTCGGCGATGCCCACGTCGTAGTAGCGGTCCGGGAAGCGCTTCTCGAACTCCACCATGCCCGAGCCTTCGCGCATGGCCGGCGTCACGCCCACCAGGCGCGGGTCGGCCGCGGCCATGTCGCACAGCCAGTCGCCGAAGACCTGGGTGTAGGTCTTGCGCGCGGGCTTGGCCGACGGGCGGATGCCTTCGGCCGGGTTGAACTTGCCCGGGCCGTGGTACAGGATCGGGTCGGCCTCGGCCAGCTTGTAGCCCTGGCCCTTCTTGGTGACCACGTGCAGGAACTGCGGGCCGCCGCCTTCGAGCGCGCGCTTGCGGATGTTCTGCAGCGTCGGCACCAGCGATTCGAGGTCGTGCCCGTCGATCGGGCCGATGTAGTTGAAGCCGAACTCCTCGAACATGGTGGCCGGCACCATCATGCCCTTGGCATGTTCCTCGAAGCGCTTGGCGAATTCCAGCACCGGCGGCGCCACCGACAGCACGCGCTCGATGTGCTTCTTGGTCGAGGCGTAGAACTGGCCGCTCATCAGGCGCGCGAGGTGGCGGTTGAGCATGCCGACCGGGGGCGAGATCGACATGTCGTTGTCGTTGAGCACCACCAGCAGCGGCAGGTCCTTGTAGACGCCGGCGTTGTTCATGGCCTCGAAGGCCATGCCGGCGGTCATCGCGCCGTCGCCGATCACGGCGATCGACACGCGCTGCTCGCCCTGCGTGCGCGCGCCCAGCGCCATGCCGAGCGCGGCCGAGATCGAGGTGGACGAGTGCGCGGTGCCGAAGGTGTCGTATTCGCTTTCGGCGCGGCGCGGGAAGCCCGAGATGCCGCCCCACTGGCGCAGCGAGTGCATGCGGTCGCGCCGCCCGGTCAGGATCTTGTGCGGGTAGCTCTGGTGGCCCACGTCCCATACCACGCGGTCTTCCGGGGTATCGAACACATAGTGCAGGGCGATGGTCAGCTCGACCGTGCCGAGGTTGGACGACAGGTGGCCGCCGGTCTGGGACACGGATTCGAGCACGTAGGCGCGGAGTTCGTCGGCCAGCGTCTGGAGCTGGCGCCGGTCCAGCCTGCGAAGGGCGGCGGGGTCGTCTATGGTTTTAAGCAGTGCGTAGGTCATGATGTCCGTTCGGCGGCCGGATTCTTGTGCCCGGTTATCGGTTTTCTACTTATCATTTCAGTTCGAGCGCAGCACGATCAGATCGGCCAGTTCGCCCAGGCGTTTGGCGCGCGCGCCGAACACCGCCAGCGCCTCGTGCGCCGAGGCGCGCAGTTTCGCGGCCAGCTCGCGGGCGGGCTCGAGGCCCATCAGCGAGACGTAGGTCGGCTTGTCGTTGGCGGCGTCCTTGCCGGCGGTCTTGCCCAGCGTGGCGGTATCCGCGGTCACGTCGAGGATATCGTCCACCACCTGGAACGCCAGCCCGACCGCCGCGGCATAGCGGTCGAGCGCGGCCAGGCCGGCCTCGTCCACGCTGCCGCAGCAGGCGCCCATGCGCACGCTGGCGCGCAGCAGGGCACCGGTCTTCATGCGGTGCATCGCCTCGAGTTCGTCGAGCGACATGGCCAGGCCGACGTGCTGCAGGTCGATGGCCTGCCCGCCGGCCATGCCGACCGAGCCCGAGGCCCGGGCCAGCTCCGCCACCAGGCGCATGCGCGCGGCGGCATCGAGCGAGGCCAGCGAGGCCGATTCGGCCAGCACCATGAACGCCTGGGTCTGCAGCGCGTCGCCCACCAGCAGCGCCGTCGCCTCATCATAAGCCTTGTGCACGGTGGGACGGCCGCGGCGCAGGTCGTCGTCGTCCATGCACGGCATGTCGTCATGCACCAGCGAGTACGCGTGGATCATCTCCACCGCGCAGGCCGCCGCATCGCAGGCCTCGGGTGCCGCGCCGGCCACTTCGCCAGCGGCATGCACCAGCAGCGGCCGCACGCGCTTGCCGCCGCCGAGCACAGCATACCGCATCGCGTCGTGCAGCCTGGCCGGCACGGCATCGACGGCCGGCAGCTCGGCTTCGAGGGCCTGTTCGGTGCGGGCGCCACGGGCGCGCATCCAGCCGGCGAAATCGCCCGCGTCGGGATTCTGCCTGGATTCGCTCATTCCTGCTCTCCCGGCACCGCGGCGGCTTCGGCGGGCGCGCTCTTGAGCACGTCGCCATCCAGCACCTTGACCTGCTGTTCCACGCGCTCCAGCGTCTGCTGGCAGTACTTCACCAGTTCCGCGCCGCGCTTGTACGCCGCCAGCGAATCTTCCAGCGGCAGCGCGCCGCCTTCCATGCTGGCCACCAGCGCCTCCAGTTCGGCCAGGGCGGCCTCGTAGGATGCTGGCGTCGCGGTGGCGGACCGCTGGTCGGCCGAGGCCGTTCCGGGCTGGGCCGGGGAGCTCGTAGTCTTTGGCATTGCGGACAATGAATCTGGGGAAGCTGGGATTTTACGCCAAAGCGCGAGATTGGCCGCATCCATGCTCACGCTCGCGCGGCAGCGTTGCCGGAAAGTGACTTGTGCGCTTGGGTCGTCTTTCCGAATGCGCCCGGAACGGCACCTCCATGACGACCCGGGTCGACTTTTTCGCTAAAAAGGCAAAATAATCAGTCCCTTAACTTTTTGGCTCGGGTACAATCCGCGGTTCGTCAGCGCCATCTCACGCCGGGGCCGGGAAGCAGGTCCGGGCGCCGCTGACTGTCTTTCCCAAATCGATTTCTTTTCGATGGTTGGGTTGTTCACTGCTTTCGCCTGTCATAGGGAGTGGGGATAATGTCCAATCTCAGCACCGCGCTGAAACTGGTGCCGGCTGATTCGCAACTGCCCGTCAACGTCTACTTCGACGAGGCGCTGCATCAACAAGAACTGGAACTGCTGTTCAAGAAGGGCCCGGGCTACGTCGGCCATGAACTGATGGTCCCCGAAACGGGCGACTACCAGGCGCTCGCGGCCGAGGAAGAAGGCCGCATCCTGGTGCGCAACGCGGACGGGATCGAGCTCCTGTCCAACGTCTGCCGCCACCGGCAGGCCATCATGCTCAACGGCCGCGGCAACGCGCAGAACATCGTCTGCCCGCTGCACCGCTGGACCTACGACCTGAAGGGCGACCTGCTCGGCGCGCCGCACTTCGACAAGCAGCCGTGCGTGCACCTGAACCGCTCGCCGCTGCAGAACTGGAACGGGCTGCTGTTCGAGGGCGAGCGCGACGTGCGCGCCGACCTTGCGCGCCTGGGCGTGGCCCAGGACCTGAACTTCGACGGCTACATGCTCGACCACGTCGAGATCCACGAGTGCAACTACAACTGGAAGACCTTCATCGAGGTCTATCTGGAGGACTACCACGTCGTGCCGTTCCACCCCGGCCTGGGCAGCTTCGTCTCGTGCGACGACCTGAGCTGGGAGTTCGGCGACTGGCACAGCGTCCAGACCGTGGGCCTGCACGCCGGCCTGAAGCGGCCCGGCAGCCCGACGTACCAGAAATGGCACGACGCGGTGCTGCGCTTCAACAACGGCCAGCTGCCCAAGTACGGCGCGGTCTGGCTGACCTACTACCCCAACATCATGGTGGAGTGGTATCCGAACGTGCTGGTGGTATCCACGCTGCATCCGCTCGGTCCGGACAAGACCCGCAACGTGGTGGAGTTCTACTACCCCGAGGAAATCGTGCTGTTCGAGCGCGAGTTCGTCGAGGCGGAGCGCGCCGCCTACATGGAAACCTGCATCGAGGACGACGAGATCGCCGAGCGCATGGATGCCGGCCGTCGCGCCCTGCTCAAGCGCGGCGTCAGCGAAACCGGCCCCTACCAGTCGCCGATGGAAGACGGCATGCAGCATTTCCACGAATGGTATCGCCGCGCCATGTCCTTCACCGGGTGAATTGCGGACCGGGGACCTGACGGCCGCGACGGCCGCGACTGCGGCCTGATGCGCAAAACCAACGGAACGGACCGCCCAGGCGGTCCGTTTTGCCTTTGTTGCAGCGCACTCGCGCTGCTACAATCTCCGCTTCCCGTGTGCGCCCGGCTGCGCCCGGCGTCTCGCCGCGCCGCGCGGGCCATTCGCCGCCGCGAAGCCTTTCGCGGGCATGGCCGCCCCGCCCCGGGGCCGGCCGGGCCCGCGCGCTGTCCATTCCTTCCCTGTCGCCCCGCCATGCAATCGCTCTGGATGCTGTTCGCCGCCTTCGCCTTTTCTCTGATGGGGGTGGGCGTCAAGCTGGCATCCGAGCTGTACACCACCGGCGAGATCGTGTTCTACCGCAGCGCGGTCAGCGTGGTCATCATGTGGGTGGTGCTGGCGGGCTCGGGCGTCTCGGTGCGCACGCCGCACATGGTCATGCACATCAAGCGCAGCCTGTTCGGCGTGACCGCGCTGCTGCTGTGGTTCACCTCGATCACGCTGCTGCCGCTGGCCACCGCGATGACGCTGAACTACATGTCGCCGGTGTGGATCGCGCTGATCCTGGGCGCCGGCGCGGCGCTGGCCGGCACGCGCGGGGCCGGCGCGGACCGCAAGCTGATCGGCGCCATCCTGATGTCGTTCGCCGGCGTGCTGTGCCTGCTGCAGCCGTCGGTCGGCAAGGACCAGCTTACCGGCGGCCTGATCGGGCTGATCTCGGGCATCTTCACCGCGCTGGCCTACGTGGAGGTGCGCCAGCTCGGGCAGCTGGGCGAGCCGGAAGGCCGCATCGTGTTCTATTTCTCGGCGGTGGGCATGGTGGTGGGCCTGGGCTGGATGCTGATCGGCGGCGTCCGCCCCCATAGCTGGCACGGCGCGGCGCTGCTGCTGGGCATCGGCATCCTCGCCACGCTGGGGCAGACCGCCATGACGCGCGCCTACAAGCGCGGCAACACGCTGCTCACGGCCAACCTGCAATACGCGGGCATCGTGTTCTCGAGCCTGTGGGGCATGCTGGTCTGGAGCGACAAGCTCAACTGGCTGTCGTGGCTGGGCATGGCGCTGATCATCGCCAGCGGCATCGCCACCACGCTGACGCGCGCGCGCGAGGACACCGCCGGCAGGCAGCCCACCAGCGCCACGCCGCTGCGCTCGCCCGAGGCGGAAGTCCATCCCGAGGTGTAGCATCGACCGTGGCGCGCCATGCCCCGCGCGCGGGCGCGCCCCTGTGCATTTCCAACCAGAGGCCATTCCATGTTCACCACCCTGATTTCCTGCCAGGACCTGCGCGCGCTGCGCGAAGGCAGCGGCCGCCACGGCGTCGTGATCGACTGCACCTTCGACCTGGCAAACCCGGCCGCCGGCCGCGAGGCTTACCACGCCGGCCACCTGCCGGGCGCGTTCTACCTGCACCTGGACAACGAACTGTCCGGCGCCAAGACCGGCAGCAACGGCCGCCACCCGCTGCCCGACCCCGACACGCTGACCGCGCGCCTGCGCGCGCTCGGCGTCGGCACCGGCAGCCAGGTGGTGGCCTACGATGCCCACGGCGGCATGTTTGCGGCGCGCCTGTGGTGGCTGCTGCGCTGGCTGGGCCACGAGGCCGTGGCGGTGCTGGACGGCGGCAGGAATGCGTGGGTGGCGGCCGGCCTGCCGCTGGAAGCGGGCACCGCGCCCGAGCCGGAGACGCCCGGCGACTTCACGCGCAAGGCCTCGCTGGCGGCCACGGTGGATGCGGACCTGGTGCTCGCCAACCTGGACGCGCCGCGCCGGCTGGTGGTGGACGCGCGCGCGCCCGACCGCTTCCGCGGCGAGAACGAGACGCTGGATCCGGTCGGCGGGCACATTCCCGGCGCGGCCAACCGCTTCTTCAAGGACAACCTGCGGGCCGACGGCAGCTTCAAGCCGGCGGCCACGCTGCGCGAGGAATTCGCCCAGGTGCTGGGCGCCACCCCGGCCAGCGCCGCCATCATGCAGTGCGGCTCCGGCGTGACCGCCTGCCACAACCTGCTGGCGCTGGAAGTGGCGGGCCTGCGCGGCGCCGCCCTGTACCCGGGCTCCTGGAGCGAATGGTGCGCCGACCCGGCGCGGCCGGTGGCCAGCGGCGCCTAGCGCCCCGCGCGCGGCCCGCGCGGCTTACTTGCCGGCCGCCGCCGCGTGCGCGCGGCCGTGGCCGTGGCCTTCATGCACGCCGTTGGTGATGAAGAAGATGGCGCCGATCCCGGCCGCCACCAGCACCATCTGGATGATCGACTCGCGCCAGCGCGGCTTGCGCTGCATCTGCGGCATCAGGTCGCTTACGGCGATGTAGACGAAGCTGCTCGAGGCGATCACCAGCACGTAGGGAATCCAGCCGCTCATCTGGTCGAGCAGGTAGTACCCGACCAGCCCGCCGGCGATGGCCGCCAGGCTCGACAGCAGGTTGAAGGCGAACGCGCGCACCTTCGAGAAGCCCGCATTGAGCAGCACGATGAAGTCGCCCACTTCCTGCGGGATCTCGTGCGCGGCGATGGCCAGCGCCGTGACCAGGCCGATGTGCGGATCGGCCAGGAAGGCAGCCGCGATCACGATGCCGTCGGCGAAATTGTGGAAGGTGTCGCCGACCAGGATGGTCAGGCCGCTGCGCCCGGCTTCCTCGCGGTCGTGGCCGTGGTGGTGGTGATGCCCGTCGCCCTCGTGGTGGTGCGAGTGGCGCAGCAGCGCGATCTTTTCCAGCAGGAAGAAGCCCAGCAGGCCGGCCAGCAGCGTGCCGAACAGCGCGCGCGGATCGGCGCCCGACTCGAACGCCTCCGGCAGCGAATGCAGCAGCGCGGTGGCCAGCAGCACCCCGACCGAGAAGCTCACCATGCGCTCCACCACGCGCGAGGCCACCGTCAGCGACAGCAGCGCCGCTCCGAAGATACTGCCCACCCCGGAGATGGTGGCGGCCAGCAGGATGTAGGCAAGGGTGGAATCGATGATGGGCTCCCGGGACCGGCGATGCGCCCCACGGGGAGCGGCACCGGCCTCAAACGCAACAGTGTTGCAAGAAACGAAGCCCGCATTGTACGTAGATTGGCGCCGACTTTGCAAATGCCGCGTCCGCCGGCCACCCCTGCGCGTGATTACGCGCAATTACATGCGATTACACGCCGTGCTGCCTGAACCACGCCAGGCAGCGCTGCCAGCCGTCCTTGGCGTCGGCGGCGACGTAGCTCGGCCGGTAGTCGGCGTTGAACGCATGGCCGGCATCCGGATACACCACGAACACGGACGCGCGGGCGTTGGCATTGTCCGCGGCGGCCAGCGCCGCCTTCATCCGCGCCACGTGCTCCTGCGTGATGCCGGTGTCCTTGGCGCCGTACAGGCCCAGCACCGGCACCTTGAGCTCGCCGGCCACGTCGACCGGGTTGCGCGGCTTGAGCGCGCTGGGCTCGCCCACCAGCTGGCCGTACCAGGCCACGGCGGCCTTGAGCTGCCGGTTGCGCGCGGCGTACAGCCAGGCGACGCGCCCGCCCCAGCAAAAGCCGGTGATGGCCAGCCGGCCGGCGTCGCCGCCATTGGCGAAGGCCCACGCCGCGGCGGCGTCGAGGTCGCCCAGCACCTGCGCGTCCGGCACCTTGGCGATCAACTGGGTCTGCAATTCCTGCAAGGTGCCGAAGCTGTTCGGGTCGCCCTGGCGCGCGAACAGCTCGGGCGCGATGGCCAGGTAGCCCAGCTTGGCGAAGCGCCGGCAGATGTCGGCGATATGCTCGTGCACGCCGAAAATCTCGCTCACCACCAGCACCACCGGCAGATTGGTCTTGCCTTCGGGCTGGGCGCGGTAGGCCGGCATGTTGAAGCCGCTTGAGGCGATGGTGACTTCGCCGGCGGTGAGCCCGGCGAAGTCGGTCTTGATGGTCTGCGCCGACACCGGCAGGACAGCGGCGGCGAATGCCGAGCCCAGCGCGGTCTTGACGAACGCCCGGCGGTCGAAGGACTGTCCGGGTACGAGGCTTTCCACTTCAGGCTTCAGCATGAGGTCTCCTGCTTGGCGGGTTGGGGAGACCGATTCTAAGCAAACATGGCGTACCGCGCACGCCGGAGCCACGCGCCCTGCCCCACCCTGCTCTCAACCCTTAGTGCAGCTTCACGCGCGGGCTGGTCTTGCTGCGCAGCCAGTGGGTCACGGTATCGAGCGCCATGCGCACGGCGCCGTGCAGCGCCAGCACGTGCATGCGGTACAGCGAGGTGTACATCACGCGCGCCATCAGCCCCTCGATGAACATCGAGCCGCCGATCAGCCCGCCCATCAGGCTGCCCACCGCGCTGAAATGCCCGAGCGACACCAGCGAGCCCAGGTCCTTGAACTGGAACGCCGGCAGCGGCTTGCCGGCCAGGCGCGCGCACAGCGCGCCGTAGAGGAAGGTGGCCTGCTGGTGCGCGGCCTGGGCGCGCGGCGGCACCGTGCCCTGCTTCTCCGGCCACGGGCAACTGGCGCAGTCGCCGAAGGCGAAGATGTCCGGATCGGTCTCGCTCTGCAGCGTGGGCCCCACCACGATCTGCCCCATGCGGCTGACCGGCAGGCCGAGCGTGGCCAGCACCGGCGGCGCGGTGATGCCGGCCGCCCACACCGTCAGGTCGGCGTCGATGCGCTTGCCGCTGGCGGTCAGCACCGCGTCCGTGGTGACCTCGGTGACGCGTTCGGCGGTGAAGACGTCGATGCCGAGCTTGTGCAACAGCTTGGTGGTCTCGGTGGAGACGCGCTCGGACAGCGCCGGCAGGATGCGCGGGCCGGCCTCGATCACGTGGATGCGCACGTCGCGGCGCGGGTCGAGCTGGTGCAGGCCGTAGGCGCTCAGCACGTGCGCGGTGTTGCGCAGCTCCGCCGACAGTTCCACGCCGGTGGCGCCGGCGCCGATGATGGCCACGTCCACGCACGGCCGCCCGTCCGCGCCGACGCGCCCGCCGCCGTTCTGCGCGCGCACGCAGGCCGCGATCAGGCGGCGGCGGAAGCGTTCGGCCTGCGCCACGGTGTCGAGCGCGATGGCGTTGGCGGCGGCGCCCGGCACGCCGAAGAAATGCGTGACGCAGCCGATCGCCAGCACCAGCGTGTCGTAGGGCAGCTCGCGCGCGGGCAGCAGCTCCATGCCGTCGAGGTCGACGCAGGCGGCCACCGAGATGGTCTTGCGGGCGCGGTCGATGCCGGTCAGCTCGCCCTGCTGGAACTCAAAGTCGTGCCAGCGCGCCTGCGCCACGTATTCGAGCTGGTGGGTGTTGGGGTCCATGCTGCCGGCGGCAACTTCATGCAGCAGCGGCTTCCAGATGTGGGTCGGCGAGCGGTCCACCAGCACCACCTGCGCGGCCCCGCTCTTGCCGAGCTTGTCGCCCAGCCGCGTGACCAGTTCCAGCCCGCCCGCGCCACCGCCGACCACGATGATGCGATGCGCCCTTGCCTCTGTACTCATGATCTACCCAGTGTCGTCGATAGGCTTGTTGCCCGGCCGGTGCGCGCGGACCGGCCGGGCCTTGGCGCCAGTCTGCTGCACGGCAGCAGGACTGGCAAGCCGCCATTCACCGATTCAGCGGTCGCTTCAATCGAAACCGGATGCAGGCACGGCGGCGCGCGTGGGCGGGCCCGGCGCTCAGTGCGCTTCTTCCCAGTTGCTGCCGCTGCCCACTTCGGCCACCAGCGGCACGCGCAGCTTCGCCACGTTGCACATCAGCTCCGGCAGCCTGACCTTGACCAGCGCCAGCTCCGCCTCGGGGACTTCCAGCACCAGTTCGTCGTGCACCTGCATGATCTGGCGCGTGCCGAGCCGGTCCGCCTCGAGCCAGTCCTGCACGGCGATCATCGACAGCTTGATGAGGTCGGCCGCAGTGCCCTGCATCGGCGCGTTGATGGCCGCGCGCTCGGCGCCCTGGCGGCGCGGGCCGTTGCCGCCGTTGATGTCCGGCAGCCACAGGCGGCGGCCGAACACGGTCTCGACGAAACCCTGCTCGCGCGCGGTCTGGCGCGTCTCTTCCATGTAGTGCGCCACGCCCGGATAGCGCATGAAATAGCGGTCGATGTAGTGCCGCGCGGCCTCGCGCTCGATGCCGAGATTGCTGGCCAGGCCGAACGCGCTCATGCCGTAGATCAGGCCGAAGTTGATGACCTTGGCGTAGCGGCGCTGCTCGCTGCTGACCGCGGCCGGGTCCACGCCGAAGATTTCCGCGGCGGTGGCGCGGTGCACGTCCGCGCCCTCGGCGAACGCGCGCGTCAGGTTCTCGTCGCCCGAGATATGGGCCATGATGCGCAGCTCGATCTGCGAGTAGTCGGCCGAGACGATCACGTTGCCGGGGCCGGCGATGAACGCCTCGCGGATGCGGCGGCCTTCCTCGGTGCGCACCGGGATGTTCTGCAGGTTGGGATCGGTCGAGGCCAGGCGCCCCGTCACCGCGGTGGCCTGCCCGTAGCTGGTGTGCACGCGCCCGGTGGCCGCGTTGACCATCTTGGGCAGCTTGTCGGTATAGGTGGACTTGAGCTTGGACAGGCCGCGGTAGTCCAGCAGCAGCTTGGGCAGCGGATAGTCCTCGGCCAGCTTCTGCAGCACCTCTTCGTCGGTGGAGGGCGCGCCGCTGGCGGTCTTCTTGACCACCGGCAGCTTCATCTGGCCGAACAGGATCTCGCCGATCTGCTTGGGCGAGCCGAGGTTGAACGGCTGGCCGGCCGCGTCGTAGGCGGCCTGCTCGAGCTCCAGCATGCGCTGGCCGAGCTGCGCGCTCTGCGCGGCCAGGCGCTCGGCGTCGATCAGCACGCCGTTGCGCTCGATCTTCTGCAGCACCACCGAGACCGGCATCTCGATCTTCTCGTAGACGTAGAGCAGCTTGTCCAGCGCCTCGAGCTGCGGGTACATGTTGCGGTGCAGGCGCAGCGTGACGTCGGCATCCTCGGCGGCGTACTCGGTGGCGCGCGCGATGTCGATCTGGTCGAAGCAGATCTGGTTCACGCCCTTGCCGCACACTTCCTCGTAGGTGATGGTCTTGAGGCCGAGCAGGCGCTCGGCCAGGCTGTCCATGCCGTGGTTGCGGTGCGAGGCCAGCACGTAGCTCTGCAGCATGGTGTCGTGCGCGACGCCGCGCAGCGCCACGCCGTGGTTGGCGAACACGTGCACGTCGTACTTGAGATGCTGGCCGAGCTTGGCGCGCGACGGGTCTTCGAGCCACGCGCGCATGCGCCCGAGCACGAACTCGCGCGACAACTGGCCGCGCCCTTCCAGGCCCACCACGTCGGGGCCGGCGTGGGCCACCGGGATATAGACCGCCTCGCCCGGCTCGATCGACATCGAGATGCCGACCATCTGCGCCTGCATCGGGTCGAGCGAAGTGGTCTCGGTGTCGATGGCCACCAGCGGCGCGGCTTCCACGCGGCGCATGAATACTTCCAGCTCGGCCTCGGTGGTGATGGCTTCGTAGCGGATCTGCGCCGGCGCGGCATCGAACAGCCCGCCCTGGGCCGGGCCGGCGGCCGGGCCATTCCCCTGCGCGCTACCCTGCGGCAGCGGCTCGCCGGCGCGCGCGCGCGCCTGGGCGCGCGGATCGGGCAGGCTCTCGCCGGTGGCTTCGCGCAGCCAGGTCTTGAAGCCGTAGCGCGAGAAGAACTCGACCAGCTTCTCCCTGTCCTCGCCGGCGTCCTTGAGATGGTGGAAATCGCCCAGCGCGGCCGTCAGGTCGCAGTCGGTCTTGACCGTCACCAGCTCGCGCGCCCTGGGCAGCCACGCCAGCGTGTTGCGCAGGTTCTCGCCGACCACGCCCTTGATGCCGGCGGCATTGGCCATGATGTCGTCGAGCGTGCCGTATTCGGTCAGCCACTTGACCGCGGTCTTGGGCCCCACCTTGGGCACGCCGGGCACGTTGTCCACCGCGTCGCCGATCAGCGAGAGATAGTCGACGATGCGCTGCGGCGGCACGCCGAACTTGGCCACCACGCCGGGCGGGTCGAGCACCTCGCCGCTCATGGTGTTGACCAGCGTGACATGCTCGTCCACCAGTTGCGCGAGGTCCTTGTCGCCGGTGGAGACCACCGTGCGCATGCCCTCGGCGGTGGCCTGGCGCGCCAGCGTGCCGATCACGTCGTCGGCCTCCACGCCGTCCACCACCACGATGGGCCAGCCCAGCGCGCGCACCGCGTCGTGGATCGGCTCGATCTGCCTGGCCAGATCCTCGGGCATCGAGGGGCGATGCTCCTTGTAGGCGGGGTAGAGATCGTCGCGGAAGGTCTTGCCCTTGGCGTCGAACACGCAGGCGCTATACTCTGCCGGAAAATCGTTGCGCAGCTTGCGCAGCATATTGATCATGCCGTAGATTGCCCCTGTGGGCAGCCCCTCCGCGTTCCTCAGGTCCGGCAGGGCGTGATACGCGCGATACAAATAGCTCGACCCATCGACGAGCAAGAGTGTTTTTGGACTATCCGACATTCCCATGGACTCAAAATTGACTGGTGCCGCCGCAGGCGGTGCGAACGCCGCTCCCCGCTCGGACGCGGCAGGCGCCGCCGAACCGGCCGCGGCACTCAAGCAGGCCGCGCAGGGCAGCATGACCACCGCGGCCGATATGGATGTGAACGTGACGGTCAGCGCCGCTGCCGAGGGCCCCGGAGATACGTCCCCCGCCGCCGGCATCCGCGCCAACCCGCGCAAGATGATTCCCAGCCTGCGCGCGCTGGCCGACGAAGACCGCGCCACCGCAAAGAAAGCACGCGCTTCGTGGCAAATGTTCACGATTATGGCAGAGTTCATCGAGGCGACCGAGTACCTCTCGGAGATCCGCCCGGCGGTGTCGATCTACGGCAGCGCGCGCCTGCGCGAGGATTCGCCGTACTACCAGCGCACCATCGAGATCGCGCGTCTGTTCTCGGACGCCGGCTTCGCCGTGATCTCGGGCGGCGGCCCCGGCATCATGGAGGCCGCCAACAAGGGCGCCCACGCCGGCAAGTCGGCCAGCGTCGGCCTGAACATCGAGCTGCCGCACGAACAGCAGGGCAATCCGTACCAGGACATCGCCATGCGCTTTCGCCACTTCTTCACGCGCAAGGTCACTTTCGTCAAGAACTCGGACGCCTTCATCGTGATGCCGGGCGGCTTCGGCACGCTCGACGAACTCGCCGAGGTGCTGACCCTGGTGCAGACCGGCAAGTCGCGCGCGGTGCCGGTGGTGCTGTTCGGCAGCCGCTTCTGGAAGGGCCTGCTCGACTGGTTCCGCTTCACGCTGCTGCCGATGGGCCTGATCGCCGAGCACGACCTCGACCTGATGAAGATCGTCGACGAGCCGCATGAAGTGCTCGAAGCGGTATATGAATACTACGAGCAGCGCGGCGGCGACAACCCGATCCCGCCCAAGGAGGAGATGTTCTACCTGTAGTGCCGCCTGTCATGCCGCCGGCCGTGCCACGGGCGGGCCGGCGCGCGCGCCCGGGTGCCCGGCGGATCACCGCGGGAGCCCGGCGCGGGCAGGAATTGCTAGAATGGAAGCCTGATCCACTGCCAAAGCCCGGCGCCGCCGGGCTGCAGCGCCATTCGCGATGCAGCATGCCCGATTGCTGGATCGCACAGGAGCCCTGAATGACCTCCCCCTCCCTCCTGGCCGCCGCGAGCGCGGGCGCGCCGGAGCAGCCGTTCCCGGCATCCGCCCGGATGCTGGCCGCCGCCGTCCTGCTGGCGCTCGGCGTGCCGTTCGCGGCGCTGGCGCAGCAAGGCACCGAACAGGTCGGCGGCGCGCTGACCCAGCAAGAGCTCAACGAGATCAACAACAGCCCGATCGCCCCGCCGGCCAAGACGCAGCTCAACCAGCCGCGCGAGCCGAGCTTCCAGCTCAACGAGCCGGACGGCACGCAGATCCGGGAGTACCGCAACAAGGGCCAGGCCACGGACATCGAGGTCAAGTCCGGGGTCGGCACCAAGTACCAGATGAGCAAGCCGGAGGACAGCTCGCCGAAGATCCGCGACCGCGAAATGAACCGCGTGCCGTCGGTCAACGTGCTGCAGTTCTGAGCCATGCGCGGGCCGGATGGCGCAATCCGGCCCGTGCGCGGGGCCTCCGGGCCATGACGCCGGCATGCGGCCGCGGGCGCTTGCGCCCGGAGACGCGTCCGGCTACCGCTTTTCCGATTTCCCACGACCCCGCCAGGCCAGCGCGGCGGGGCCGCGCCGGCAACATCCGGCATCCACGCCGCGGCGATGCGCAAGCGTTTGCGCGCGCCGCCATCCGTTTCGATTCACACAAAGAGTATGGCCGTATTCACCACGGTCTCGCCGGACGAGATCGCCAGTTGGCTCCTTGACTACGACCTGGGCGAAATGCGCGAATTGCGCGGCATCGCCTCGGGCATCGAGAACAGCAATTTCTTCCTGACCACGGAGCGGGAGGATGGCACGCACGAGTACGTGCTGACCATCTTCGAGCGGCTGACCTTCGCGCAGTTGCCGTATTACCTGCACCTGATGGCCCACCTGGCCGGGCACGGCATCCGCGTGCCGGCGCCGGTGCCGGGCCGCGACGGCGAGATCCTGCGCGCGCTCAAGGGCAAGCCGGCCACCATCGTCACGCGCCTGCCGGGCAGCTCGCAGCTCGCGCCCGCGGCCGGGCACTGCGCCGAGGTCGGCGACATGCTCGCGCGCATGCACCTGGCCGGCCAGAGCTATCCGCGCCAGCAGCCCAACCTGCGCAGCCTGCCGTGGTGGCAGCAGACCGAGACCGAGATCCTGCCGTTCCTCGATGCCGGCCAGCGCGCGCTGCTGCAGCAGGAACTGGCGCACCAGGCCGCCTTCTTCCACGGCGCCGACTACGCCGCGCTGCCGGGCGGCCCCTGCCACTGCGACCTGTTCCGCGACAACGCCCTGTTCGAGACCGACGGGCACGGCCACGACAAGCTCGGCGGCTTCTTCGACTTCTACTTCGCCGGCAACGACAAGTGGCTGTTCGACCTGGCCGTCACCGTCAACGACTGGTGCATCGACCTGGCCAGCGGCGCGCTCGACGACACGCGCGCCCGCGCGCTGCTGCGGGCCTATCATGCGGTAAGGCCGCTGGGCGCGGTCGAGGCGGCACGCTGGCGCGACATGCTGCGCGCCGGCGCGCTGCGTTTCTGGGTCTCGCGCCTGTGGGACTTCTACCTCCCGCGCGAGGCCGACATGCTGCAGCCGCACGACCCGACCCATTTCGAACGCATCCTGCGCCGGCGCATCGAAGCCGCCGCGCTGCCCTGGACCTGAGCATCATGCAATTACTGGAAGTTTCCGCCAAGGAAGGTTATGTCTGGTTCCGCCAGGGCGTCTGGCTGTTCCGCAAGAACCCGCTCGCCTTCCTGATGCTGCTGTTCATCTACCTGATCGCCGCGCAACTGGCCGTGTTCGTGCCGCTGATCGGCATCATCGCGCTGCTGGTGATCACCCCCGGGCTGTCGGTCGGCATCATGACCGCCTGCCGCGAGGTGATCCAGAACAAGCGGGTGCTGCCCACCGTGCTGCTGGCGGGATTCCGCGCCAACGGCAAGCTGGCCAGCCGCAACCTGCTGGTGCTCGGCGGCATCTACGCCGCGCTGGTGTTCGTGCTGAGCCTGATCGCCGGCAGCCTGGTGGACATCAGCACGCTGGTGCCGATCCTGCTCAAGGAGGAAGCGCCCTCGCCCGACGCCGTGCGCCAGCTCTATTTCGCGCTGATGATCGGCGCCGCGCTGTACACGCCGATCGCCATGATGTTCTGGTTCGCCCCGCTGCTGACCGCTTGGCACAACGTGCCGCCGGTCAAGGCGCTGTTCTTCAGCTGGACCGCGTGCTGGCGCAACCGCGGCGCCTTCCTGGCCTACGCGGTGGTGTTCGCGGTGCTGCTGGTGGCGATTCCGTTCTTCCTCGAGGCGCTGTTCGGCGCGCTCGGCGCCGAGACCCTGCTCTCGTTCCTGGTCACGCCGTACTCGCTGCTGATGCTGGCGATCATGTACTGCTCGTTCTACGCGACCTACCGCGGCTGCTTCAACGTGGTCCCGGAAAACCCGGCCGGCAGCCTCGACACCGCGGCATGACGGCGCGCCTTCAGTCGATCGGGTCCAGCTTCGCCACCGACAGCGCCAGCCACTTGGCGCCGTGGCGCTTGAACTCGATGTTGGCGCGCGCATCGGCGCCGTCGCCCTCGAGCGCCTTGATGACACCCTCGCCGAACTTGTTGTGGAACACGCTCTGGCCGATGCGCAGGCCGGAGCCGGCCTCGCGCTTGGCGTCGGCGTAGCCGTTGCCGGTATCCATGCCGCCGGTGGGCTTGGTGCCCGAGTAGGGCACGTCCTCGGGCTTCTTGAACCAGTCGCGGCCCCAGCCGCTTTCGCTCTGCTGGCGGCGCTGCGCGCCGTAGGACGGCGCCTGCGGCTGCAGCCACTTGAGCGCTTCCTCGGGCAACTCCTCGAAGAAGCGCGAGCGCACGTGATAGCGCATCTGCCCGTGCAGCACGCGGCTCTGCGCGAACGACAGGTAGAGCCGCTCGCGCGCGCGCGTGATGGCCACGTACATCAGGCGGCGCTCTTCCTCCAGCCCGTCGGCCTCGTTGGCGCTGTTCTCGTGCGGGAACAGGCCCTCCTCCAGCCCGGTGATGAACACCGCGTTGAACTCCAGCCCCTTGGCCGCGTGCACGGTCATCATCTGCACCGCGTCCTGGCCGGCCTGCGCCTGGTTGTCGCCGGCCTCGAGCGAGGCGTGGGTCAGGAAGGCCACCAGCGGCGTCATCACCACCGGCAGCGCCTCGGGGTCCAGCACCTGCTGCGCCTGGTCGCCGTCGGCCAGCGCCGGCAGCACCTGCGCGCCGTCGCGCCCGACCGGGATCGCGCTGGCCAGCGCGTCCAGGCCGTAGCCTTCCTCCATCACGAAGGCCTGCGCCGCCGTCACCAGTTCCTGCAGGTTCTCGATGCGGTCCTGGCCTTCCTTCTCGCCGCGGTAATACTCGATCAGGCCGCTGGTGTTGGTCACGTACTCGACCGTCTCCGGCAGCGTCAGGCGGCGCGTCTCGGCATGCATCTTCTCGATCAGCCGCACGAAGGCGCCGAGCGTGCTGCCGGCCTTGCCGGGCACGTAGGCCACCGCCTCGGCCAGCGAGCAGTCGTACTGGCGCGCGGCGTCCTGCAGCGCCTCCAGCGAGCGCGCGCCGATGCCGCGCGCGGGGAAGTTCACCACGCGCCCGAAGGCGGCGTCGTTGCGCGGGTTCTCCAGCAGTTGCAGGTAGGCCAGCGCGTGCTTGACTTCGGCGCGCTCGAAGAAGCGCAGGCCGCCGTACACGCGGTACGGGATGCCCGACGAGAACAGCGCGTGCTCGATCACGCGCGACTGCGCGTTGCTGCGGTAGAGGATGGCGATCTCCGCGCGGCTCATGCCCTGCGCCACCAGGTCGCGGATCTCCTCCACCATCCAGGCCGCTTCCTGGCCGTCCGAGCCCGCCTGGAACACCCGCACCGGCTCGCCGTGGCCGGCGTCGGTGCGCAGGTTCTTGCCCAGGCGGCGCGCGTTGTGCGCGATCAGGTGGTTGGCCGAATCGAGGATGTGGCCGTGCGAGCGGTAATTCTGCTCGAGCTTGATCATGTGGCGCACGCGGAATTCATGCTCGAAGTCGCGCATGTTGCCCACGTTGGCGCCGCGGAACGCATAGATGCTCTGGTCGTCGTCGCCCACCGCGAACACCGCGGCCGGGTTGGGCGTGCCGAAGCCGGCCAGCAGCTTGAGCCAGCGGTACTGCAGCACGTTGGTGTCCTGGAACTCGTCCACCAGGACGTGGCGGAAGCGGTGCTGGTAATGCTGGCGGATGGCGTCGTGGTAGCGCAGCAGCTCGTAGCAGCGCAGCAGCAGCTCGGCGAAGTCGACCACGCCTTCGCGCTGGCACTGCTGGTCGTAGGCGGCGTAGAGGTCGACGAAGCGGCGGTTGAAGTCGTCGTTGGCCTCCACGTCGGCCGGGCGCAGGCCCTGCTCCTTGGCGTTGTTGATGAAGTACTGCAGGCTCTTGGGCGGGTACTTCTCGTCGTCCACGTTGAGCGACTTGAGCAGGCGCTTGAGCGCCGAGAGCTGGTCCTGGCTGTCGAGGATGGCGAAGGTCTGCGGCAGCCCGGCGTCGCGGAAATGCGCGCGCAGCATGCGGTTGCACAGGCCGTGGAAGGTGCCGATCCACATGCCGCGCGTGTTGATCGGCAGCATCGCGGTGAGCCGCGCGGTCATTTCCTTGGCGGCCTTGTTGGTGAACGTCACCGCCAGCAGGCCGGCCGGCGACACGCGCCCGTTCTGGATCAGCCAGGCGATGCGCGTGGTCAGCACGCGGGTCTTGCCGCTGCCCGCGCCCGCCAGGATCAGTGCCGGTTCGTCAGGCAGGGTGACGGCGGCAAGTTGTTCGGCGTTGAGATTGGCAAGCAGATCGGACATCGGGAGGCCTTGTGGAATGCCGGGAATTATACCGGGGCGCCTCCATCGCCCGTGCCCACGGCCCGGCGTGGTCCGGCGCCGGCCCGCGCGGGGCCGCAGACATGGCCGCCGGGCCATGTGATCCCCTCGCAGGAAGTATCCGGAAATCCACCCGGCGCGCGCGGACGGCGGCAAAATGGCGCCCGGATTGCGCAGGCATCATGGCCCGGTGCCCGCGGATCGCGCCCGGATCGGCGTCCCGGCTCGCCCCGGGGACGGCGCGGAACCGGCCTGCGCGGGGTCTTTTCCCGCGCAGGCATCCCGCCTCCCCTATAATTTGACGTTTTCCCCGGCGCGTTTGCCCCGCCCGCCTGGGCCGCAGAATCCGACGCAATCATCGACACCCCGAGCATGACCGCCCAAGACCAGTCCCTTGCCAAGAGCTTCGAACCCGCCGCCATTGAGGCCAAGTGGGGCCCAGAGTGGGAGAAGCGCGGCATCGCGAAGCCGACCCTAGACTCGGACCGCCCCGATTTCTGCATCCAGCTGCCGCCGCCCAATGTGACCGGCACGCTGCACATGGGCCATGCCTTCAACCAGACCATCATGGACGGCCTGGCCCGCCACGCGCGCATGTCCGGCGCCAACACGCTGTGGGTGCCCGGCACCGACCACGCCGGCATCGCCACCCAGATCGTGGTGGAGCGCCAGCTCGAGTCCCAGGGCGTCTCGCGCCACGAGCTCGGCCGCGAGAAGTTCACCGAGAAGGTGTGGGCCTGGAAGGAAGAGTCCGGCTCGACCATCACGCGCCAGATCCGCCGCATGGGCGCCTCGATCGACTGGAGCCACGAATATTTCACGATGTCGCCGGAGATGTCGAAGGCGGTCACCGAAGTGTTCGTGCGCCTGTACGAGCAGGGCCTGATCTACCGCGGCAAGCGCCTGGTCAACTGGGACCCGGTGCTGGGCACCGCGGTGTCCGACCTGGAAGTGGAGAACGTCGAGGAAGAAGGCTCGATGTGGCACATCCGCTATCCGCTCACCGAAGCCGACGGCGTGCGCGGCCTGACCCACCTGACCGTGGCCACCACCCGCCCGGAAACCATGCTGGGCGACGTCGCCGTGATGGTGCACCCGGAAGACGAGCGCTATGCGCACCTGATCGGCAAGTCGGTGCGCCTGCCGCTGACCGGCCGCGACATCCCGGTCATCGCCGACGACTACGTCGACCGCGAATTCGGCACCGGCGTGGTCAAGGTCACGCCGGGCCATGACTTCAACGACTATGCGGTGGGCCAGCGCCACGGCCTGCCGCAGCTGTCCATCCTCACGCTCGACGCCAGGATCGTCGCCAACGCGCCGGCGGCCTACGCCGGGCTGGACCGCTTCGACGCGCGCAAGCGCATCGTCGACGACCTCGACGCGCAGGGCCTGCTGGCCGAGGTCAGGAAGCACAAGCTGATGACGCCGCGCAGCGAGCGCACCGGCAGCGCCATCGAGCCGATGCTGACCGACCAGTGGTTCGTCGCCATGAGCAAGCCGGCGCCCGAAGGCACCTTCTACCCGGGCCGCTCGATCGCCGAGGTGGCGCTCGAGGCCGTGCGCGGCGGCGAGATCAAGCTGATCCCGGAGAACTGGAACAGCACCTACAACCAGTGGCTGGAGAACATCCAGGACTGGTGCATCTCGCGCCAGCTCTGGTGGGGCCACCAGATCCCGGCCTGGTACGACGACAGCGGCAAGTGCTTCGTCGCGCGCACCGAGGAAGACGCGCGCGCGCAGGCCGCGGCCGCCGGCAGCACCGGCGCGCTGCGCCGCGAGGACGACGTGCTCGACACCTGGTTCTCGTCCGCGCTGGTCCCGTTCTCGTCGCTCGGCTGGCCCGCCGAGACGCCCGAACTGCAGCACTTCCTGCCGTCGTCGGCACTTGTCACCGGCTACGACATCATCTTCTTCTGGGTGGCGCGCATGGTCATGATGACCAAGCACTTCACCGGCAAGGTGCCTTTCCACACCGTTTATGTGCACGGCCTGGTGCGCGACTCGGAAGGCAAGAAGATGAGCAAGTCCGAGGGCAACACGCTCGACCCGGTGGACCTGATCGACGGCATCGAGCTCGAGCCGCTGCTCAAGAAGCGCACCACCGGCCTGCGCCGCCCCAAGGACGCGCCCAAGATCGAGAAGAAGACCCGCAAGGAATTCCCCGACGGCATTCCCGCCTTCGGCGCGGACGCGCTGCGCTTCACCTTCGCCTCGCTGGCCACGCTGGGCCGCAACATCAATTTCGACACCGGCCGCTGCGAAGGCTACCGCAACTTCTGCAACAAGCTGTGGAACGCCACCCGCTTCGTGCTGATGAACACCGAAGGCCATGACTGCGGCATGGGCCCGTGCAACAACGACTGCGGCCCGGACGGCTACCTGGACTTCTCCCAGGCCGACCGCTGGATCGTGTCGCTGCTGCAGCGCGTGGAGGGCGAAGTGGAAAAGGGCTTCGCCGAATACCGCTTCGACAATATCGCCAGCGCCATCTACAAGTTCGTGTGGGACGAATACTGCGACTGGTACCTCGAACTGGCCAAGGTGCAGATCCAGAACGGCACGCCGGCGCAGCAGCGCGCCACGCGCCGCACGCTGCTGCGCGTGCTGGAGACGGTGCTGCGCCTGGCCCATCCGATCATCCCCTTCATCACCGAGGAACTGTGGCAGAAGGTGGCCCCGCTCGCCGGCCGCGCCAGGGGCGACGGCAGCGAGACGCTGGCGCTGCAGGCCTACCCGCTGCCGGCCGTGGCCAAAATCGACGAGGCCGCCGAGCAATGGACCGCGCAGCTCAAGGCGGTGGTCGACGCCTGCCGCAACCTGCGCGGCGAGATGAACATCTCGCCGGCCCAGCGCATCCCGCTCTACGCGCAGGGCGACAGCGCCTTCCTGGCCTCGGCCCAGGCCTATGTGCAGGCGCTGGCGAAACTTTCCGAGGTGAAGGTATTCGAAGACGAGAACGCCCTGATGACGGAAGGCGCCGGCGCGCCGGTGGCCATCGTCGGCGGTAATCGCCTGCTGCTGAAGATCGAGATCGACGTGGCCGCCGAGCGCGCGCGCCTGTCCAAGGAAATAGAGCGCCTCAGCGCCGAGATCGGCAAGTGCCGCGGCAAGCTTTCCAACGAAAGCTTCGTCGCCAAGGCACCGCCGGCCGTGGTCGCGCAGGAAACCCAGCGTCTGTCCGATTTCGAACAGACACTGGGCAAGCTCCAGGATCAACTGGGGCGTCTGCCGGCATGAGCTTTGCGTCACCAGCAGGGTTGTCTACACCGAAACGATAAGGAATACCTGTTATGGAAACCCGTGTCACCAAGGCTGTCTTCCCCGTAGCCGGTCTCGGCACCCGCTTCTTGCCCGCTACCAAGGCCAGCCCCAAGGAAATGCTGCCGGTGGTCGACAAGCCCCTGATCCAGTACGCGGTGGAAGAAGCGATGGCCGCCGGCATCACCGAAATGATCTTCGTGACCGGGCGCTCCAAGCGCGCCATCGAGGACCATTTCGACAAGGCCTACGAGCTCGAGGCCGAGCTGGAAGCCAAGAACAAGCAGGCGCTGCTGTCGCTGGTGCGCTCGATCAAGCCGTCGCACGTGGAATTCTTCTACGTGCGCCAGCCCGAGGCGCTCGGGCTCGGCCACGCCGTGCTGTGCGCCGAAAAGCTGGTCGGCGACGCACCGTTCGCGGTCATGCTGGCCGACGACCTGCTCGACGGCGACCCGCCCGTGATGAAGCAGATGACGGACCTGTACGGCCACTACAACTGCTCCGTGCTGGGCGTGGAAGAAATCGCGCCCGAGCAGAGCCGCTCCTACGGCGTGGTCGACGGCCGCGAATGGGACGAAGGCGTGATCAAGGTCTCGGGCATCGTCGAAAAGCCCGCGCCCGAGGATGCCCCTTCCAACCTCGGCGTGGTCGGCCGCTACATCCTGACGCCGCGCATCTTCGACCACATCCGCAGCCTCAAGCCGGGCGCCGGCGGCGAGTACCAGCTCACCGACGCGATCGGCTCGCTGCTCGGCCAGGAACAGGTGCTGGCCTACCGCTACAAGGGCGTGCGCTACGACTGCGGCAGCAAGCTCGGCTACCTCAAGGCCACCGTGGAGTTCGCGCTCAAGCACCCGGAGGTGATGGACGAATTCGGTACTTACCTGCGTACGCGGGGGTGATTGTTGTAGGTGGTTTTGCTGGATAAGGGAAGCGCCCTGCAGGGTGGCCGGTTTTTTGGCTGCTTTGCGGGGCTTTTTTATTTTTTGGTTTGCTGGGTGGGGGGTGAAGTTAGGCTGTTTGGTTTTGGGGGCTTTGACTTCAAGGGCTTTGACTTCAAAGGCTTTAACTTCAAAGGCTTAAAGTCAACATCAAAGTCAAAGGCTTTCGCTCCCCCGGAGCGACCTACTTTCTTTTCCCCGAAAAGAAAGTAGGCAAAGAAAGCGGGCTGCCTGGCCGGCAGGGGCAGAAACGTTGGGGTTTCTAGTGTTTCTGGTTTCGTGGTGGGGGTGGTGGTTCTGCTGGCATCCTGCCGTTACCGGTTCGGCTGGCCACGATCTGGCTGGCGGTATGGGTTTCGGGGTCAGACCTATGGTGGCGAGTGCACTGCTGGTTCGGGCATCTGCCGTTACCGGTTTGAGCCGCCACGACATAGCATCCTCGTGGTTTCGTGGTGGGCGTGGTGGACCCGGCGCGGGTGTGTTGGGTTTCGGTGAACGCTGCGTGTTCCCCGCTGGCACATCTCAAGATCCCGCACCGGGTTCAAACCGGGGCCACCGAGCCCACCACGAATCCAGCACCGTCCCTATGCCGCACCCATCCGCCCCGGTCGCGGCAGCAGCCCGAAGGGCCTGGGCCGACGCCATCATGCAGCGCCACCACGAATCGAACACCACCCGAGAGAGCGTGGCCACCAAAACCGGTACCGGCAGAATCCCGGCAGAACCACAGACCCCACCACGAAACCACCAACCCAAGAAACCCTGTTCGGCTCTGCCCCTGCCGGCCAGGCAGTCCGCTTTCTTGGCTTACTTTCTTTTCGGACAAAAGAAAGTAAGTCGCTCCGGAGGAGCGAAAGCCTTTGACTTTGATGTTGACTTTAAGCCGTTGATTTTGAAGTTAAGCCCTTGACTTTAAAGCCACCCCCAAACCCAAATCCCTCACCGCCTCCGCATATAAAAAACAAACACCTTATCCACCTCCTGATGCGACAGCAACTCATTGCCCGTCTGCTTGGCGAACGCCTGAAAATCACGCGTCGCCCCCGGATCGGTGGCCAGCACCTTGAGCACATCGCCGCTGGCCATGTCGGCCAGCGCCTTCTTGGTACGCAGGATCGGCAGCGGGCAGTTCAGGCCCCGCGCGTCCACTTCTTTCTGGAACTCCATTCCGCTCTTCCTTGGTTCTGGGTATTTACGGCCTGTATTGTAGCGAAGCGCCGGTCAGGTCGAACGCGTCGCGGCGGCGCGGGTCGGGGATGTCCTCGCCGGTGTTGCGGTCGAAGAAGCGCACCGGGTAGCCGCGCGAGGCCAGCCAGTCGGCCACCGCGAAGCCGGTGCCGGCGGACCAGATGCGCATGTCGCCGGGCGCGACCAGCTTGTAGTCGGCCAGTTCTTCCGACAGCGAGACGGTGCCGCTGGCCTGCACGTGGTAGGCGATGATCAGCTCGTTCTTGCGCATGAACTCGTACACGCCGATCAGCGACACCGCGTGCGCGTCCAGGTTGGTCTCCTCCTTGAGCTCGCGCGCCACGCCCTGCTCGGGCGTTTCGTCGCGTTCGAGGAAACCCGTCACCAGGGCGAACATCTTCTCGGGCCAGGCGGCGTTGCGCGCCAGCAGCAGCTTGCCTTCGTACTCCACCACCGCGGCCAGCACCGGCAGCGGGTTGTTCCAGTGGACGAAGCCGCAGTCGGGCTGGACGCAGGCATCGCGCTCGCGGCCGGAATGCGGCAGCACTTCCAGCGGCGAGCCGCATTGGGGGCAGTATCGGTAGTAGGACATTGCGGAGCTCCTTGTCTTTCGGCCTTGCCGGCCTTGTTGTCTGTCTGCCGGCCCGTCGGCTTGCCACGATGCCGGTGTTGCCGCCTGCTTGCCCGCCGGCGCCGCGCCCGGGACGCACCTGGGCCGCGCTCAGGCGATGCTCAGGCGGCGCAGGCCACGCGCATGTCGGCGGCCAGCGCCTCCACGGTTTCCGGCTGCAGGTCCCACGCGCACATGAAGCGGCAGCCGCCCGCGCCGATGAAAGTGTAGAAGCGCCAGCCCTTGGCGCGCAGCGCCTCGATGGCCGTCAGCGGCAGCTCGGCGAAGACCGCGTTGGACTCGGTCGGGAACATGATGCGCACGCCCGGGATGGTGGCGATGCGCTCGTGTAGCAACTGCGCCATCGCGTTGGCGTGGCGCGCGTTGGCCAGCCACACGTCGTTCTCCAGCAGGCCCAGCCACGGCGCCGAGATGAAGCGCATCTTGGAGGCCAGCTGGCCGGCCTGCTTGACGCGGTAGGCGAAGTCCTCGGCCAGCTTACGGTCGAAGAACACCACCGCCTCGCCCACCGGCAGGCCGTTCTTGGTGCCGCCGAAGCACAGCACGTCGACGCCGGCGCGCCAGGTGATCTCGGACGGATGCACGCCCAGCGAGGCCACCGCGTTGGCGAAGCGCGCGCCGTCCATGTGCACGCGCAACTGGCGGCGCTTGGCGATGGCGGCGATGGCGCGCACCTCCTCCACCGTGTACACCGTGCCGACCTCGGTCGACTGCGTCAGCGACACCACCTTGGGCTTGGGATAGTGGATGTCGGAGCGGCGCGTGACCAGCGCCTCCACCGCGTCCGGCGTGAGCTTGCCGTTGGGGCCCGGCGCGGTCAGCAGCTTGGAGCCGTTGGAGAAGAATTCCGGGCCGCCGCATTCGTCGGTCTCGATGTGCGCCAGCTCGTGGCAGATCACCGAGTGGTAGGACTGGCACAGCGCCGACAGCGCCAGCGAGTTCGCCGCGGTGCCGTTGAAGACGAAGAAGACTTCGCAATCGGTCTGGAACAGGTCGCGGATGCGGTCGCAGACCTTCTGGGTCCAGGAGTCGTCGCCATAGGCCTGCTCGTGGCCGCTGCCGTTGGCTTCGAGGAAATACTTGAGCGATTCCGGACAGAAGCCGGCGTAGTTGTCGGAGGCGAAATGCTGCATGAAAGGGGAATCCGTGACGGGTGGAATGCGTGCGGTATCAGCGCGGTGGGCGCCGCTGGGGCCGGCCGGCGCCTACTTCTTGTCGGCCCACAGTTCGCCGCCGGTGGCCCAGTTCTCGCGCTTGACCTCGGTGATGACGATGTCCACCGCCGAGGCCGAGCAGCCCAGCGTTTCGCAGGTGACGCGGGTGACTTCCTCGACCAGCTTGCGCTTTTGCTCGATCGAGCGGCCTTCGAAGAGTTCTACGTGGTAAGTCGGCATGGCGTGGGTTCCTGTGTTCCGGGGGTCTTGATGAGGCCGGGAGCGGCGCGCGGGGGCGCGTCAGTCGCGGTAGGAAGCATCGATTCTATCGAGTTTGCGCAGCAGCGACGGCCATTCCAGCTCGCCTTCCAGCGCGCCGCCGTCGTCGAGCTGCGCGGCGGCATGCGCGGCCACCGCGGGCGCCGGCTGCACGACCTCGCCGCCGGCCTGGGCGGCGATCTGGATCTCGCAGGCCTTGATCAGCGTGGCCATCAGCACGTAGGCCTCGGCCACGGTGCGGCCCACCGTCAGGGTGCCGTGGTTGCGCAGCAGCATGGCCGGCTGCCGGCCGAGCGAAGCGGTCAGGCGGGCGCCCTCGGCCGGCGAGAAGGCCAGTCCCTCGTAGTCGTGGTAGGCCAGCCGGCCGTGGAAGCGCATGGCGTGCTGCGACAGCGCCAGCAGGCCGCGCGCCTGGGCCGACACCGCCACGCCGGCGGTGTTGTGCAGGTGCATCACGCACACCGCGTCGGGCCGCGCGGCGTGCACCGCGCCATGCAGCGCGAAGCCGGTGACGTTGACCGGGTGCGCGCTGGCGCCCACCACCTCGCCGCGGCCGTTGATCTTGACCAGGTCGCTGGCGCGGATCTCGTCGAAGGCGAAGCCGAACGGGTTGATCAGGAAGTGGTCCGGCTCGCCCGGCACGGCGGCGGAGATATGCGTGTAGATCAGGTCGTCCCAGCCCTGCAGCGCGCACAGGCGGTAGGCCGCCGCCAGGTCGGCGCGCAGGCGCGCCTCGAGCGGCGTGGCGGGCTGGGTGGCGCCCGCGGCGCGGGCGGGCTGCAAGGCGAATGACATGGGGATCGGCTCCTGCGCCACGCGCGCGGCGCGCCCGTGCGGGCGGCGGCGCGGCGCAGCGAAGGCGATACTGTAGCGCAAGCCCGTGGCGCCGTCAGGCGCGGCCCCGCACGCGGCTAGCGCGCCGGCACGCGCGCCATCCAGGCGAACATCGCGCCGCCCAGCAGCAGCGCCGCGGCGGCGCAGCACAGCGAGGCGGCAAAGCCGCCGGTGCGCGCCACCAGCGCGGTGGCCAGCGGCGGCCCGACGATCTGGCCCAGCCCGTAGCTGGCCGTCATCAGCCCCATCAGGCGCTGCGCCTGCCCGCCCCACAGCCGCCGGGCCTCGCGCATGGCGAACGCCACCAGCGCGTTGAACGGCAGCCCCGCCAGCAGGCTGCTCAGCGCGAAACCCGCCACCGTGGGCCACGCCACCGCGATCGCCACACCCGCGGCCTGCATGGCGTAGGTGAAGGCCAGCAGCTTGCGGTTGTCGCGCTCGGCGCCCACGCGCGACGCGGCCAGGGCGCCGATCGTCACGCCGGCGCCGAAGATGGGCCAGAACAGGTCGGCCCAGACCGAGCCGGGCATGGCCTGGCGCGCGATCACCGGCAGGAAGGTGGCGGTGATGATGTAGCCGAAGCCGGCCAGGCCGTAGGCCAGCGTCAGCAGCCAGGCCGCGCGGTCGAGCCGCGGCATGGCGGCCGTGGCCGCCGTGGCCGCCGTGGCCGCCGTGGCTGAACCGGTGGCGGCGCGCGGCGCGGGCCGGAACACCCGCCAGACCGCCGCGACCAGCGCCGCGCCCAGCACGCCGAAGGCCAGCCAGGCCCAGCCGGCCCGCCAGCCGGCGCCGACCATGCCGAACGCCGACACCCCGGTGAAGACGATGCCGATGCCCGGGCCGCAGAAGATCAGGCCGCCCAGCGGCGCGCGGCCCAGCTCGGCCAGCCGGTGCATGCACCACGCCGTGCCGTAGACCATCACCAGCGCGCTGGCCATGCCGGCGGCGGCGCGCCACAGGCCCCACGCCGCCATGCCGCCGGGCGCGGCCATGCCGAGCGTCAGCAGCACGGTGGCGGCCAGCCCCAGCCGGACCATGCGCGCCGGCTCCGGGCGCATGAACAGGCAGGCCGCGGCGCCGGCGAAATAACCGAGGTAGTTCAGCGTGGCCAGCCAGCCGCCCTCGCCCAGCGTGACGCTGCCGTCATGCAGCATCATCGGCAGCAGCGGCGTGAAGGCAAAGCGGCCGATGCCCATCGCCACGCCCAGCGCGGCCAGCCCGGCCAGCGCCACGGTCCAGGTGCCGGGCTGCGCGCGCGCGGGCGCCAGCGCGGCGTCGAGCGGGTGGTCAGCGCTGCCCATCAGCCGGCGCCTCGCGGGGAGCGGAAGACGAGGCGAAAGCCGGGCGCGCGGGCGCCGCGGGTCGGGAATGTGGAATCCATCGCCGCATGCTACGCTGCCGGGACGCCGCTGAAAAATGAATAATCGAGAACGCAACGATCTTCCGGCGAGATGGAAGATGGCGTGGACCGGCGGCGCTGGCCGGCAAGGCACGCCGGCGGCAACCCTGGCAAAGGCATCGCAATGGACCTGGCATCCCTGGAAATCTTCCGCTCCGTGGTCGAGGAAGGCGGCGTCACGCGCGCCGCGGCGCGCCTGCACCGCGTGCAGTCCAACGTCACCACCCGCATCCGCCAGCTCGAGGACTCGCTCGGCGTGGCGCTGTTCCTGCGCGACGGCAAGCGCATGGTGCTGACGCCGGCCGGGCAGACCCTGTTCGACTACGCGCGGCGCGTGCTGGACCTGGCCGAGGAAGCGCGCCAGGCCGTGCTGCCCGCCAAGCCGCAGGGACGCCTGCGCATCGCCTCGATGGAAAGCACGGCGGCCAGCCGCCTGCCCGCGCTGCTGGCCGCGTACCACCAGACCTGGCCCGAGGTGCAGCTCGAGCTGGTGACGCTGCCCACGCGCCAGGCGCTGCAGGCGCTGGGCCGCTTCGAGGTGGACTGCGCCTTCGTGGCGGAGCCGCTCGACGATCCCGCGCTGGCGTCGCTGCCGGCCTTCCGCGAGGAACTGGTGCTGGTCGCGCGCGAGCACCACCCGCCCATCCGCGGCGCGGCCGACCTGGAAAGCCGCACCATGCTGGCCTTCGAGCCGGGCTGCCATTACCGCATGCGGCTGGAGACCTGGCTGGCCGCCGGCGACAGCCCGCCGCGCCGGGTGCTGGAGCTGGGCTCCTATCACGCCATCATCGCCTGCGCGGCGGCCGGCATCGGCGTGGCCATCGTGCCGCGCTCGGTACTTGCCCTGTACCGCGACCTGCCCCGCATCAGCCTGCATCCGATGGGCGCGGCGGGCAAGGCCGACACCCTGCTGGCCTGGCATCCGGCGATGGCGAACACGGCGCTGACGGCGCTGGCCGAGCGGGTCCGGCTGGCCGCGGCGGCCTGAACGCCACCCGCGGGCCGCCGGCCGGCGCGGACCAGCGCGGTGTTCCCGGCAGGATGTGGCCGTTCGCCTACACTGGAAGTGGCGCCGCGCTTGCACTCACTGTGCCGGCGCCCTTGCCATGATGCGTGCTCCGATGCTCTTGCGATGGCTTGCCGCCGCCAGCCGGCCCGGCCTGGCTACCGTCTTTGCCACTGTCCTCGCCGCCATCGCCTTTGCTGCCCCGGCGGCTCCGCCGGCAGCGCCGGCCGCGCCGGTCGTGGTGATCCCGCTCAAGGGCGCGGTCGGCCCGGCCAGCGCCAGCTTCATCGTGCGCGGCATGGCGCATGCCCGCGACGGCGGCGCGCAACTGATCGTGCTGGAAATGGACACGCCCGGCGGGCTGGACCTGTCGATGCGCGAGATCATCCAGGCCATCCTGGCCTCGCCGGTGCCGGTGGCCGGCTACGTCTACCCGGGCGGCGCGCGCGCGGCCAGCGCCGGCACCTACATCCTCTACGCCAGCCACATCGCCGCGATGGCGCCGGGCACCAACCTGGGCGCGGCCAGCCCGGTGCAGATCGGCATTGGCGGCCCGGGCAGCCCGGGCGGCGCGCAGAAGCCGGAAGCCACGCCCGCCTCGGCGCCCGCCGGCGCCCCGCCGCAGGACACGATGGAGCGCAAGCAGATGCACGATGCCTCGGCCTACATCCGCGGCCTGGCGCAACTGCGCGGGCGCAATGCCGAATGGGGCGAGCGCGCGGTGCGCGAGGCGGTCAGCCTGTCGGCCAGCGAAGCCGTGGCCCAGCGCGTGGCCGACCTGCTCGCGCCGGACCTGCCGGCGCTGCTGCGCGCGCTCGACGGCCGGCGCGTGCAGGCCGCCGGCGTGGAGCGCGTGCTGCACACCGCGCAGGCGCCGGTGCAGATGCTGGAGCCGGATTGGCGCAGCCGCTTCCTGGCGGTCATCACCGAGCCGAGCGTGGCGCTGATCCTGATGATGATCGGCATCTACGGCCTGATCTTCGAGTTCTCCACGCCGGGCATGGTGCTGCCCGGCGTGGCCGGCGCGATCTGCCTGCTGCTGGCGCTGTTCGCGCTGCAGATGCTGCCGGTCAGCTACGCCGGGCTGGGCCTGATCGCGCTGGGCGTGGGCTGCATGGTGGCGGAGCTGTTCCTGCCCACCTTCGGCGCGCTCGGCGTGGGCGGCATCATCGCCTTCGTGTTCGGCGCGGTGATGCTGATCGACACCGACGTGCCCGGCTTCGGCATCCCGCTGTGGCTGATCGGCGCGCTGGCGCTGGCGAGCGCCGCCTTCCTGCTGGCCGTCTGGACGCTGCTGTGGCGCGCGCGGCGCCTGCCCACCGTCAGCGGCGGCGACGCCATGCTCGGCCTGCCCGGCGTGATGCTGGAGTTGCGCGACGGCGCGCGCCAGGACGGCTGGGCCGAGGTGCGCGGCGAGCGCTGGCGCGTGCACGGCGCGCTGCCGCTCGCGCCCGGCCAGCGCGTGCGCGTGATCGGGCGCCACGGGCTGCTGCTGGAAGTGCGCGCGCTCGATGCCGCCGAGGATGCGGCCGAAGGTCCCGTCCAAGATGCGGCCAACGCGCCGGTCACCATCCACCCATCCACTCGAGGAGCATGATCATGGCATTCGGATTCAGCGCGGGCGGTCTGGTCTTCCTCATCGCCCTGCTCATCGTCTCGTCGATCCGCGTGCTGCGCGAATACGAGCGCGGCGTAGTGTTCATGCTCGGGCGCTTCTGGAAGGTGAAAGGCCCCGGGCTGGTGATCCTGATCCCGGCCGTGCAGCAGATGGTGCGCGTGGACCTGCGCACGGTGGTGATGGACGTGCCGCCGCAGGACGTGATCTCGCGCGACAACGTCTCGGTCAAGGTCAACGCGGTGGTGTACTTCCGCGTGATCGACCCCGAGCGCGCCATCATCCAGGTGGCCAACTTCCTCGAGGCCACCAGCCAGCTCGCGCAGACCACGCTGCGCTCGGTGCTGGGCAAGCACGAGCTCGACGAGATGCTGGCCGAGCGCGAGCAGCTCAACATCGACATCCAGAAAGCGCTCGACGCCCAGACCGACAGCTGGGGCATCAAGGTCTCGAACGTGGAGATCAAGCACGTCGACCTCAACGAGACCATGATCCGCGCCATCGCGCGCCAGGCCGAGGCCGAGCGCGAGCGGCGCGCCAAGGTGATCCACGCCGAGGGCGAGCTGCAGGCCTCGGTCAAGCTGCTCGAAGCCGCGCAGATGCTGGCGCGCGAGCCGCAGGCGATGCAGTTGCGCTACCTGCAGACGCTCACGCAGATCGCCGGCGACAAGAGCTCGACCATCGTGTTTCCGCTGCCGATCGACATCCTGACGCTGATGGGCAAACTCAGCCGGGAAACGTAGCAAGGGACATGAAAAAAGGCGCCGAAGCGCCTTTGGGGAACTGCCCGAAGCAATGAACGGAGCCGACGGTCTTTTCCGGCACGGCAGCATTCGCAAGCTCCCGCCCTCTCCCCCGGCCCCCCTCCCGCAAGCGGGAGAGGGGAGCGAACCGATCGGACGATCGGCGCCTTTGGAACCTCAGACCTTCGCCGCCACCCACTCGCCCACGCCGGCCAGGGCCTTGGGCAGGTTGGCCGGCTCGGTGCCGCCGGCCTGCGCCATGTCGGGACGGCCACCGCCCTTGCCGCCGACCTGCTGGGCGACGAAGTTGACCAGTTCGCCGGCCTTGACGCGGCCGGTCGCGTCCGCCGTCACGCCGGCGATCAGGCTGACCTTGCCGTCGGCCACGGCACCCAGCACGATGGCCGCGCTGCCGAGCTTGTCCTTGAGCTTGTCCATCGTCTCGCGCAGCGTCTTGACGTCGGCGCCGTCGAGCTGGGCGGCCAGCACCTTGATGCCCTTGACGTCGATGGCCTGCGCGGCCAGCTCGTCGCCCTGCGAGGCGGCCAGCTTGCTCTTGAGGCGCTCGAGTTCCTTCTCCAGCGCGCGCACCTGCTCCTGCACCTGGCCGATGCGCGGCACCAGCTCGGACGGCTGGGCCTTGAGCGCGGCGGCGGCTTCGTTGAGCTTGGCGTCGAGCGCCTGCAGGTAGTGCAGCGCGTTGTCGCCGGTGATGGCTTCGACGCGGCGGATGCCGGCGGCCACGCCGCCTTCCATCACGATCTTGAACAGGCCGATGTCGCCGGTGCGCGCCACGTGGGTGCCGCCGCACAGTTCCTTCGAGCTGCCGATCGACAGCACGCGCACGTCGTCGGCGTACTTCTCGCCGAACAGCGCCATCGCGCCGCTCTTGACGGCATCGTCGAACGGCATGACCTCGGCGCCGGTGGCGGCGTTCTGCAGGATCTCGGCGTTGACGATCTCCTCGACGCGGCGGATCTGCTCGTCGCTCATCGGCGCGTTGTGCGAAAAGTCGAAGCGGGTCTTGTCGGCATCCACCAGCGAGCCCTTCTGCTGCACGTGGGTGCCCAGCACCTCGCGCAGCGCCTTGTGCATCAGGTGGGTGGCCGAGTGGTTGCGCATGGTGCGCGCGCGGCGCGCCGCGTCGACCTGCGCGCTCACGCTGTCGCCGACCTTGAGCGCGCCGCCGGCCAGCGTGCCCTGGTGGCCGAACACGTCGGCCTGCACCTTGGTGGTGTCGGCCACGCTGAACACGGCCGCGCCGGCGCGCAGTTCGCCCTGGTCGCCGGCCTGGCCGCCGGACTCGGCGTAGAACGGGGTGTTGTCGAGCACCACCACGCCGGTCTGGCCGGGCTGCATGGTGTCGACGGCGGCGCCGTCCACGTACAGCGCGGTGATCTTCGCGCCGTCCACGCCCAGCTTCTCGTAGCCGTGGAAGGTGGTCTTGTCGCCGTGGTATTCGAGGCCGGCGGCCATCTTGAACTTGCCGGCGGCGCGGGCCTGCTCGCGCTGGCGGTTCATGGCCGCGTCGAAGGCGGCTTCGTCCACCGTCAGTTCCTGCTCGCGGCACACGTCCTGCGTCAGGTCGAGCGGGAAGCCGAAGGTGTCGTGCAGCTTGAACGCGAGTTCGCCGTCGAGCACGGTGCCGCCCTTGGCCTTCACGTCGGCCAGCGCGGCGTCGAGGATGGCCATGCCGTTCTCGATAGTCTCGAAGAAGCGCTCTTCCTCGGCCTTGAGCACCTCGGTCACGCGCGACTCGGCCTCGGCCAGTTCGGGGTAGGCCTGGCCCATCTGCGCCACCAGGTCCGGCACCAGCTTGTGGAAGAACGGGGTCTTGCGGCCCAGCTTGTAGCCGTGGCGGATGGCGCGGCGCACGATGCGGCGCAGCACGTAGCCGCGGCCTTCGTTGCCGGGGATCACGCCGTCGACGATCAGGAACGAGCAGGCGCGGATGTGGTCGGCGATGACCTTGAGCGAGTTGTTGTTCAGGTCGCTGGTGCCGGTCTCGCGCGCGGCGGCCTTGATGAGCGCCTGGAACAGGTCGATCTCATAGTTGCTGTGCACGTGCTGCAGCACCGCGGCGATGCGCTCCAGGCCCATGCCGGTGTCGACGCAGGGCTTGGGCAGGCGCGGCATGTTGCCCTGCTCGTCGCGGTTGAACTGCATGAACACCAGGTTCCAGATCTCGATGTAGCGGTCGCCGTCTTCCTCGGGCGATCCCGGCGGGCCGCCCCACACTTCCGGGCCGTGGTCGTAGAAGATTTCCGAGCACGGGCCGCACGGGCCGGTATCGGCCATCTGCCAGAAGTTGTCCGAGGCGTAGCGCGCGCCCTTGTTGTCGCCGATGCGCACGATGCGCTCGGCCGGCACGCCCACTTCCCTGGACCAGATGTCGTAGGCTTCGTCGTCTTCCGCGTACACCGTGACCCACAGCTTCTCGGCCGGCAGGTGGTAGACCTTGGTCAGCAGCTCCCACGCGTACTGGATGGCTTCGCGCTTGAAATAGTCGCCGAACGAGAAGTTGCCGAGCATCTCGAAGAACGTGTGGTGGCGCGCGGTGTAGCCCACGTTCTCCAGGTCGTTGTGCTTGCCGCCGGCGCGCACCGAGCGCTGCGACGACGTGGCGCGCGTGTACGGGCGCTTGTCGGTGCCGAGGAACACGTCCTTGAACTGCACCATGCCGGAGTTGGTGAACAGCAGCGTCGGATCGTTCCCCGGCACCAGGCTGGACGAGCGGACCACGGTATGGCCCTTCGATTCGAAGTACTGCAGGAACTTGCTGCGGATGTCGGAGACTTTCATGTTCTGGGCAGGGCGTCCCGCGGCGTGGCAGGTCGCTGTCGGTCAGTGTGGATTTGCAAACCATTGATTATACGGGGAAGCCTGCCGCCGCGGCGCGGCGCCGGGGCTTTCGCGGAGCGGGCGGCCCCGGGTGCGGCGCGGCGCGCCGCGATGTGCCTCCGGCGGCGTGCCGGTGGTAAAGTGCTGGCTGTCCCGGCCGGCCGCCCCGGGGCCGGCTGCCCGCCGCTCCCGGTTGCCCCGAGATTGCCCTCGAACGCCGCCCCCCGCTGCCCGCGGGAACCCGGCGGCGGGGGCCGCCCGGCCTTCTCCTGCCCACCCCTTCCGGAACCGCATCCAACCCAATGGGAGCCTTAAGCCACCTCCGCGTCCTCGACCTGACCCGCGTTCTCGCCGGGCCGTGGTGCGCCCAGAACCTTGCCGACTTCGGCGCCGACGTGATCAAGATCGAGCGCCCCGGCGCCGGCGACGACACCCGCACCTGGGGCCCGCCCTGGCTGCAGGACGCCGACGGCCGCGACACCGCCGAAGCCGCCTACTACCTGGCCGCCAACCGCAACAAGCGCTCCGTGACCTGCGACATCAGCACGCCGGAAGGCCAGGACGTGGTGCGCGCGCTGGCCGCGCAGAGCGACGTGGTGCTGGAGAACTACAAGGTCGGCCAGCTCAGGAAGTACGGCCTGGACTACGCGTCGCTCAAGGCGGTCAAGCCCGACCTGATCTACTGCTCCGTGACCGGCTTCGGCCAGACCGGCCCCTACGCGGCGCGCCCCGGCTACGACTTCATCATCCAGGGCATGGGCGGCTTCATGAGCCTGACCGGCGAGCGCGACGACCTGCCCGGCGGCGGCCCGCAGAAGGCCGGCGTGGCCATCTCCGACCTGATGACCGGCCAGTACGCCACCATCGCCGTGCTGGCGGCGCTGGCGCACCGCGAGCGCACCGGAGAGGGCCAGTACATCGACATGGCCCTGCTCGACGTGCAGGTCGCCATGCTGGCCAACATGAACACCAACTACCTGGCCAGCGGCGTGGCGCCCAGGCGCTGGGGCAATGCCCACCCGAACATCGTCCCCTACCAGACCTTCCAGGCCGCCGACGGCTGGATCATCGTGGCGGTGGGCAACGACGGCCAGTTCCGCAAGTTCGTCACCGCGGGCGGGCGGCCCGAACTGGCCGACGACGCGCGCTTCGCCACCAACCCGCAGCGCGTGGCCCAGCGCGACGTGCTGGTGCCGATCCTGGCCGAGATGGTCAGGCCGCGCACGCGCGCGCAGTGGATCCTGGACCTGGAAGCCGCCGGCGTGCCGTGCGGCCCGATCAACACCCTGGACGACGTGTTCGAGGATGCCCAGGTCAAGGCGCGCGGCCTGCGCGTGGACCTGCCGCACCCGAGCGCCGGCGAGGTCAAGCTGGTCGGCAGCCCGATCAAGATGAGCGCCACCCCGCCCGAGGCCGTGCGCCACCCGCCGCTGCTGGGCGAGCACACCGACGCCGTGCTGGCGGACATGCTCGGCTACGGCGCGGAGCAGATCGCCGCGCTGCGCGCGAAGGGCGTGCTGTGATGCGGCGGGCCGCGGCAAGCAAGCACGCGCAAGAGACCTGACCCGCGCGCGCCGCCGGCCGGCGCCTGCCCACCCACGAGAGGAGTTTGGATGCTGACCGACGCCCTGCTGGCCTTCCTGCACTTCACCTTCATCTTCCTGCTGATCGCGCTGATGACCGCCGAGGCGGTGGTGCTGCGCCCCGGCATCACGCCGGCCACGCTGCGGCGGCTGTCGATCTACGACCTGGTCTATTTCCTGTCCGCCGTGGCGGTGCTGGCCAGCGGCCTGCTGCGCCTGTTCTTCGGCGCCAAGGGCGTGCAGTTCTACCTGCACAACCCGTGGTTCCACGCCAAGATGACGGTGTTCGTGGTGATCGCGCTGTGCTCGCTGCCGCCCACCTTCGCCATCCGCCGCTGGCGCCTGCAGGCCGGCGCGCAGCCGGACTTCGTGCCCGACGCGGCGGACCTGAAGACGGCGCGCCGCTGGGTCATGATCGAGGCGCACCTGCTGATCCTGCTGCCGCTGTGCGCGGTCATGATGGCGCGCGGCATCGGCATGCGGTAAGCCACTTTCCTCCGTACCACGCCAACCCATGCGCTTTTCCCTGTTCAAGCAACGATGCGCCGCGGCGCTGCTGGCCGCCGGCGCCCTCGCCATCCCGGGCGCGATGCCGGCCGCGGCCGCGCCGGCCTATCCCGCCAAGCCGCTCAAGTTCGTCGTGCCCTACCCGGCGGGCGGTCCGCTCGACACCGTGGCGCGCGCCATCGGCGACAAGCTCAAGGACAGCCTGGGCCAGCCCGTGGTGGTGGAGAACCGTCCCGGCGCCGGCGGCAACCTCGGCGCCGACTACGTCGCCCGGCAGCCGGCCGACGGCTACACCATCGTGATGGGCGCGGTGGCCACGCATGCCATCAACCCGACGCTGTTCGCCAGGATGCCGTACGACCCGGTCAAGGACTTCAGCCCCGTCACGCTGGTGGCTGACGTGCCCAACGTGCTGGTGATGCACCCCGGCAAGGCCGCCGCCCTGCACATCACCAGCCTGCGCGAGCTGGTCGAATACGCGCGCAGGAATCCGGGCAAGCTGGACTACGCCTCGGGCGGCAACGGCAGCGCGGGCCACCTGTCGGGCGAGCTGTTCAAGAGCATGGCCCGCGTCAGCATGGTCCATATCCCGTACAACGGCGCCGCGCCGGCGCAGTTGTCGGTGCTGTCCGGCCAGACCGACATGATCTTCGACAACCTCGCCTCGGCCGCGGCCAACATCAAGGCCGGCAAGCTCAAGGCCTTCGCCGTGACCACCGCGGCGCGCGCGGCCGCCTTCCCGGAGCTGCCGACCATTGCCGAGGCCGGCAAGGGCCTGGGGCTGGAAGGCTTCGACATCTCCACGTGGTTCGGCGTGTTCGCGCCGGCCAATACGCCGCGCGAGATCGTCGAGCGGCTCAACCACGACATCGTGGCCATCCTCAAGACCGACGACATGAAGGCCCGCCTGGCGCGCATCGGCGCGCAGCCGGCGCCGGGCACGCCGGAGCAGTTCGGCGCGCTGGTGCAGCGCGAGCTCAGGAAGTACGCGCAGATCGTCAAGGCGTCCGGCGCCAAGGTGGACTAAGCGTGGGACTGAAGGTGGATTGAACGCGCCCGGGCGGCGCGCTCAGTCCTGCTGCGCCACCGCGCCGCGCGCCGCGCGCGGCAGCAGCAGCCCGACCTGGATGATGCGCGGGCCGTCCATGCGCGTCACGGTCAGCGCCAGGCCGCCGATCTCCACCGTATCCCCCTCCACCGGCGGCGACGTGAACGCCGCCTGCATGGCGGCCTCCAGCGTCATGGCCGCCTGCGCGGCGGTCAGGTCGCGCGTGCCGTACAGTCCCGCCACGTCGCGCAGCATGGCCTCGCCGCTCAGCAGGAAATCGTGGCTGGCCTTGCCCCAGGCCGGCGCCGGGGCCGGCTTGTGGAACAGCAGCGCGAGCGTCGGCACGCTGGTGCCCGGCGCCAGGATGGAAACCGCGTCGCCGGCGCGCAGCACGGTCTGCTCCGGCGCCGCCAGCGCCCGTTCGCGCACCACCGTGAGCAGGCGGCAGCGCGGCGGCAGTTCGAGCTGGTCGGCGCGCAGGTGCTCGGCCGGCGAGCCGGCCTGCACCGCGAACTGCATCACTTCGAGCGCCGGCGCATGCGTGCCGTGCAAGCGCGCGCGCGCCAGCGGCTCGGGGTAGGCCGGCCGCAGCACGCGGGCCAGGCGCGCCGCGAACTTCACCGTGGTGCCCTGGAGCAGCAGGCTGGCCAGCACCACCGCGAAGGCCACCCGGAACAGCAGGCCCGATTCGGGCAGGCCCTGCAGCAGCGGGAACAGCGCCAGCACGATCGGCACCGCGCCGCGCAGGCCCATCCACGCCACGAAGCCCTTCTCGCGCGCGCTGAAGCGGAACGGCAGCAGCGCCAGCCAGACCGCGGCCGGGCGCGCCACCAGCATCAGGAACACCGCCACCGCCGCGGCGGGCCCGGCCACTTCCCAGATCCGGTGCGGCGCCACCAGCAGGCCCAGCAGCAGGAACATCGCCGACTGCGACAGCCACGCCATGCCGTCCATCGCGCGCATGGTGTCGGCGCTGACCGCGCGGTCGCGGTTGCCGACCAGGATGCCGGTCAGGTAGACCGCCAGGAAGCCGCTGCCGCCGGCGCTCTGCACGATGGCGAACACCATCGCCCCGCCCGAGCACAGCAGGATGGCCTGCAGGCCCTCGGCCACGCGGATGCGCTCCATCACGTTGGCCAGGCAGTAGCCCAGCCCCGCGCCCAGCAGGCCGCCCACGCCGAACTGCACCACCAGCCGCCACGCCAGCGCGCCCGCGCTCAGGCCGGCCGGCGCGCCGATCCATTCGATCAGCGTGAGGGTCAGGAAGATCGCCATCGGGTCGTTGATGCCCGACTCGATCTCCAGCACGCTGGCCACGCGCTCCTTGAGGCGGATGCCGCTGGTATTGAGCAGCGAGAACACCGCGGCGGCGTCGGTGGAGCCGACGATGGCGCCCAGCAGCAGGCCCAGCTTCCAGTCGATCTCCAGCATCCAGGCCGCGAACAGCCCCACCGTGCCGGTGGTCACCAGCACGCCCACGGTGGCCAGCGACAGCGACGGCCGGAGCGCCACGCGGAACGTGGCCAGCCGCGTGCGCAGGCCGCCGTCGAGCAGGATCACCGCCAGCGCCAGGTTGCCGACCAGGAAACTCAGCCAGGTATTGGAAAAGCGGATGCCGCCCGGGCCGTCGACGCCGGCCAGCATGCCCACCGACAGGAAGACCAGCAGGAACGGCACGCCGAGGCGCGCCGAGAAGGCGCCCACCACAATGCCCAGGGACATCACGACGGCGCCGATCAGGATGACATGGTCGATGCTTTCCAAAGCGGCTTTCCTTTTTAGTGCGGTGCCGCATTGCCCACACGCCACGGACGGGCGCGCCACGGCAGGGGCAGCGGACGATGATAGCGCAGCGCCCCGATGGGCCTACCGCGCGGCCCCGCGCAAGGCCCGACGCGAGGCCCGCCGGCGCCCCTTCATATGTCTCCTAGGGAGATACCCGCAGATTGACCATTTCACAAGACATCCGAAAGGTAACTGAAAGGTATTCCCCTTACTTTCCTCCCTGCCTGTGGCAGCCCGGCTTTCGCCCATCGTTTTTGTGCGACGCAGCATGCGCCAGCCGCCCGGATTTCAAGCAGATATATCGAGGAGAATCATTTTGCGCATACGTAGCCAAAAGGACTTTGCCTCCGGCCTGATGTTCATCCTGGTCGGATTCGGCTTTTCCTGGGTCGCACGCGGCTATTCCATGGGGACCGCGGCAAAGATGGGACCGGGATACTTCCCGTTCTGGCTCGGCGTCGTGCTCGCCCTGCTGGGCGCGCTGGTGCTGTGGAGCTCGCTGTCTTCCAAGACGGAAGAGGACCAGCTGGCCCGCTGGGACATCAAGACGCTGCTGTGGATCCTGGGTTCGGTGGTGCTGTTCGGCCTGCTGCTCAAGCCGCTCGGCATGGTGCTGTCGGTGCTGGTGCTGGTGCTGGTGTCCTCGATGGCCAGCCATGAATTCAGCTGGAAGGGCGCGGTGCTCAACGCCATCGTGCTGGTGCTGATCAGCGTGGGCGCCTTCGTCTACGGCATCAATCTTCAGATGCCGGTGTGGCCGGCATTCTTGGCAGGTTAAGGAGACGGCCATATGGAACTAATCGCCAACCTGGGCCTGGGCTTCTCGACCGCCCTGACCCTGCAAAACCTCGCCTACGCCTTCCTCGGCTGCGTGCTGGGCACCCTGATCGGCGTGCTGCCGGGCCTGGGGCCACTGGCCACCATCGCCATGCTGCTGCCGGTGACCTACACGCTGCCGCCGGTGGCCGCGCTCATCATGCTCGCCGGCATCTACTACGGCGCGCAGTACGGCGGCTCCACCACCGCCATCCTGGTCAACCTGCCCGGTGAATCGTCGTCGGTGGTGACCACCATCGACGGCTACCAGATGGCGCGGCGAGGGCGAGCGGGGGTGGCGCTGGCCACCGCCGGCCTGGGCTCGTTCTTCGCCGGCTGCGTGGCCACCCTGATCCTGGCGGCGTTCGCCGCCCCGCTGTCGGAACTGGCGTTCAAGTTCGGTCCCGCCGAGTACTTCTCGCTGATGGTGCTGGGCCTGATCGGCGCCGTGGTGCTGGCTTCGGGCTCGCTGGTCAAGGCCATCGCCATGATCGTGCTGGGCCTGCTGCTCGGCCTGGTCGGCACCGACGTCAACTCGGGCGCGGCGCGCTTCTCGTTCGACGTGCCCGAACTCACCGACGGCCTGAACTTCGTCTCGGTGGCGATGGGCGTGTTCGGCTTCGCGGAGATCATCGCCAACCTCGAGCAGAAGGAAAACCGCGAGACCTTCACCGACCACATCACCAACCTGTTCCCGACCAAGGCCGACTTCAAGCGCATGATCCCGGCGGTGCTGCGCGGCACCGCGCTGGGCTCGGCGCTGGGCATCCTGCCCGGCGGCGGCGCGGCGCTGGCCTCGTTTGCGGCCTACTCGCTCGAGAAGAAGACCTCCAAGTTCTCGCACGAGTTCGGCAAGGGCGCCATCGAAGGCGTGGCCGGTCCCGAGTCGGCCAACAACGCCGCCGCGCAGACCTCCTTCATCCCGCTGCTGACGCTGGGCATCCCGCCCAACGCCGTGATGGCGCTGATGGTCGGCGCCATGACCATCCACAACATCCAGCCCGGCCCGCAGGTCATGACCAGCAACCCCGCGCTGTTCTGGGGCCTGATCGCCTCGATGTGGATCGGCAACTTCATGCTCATCATCCTGAACCTGCCGATGATCGGCATCTGGGTGAAGCTGCTCAAGGTGCCCTACCGCTACCTGTTCCCGGCCATCCTGACGTTCTGCTGCATCGGCGTGTACTCGGTCCAGAACACCACCTTCGACGTGTTCCAGACCGCGGCCTTCGGCGTGATCGGCTACCTGTTCATCAAGCTCAAGTGCGAGCCGGCGCCGCTGCTGCTGGGCTTCGTGCTGGGGCCGATGATGGAAGAGAACTTCCGCCGCTCCCTGCTGCTGTCGCGCGGCGACTTCACCGTGTTCGTGACGCGCCCGCTGTCGCTGGGCCTGCTGATCGCCGCCGCCGTGCTGGTGCTGATCGTAGCGCTGCCGTCGATCAAGAACAAGCGCGAGGAAGCGTTCCAGGAAGAATAAGCCGGCAACGGCGCGGCGGACCGCCGCAACCGCAAGACCTTCGAAAGGGTGCCGCGAGGCACCCTTTTTTCATGGCCGGGCCCCGGCCTCGCCGCCGAACGACGCCATGCACGCCTCGCGCACCACCGCCGTGACATGCCGGCGCGCGTGGTCGCGCCGCTCCAGCATGCCGACCGTGCGCAGCACCGGCGCGCCGCCGGCTTCCAGCGGCAGGATGCGCAGGGCTTCGTCGTCGCGCCAGCGCGCGCGCCGCAGCAGCGGCACCACGGTCACGCCGACTTCCTGGCGCACCAGCTCAACCAGCGCCTCGATCGAATTCAGCTCGAGGAATTCGTTGACGCGCAGATGGGCGCGGCGCAGCGCGCGCTCGACCAGCATGCCGGTGCGCTGACCGCGGTCGAAGCGCAGGAAGGGGTTGGCCGCGAGCGCTTCGCGCGCGCTGGCGCCGGGCATGCCGAGGCCGGCGATGGCCACCAGCGGCTCGCGGTAGAGCGGCGTCCACACCAGCGTGCCGGGCAGGCGGCCGGCGCCTTCCACCAGCATGGCGGCGTCGAGCTCGCCGGCTTCCACCTGCGCGGCCAGGTCGATCGACTTGGCGCCCACCAGGCGCACGTCCAGCGCGGGGTAGGCGCGCTTCATGCGCGCCACCACGTGCGACAGGCCGCCCATCACGGAGACCACGGCGCCCACCGCCACCGCGCCGGCCATCGCGTCGGGCGCCTCGGGCGGCAGCCGCATCTCGCCGTAGAGCGCCAGCATGCGGCGCGCCTGCGGCAGCAGCTCGCGCCCGCCGGCGTTGAGCACCACCACCCGGCCGCCGCGGTCGAACAGCTCGCGCCGCAGCTCCATCTCCAGCGCGCGCATCTGCAGGCTGACGGCGGCCTGCGTGAGCGCGACCTGCTCGGCGGCGGCGGCGAAGGAGCCGTGCTCGGCCACGGCGACGAAGGTACGCAGGAAACGGATGGTGCTCATGGAATGGGACCTCGGCAGGAGGCTTTCCCGCCACGCTGATACTTAAGAAAATCTTGAGACACAAGAAAGAAATATTAGCTTTCATTACGATGGGGCGCACGGAATAATGAAGCGACACATCACCGCCACATCGGCGGTGTAGCGCGCGCGGCCCCGCCGCGAGCCGCATCGCCTGCCTTCCCCGATCCGGAGATCATCATGAAACACTGGCTGCGCCTGCTGGGCACGAGCCTGGCCACGAGCCTGGCGCTGGGCGCCGTCCCGGCCTTCGCCGACACGTTCCCGAACAAGCCGATCCGCCTGATCGTGCCGTTCCCCGCCAGCGGCGCCACCGACCTGCTGGCGCGCGCGATCGCGCAGAAGGTGGGCAGCAACATCGGCCAGCAGATCGTGGTGGACAACCGTCCCGGCGCGGGCGGCGCGATCGGCTCCGACATGGCGGCCAAGGCGCCGGCCGACGGCTACACGCTGCTGATCGCCACCACCAGCACGCACTCGATCGGGCCGTACATCAACACCCACCTGCCCTACAACACCGAGACCGACTTCACGCCGATCGGCGAGGTGGCCATCGCCACCAACGTGCTGGTGGTGCCGAACGCCCTGCCGGTGAAGAACGTCAAGGAACTGATCGACTACGCCAAGAAGCATCCCGGCGAGCTGAACTACGCTTCGAGCGGCAACGGCACCGTGGTGCACCTGACCGCCGAGGCCTTCAAGGCGCAAGCCGGCGTGTTCATCACCCACATTCCGTACCGCGGCACCGCGCTGGCGGTGCCGGACCTGATCTCCAACAAGGTGCAGGTGCTGTTCGACAGCATCGTCTCGGGCCTGCCGCACGTGAAGGACGGCAAGCTCAAGGCGCTGGCCGTGACCAGCCTGAAGCGCTCGCCGCTGGCGCCGGAGATCCCCACCGCCAGCGAATCCGGCCTGCCCGGCTTCGAGTCCGACACGTGGTTCGGCATCTATGGCCCGAAGGGCATGCCGGCCGACCTCGTGAACCGCCTCAATGCCGAGTTCAACAAGGCCATCCAGGCGCAGGACGTCAAGGACCGCCTGGCCAAGCTGGGCGCCGAGCCGGTCGGCGGCACGCCGGCGCAGTTCGCCGCGATGGTCAGGAAGGACAGCGCGCGCTGGGGTAAGCTCATCAAGGACCGCAAGATCACCGTCGAATAAGAAAGACGCACAAGAAGCGGCGGCGCGCCCCTGCGCGCCACGCGAGCAACCGAGACAAGCCATGCAGAATTTCAACTGGACCAACCCCTATCCCTCCGTGCGCATCCCGCTGTTCGCGCGCAACGTGGTGTCCACCTCGCACCCGCTGGCGGCGCAGGCCGGCCTGCGCATGCTGCTCAAGGGCGGCAACGCGGTGGACGCGGCCATCGCCGCGGCGGCGGCCATCACCATCGTCGAGCCGGTCTCGTGCGGGCTGGGCAGCGACGCCTTCGCCATCCTGTGGGACGGCAAGGAGCTGCACGGCCTGAACGCCTCCGGCGTGGCGCCGGCGGCGTGGAACCCCGACTACTTCAAGAACAAGTACGGCGTGGACGCCAACGGCATCGCCAAGCGCCCGGTGCGCGGCTGGGACGCCGTCACCGTGCCGGGCGTGATCGCCGGCTGGGCCGCGCTGCACGAGCGCTTCGGCAAGCTGCCGTTCGCCGACCTGATGGAGCCCGCCATCGAGATCGCCGAGCGCGGCTACGCCGTGCCGCCGGTGGTGGCGCACAAGTGGGCCGCCGCGGTGCCCGAGCTGAAGGACCAGCCCGGCTACGCCGAGGCCTTCATGCCCAACGGCCGCGCGCCCGCCGTGGGCGAGAAGTTCACGCTCAAGGCCGCCGCCGACACGCTGCGCAAGATCGGCGCCACCAAGGGCCGCGCCTACTACGAAGGCGAGATCGCCGAGCGCATCGCCGCCTTCAGCAAGGAGTGCGGCGGCGCCATGACCGCCGCCGACCTGCGCGACTACAAGCCCGACTGGGTCAAGCCGATCAGCAAGTCCTACCGCGGCTACGAGATGCACGAGATCCCGCCCAACGGCCAGGGCATCGCCGCGCTGATGGCGCTGGGCATCCTCGACCAGTTCGACCTGGCCGCGCTGCCGGTGGATTCGGTCGAGTCGCAGCACCTGCAGATCGAGGCGATGAAGCTGGCCTTCGCCGACCTCTACCGCTACGTGGCCGACCCGCGCAGCATGGAAGTCACGCCCGAGCAGATGCTCGACGACGCCTACCTCAAGTCGCGCGCGAAGCTGATCGACATGCAGCGCGCCACGCATTTCGACTTCGGCATGCCCAAGGTGGGCGGCACCATCTACCTGAGCGCCGCCGACGAGAACGGCATGATGATCTCGTTCATCCAGTCGAACTACATGGGCTTCGGCTCCGGCGTGGTGGTGCCCGGCACCGGCATCAGCCTGCAGAACCGCGGCGTGGGCTTCTCGATGGACCCGAAATCCGCCAACGTGGTGGCCGGCGGCAAGCGCCCGTTCCACACCATCATCCCGGCCTTCCTGACCAGGGGCGGCCAGCCGGTCATGAGCTTCGGCGTGATGGGCGGCGACATGCAGCCGCAGGGCCACCTGCAGACCGTGGTGCGCATGGTGGACTACAACCAGCAGCCGCAGGCCGCCTGCTGCGCGCCGCGCTGGAAGGTCAACCGCGATTTCACGCTCGACGTGGAGGCCAGCATGGACCCGGCCGTGGTCGCCGGCCTCAAGGCGCGCGGCCATCAGCTCAAGTCGGTCGACGACCCGTACATGGACTTCGGCTCCGGCCAGTTCATCTGGCGCCTGTCGGACGACGCCGACCACGGCTACGTGGCCGCCAGCGACAGCCGGCGCGACGGGCAGGCTGTGGGGTTCTGAGGTTGCGCGGGTAGTGTTGGAGCATCCTGCAACAGCACACTTGCCGCCTGTTTGCTCCCCTCTCCCACGTCGTGGGAGAGGGGAGCAAACCTTTGGCAACCGGCGATACGTCGGCGACCCGGCTCCCGTCAACGGGACGCTTTCCTGCGCGCCGGCGCAATAGTGTCCGCAACTGGCCCGGCCGGCTTCGGCACGACTGTGCATGGCGTGCGCGCGCCGGCGCCGTAGACTGTGATGTCCGCCATCCACGGCCCGGCGCCCTCCTCCGGAAAATACATGACCACCTACGCCTACCGCCTGCTCAACGTGTTCGCCGAATCGACCTTCGGCGGCAACCCGCTGTGCGTGTTCGAAGACGCGCGCGGCCTCGACGACGCCACCATGCAGGCGCTCGCGCTGCAGTTCAACCTGTCCGAGACCACCTTCATCCTGCCCTCGGCGCAGGCCGCCGCCCAGGTGCGCATCTTCACGCCCGGCTACGAGATGCGCTTCGCCGGCCATCCCACGCTCGGCACCGCGCACGTGGTGCGCGAGCTGGCCGGCGCCGGCGATGCGTTCTCGCTCGAATTCAAGGCCGGGGTGGTACCGGTCACGGCGCAGGGCGACGTCTGGACCTTCACCGCGCCGCACGCCGGCGCGCCGCGCACCGCGCCGGCCGGGCTGCCGGACGCGCAGATGGCCGGCCTGCTCGGCCTGGGCGAGGCGGACCTGCTGGCGCCGCCGATGTGGGTCGATACCGGCGCCGACCAGTTGCTGGTGCCGCTGCGCAGCGTGGACGCCGTGCACCGCACCCAGCCCGACAGCAGCCGGCTCGAGGCATGGCCGCAGAGCAGCCTGGGCCGCAAGACCGCCTATGTGTTCGCCTTCGACCCCGCCCAGCCCGGGCGCGTGGTGTCGCGCTATTTCTTCACCAAGCAGGGTGGCGGCGTGGCGGAAGACCCGGGCACCGGCTCGGCCTGCGCCAACCTGGGCGGCTGGCTCATCGCCAGCGGCCGCGCGCTGCCGGCCAGCTACCGCATCGACCAGGGCGAGGCCGTGGGCCGGCCGTGCGCGCTGCACCTCGAGGTCACGGCCGCGCGGGCCATCCGCGTGGGCGGGCGCGTGATCGAGCTGGGCCGCGGCACGGTGACGCTCTAGCATGTGACGCCGCAGCATCCGGCGCGGCCGCCGCGCGCCGGCCAGGCGTGGACGGCGCCGGATTGCGGTACAGTCAGGTTTCCTCGCAAAAGAACCCCGCGCGCGCCGCCCGGCGCCCGAGCCATGAATCCCTACGCCATCACCACGCTGGCCGAGCTGGAGGCCCGCTACGGCGACGCCGGCGAAGCCTCGCTCGCCAAGGAAGTCGACTACCTGCATCCGCACTACCGCGCCTTCATCGAGGCCGCGCCGCTGTGCCTGCTGTCCACCGTGGGCGGCAAATACGCCGAGTGCTCGCCGCGCGGCGACGCGCCGGGCTTCGTGCAGGTGCTCGACGAGCGCACCCTGCTGCTGCCGGACCGCCGCGGCAACAATCGCATCGACAGCCTGCGCAACATCGTGGCCGATCCGCGCGTGGGCCTGCTGTTCGTGATCCCCGGCGTCAACGAGACCATCCGCGTGGCGGGCACCGCCACCATCTCGGTGGACCCGGCGCTGATCGCGCGCTGCGTGGTCGACGGCAAGGCGCCAGCCACGGTGCTGGTGATCGCCATCGAATCGGTGTTCTTCCAGTGCGCCCGCGCGCTGGTGCGCTCGAAGCTGTGGGCGCCCGAGACGCAGGTGGCGCGCGACCGCCTGCCGAGCAACGGCACCATCCTCGCCACGCTGACGCGCGACGCCATCGACGGCACCGCCTACGACGCGGCCCAGCCCGCCCGCATGCGGCAAACCCTGTATTGACGACTCACACTCCGGTCACGCCCACATGTACCTGCCTTCCCACTTTGCCAGCACCGAAGCCGACGCCATCGACGACGTCATGCGCGGCTACCCGTTCGCCACCCTGGCCGGCAACGACGCCGACGGCGTCCCCTTCGCCACCCACCTGCCGGTGGTGGCCGAGCGCACCGGCGACACCTGGCGCATCGAGGCACACATGGCGCGCGCCAATCCGCACTGGCGCTGGCTGGAGCAGACCCCGCGCGCGCTGCTGGTGTTCCAGGGCCCGCACGGCTACGTCTCGCCCGCGCTGTACGACCAGAAGCTGTCGGTGCCGACCTGGAACTACGTGGCGGTGCACGTCTACGCGGAAGTCACCACGCTCCACGACGCCGCCGACAAGGACGCGCTGCTCAAGCGCCTGATCGCGCAGCACGAGCCGGACTACGCCGCGCAGTGGCGCGGCCTGCCGGAGGACTTCCAGCAGAAGATGCTGGGCGCCATCGTCGGCCTGCGCATCGTGCCGACGCGCGTGGAGGCCAAGTTCAAGCTCAGCCAGAACCGGCCCGCCGCCGACCGCGAGCGCATCCTGGCCGCGCAGCGCGCCGGCACGCCGCTCGAGCGCGACATGGCGCAGTGGATGGCGCGCATGACCGGCGCGCAAGGCTAGGCGCGCGGCAGCCACGCGGGCGCGTGCGTGCCGAGCGGCACCGAAGGCAGCACCCAGCGCGCGGGCGTCTGCGACAGCCGCGCCGCGTGCGACACCACCGTCAGTTCGCCAAACCCGGACGGCATGGTCTCCAGCAGGTCCCGCACGTCCTCGAAGCGCTGCTCCGGCTGGCGCAGCCCGCCCTCGACGCGGCCCAGGCCGCGCAGCCACTGGCCGGTCTGCGCCAGCGACACGCGCACGTGCCAGCTGCCGCCCTCGGTGGCGCGGCGGTATAGCGCGGCCATCACGCCGAGCGCCAGCAGGTAGCCGGCGGCGTGGTCCAGCGCCTGGGCCGGCAGCGGCAGCGGTTCCGCGCTGCCAGCCGCCTGCGCCTCGGCATGGTTGAAGCCGGTCGCGGTCTGCACCAGCGAGTCGAAGCCGCGCCGGCCGGCCCACGGCCCCACGTGGCCGTAGGCGCTCAGCGTGGCATAGACGATGCCGGGCCGCGCGCGCGCGGCGGCTTCCGGCCCCACGCCGAGCTCGGCCAGCCCTTGCGGGCGGTAGCCCTGCACCAGCACGTCGGCGCCATGCAGCAGCTTGTGCAGGGCGCGCTTGTCGTCGGGGTCGCGCAGGTCGAGCTGGCAGGAACGCTTGCCGCGCCCGGTGTCGATCACCAGCGGCGCGATGAACGGCAGGTGCGCCGCCGTGACCAGCAGCACGTCGGCGCCGTGCGCGGCCAGCGTGCGCCCGGCCACCGGGCCGGCGATGATGCGGGTGAAGTCCAGCACGCGCACGCCGGCCAGCGGCCGGGCGCTCTCCGCCGGGAAAGCCGGCAAGGGCTGCGGCGGCGCCTCGCCGATGCGCTCGAGCACGAGCGGCGGCAGCCCGCGCAGGGCCTGCCCCTGCGGATGGCGGTCCCAGGCCTCGAAGCTGCGCAGGGCCGCCACCACGAGGCCGGCCTCGGCGGCGGCGGTCTCGAACGCCTCGGCCTCCCATTTCGACAGCGCCGCGCCGACCGCGGCCGGGTCGGGGCCGCAGCCGAGCAGGCGCAGCACGCCGTCGCGGTGATGCGGGAAATTGGTGTGCAGGCGCACCCAGCCGCCGTCGCCGCAGCGGTAGAGGCCGCCGGTCCGGTCGCGGAATTCCGGCGCCGGCGCGCCGTTCACGCGCAGGTAGCGCTCGCTGCGGAACTCGGCCGCGGCATGGCGCATGTCCACCGCGACCTGCTGCGCGCCGCCGCCGCGCAACTGCCACAAGGCCGCCGCGGCCAGCGCCGCGGCGCCGATGGCCGCCTGCGCCGCGGTGCCCACGGCGAACGAGGAAGGCAGCACCGGATCGGCGCCGGCAAGCCGCAGCGCATCCGGCGCGGCGGGCGGCAGCCCGGCGGCCTGCCAGAGCCCGGCCACGGCTTCCTGCGGGGTCGGGCGGGCGGCTGGAGTGACGGTCGAGGCGGGCATGGCGGCAAGGCTCCCGGAAAAGTGGATGGCGTTGACTCCATGCTAGGCCGAGCCGGACGTCTTGGGGACGTCTTGGGGACGTTTTAGGGCCGGTTCGAGGTCTCCCGGAGACCCCGTTTTGGGGTCTTTTGCCGTCTTTTGCCGCGCGCTCCGGCCGCCGCCCCCCATCCGCGCGCCGGGTTTCCACGATGCGCCGCGCAGGCACGGTAAAATCACGCGACCCGGCATTCCGCCATGCAATCGAGCAGCGCGGCGGGCCGCGCGCCGCTTCCCGGCGCGCAGGCCCGCGCCTGCTGACGTAACCGCCCTCCGGCGCAACCATGAGCCACGACCCCAAAGCCAACGACAGCACCCCCGCCGCATCCAATTTCCTGCGCAGCATCATCGACCAGGACAACAACGCCGGCACCTATGCCGGCCGCCAGGATGCGCAGGGCCAGCCGTTGCCCACCGTCATCACCCGCTTCCCGCCGGAGCCCAACGGCTACCTGCACATCGGCCACGCCAAGAGCATCTGCGTGAACTTCGGCCTGGCGCGCGACTACGGCGGCCGCTGCCATCTGCGCTTCGACGACACCAACCCGGTCAAGGAAGACACCGAATACGTCGATTCCATCATCGACGCGGTGCACTGGCTCGGCTTCAGCTGGGACGCCACCGGCGCCGACGGCAGCAAGCAGCCGCACCTGTACTACGCCAGCGACTACTTCGACCGGCTCTACGCGTTCGCCGAGAAGCTGATCGAGCGCGGCGTGGCCTACGTCGACAGCCAGAGCGCCGAGCAGATCGCCGCCAGCCGCGGCGACTTCTCGCGCCCGGGCACGCCTTCGCCGTACCGCGACCGCGCCGCGGCGGAGAACCTGCAGCTGTTCCGCGACATGCGCGACGGCAAGTACGCCGACGGCGAGCACGTGCTGCGCGCCAAGATCGACATGAGCGCGCCCAACATCGTGATGCGCGACCCGGTGATCTACCGCATCCGCCACGCCCATCACCACCGCACGGGCGACAAGTGGTGCATCTACCCGATGTACGACTTCACGCACTGCATCTCGGACGCGCTGGAGAACATCACCCACTCGCTGTGCACGCTGGAGTTCGAGAACAACCGCCCGCTCTACGACTGGGTGCTGGCCCAGCTGCGCGAATGCGGCGTGTTCCGCGACCCGCTGCCGCACCAGTACGAGTTCGCGCGCCTGAACCTGACCTACGCCATCACCAGCAAGCGCCGCCTGCTGCAGCTGGTCAACGAGCAGCGCGTGGACGGCTGGGACGACCCGCGCATGCCGACCATCGTGGGCGTGCGCCGGCGCGGCTACACGCCGGAATCGATCCAGACGTTCTGCGAGCGCATCGGCGTGGCCAAGTCCGACAGCTGGATCGACATGAGCACGCTCGAAGGCGCCGTGCGCGACGACCTCGACGCGCGCGCGCCGCGCAGCGTGGGCGTGCTGGACCCGCTCCGGCTGATCCTCGACAACTACCCCGAAGGCCAGAACGAGGAATGCTCGGCCCCGGTGCACCCGAAGCAGCCCGAGCTGGGCCGCCGCGTGTTCCCGCTCTCGCGCGAGCTGTGGATCGAGCGCGACGACTTCAGCGAAGCGCCGCCCAAGGGCTATTTCCGCCTGTTCGCGCCGAAGGACGGCAACCCGGGCAGCAAGGTGCGGCTGCGCTACGGCTACGTGATCGAATGCACGGGCGTGGACCGCGACGCCGACGGCAAGATCGTCGCCGTGCACGCGAACTACCTGCCGGACACCAAGAGCGGCACGCCGGGCGCGGACAGCGTCAAGGTCAAGGGCAACATCCACTGGGTCAGCGCGGCGCACGCCTACGAGGCCGAGGTGCGCCTGTACGACCGCCTGTTCAGCGACCCCAACCCGGATGCCGGCGGCAAGAATTTCCTCGATGCGCTGAACCCGGACTCCAAGAAGGTGGTCACAGCCTATCTGGAGCCGGGCCTGCAGCAGGCCGCCGCGGAGGACCGCTTCCAGTTCGAGCGCCACGGCTATTTCGTGGCCGACCGCGTCGATTCGAAGCCGGGCAAGCCGGTCTTCAACCGCATCGTCGGGCTCAAGGACAGCTGGGGCAAATAAGCGCATGCAGACCATCACCTTCCCGCTCGAGGGCGAGCACATCGCCCTCAACGACCTGCTCAAGGTGGCCGGCGTGTGCGACAGCGGCGGCGCCGGCAAGGCCCTGGTGGCGGCCGGCGAAGTCTCGGTCGACGGCGCCGTGGAATCGCGCAAGACCGCCAAGATCCGCGCCGGCCAGGTGGTCAGCGTGGCCGGCGTGAAGATCCGCGTGGTGGCCGCCTGAAGCGCGCCGCGCGGGGGCTTGCCTGGCGGGCCCCCGCGCGGGACATGACGACTGAGGAAATACGATGCCAATCGCATTCTGGTGCGTACTGCTGGCGGGCATCCTGCCCGTGACGACGGTGGCCATCGCCAAGGCCGGCGGGCGCGGCTTCGACAACCACGACCCGCGCGGCTGGCTGGAGCGGCAGGCCGGACGCGCGCGCCGCGCCGACCTGGCGCACCGCAACCACTTCGAGGCCTTTCCGTTCTTTGCCGCGGCGGTGCTGTCGGCCACCTACCTGCATGCGCCGGCGGCGCGCATCGACGAGCTGGCGCTGGTCTTCATCGCCGCGCGCGTGCTCTACACTGTGTGTTACCTGGCGGACCGCGCCACGCTGCGCACGCTGTGCTGGACCGTGGGCTTCCTCTCGGTGATCGGCATCTTCCTGCTGCCGGTGTTCGTCCACTAGCGCCGCCCGGCAACCGGCCGGTTCACCAGAGGAGAGGCCCGCGCCATGCCGAAGCTTCCCGCCTTCACGCGCGCGCTGTGCCTGCTGGCCGCGCTGCCCTGCGCGGCGCAGGCCGCCCCCGCCGACTACGCGGTCGATCCCACCCACACCGCGGTCTACTTCGCCGCCAGCCACTTCGAGCGCACCTCCGTGCGCGGGCGCTTCGGCAAGATCGACGGCCGCATCAGCTACGACGAAGCCACCGGCGCCGGCGGCATCGACTTCACGGTCAATGCCGATTCGGTCGACTCGGGCAACCGCACGCTCGACGGCATCCTGCAGTCGGCGCAGTTCCTCGACGCGCAGAACTTCCCCGTGGTGCGGCTGCGCGCCAGCCGCTTCATCCGCGACGGCGAGCGCCTGGCGGCGGTGGAAGGCGAGCTGACGCTGCACGGCGTCACCCAGCCGGTGCGGCTCGAGGCGCAGCGCTTCAGCTGCGGCGAGATCTCGCTGTTCGGCATCAGGCGCCACGTGTGCGGCGGCGACTTCCGCGCCGTGATCTCGCGCAGCGCGTTCGGCATGACGCGCTTCCTGCCCGACGTCGGCGACGCCGTGACGCTCTCGATCTCGGTGGAGGCCTCGCCCGGCAAGCCGGCCGAGTGATCCGCCGGGTGACAGGCGCGCCATTCGCGCCGCGCCGCTCGCCGCGCAACATCGCCGGATGTCGCCGGATGTCGCAGGATGTCGGCCAAGGGACACCTTGGCGCCCGCTTTCTTCTGTAAAATCAGCGGTTTGCGGTTTTTCGGCCGGCCCTTTCCTCCTGGCTTCCCGGCCCTTGCCTGAACGGGGACGATTGACAAGATGACGATGATCGACGTCGGCGACGTGGTGGCGGCCTCGCTGGCCGCGGCGGGCGCCTGCCTGGTGTGCAGCATTCCCGCGGCCTTCCTGCGCCGCTTTCCGGCGTGGGCGCTGCGCACCTACGGCCGGCGCGCGCTGCTGGCGCCGCTGCTGACGCTGGCGGTGGCAAGCTGGCTGGCTGGACTGGCCATGTCCGGGCAGATCGACACCCCGGCCGGCCATGCGATGGTGGTCGCGGCGGCCTTCCTGTGCCTGCAGCTGGCCGCGGCGCTGCTGCGTTTCTACCTCGGCGAATACCGCAAGACCCGCTGAGGCAAGCCCGTTTGAGGCAAAACGCCGCGAGCGCGCCCCGGCGCTGCGCGATCGGGGCCGGCGGCACGGCGATCGCGCCCGGCATCGCCGCGCGCGCCGTGGGAGCGGCCTGAGCGGCGCGCCCGCGGATTCACGTATCATGCGGCCTTTCGCCTTGCGCGCCACGCCGTGCGGCCCCGGTGCGCGGCGCCCGTGCACCACCCCTGCACCACCCCATTGCGCAGCAACCTCACATGGCTCTCAAATCCACCATCTACAAGGCCGAGCTTTCCGTGTCCGACATGGACCGGCCGTATTACGGCAGCCACGCGCTGACCATCGCCAAGCACCCGTCGGAAAACGACGCGCGCATGATGGTGCGCCTGCTGGCCTTCGCCTGCGAAGCCAGCGAAGCGCTCACCTTCACGCGCGGCCTGGACGAGCCCGACGAGCCGGACCTGTGGGAAAAGACCCTGACCGACGAGATCGAGCACTGGATCGAGCTGGGCCAGCCCGACGAGTCCCGCCTCAAGCGCGCCGGGGGGGGGGGGGGGGGGGGGGGGGGGGTGGGTGGGGTACAGGACGAAGATA